>NZ_AP012330.1:600000-1200000 GCF_001025215.1 Bifidobacterium pseudocatenulatum DSM 20438 = JCM 1200 = LMG 10505
GCGTATTTTCGGACTGGAAGGATTGGCCGAAACCGAAGCCGCGAATCTGCCGTATGGAGCGCAACGTAAGCTGGAAATCGCACGAGCGTTGGCGACCGGCATGAAACTGCTGTTGCTTGACGAGCCTGCGGCAGGCATGAATCCTACGGAAACCGAGGATCTGCTGAACTGCATCAACACGATCCGCGACCGTTTCGGCATCGCCATTCTGCTGATCGAACATGATATGAGCCTGGTGATGAACGTGTGCCAGCGTATTCAAGTGCTTGATTACGGGCGTACCATCGCCTCCGGAACGCCAGAGGAAATCGCCAACAATCCGCAGGTCATCTCCGCATATCTTGGTACGGACGATGCTGAAAACAATGCCGTCGAAACGTCTGAAACGACCGAAAGGAAGGACGCCTGATGCTGCAGATCAAGAATCTTTCCGTTTCCTACGGTGCCATCGAAGCGGTCAAAAACATCAGTCTGACGGTGAACGACGGCGAGATCGTGTCGCTGATCGGTGCGAACGGTGCTGGCAAAACCACGACATTGCATACCATCACAGGTCTTACTCCGGCGGTTTCCGGCGAGGTGCTGTTCAACGGCGTGGACCTGCTGAAAACGCCGAACAATAAGATCATGACCCTCGGCATGGCGCATATTCCCGAAGGACGCCACGTGTTCACGCGCATGAGCGTGCAGGAAAACCTTGAAATGGGCGCGTTCAGTCTCAAAGACCGGTCTCACATGGCGGACGATCTTGCCATGGTGTTCGACATGTTCCCACGCCTGAAGGAACGCCGCAACCAGAAGGCGGGCACGCTTTCCGGAGGCGAACAGCAGATGCTGGCAATGGGCCGCGCCCTGATGAGCCACCCGAACACGATTCTTATGGACGAGCCGTCGATGGGTCTGTCTCCGAAACTCGTCAAAGAGATCTTCGCCATTATTCGCAAGCTGCATGATCAGGGCATTACCGTACTGCTGGTCGAACAGAACGCGAATATGGCCCTGTCGATCGCCGATCGTGCGTATGTGCTCGAAACCGGGCGCATCACCATGGAAGGCGACGCCAAGGAGCTGATGGACAACGAGCAGGTGCGCAAGGCGTATCTGGGCGCATAAGGTCAGTTTCAACGCAGTTGAAGAATCCTGCCTTACAATGGTGGGGTCAGCAAGCCGAAAAGGGAGGTGTCATGAGCGAGATTCGCACTATTTCAGACGAATCCCTTGCCCAGGCTGTCGAAATCGTACGTGACGGCGGATTGATTGTGATTCCTACGGACACGGTCTACGGCGTTGCGTGCGATCCGCGCAACATTGAGGCGATCCGCAAGGTGTTCGCGGCGAAGCAACGCCCGAAATACAAGTCGTTGCAAGTGCTATTGCCGTCTATTGAAAGCATGGAGAAGCTGCATTTGGATCTGCCGGTGCCGCTGAACCGCCTGTCCGCCATGTTCATGCCGGGCGCGTTCTCTCCGATCGCCGTGGCCGATGACGATTGCACGCTCGCCACGGTACGTACCGATCCCGCCACCGGCAAGGTCACGCAGGGCGTGCGCATTCCGAATTCCACGGCCGCCTTGCGTGTGCTGCGCGCTACCGGACCGTTGGCCGCCACCAGTGCCAACCGTTCCGGCGATGAAAGCGCGCAAACCGTTGACGAGGCCGTGCAGGCGCTTGGCGATGCGGTTGATTTGTATTTGGACGGGGGAGCGACTCCCGGTCATGTGGCTTCCACGGTTGTGGCGGCTGACCCTCATGGGCGTGATGGCATTGCGATTCTTCGAGAGGGAGTGATTCACGAGCCGGTTATCCGAAAGGCCTTGACGTTGAATGGCGGTGCTTTGGGCGTATGAGAATCTATCTGTTCATTGCTGCGATTGCTGGCGGCGTCACCTATTTGATCACGCCGTTGATTCGCCATATCGCCATTGAGATCGGCGCCGTCGGCGAAGTGCGTGCGCGAGACGTGCATACCATTCCGACACCGCGACTGGGTGGTTTGGGCATGCTGATCGGTTTCACCGTGTCGATGCTGTTCGCATCCCGCATTCCGTTCATTCAAGGATTGTTCGCGCAATCGCAACAGGCGTGGGTGATTCTCGCCGGCGCCATTATGATCAGTCTGCTTGGCATGGCCGACGACTTGTGGGATCTTGATTGGATGCTCAAGCTTGCCGGTCAGCTGTTGATTTCCGTGTTCGTGGCATGGGGCGGTCTGCAGATCATTTCGCTTCCGCTTGGCTCGTTGGTGACGGCGTCGCCGAGCCTGTCGATGGCCATCACCGCGTTTTTGATCGTCGCGTCCATCAATGCGGTCAATTTCGTGGATGGGTTGGACGGTCTGTCGTCGGGCATTGTGGCGATCGGCGGCATCGCATTCGCCATTTATTCATACATCATCGCCCGCAACTCGCCTTCGTACGCTTCGATGGCGACATTGATCGACATTGCCATGGTCGGCATGTGCGTGGGCTTTTTGATGCACAACTGGCATCCGGCGAAGCTGTTCATGGGAGACTCCGGTTCCATGCTGCTCGGCTATTTGATCACGTGCGCGTCGATTGTGATGACGGGCCGCCTTGACCCGGCCAGTATTCATGCCAGCATTTACTTGCCGGTGTTCATGCCGATTCTGCTGCCGATTCTGGTATTGTTCCTGCCGATTCTCGACATGTGTCTTGCGATTGTGCGCCGCTTGCGCAAGGGACAGTCTCCGATGCATCCGGACCGCATGCACTTGCATCATCGCATGCTGCGCATCGGCCATTCCGTGCAGGGGGCTGTGCTGATTCTGTGGGGTTGGGCGGCACTGATCGCCTTCGGCTCGATTATGACGCTGTTTTTCAAGGCCCAATACGTGCTTGTTGGATTCCTGATTGCGGCCGTGGTGCTGACCGTCGCCACCATGTATCCGTATGTGAAGCATAGGATTCCCGAGATGCTGGAGGAGGACGCTGCGGATGGCGGCAGACATGCGTCGGTGCGGTCGTCGAAGCGTCGGAAAAACTGATTAAACGCTTTGCCTAGCGGTATCAGTTAACTTTCGTAACACCCTTGTTTGCCGCTTGTTCTGCCGTGTCGCGGTAAGTCAGCCCGCGTTCATATAGTGGGTCTATGGCTACAATTCCTGATATGAATGCAGATTCCACGTACGCTCCGCTTCCTCCGATTTTCGCACAGCTTGGCCTCGCCTATGACGATGTGCTGCTGCTGCCGAACGAGACGGATGTCATTCCGTCCGAAGTGGACACCACCACCCATCTGACCCGCAACATCACGATGAAGGTCCCGGCGATCTCCGCCGCAATGGACACCGTCACCGAGTCCGACATGGCCATTGCCATGGCTCGTAATGGCGGCATCGGCGTGCTGCACCGCAATCTTTCCATCGATGACCAAGCCGCTCAGGTTGACATCGTCAAGCGCTCCGAATCCGGTATGATCAACGATCCGTTGACCGTCAGCCCGGATGTGACGCTGGCTGATCTCGACAAGCTGTGCGGCCGTTTCCATATCTCCGGCCTGCCGGTCGTTGACAACGACAACAAGCTCGTCGGCATCATCACCAACCGCGACATGCGTTTCATCGCCTCCGAGGATTACGACCGGCTCAAGGTTTCCGAGGTCATGACCCGCGAGAACCTCATCACCGGCCCGTCCAACATCTCCAAGGAAGACGCCCACGACCTGCTGGCCAAGCACAAGGTCGAGAAGCTGCCGCTGGTTGACGATGAAGGCCACCTCACCGGCTTGATCACCGTGAAGGACTTCGTGAAGACCGAGCAGTATCCGGACGCCACCAAGGACGAACAGGGTCGTCTGCGCGTTGCCGCCGGCATCGGCTTCCTGGGTGACGCCTACAACCGTGCTTCCGCTCTGATGGAAGCCGGCGTGGACGTGCTCGTGGTCGACACCGCCAACGGTGAGGCCAAGCTGGCTCTCGACATGATTCGCCGCCTGAAGTCCGATTCCGCGTTCAAGGGCGTTGACATCATCGGCGGTAACGTGGCCACCCGTCAGGGCGCTCAGGCCATGATCGACGCCGGTGTTGACGCAGTCAAGGTTGGCGTGGGCCCAGGCTCCATCTGCACCACCCGCGTGGTGGCCGGTGTCGGTGTGCCGCAGCTCACCGCAGTGTACGAGGCCGCTCAGGCCTGCCGTGCCGCTGGCGTGCCGTGCATCGCCGACGGTGGCATTCACTACTCCGGCGACATCGCCAAGGCTCTGGTTGCCGGTGCCTCCACCGTCATGCTCGGCGGCACCCTCGCAGGCTGCGAGGAAGCTCCGGGTGAGAAGGTGCTGCTGCACGGCAAGCAGTACAAGCTGTACCGTGGCATGGGCTCCCTCGGCGCCATGGCTCCGCGTGGCAAGAAGTCCTACTCCAAGGATCGCTACTTCCAGGCCGACGTCACCTCTAACGACAAGGTCGTTCCGGAAGGCGTTGAAGGCGAAGTGCCGTACCGCGGACCGCTGAACGCAGTGCTGTACCAGATGATCGGTGGCCTGCACCAGTCCATGTTCTACATCGGCGCTCACAACATCGCCGAAATGCCGGAACGTGGCCGTTTCATCCGTATCACCGACGCTGGCTTGCGCGAATCCCATCCGCATGACATCGTCATGACCGCCGAAGCTCCGAACTACTCCGGCCGCCAGTGATTGCTGAATTCCAGTAATCAAAATCGGTAAAAGCCTCTTACTTCTCGGAAAAGACCGAAAGTAAGAGGCTTTACTCGTATCTGCAACGTGAATATTTATAACCGAACGTCGCCCTATCGCCAAGTAGCGGTATTGATTACGAAGCAAATCGCGAAAAACAAACGTGACTTCCCAGTGCGTGGGCCTTCCAATCTCCCTACCTCGCGGTATCTTCGAATGTTCAGCTGAAGCGTGCCAAGCGGCACGCGCACACGCAAAGGAAACGAGGCAAGATGGTTGACGCACATGACGGCGAAACGTATACAGCGAAAGATTCGCGACTGATTTGGATCGATTGCGAAATGACCGGCTTGGATATTTTCCACGATGAACTGTGCGAGATCTCCGTGGTACCGACGGACTTCGACCTCAACGTGCTTGACGAGGGTATTGATTTCGTGATCAAGCCGTCTAATGCGGCCGTTGCCAATATGAACGATTTCGTGCGTGCCATGCACACCCGTTCCGGACTCATCAACGAATGGGAGAACGGCCTGAGCGTCGAAGAGGCCGAACGGAAAGTCACCGAATACGTGGCCCGCTTCACCCCGGACGGCGTCAAGCCGCTGCTCGCAGGCAACTCCATCGGATCAGACAAAAAATTCCTCGACCGTTACATGCCGAATCTCATGGAACACCTGCACTACCGTGTAATCGACGTGAGCACGTTCAAAGAGCTTGCCCGCCGCTGGTATCCTGCCGTATACAACAACCGGCCGCCGAAGAACGGCGGACATCGCGCGCTCGCCGACATCATCGAATCCCTGGACGAACTGCGCTACTACCGTAAGGCGTTCATGGCAGCGGCGCCCGGTCCTGACGCAGCCGAAGCCAAGGCGATCGCCGATCAGATCGTGGCAACCAGCATTTTGAACAACAACTGATTCCGCATATCGCACAATCGTTGGAAAATCTGATATTCCAACGAAAACATGGAAAGGACTCCAGTGAGCGCAGCCGATTGGACCAGCATCGAAATCCCGCAAGACATTCGCTTGGTGGTTGCCGATATGGACGGCACCCTGCTTGATGAGCATAGCGAGATTCCGCAAGGTTTCTGGCCGATGCTTGCCCGGTTGCGCTCACGAGGCGTTGAATTCGTGCCGGCGTCCGGACGCCAGTACGCTACCTTGCGTGCCATGTTCGCCGATAAGGCGGCGCAGGTGCTTGACGGCGGCGAACTTTCGTATATCGCGGAAAACGGCAATGTCGTGGCCATTGACGGTAATATCGCCGAAGTGCACGGCGTCGATACCGATGTGACCCGCTGGACCATCGACACGGTGAACGCTTCTGCCGCGGCTGGCGAATACGATATGGGATTGGTGCTTTGTGGCCTGCGCACGGCATACGTGCAGCGCACGGACAAGCCGTTCCTTGACGAAGTCGGCAAATATTATGCGGCACTGGAGATTGTGGACGATCTGCATAGCGTGCTTGAAGATGTGATCGCATCAAACGGCGAAAGCGACACCATGCTCAAACTGGCGATTCTCGATTTCGACGATGCCGAAGCGATGGCCGCGGAAAAGCTGACGCCACTGAAGAACGATTATCAGGTGGTGGTTTCCGGCAAACTGTGGGTCGACATCATGAATGCTACAACCAATAAGAAACAGGGCGTCGAAGCGTTGCAGCGCGTGCTTGGCGTCACTGCGGCCCAAACGGCGGTATTTGGCGATTATCTCAACGATTTGCAGATGCTTTCGGCAGGGCAGTGGTCGTTCGCCATGGGCAATGCGCACCCCGCGTTGAAACAAGCCGCGCATTTTGTGGCTCCATCCAATGCCGATCACGGGGTGCTTCAGGTTGTCGACAAGCTGATTGCGTAAGGAAGCCGTTTCTTCGAAATTGATGGTCGATTGAACAGGAAAGGCGGTGCGGCATGCGGCAGGCTGAGGCATTGGCGATTCTGCAAAGTGGCGCGAGCGTCTTCCTGACGGGTGCGCCGGGTGCTGGCAAGACCTACGTGCTCAATGAGTTCGTGCGTCAGGCCCGTGCCGAAGGTGCGGCGGTGTCGGTGACGGCGTCCACCGGTATCGCGGCCACGCATATCAACGGGCAGACCATTCATTCATGGAGCGGTGTCGGACTTGCCAACGCGCTCACCGACAATCTGATCAAAACCATACGTACCCGACGCAAACGTAAGCTGCAGGGCGCTGACATTCTCATCATCGACGAGGTTTCCATGTTGCATGCGTGGCTGTTCGACATGGTCGATCAGGTGTGCCGCATCATTCGACGTGACCAACGCCCGTTCGGAGGGCTTCAAGTGGTGCTGTCCGGCGATTTCTTCCAGCTTCCGCCAGTGAGTGTGGGTGGGCGCAACCACGATTTGGTCACACCAAGCCCGGAATTCGTGGCTTCCCGCGAACGATATGCGAAAGCGGGACTCAATCCAGATGGTTTCGTCACCGAATCATTGGTATGGCGGGAATTGAATCCCGCAATCTGTTACCTGACCGAACAGCATCGTCAGGATGACGGCAGTCTGCTCACCGTATTGACCGATATTCGCAACGGTTGCGTGAACGACGACGATCGCAATGTGCTCCTCACCAGACTGGGCACAATCCCCGAACCTGGTCAACAGGCCGTCAATCTGTTTCCCGTCAACAAGCAGGCGGACACGCTCAACGACATGCGCCTGTTCGAAATCAACGAGGAGCCGCACGAATATTTCGCCGAAGCCGCAGGACCAGTCAATCTGGTGGAACGTTTGAAGAAAAACATGCTTGCCCCCGAACGTTTGCAGCTCAAAACCGGGGCTGCGGTGATGGCCGTACGCAACGACACCGACCACCAATTCGTGAACGGATCATTGGGTACCGTGCGCGGATTTGCCGCCGAAAACAAGGGCGGATGGCCGATCGTTGAATTTGAAAACGGCAATATCGTTACCATGAAGCCGAATTGCTGGGAAATGATGGACGGCGACACAGTGCTCGCCAGCGTCAACCAAGTGCCGTTGCGCTGCGCGTGGGCGATCACCATCCACAAATCGCAAGGTATGACGCTCGAGCGTGCGGTGATGGATTTGCGGCGCACCTTCGCGCCTGGCATGGGGTATGTGGCGCTGTCTCGCGTGGAAGGCCTGCAAGGCCTGTATTTGAACGGTGTGAACGAACGCATGTTCTTGGTTTCGCCCGATGCGGTGCGATTGGATGGTGAGTTGCGTCTCGCCTCGGCGCAGGCATCCGATATGTTGGCTCATGATGGCATCGCCGCGTTCCGGCAGAACATTGCCGTTCCCGACGGTGACGAGTTCGCGCAGGACGCGCTGTTCTAGTATGGCGATTGCCTTGTTTGACATGTATGATGATTTTTGGGATTCGACGGATATGACTGTTGTGTTCCGTCCGTGCGTTGCCATACGTCGGTGAACGGGTGGTTGGATTGGGCTTACGTCCCCTTGCCTGAGTAGTTTTGGGCATATGACTAAAGCACTTCGTATGTCCACCATGTTCCTGCGCACTCTGCGTGAGGATCCCGCCGATGCCGATGTCGTATCGGATAAGCTTCTGCAGCGCGCCTGCTACCTGCGCAAGGCCGCTCCGGGTATTTGGACCTGGCTGCCGCTGGGCCTGAATGTTCTGAACAAGATCGAAAACATCATCCGTGAGGAAATGGCTTCGATCGACGCCCAGGAAGTTCACTTCTCCGGTCTGCTGCCGCGTGAACCGTATGAGGCCACCCATCGTTGGGAAGAGTATGGCGACAACATCTTCCGTTTGAAGGATCGCCATGAGGCCGACTACCTGCTGGCGCCGACCCATGAGGAAATGTTCACCCTGCTGGTCAAGGACCTGTACTCCTCCTACAAGGATCTGCCGGTTACCCTCTACCAGATTCAGACCAAGTATCGTGACGAATTCCGTCCGCGTGCAGGCCTGATTCGTGGCCGTGAATTCATCATGAAGGATGCCTACTCCTTCACGCTTGACAAGGAAGGCCTTGTCAAGGCATATATGGACGAGCGTGGCGCCTACGAGCGTATTTTCAACCGTCTCGATTTGAAGTATGTGCCGGTGCACGCCATGGCAGGTCCGATGGGCGGTTTCGAATCCGAAGAGTTCCTTGCCCCGATGGAAATCGGTGAAGATACCTTCGCACAGTCGCCGAGCGGCAAGGCTTGGAATGTTGAGGCGCTGACCACTCCGGAACCGGAAGCCATCGACTTCAGCAACACTCCGGCCGCTGAAAAGCGTCCGACGCCGAATGCTGAAACCATCGATCAGATGGTTGAATTTGCCAACGCCAACCATCCGCGTTCCGATGGCCGCGCGTGGGAGGCCTCCGACATTCTGAAGAACGTGGTGATCGCCGTGATGCATCCGCAGGATGACGAGCATGACGAGCCGTGGCGCGAACTGGTGGTCGTCGGCGTGCCTGGCGATCGTACCGTTGACATGAAGCGTCTTGAAGCGCAGTTCACTCCGGCTGAAATCGAAGAGGCCACCGACGAGGATCTGAAGAAGCATCCGGAACTCGTCAAGGGCTATATTGGCCCGATGGCGTTTGGCCCGCAGGCTCGCGGCGGTGAAAAGGCTGAAAACGCCAACGAAACCGGCGAAGCGTTGCGTTACCTCATTGACGCGCATATCGCCCGCGGTTCCGCATGGTTCACCGGTGCCGATGAAGCCGGAGTCGACTACTACGATCTCGTGTACGGTCGTGACTTCGAAGCCGACGGCGTGGTGGAAGCCGTGCAGGTTCGCCACGGAGACATGAGCCCGGACGGTTCCGGCCCGCTGAGCTTCGAACGCGGTGTGGAAATCGGCCAGGTGTTCCAGCTTGGCTTGAAGTATTCCAACGCGCTCGGCCTGAAGGTGCTCGACCAGAACGGCAAGACCGTGCCGGTGTGGATGGGCTCCTACGGCATTGGCGTGTCTCGTGTGATGGCTTGTATCGCTGAAACCCACCATGACGAGAAGGGCTTGGCATGGCCGGCCATCATCGCTCCCGCCCAGGTGCATGTGGTAGCCACCGGCAAGGATGCGGCTGCATTCGAAGCCGCCGAGCAACTGATCGCCGATCTGGAAGCCAAGGGCATCGAAGTGATCTTCGATGACCGTAAGAAGGTTTCCCCGGGCGTCAAGTTCAAGGATGCCGAGCTTATCGGCGTGCCGCTGATCGCCGTCGCAGGCCGCGACACTGTCAACAATGGCACCATTGAAGTGCGTGACCGCAATGGCGAGAACGCCGAAGCCGTGCCTGTCGCCGACGCAGCCCGGGTGATTGCCGATCGTGTCGCCGCGCTGCTGAAGTAATAATCGTAAACCATTTCGATTATTCCAAGGATTACACGGAAGATTATGGATGCACCATAGTCTTCCGTTTTTTTTTTAAAAAAAAAGTGATCGAAGAATTGCAGAAAATATTCATTGGGAAATCAGACGAAATCCTACACACCTATCGACGGTGCATTGCTGTGGATAAGTGAAAAGATATCCACCTACTATCCACGACTCGCCCGAAATGACGTCCTCTATCCACATTCGTCAGTCGAGCTGGTGCAAGCAAAGCCGATTCGGCGATAGTGATGGTACCGCGGAAACGCAAGGAAGCGGAAAGGCGTGCAGAACCCCTCTCTCGCAACCCATTTCTCCGACTGCGCGTTGCTTTCGCACCTTCATCGGTGCTTTCCGCGGCCCCTTTATTACCAATGCGACAGAAAGGGCCGATCATGGCACAACAGCAAGCTCTCATCACCATCACCGGATATGTGGGCGCCAATCCCACGCAATTCAACAAGGATGGCATGCCCCATGCCAGTTCGTTCAGAATGGCGAGCACCAGACGGTATTTCGACAATCGCACACAGCAATGGAAGGATCTTCCCACCACATGGATCACGGTGAAAGCGTACCGGAACCTATCCGAGAACATCTGCCAATCTCTGAAGAAAGGCGAGCCGGTTATCGTGATGGGCGCGCTCGCCACGGAAACGTGGGCCGATCAGAACGGCAAACCGCAGTCACGCATAGTGCTGGAAGCCAGCGCCGCAGGGCACGACCTTAACCGGGGAGTCACCACGTTGCGTAAGTTCGTCAAGCCGAACGACCAGCACCAGCCGGAAGCGAAAGGAACGGAACCGCGTGTGGGAGCCGATCCGTTCGTCAGGCAGGGCAGTGTGGCGCCGGTCGAAATCGTGGTTCCCGAAGATGACGAAGCCGCCGAATTCTCGGGAGATACCGGGGAATTCGACGGCGACATATATTAGGCGGCACCGATGCCTTGCATGCTTGGCTCCGATTGCCAGCCGATGATGTGGTTTGTTACCAGATGCGCACGCGCTGATCGGGATCGAGCCACATGCCGTCCTCCGGCTTCACGTCGAACGCCTTGTAGAACAGATCCACGTTGCGTGCGATGCCGTTCGTGCGGCATTCGGCGGGGGAGTGCGGGTCGATCTGCAGATACTGCTCCGCCAGCTCGTCACGATTCTTGGTGCGCCAGATGGACGCGTAGCTGAGGAAGAAACGCTGCAAACCGGTGAAACCATCGATTTCCGGCGCTTCAGACAGCGAAGCTTCAATGGACTCCGTGGAACCGTTCTTCTCACGGCCTGCCGCCTCGTCAAGAGCGAACGCATATGCTTTGAGCGCAATGTTCACGCCACTCAGGTCGCCGATGTTCTCGCCGATGGTCAAAGCGCCGTTCACATGTGGAGCCTGAGCTGGATCGTCGGCGTATTTTTCGGCAAGCTGCGTTGGCACGAACGCGTTGTACTGGTCGATGAGTTTCTGCGTGAGCTGCTCGAAATTGGCCTTGTCTTCTTCGGTCCACCAGTCGTTGAGCTTGCCGTCGCCGTCGTACTGGGCACCCTGATCGTCGAAGCCGTGGCCGATCTCATGGCCGATCACCGCTCCGATACCGCCATAGTTCGCGGCGTCTTCGGCGTTCGGATCGAAGAACGGCGGCTGCAGAATGGCGGCCGGGAACACGATCACGTTCATGGTCGGCTCATAATAGGCGTTCACCGTCTGCGGATTCATCAGCCATTCGTCCTTGTCGACGCTCTTGCCGACTTTGGCCAGCTGATAGCCGGTCTCATACAAGTTGGCGGCACGCATGTTCTCGGCAAAACCGGCATTCTCATGTACGTCAAGCGCGGAATAGTCACGCCAATGGTTCGTATAGCCGATCTTCGGCACGAACTTGGAGAGCTTCTCCAACGCCTTCTGCTTGGTTTCTTCGCCAAGCCAGGCGGAGTTGGAAATGGACACGCGGTAGGCGTCGATCAGATTGCCGACCAGCTGTTCCATACGCTGCTTCGACGACTCGGGGAAGTGCCTCTTCACATATTCGCGGCCCACATCCTCGCCGCAAATGCCGTTGACCAGCGAAACGCCGCGCTTCCAACGCACGCGCTGCTGCTTCTGACCAGACAACGTCTTGCCATAGAACTCGAAATTCGTCTCATCGAATTCGTGCGGCAACTCCAAGGTGGAGCCGATGATCACATGCACGCGTGCCCACAGCTTGAGATCGTCGAGATCCGCGGCCTTCCAGAATGCGTTAAGACCGGTGAGGAAGCTGGGCTCATGCACCACCACATGGTTGAAAATGCCTCGGAAATCAAGCGGCTGCACCTGAGCGGCGGAAGTCTGATCATATGCGGACTGCCAGGATTCGATCCATGTGTCGAGATCATAATCGGCGAGCATTCCGCTCAATTCCGCATAATCGGTGGGATTATAGGTCTTCACCGAATCACGGGTTGCCACATTGTCCCAATGGTTCGCGGCGATACGTGTCTCCACGTCGAGGAAACGCTGGGCTTGAGCTTCGGCCTGCTCGTCATCGGCGGCGAGCTTCGCGTTCTTCAACTGCTTGGCCACCATATCGACGTATGCTTCACGAATCGGCGCATAATGGTCTTCACGGTAATACGCCTCATCGGGCAGTCCCAAGCCAGACTGTTCAATATGGATGATGTTGGTTTCGGGAGCGCCCGGATCGCCATACACGGCAATGCCGATCAGGTCAGGGCCGCCAGCCGGGTTCATCGCGCCCAAAGAGCGGGTGAGTTCAGCCTTGTCGGCAGCGACGTCAATAGCCTTCAACTGGTCTTCAATGGCCGCGAGTCCGGAAGCGTTGATGGCGTCGACGTCAAGGAAACTCGCATACAGGGCGTGGGACTTCTCGGCAGGGCAGTCGTCGTCTTCGAGAATCTCACGAATCTGGTTTTCGGCATCTTCAGCGAGCTTATCGAACGAACCATAACGGGAACGATCATCAGGAAGACGATACATGTCGATCCATGGGCCGTTGACATAGCGGAACAGATCTTGCGCAGGGCCGGTCACGGCGGAGAACGATGCCGGATCGATACCCGAATTCAAAGTGGTACTCATGGCTTCACACTATCCATCTTTGGTGACAAAACAGTGTATCTGAAACGAATAATCATCATTCCGCAACGGCATGCATAAGGTGAGATTTGCATAATCGTAAGAAAAGCCAGGGAGAGCCGAGCACTGTAGGGCGTACGAAGTAGGGTTAGAGGCATGATTGAACTGAAAACACCGAAAGAGATCGAAGAGATGAAGCCTGCCGGCCGTTTTGTCGGCGGCATTCTGCGCGATCTCAAGGAATTTACCAAAGTTGGTACCAATCTGCTGGAAATCGATGAATTCGTGCACAAGCGCATCGTCGATCGCAAGGGTGCCGAATCCTGCTATGTCGACTATGCTCCGGATTTCGGTACCGGCCCGTTCGCGCACTATATTTGCGTTTCCGTGAACGATGCCGTACTGCACGGCGTTCCGTTCGATTACAACCTGAAGGACGGCGATTTGGTCAGCCTCGATCTGGCGATCAACGTCGATGGCTGGGTTGCCGATTCCGCCATCAGCTTCGTGGTCGGCGAGCATAAGGATCCTGAGGATCTGCGCCTGATCAAGTGCACCGAAGAGGCGCTCGCGGCCGGTATTGCCGCTGCGCAGCCGGGCAACCGTTTGGGTGATGTTTCCGCGGCAGTCGGCGATGTGGCCCGCGAATACGGCTATCCGATCAATCTTGAATTCGGCGGCCATGGCGTCGGACGTATTATGCACGGCGATCCGCATGTGCCGAACGATGGCCGCGCGCACCACGGCTACAAGCTGCGTCCGGGCCTGGTCATCGCCATCGAACCGTGGTTCCTCAAGACCACCGACGAAATCTACCAGGATCCGAAAGATGGTTGGACGCTGAAGAGCTCCGACGGTTCCCGTGGCGCGCATAGCGAACACACCATCGCCATCACCGACAACGGTCCGGTGATCCTCACCGTTCGCGACAAGTGATCAGACGGTAGCGTAAAACGCGGCAAAGCTCCAATACGACGGAGCGAAGCGTACGAAAAGAAGGCCGATGCCCACGATTATTCAGGCATCGGCCTTTTATATGCGTAATTTCGCGCGGAAATAGTCGAATTATTTGCCTTGCAGGAATGAAGTATCGGATGTCAATCGATTGATTTTGAGACGAAACCATGCTTGGAAACGCGCATGCCATATAGTGTTCGATACTTTCGAACGGTTAAGGAGCGTGCAAGTATGGCCACAGCCAATCTGAGTGTGGAATCCAAAGACTTCACCCTGCCGGTGGTCGAAGCCACGGCGGGTGCGGACGGCATCGTGGTGTCCACGCTGCGCAACGACGGCTGGGTCACACTCGACCCTGGTTTCCTGACGACTGCGCAATGCGAATCGAAAATCACGTACATCGACGGCAAGAACTCGATCCTGCGCTACCGCGGGTACCCGATCGAGCAGTTGTGTGAGCAATCCGATTTCCTTGAGGTCGCCTGGTTGCTGCGTCATGGCGAACTGCCGAATCAGGAGCAGTACGACCGGTTCATTTCCGACATCAACCATCGCACGATGGTGGGTGAGGATTTCCGTACCTTCATGGGTTCTTTCCCACGCACCGCGCATCCGATGAGCGTGATGGCATCCGCGGTCAACGCGCTCGCCACCTTCTATCCGGACACTACTGATATCAATGATTCCGACCAGCTTGACGAGGCTGCGACCATCATTATGGCAAAGGCACGAACCATCGTCAGCTACATTTTCCGCCGTCGCCGCGATGAGCCGATGCTGTATCCGGATTATTCGCGCGGCTATGTCGACGATTTCCTGCGCATGTGCTTTGCGGTGCCGTACGAGCCGTTCGATTCCGACCCGCTGTACGTGCATGCGCTCGGACGCCTGCTGATCATTCATGCCGATCATGAGCAGAACTGCTCCACTTCCGTGGTACGTATCGCCGGTTCCGCCCACGCCAACCTGTATTCCGCGGTTGCGGCGGGCATCAACGCGCTGTCGGGCCCATTGCATGGTGGTGCGAATGAAGCGGTGCTCCGTCAGCTCAAAGCCATTCGCGATTCAGGCAAAACCGTCAAGGAATTCGTGGAAGACGCCAAAACCAGCGGTCAGCGTATTTCCGGACTCGGCCACCGCGTGTACAAGTCGTACGATCCGCGTGCCGCGATCGCCAAGAAGTATCTGCAGAAGATCATGGAACGCGCGGACACGTTGAAATTGCCTGCCGACGAGCGTGCGCTGTTCGACGTCGCCACGGAATTGGAGAAAATCGCGCTGAACGACGAGTATTTCGTGTCGCGTCACCTGTATCCGAATGTCGACTTCTACACGGGATTGATCTATCGCGCAATCGGGTTCGATCCGTCCATGTTCACCACATTGTTTGCATTGGGGCGTATTCCCGGTTGGATCGCGCAGTATCGTGAGATGCTTGCCGATCCGAACACCAAGATCGGTCGTCCGCGTCAGGTGTACACCGGTTATACCGAACGTGATTACACTCCGATCGACCGTCGATAGTTGCTTTTTCGCTGTTTCATGGACTTGTGATGCTGTTCGCCAAGCCCTGCGGCTAAAGTATTGCACGGAAACATGCAAGTAATGCAATCACTGTTGTGAAGGAGCGAAGAATGACCGATCAGCGCACTGCGTGGGGTTGGGGTCTGTCCAGCGTGGATGCGGCCGGCAACACTTTGGACGTATGGTACCCGGAACTGAAGCTTGGCGAGGCTCCGGAGGAGGTGGCACGCCCGAACCATAATTTTGGCAATCTCGCCCATGAGGGCGTCGATGCGCGTGGCGTGCGCCGCATTCCGGTGTTCACGGTGTCGAAGCTTGACGAACCGATCGAAGACGCAGCCGACGCATACCTGCGTCTGCATCTGCTGAGCATGCGTCTCGCCAAGCCGAACACCCTGAATCTGGACGGCATTTTCGCAGCCCTCAACAATGTGGTATGGACCAATTATGGCCCGTTCGCGGTCGAGGATTTCGCGCTGCGCAAGCTTGATGTGATGGCCGCGGCCAACCAGTGCGTTCCGGGACTGCCGAAGGTTGACGTGAACGTGCTGTCGATCGACAAGTTCCCGTGCATGGTCGACTATGTGGTGCCGACCGGCGTGCGTATCGGCGACGCCGACCGCGTGCGTTTGGGTGCCCACCTTTCCGAAGGCACCACCGTCATGCATGCCGGCTTCGTGAACTTCAACGCCGGCACGCTCGGCGTTTCCATGGTGGAAGGCCGTGTTTCCCAGGGTGTTGTGGTCGGCAACGGTTCCGATATCGGCGGCGGCGCATCCATCATGGGCACCCTGTCCGGTGGCGGCAAGCTTAAGAACTCCATCGGCGAGCACTCCCTGCTTGGCGCGAACGCGGGCATCGGCATCTCCCTCGGCGACAACTGCGTGGTTGAAGCCGGTCTGTATGTGACCGCCGGCACCAAGGTGACCATCTACGACAAGGCCAAGGTCGCGGCGGGCGAACCGCTCGAAACCGTCAAGGGCGCCGATCTTTCCGGCAAAGACAACATCCTGTTCATCCGTAATTCCGTGTCCGGCCGTATCGAAGCGCGCTATCGCAAGACCGGCATCGAACTGAACGAAAAACTGCACAAGAACTAAATATCAAATATGAAAATCTCCCTCATTACCGTCGGCAAAGTCAAGGAACAATATCTGCGCGACGCCATCGCCGAATATTCGAAACGACTCAGCCGATACTGCAAGCTTGACATCGTCGAAGTGGCCGACGAGAAAACACCCGAGCATGCCAGTGAGGGAGTGGAACGGCAAATCAAAGCCAAGGAAGGCGAACGCATCGCCAAGCATATTCGCGACGATGCGTTCGTCATCGCGCTCGCCATCGAAGGCCAGCAGCTGACCAGTGAAGAACTTGCGCAGAAAATCGACGGTCTTGGAGTGCATGGCACCAGCCATATCCAACTCATCATCGGCGGATCGCTCGGACTTGACCCAACGATTGTGAAACGGGCCGACTACCTGCTGAGTTTTTCCAAAATGACTTTTCCTCATCAATTAATGCGCGTTATTCTGCTTGAACAGCTGTATCGTGCATGCAAAATCAATGCCGGCGAACCGTATCATAAATGACGTGCAATCAATGTCGCGTAATGCGTACACAGGTTCGCGAGTATGATATGGCAGGATTGCGATGCGGCAAAATATGGTGAGATCGCCGAAAGATAATAAGTAGAAGGCCTTGCCTATACTAGTACCCCGTGAGTGACTACAGAAGCGAACGCGAGCAGCGAGAACGCCGTCGCCGCACCATGGTGCGGGCGGTGTGCATCGTCATCGCTGCGGCGATGCTGCTGAGTCTGGTTATTCCTGCTATCTACGCAGGTCTTTGACGCCTTTGGTCCGGTATGATCCTCCCCGGACCTGCAATCCCATACGTAACGAGACTGGTTCGCGGCTCGGCAGGATGGGAACGAGTATGTGGGTACGTGGAAGAAGCTGAGGATTGTGCGAAAGCCGTATGAGGCTCCATGACAGAATATAAAGAACGCATAAAGAAATGTATGGTGTAAACGATGGCAGAATTTGATTTTTCCCAGGCAATCGGCGAGGCGCGCGCCAAATACGAGTCGATTTCCAAGGCGCTTGACGTCGACCGACTGACCGCGCAGGCCAAAGATCTTGAAGTTCAGGCGGCCGAACCGGGATTGTGGGACAATCCCGAAAACGCGCAGAAAGTGACCAGCAAACTGTCGGCAGTGCAGTCCCAGCTGAAGCGTCTCGCTTCCGCAAGCCAGCGCATCGACGACGTCGAAACGTTGGTGGAATTGGGTCAGGAGGAAGAAGACGCCGACACGTTGGCGGAAGCGCAGTCCGAAGTCGAAAGCATTCAGAACGATCTGGCCGACATGGAAATCCAGACCCTGCTCGACGGCGAATATGACGAACGTTCCGCAGTGGTGACCATCCGCTCCGGCGCGGGCGGTGTGGATGCCGCCGACTTCGCTCAGATGCTGCTGCGCATGTACCTGCGTTGGGCGGAGCGCAATGGGTATAAGGCCAAGGTCATGGACACCTCCTACGCCGAAGAGGCGGGCATCAAGTCCGCCACCTTCCAGGTGGATGCCCCTTATGCGTATGGTCGCATGAGCGTGGAAGGCGGCACACACCGTTTGGTGCGTATCTCCCCGTTCGACAACCAAGGCCGTCGCCAAACTAGCTTCGCGGCAGTGGAAGTGGTGCCGCTCGTTGAGGCGACCGATCACATCGACGTGCCCGATTCCGAAATCCGCGTTGACACCTACTGCTCCTCCGGCCCTGGCGGTCAGGGCGTGAACACCACGTATTCCGCGGTGCGTATCACCCACATTCCGACCGGCATCGTGGTGACCATGCAGGACGAGCGCTCGCAGATCCAGAACCGTGCCGCTGCCATGGCCGTGCTGCAGTCCCGACTGTTGGTGCTGCGCCACGAAGAGGAAGCCAAGAAGAAGAAGGAGCTCGCCGGCGATATCAAGGCCAGCTGGGGTGACCAGATGCGTTCCTACGTGCTGCATCCGTACCAGATGGTCAAGGATCTGCGCACCGGCTATGAGACTTCGCAGACCCAGGCCGTGTTCGACGGCGATATCGACGCGTTCATTGAGGCCGGCATCCGTTGGCGTCATGAGCAGCGTCGCGCGGCGGCCGAAGAGGCGGACGCCTAAAAACCACGATTACCGTAATCAGAACAGCACATAGTGGAGGGGTACGACGATGGCGCTGATTTCGCTTGAACATGTGAGCAAGGTGTATCCGAAAGGCACCAGGCCTGCCTTGGATGACATCAATCTCGACATTGATCGAGGGGATTTCGTGTTCCTCGTGGGCGCTTCAGGTTCCGGCAAAACCACATTGCTGAGCCTGTTGCTGCGCGAGGAGGAGGTCACGGATGGCGAGATTCGCGTCGCAGGTAATGATTTGAGGCGCCTGTCGTCAAGGCAGGTGCCGCATTACCGTCGTTCCATCGGTTTTATCTTCCAGGATTACAAACTCCTCAACAACAAAACGGTATGGGAGAATGTGGCGTTCGCGCTTGAAGTGATTGGCACAAGCCGTTCCACCGTCAAATCGTTAGTGCCGAAAGTGCTGCAGACTGTCGGTCTCACCGGTAAGGAAAACAACTATCCGCACGAGCTTTCCGGCGGTGAGGCACAGCGTGTGGCCATTGCGCGAGCGTATGTGAACCATCCGCAGATTCTGCTGGCCGACGAGCCTACTGGAAATCTCGATCCGACCACATCGCTGGGCATTATGGAAGTGCTGGACGCCATCAACCGCACTGGCACCACCATCGTCATGGCAACGCATAACGAGGAAATCGTCAACTCCATGCGCAAGCGTGTGGTCGAACTGCATACCGGCAAAATCGTGCGTGACGAGCAGCAGGGATCCTACGATTCCGCACTGTACTTCCCGGATGCCGAAGTCGAATCCAAATCGCATCAGGCGTTGAACGGCGGCGACGTCGACTCGAAATATCGTGCGCCGGGCGCGCTTGAAATGTCTGATTTTTCCGATGAGGCGGTGGACGTGGAAGGCGCGACGCGAGCCGAAACCGCGGCGAACGCGGTTGATGCCGTAGCTGCGGCCATCCACAGCGGCAATGGTGATGCGGGCATCGCGCGTCTCGCCAATTCCGTGCATTCCGGTCGCACCGGTCGTTATGGCGAGGCGTTCGCTCCGGTGGAGACTACGCTGACCTGGGGCAAGGGACTGAAACTTGAGGATCTTGCCGAACAGGAGCATGCCGATTCGGCTGCACGTTCGCAGACCGAAGCCAATGCCGACGCGACTGGCTCTTCGCCTGATACAGGCATGGAATCAAGCAAAGCGGCTGAAAACGAGCAATCCGCGGAGCCAACGGTTCCCGCTCCTCCGGCACTGCCGATGCCTCCCGCTCCGCCCGCGCCTCCGGCTCCTCCGGCAGCGCCCGCCGCGACTGCCGGTGGCGAGGCGAAATCCGTCGAACAATCCGATGAACAGCATGAAACGTCCGAAAGCAAGGAGAACGACTGATGCGTTTGCGTTTCATTCTTTCCGAAACCTGGAGCAGCCTCAAGCGCAACGTGCCCATGTTGCTTTCAGTGATGCTCGTTACATTCATCTCGTTTCTGTTTATCGGCGCATCGGTGCTCACTCAGGCGCAGATCACCAAAGCCAAAGGCGATTGGTATTCCAAGGTTGAAGTGGTGGTGTGGATGTGTCCCGATGGCACCAGCCAATCCGTGAACTGCACCGCGGGAACCGCGGCAACGCAGACTCAGATCAATGACTTGCAGAAAACCATTCGCAACGAGCTTGCCGATGATGTATCGCAAATCACTTTTGTAAGCAAGGAAGATTTCTACAACGACACTTTCCTCAAACAATATCCGAACGGTGAATATCAGGGGCGTACGCTCACTGCCGACGATATGCAGGATTCATTGTGGCTGAAACTGAAGAATCCTGAGAAATATCAAGTCGTTTCCGAAGTGCTTTCTGGCAAGGAGGGCGTCGATACTGTCAGTGATCAACGGCAGATTTTTGAGCCGGTGTTCGCAGTGCTGAATCGTGCGACCATTGCAACCGCCGCATTGGCCGCGGTGATGGTGGTCGTCGCCATTATGCTGACCGGTACCACAATTCGCATGTCTGCTGCGTCACGTCGAACCGAAACGGAGATCATGCGTTTGGTGGGTGCTTCGAATTGGACCATTCGGCTGCCATTCATTCTTGAAGGGGTGATCGCATCAATGGTCGGCTCCTTGCTTTCCTGCGTCACTTTATCGGCATTGGTGAAGGTATTTATCACTGATTGGCTTGCAGCCTCCGTGAAATGGATTCCATATGTGAATCAGATGACGGTATTGTGGATTTCGCCGATTTTGGTTGCAGGAGCGGTGCTGTTGTCGGTGATTGCATCCACAGTGTCGTTGCATAGGTATTTGAAAGCCTGAGAACATTCCGTTTTGTACGGATTGGATACGTTTATCTGTGTCGCGTTTTAAGCATGGGATGCTATGGTATGGAACCAATGATGGGAGGCAAGTGACCGAATGACAAGCAAGAAAGCTCTAAAACCGGCCGTCGCGGTGTTTGCAACGGGGGCTTTGTGCGCCACGATGGCGATTGCCCCGTTCTCGTCTGCGGTTCCGCAGGCGCAAGCCAATACATACAGCAATCTGGTGAATGCCCAGAATAAGAAGGCTGCCAGCTCTCAGCGTGAAGCCCAGTTGCGTTCACAGCTTTCCGGTGTGAAGTCTGATTTGGCCGACAAGATCGTCGAGCTGGATGAATTGACAAATACGAAAATTCCTGCAGCTCAAGCTGCAGTCGATGAGGCAAATGCTACTGCCGCTTCGGCACAGAGTGAAGCTGATGCTGCGGCTTCCCGTTTGGAGGCCGCGCAAAAAGATAAGGAAAACCTCGAAGCGCAGATCGAACAGACCGGCAAGGATTATGATGACGCGCATGCGGCCGTGGCACAGATGGCTCGTGAAGACCTGCATGGTTCCGATGCATCCACTGTGATGAGCGTGGTGACAGGTTCCACGAGCACTCAGGAATTCATTAATTCCATGCAGTCTCGTGATGCGTTGAGCCGTACCGAAGCCAATGCGGCAAGTGATGCGGCGAATACGTTGAACACGTCGATGAACCGTAGCGAGCGTCTTTCTGCAATCGAGAAGCAGATCGCCAATCTGAAAACCGCAGCTGACGAAAAAGCCGCTTCCGCACAGCAGGCTGCTGCTTCCGCACAGACCCAGCGCGACTCGCTTGACCAGTTGCGTGCAGAAGGCGAAACCCGCCGTGCCGAATTGGAAAGCCAACAGTCGCAGCTGAACGGCAGCGTGGCCAAACAGGCGGCGCAAACGGTTATGTTGCAGTCACAGGTCGATTCCTTCAACCGCCAGTATGCAGCCGAGCAGGCCGCAGCAGCTAATCAAAACAATGGTGGCAATCAAGGGCAGACCCGGCCAGGCAACAACAATACCAATAGTGGCGGCAACAATGTGACGCCTGCTCCCACGCCTACGCCTACTCCTACGCCTGCTCCCGCGCCGAGTACCAATAACAATTCCGGTCAGGGAACCTCCAATGGCGATTACGGCAATGGCTACGTGGCCGGCCAGTGCACGTGGTGGGCGTACGAACGTCGTAGACAGATGGGTATCGGAACCCCCTCGTACTTGGGTAACGGTGGCCAGTGGTACGCTACCGCACCGTCGTATGGTCTTCGCGTGGATCATAGCCCGCAGGTCGGTGCGGCAATCTCCTTCCTGCCCGGTCAGGCTGGTGCCGATGGCTTCTACGGTCATGTGGGTGTGGTGGAAGCGGTGAATGGCAACACCATCACCATTTCCGAAATGAACGCGGCTGGTGGCCCATATGTGGTGTCGTACCGCACACTGTACAACGCGTCCCAGTTCTGGTATGTGCACTGATTCATCAAGGGGCGTTTGAGCTTTCCTTGAGCGTTGTGTCGCGGGAGCGCGCCGCCTGAATCGTTGGGCGGCGCGCTCCCATGATATTGTCGATTGTTGCGTTGCAGAACACTTCTTTGAAGAACCGGAAAGGAGGTCCGACATGGCCAAGGAGCAAGGCGTGAAGCCGATTGCGCAAAACAAGAAGGCACGCCACGACTATGCCATTGAAGACAAGTATGAAGCCGGTCTGGTGTTGACCGGCACTGAGGTGAAGTCGCTTCGAGAAGGCCGCGCATCGCTGGCCGAATCGTTCATTACCATCGACCGTCGCGGTGAAATGTGGCTTGAGGGAGCCAATATTCCCGAATATCTCAACGGAACGTGGAACAATCATGCCCCTAAGCGCAAGCGTAAGCTGTTGCTTCACGCGGCGCAGATCGACAAGCTGGCTCGTCAAAGCCAAGCCAAGGGTTTCACCATCATTCCGCTGAGCCTGTATTTCAAAGACGGTCGAGTCAAGGCGGAAATCGCATTGGCACGAGGCAAGAAGGAATTCGACAAGCGTCAGGCATTGCGCGAGGAGCAAGACAAGCGTGAGGCCTTGCGTGCCATGCGATATGCCAACAAGCAGGTGCGATAAGTGGTAACCGGAAAATTTCCGGTTTCACATACTGATATACAGCGGTGGCCGTAATCTTTTTGTAGCTTGCCCTCTCTAGTGTATGGTTCAGATTCGGTCGAATAGACCGAGCGAGACATAGGAGAAGGATATGGAAGCGAAGAAAAGTCTGAAGGCGGTTGCCGCGTGTGCGCTGAGCGTTGCGATGCTGTTTGCTGGAGCGGCATGCGGCACCAGTGATGGAAGCGACGATGCGGCTTCGTCCGATAGCGGTTCGAAAGCGAGCGAACTGACGGGTTATGACGTTTCGTCGGTGCAGAAAGACGATGACATCGCCAAACTGTTGCCCGATTATGTGACGAAGGACGGCAAGCTCACCATCGGCATGGACACGTCGTACGCTCCCGCCGAATTCCTTGCGGAGGACGGCAAGACCCCGGTCGGCTTCGATGTCGATATCGCCAAGGCTTTGGCGCAGGTGTTCGGCCTTGAAGCGGATCCGGAAACCGCGAATTTCGATTCGATCATTCCATCGGTCGGATCCAAGTACGATATCGGCATTTCGTCGTTCACCGTGACCAAGGAACGTTTGGAAGCGGTTGATTTCGTAAGCCATTTTGATGCCGGATCGGCATGGGCCGTGAAGAAGGGCAATCCGAACAAGATCGACACGTCCGATCTGTGCGGCAAGAAGGTGGCCGTGCAGACCGCCACCATGCAGGAGACCGAAGCGAACAAGATAGCCAAGCAATGCGAGGCCGACGGCAAGGATAAGCTTGAAGTGATCTCCAGCAAGCTGCAGACCGATGTGACCACGAACGTTGTCACCGGCAAGGCCGACGTGTTCTATGCCGATTCGCCGGTTGCGGGCTATGCCATCGCGCAAACCGATGGACAGCTGGAAATGCTGGGCAAGGTCGAAGGCGTCGCTCCGGAAGGCATCGTCATCAAAAAAGGCGACAGCCAGATGGATGAGGCCGTACAGAAGGCCGTGCAGAAGCTCATCGACGACGGTACGTATCTGAAGATCCTTAAGTATTGGGGTGTCGAGGACGGTGCCATCGAAACGTCGGAAATCAATACGCCGGGCGCCGAATAATTCCATGATTGAACCGTCCACGGATCAGACGGTTCAATGATCGCATGACTGGCGACGTGCTGGGAACAAAGCGGGTTTTGATCATATTGTGATATGGCAAAACCCGCTTTTTCGTAAGGAAAAACGGCATATCGAATAGAGTTTGCGTACTATTAACGTGGCCGTAGCAATCGTTTTCTATGGTGCCTGCAGGACTTCGGTTCGGCCGTATTCATACGGTTGGGAATGAAGAGAGGATCCGCGATGGCTTTCAATAATCTGAGGAAACTCGCTGTTTTTGCACTAAGCGCCGCCATGATCGTTTCGTTGGGTGCGTGCGGCACATCGGAAAAGTCCGATTCCGCGGCTTCCAGTGATTCTGAGTCGTCGTCGAACACCACCGGTTATGACGTTTCCGGCGTGACGAAGGATGACGATATAGCCGCGATGCTGCCGGAATCAGTCACCAAGGACGGCAAGCTCACCGTCGGCATGGACACGTCGTACGCTCCCGCCGAATTCCTTGCGGAGGATGGCAAGACCCCGGTCGGCTTCGATGTTGATATCGCGAAGGCGCTCGCCAATATGTTCGGTCTTGAGGTCGTGCCGCAAACGTCGAATTTCGATTCGATCATTCCGTCGATCGGCACCAAGTACGATATCGGCATTTCGTCGTTCACCATCACGCCCGAGCGTATGGAAGCCGTCGATTTCGTGAGCATGTTCAAGGCCGGTTCCACGTGGGTGGTGAAGAAGGGCAATCCGAACAAGGTCGCCACTTCCGACCTGTGCGGCTTGAAGATCGCGGTGCAGACGGGCACCACGCAGGAAGAGGAAGTCAACGCGGCCGCCAAACAATGCAAGGCCGACGGCAAGTCCGAAGTGCAGATTCTGTCGAATAAGCTGCAGACCGATGTGACCACGAACGTGGCGACGGGCAAGGCCGACGTATTCTATGCTGATTCGCCGGTCGCCGGCTATGCCATCGCGCAAACCGAAGATACGCTAGAAGCCCTCGGCGAGGATGTCGGCGTGACCAAGGAGGCCGTGGCAATCAAAAAGGGCGATTCCGATACCGCCAAGGCGGTGCAGGCCGCACTGCAGAAGCTCATGGATGATGGCACGTATATGAAGATCCTCAAGCATTGGGGCGTGGAGAACGGAGCGATCGACAAAGCCGAAATCAATCCGACTGACCTCGACTGAACGATCAAACGTAAGGCAGACATCGCACACGGCGATACTGTGACGCCGATATGACGGAAGGCATGCGGGTCAAATCCGCGTGTCTTCCGTTTTCGTATATGGATCTTCCGTGATTCGACGGAGCTACATTGCGCGATTCTTGGCTGATACGTAAGGTTTGCGCAATGTAACGTACATGTAGCATTGCGCTCTTATCGTGCCTATTTGAGATACTGAGGTTCTCTGCAACCGAATGGCGTTGAGATTTTCGGTATGGCAATGAAGAGATAAGAAGAAGGATATGCATACCATGTCTTTGAAGATCAAGTCCGTTGTGGCGCTTGCGCTGAGTGCGGCGATGTTGTTTTCCACTGCCGCTTGCGGCACCTCCGAGGCGTCCAATTCCGGCGATTCGTCGGATTCGTCGAACGCTACCACCGGTTACGATGTCAGCACCATTAAAAAAGATGACGAGCTGGCCAAGCTGGTTCCGTCCGGCGATCTGGTGAAGGACGGCGAGCTTTCCGCCGGTATGGAGCTTTCGTACGCTCCGGCTGAATTCTATGCCGAAGACGGCAAGACTCCGGTCGGCTATGATATCGACATGACCAAGGCCATCGCCAAGACGCTTGGTTTGAAGCCAAACATCGTGTCTTCCATGTTCGACACCATCATTCCTTCCATTGGCTCCAAGTATGATCTGGGCATCACCGCCATGACCATCACTGAAGAGCGTCTGCAGTCCGTGGATTTCGTGAGCTACTACCGTGCAGGTTCCACGTGGGCCGTGAAGAAGGGCAATCCGAAGAAGCTTGACACTTCCGGCATGTGCGGCGCGAAGATCGCGGTGCAGACCGGCACCGTGCAGGAAGAGGAAGCCAACACCATCGCCAAAGGATGCGAGGCCGATAACAAGGCCGAAGTGATGTCGTACAAGCGTCAGGCCGAAGCGGCCACCGCAGTGGCGACGGGCAAGGCCGATGCGTTCTATGCCGATTCTCCGGTCGCCGGCTATGCCATCTCCCAGACCGACGGACAGCTTGAAGCCTTGGGCGACGTCGAAGGTGTGGCCAAGCAGGGCATCGCTGTCAAGAAGGGCAACACCCAGCTTGCTGAAGCCGTGCAGAAGGCCGTACAGAAGCTGATGGACGATGGTACGTATATGAAGATCCTCAAGCATTGGGGTGTGGAATCCGGCGCTCTCGACAAGGCTGAGATCAACCCGACCGATCTCGACTGATTTCATCCCCACTATTTACATCAACAACGGAGGAACTGAAGCATCATGGCGAAGAAACAAATCGACGGCGACGGCCTCGATATTCCGAATCGCATCAAGGCGCTGCCGGTTAAGCGTACGGGCCCGATTGTGGCGGCGGTCGTCGTCGCTCTGCTCGCCGCCATGCTGCTGCAGGGCCTGATTACCAATCCGCGTTTCGAATGGAATGTGGTCTGGAAGTACCTGTTCAACGAGAATGTGCTCGAAGGCATCAAATACACGCTGCTGCTGACGGTCATCTCCATGGGCATCGCCATTATTCTGGCAGTGATTCTGGCCGTAATGCGCAAGTCCATCAATCCGGTGCTGCGTGGCGTGAGCTGGTTCTACATTTGGTTCTTCCGTGGCACCCCTGTGTATACGCAGCTGGTGTTCTGGGGTCTGTTCGCCGTGTTGGTGCCTCGCATCGGCGTGGGTATTCCGTTCACTTCCATTGAATTCTGGAGCATTGACTCGCAGTCCGTCATTACCGCGTTTAACGCGGCATGGCTGGGTCTCGCATTGAACGAAGCGGCATATCTGGCTGAAATCGTGCGTGCGGGTCTTGAAGCCGTCGATCCGGGCCAGACCGAAGCGGCCAAGGCACTGGGCATGAAGCGTTCCATGATCATGCGTCGTGTGGTGCTTCCTCAGGCCATGCGCATCATCATTCCGCCGACCGGCAACGAGTTCATCGGCATGTTGAAGACCACTTCGCTGGTCAACGCCGTGCCGTTCACGCTGGAACTGCAGTTCGCCACCACCGCAATCGCAACCCGACTGTACAAGCCGATTCCGCTGCTGATCGTGGCCTGCATCTGGTACTTGGTGATCACCTCCATTCTGATGGTGCTGCAATCTCGCCTGGAGAAGCATTTCGGCAAGGGCTTCGATGCGCGACCGGCCGGCGCGCGCGGCAAGCAGCCGCCGCTGCCGGGCAAAACCGAAGGCGAGCCGAAAGACGATATCGCCAAGCAGAACGAGGCAACGTTCGCGGGCATGACCGCGTGAGGGGAGTGAGCAATGACTGAACCAACCACCAACGGTGTTGTTCCCGCAGTGAAGGCCACGCAGGTGCATAAGGCTTTCGGTAGCCTGCACGTGCTCAAGGGCGTCGATATGACGGTTATGCCCGGCTCGGTGACGGTGATTCTGGGACCTTCCGGTTCCGGAAAATCCACGTTCCTGCGTTTGATCAACCAGTTGGAAACGCTGACCGGCGGCGAAATCGACGTCGACGGCGAAATGATCGGCTACAAGTACGTCGACAAGGACGGCAAGCAGGTGCTGCAGACCCTGAACGACAAGGAAGTGGCCGAGCAGCGTTCCAAACTGGGCATGGTATTCCAGAGGTTCAACCTGTTCCCGCACATGACGGCGCTCGAAAATGTGATGGAAGCGCCAGTCCACGTCAAGCACATGGATAAAAAGGAAGCCCGCAAGCTTGCCATCGAAGAGCTGAATCGCGTGGGCATGGGCGATCGCCTCGATCACTATCCGGCACAGCTTTCCGGTGGCCAGCAGCAGCGCGTGGCCATCGCCCGTGCGCTTGCCATGAAGCCGGAAATCATGCTGTTCGACGAGCCGACTTCCGCACTCGATCCGGAATTGGTGGGCGAAGTGCTGAACGTCATGCTGTCTTTGGCGAAAGAAGGCATGACCATGGTGGTTGTCACCCACGAAATAGGCTTCGCGCGCGAAGTCGCCGATCAGATCGTATTCATGGACGGCGGTGTTGTTGTGGAACAGGGCGGTCCTGAAATCATCGACAATCCGCAGGAACCACGATTCAAGGACTTCCTGCAGCACGTGCTGTAAATCGCCGCAAGCATAATCGTAAGAATCAGACACCTCTTCGTCGTAAGGATTGCGATCAAGGGAATGGCTGAGAAAATCCCCATGTTGAAAACTGTCAGCATGGGGATTTTTGTGTTCATATATCAAAGGTTCAGCGCGATGAGACGGTTTCGTTTCGAAAATGACACCATTACCCGATAAGCTGAGGTGTTATGTGTGGAATCGTAGGATATGCAGGAAATGTGGAAACCGCGTGCGGCAAGCCGTTGGAAGTGTGCCTCCAAGGCCTCCAGCGTTTGGAATACCGTGGATATGATTCGGCCGGTGTGGCGCTGACCGCGCCCGGCATGGATCATGTGGAAGTGCGTAAGAAGGCGGGGCGTCTCGCCAATCTAATCGAAGACGTGGAACGCAATCCAATGCCGATGGCCACCGTGGGCATCGGCCACACCCGTTGGGCCACCAACGGCGTGCCGAATGACATCAACGCGCATCCGCATACTTCGCGTGACGGCAAGGTCGCCATCATTCATAATGGCATCATCGAAAACGCCTCTCAGCTGCGTCTTGATCTGCAGACGGAAGGTTACCGTTTCTCATCGGAAACCGATACGGAGGTCGCGGCGAAACTGCTAGGCAAAATCAGCGAGAAAATCGTTGAGGAAACCGGCAAGCCTGATCTGTTCAAGGCCGTGCGACGCTTGGCGCGCATGCTGGAAGGCGCGTTCACGATTCTCGCCACCGACTGCCGTCAGCCGGGTATCGTGGTCGGTGCTCGCCATGATTCGCCGCTGGTGGTTGGTCTTGGCGAAGGTGAGAATTTTCTCGGTTCCGATGTGGCCGCGTTCGTCGCCTACACGAAGCGTGCCATGGAAATCGACCAGGATCAGGCCGTGATGGTGTCCGCCGATAAGGTTGTGGTGTCTGATTTCATGGGCAACATCGTGGCCGATCCGAAGACCTATACCGTGGATTGGGATGCTTCCGCGGCCGAAAAGGGCGGTTGGGACTCCTTCATGGACAAGGAGATCCACGAAGGGCCGGCGGCGGTGCAGCGCACGCTGTTGGGACGTCTTGGCAAGGACGGCAATCTCAATCTTGACGAGGTTCGCATCGACGAGCATGATTTCAAGGCGATCGACAAGATTATCGTCATCGCCTGCGGTACCGCCGCCTACGCGGGCATGGTGGCCAAATACGCCATCGAGCATTGGGTGCGTATTCCGGTGGAAGTGGAGCTTGCCCACGAATTCCGTTATCGTGATCCGATTCTCACCCCGCGCACGTTGGTGGTGGCCATTTCGCAGTCCGGTGAAACCATGGACACGCTGATGGCATTGCGTCACGCGCGTGAGCAGGGTTCGAAGGTGCTGGCCATCTGCAACACGCAGGGCGCGTCCATTCCGCGTGAATCCGACGCGGTGCTGTACACGCACGCTGGTCCGGAAGTGGCGGTCGCCTCCACCAAGGCGTTCGTGGCGCAGATTACTGCCGCCTACGTGCTTGGCTTGTATTTGGCGCAGGTCAAGGGCGCGATGTTCCGCGACGAGATCGCGCAGGCGTTGGATTCCCTCAAAGACATGCCTCGCAAGATCCAGTGGGTTCTTGATACGCAGACCAAGACCGTGCATGATGCTGCCGCGCAGATGGTCGATGCGAAGTCCTTCCTGTTCCTGGGCCGTCATGTCGGCTACCCGGTCGCGATGGAAGGCGCGTTGAAATTGAAGGAAATCGCCTACACCTTCACCGAAGGTTTTGCGGCCGGCGAGCTCAAGCACGGTCCGATCGCATTGGTGGACGAAGGCGAACCGGTAGTGTTCATCGTGCCGCCGGCACGTGGCCGCAATGTGCTGCACGCCAAGGTTATTTCCGGTATCGAAGAGGTCAAGGCCCGTGGCGCGTACATTATCGCCGTGGCCGAAGAGAACGACCCCGATGTTGAACGCTATGCGGACGTGGTGTTCTGGCGTCCGGCCTGCCCGACGCTGATGAGCCCGTTGGTGGACGTGGTGCCGCTGCAGCTATTCGCCATGGACATGGCCAAGCTGAAGAATTACGACGTTGACAAGCCTCGTAATCTCGCCAAGTCCGTCACCGTGGAGTAATCGTTCATACGATGCGTCAACAGCGTCAGCAGAAGAGGCATCGTTACGTTCTTGAAGAACCTCATATTCCGTTCGAATGTGAGGTTCTTTACGAGAACGATGCGATTATCGTGGTTGACAAACCGCATTTTCTCGCCACCACACCGCGTGGCATGTGGTATCGCGAAACCGCGTTGATTCGACTTCGGGAACAGTATGGCGAACCTGATATTGTTCCCGCGCACCGTTTGGACCGACTTACCGCAGGCATCATCGTATTTGTGCGCAAACCGGAATTGCGCGGCGCTTACCAAATGCTGTTCCAGAATCGCAAAACCATCAAAACCTATGAATGTTTGGCGCCACTTGCCCCCGAACAGCATCCGCAGTACGGAACAATCGTAAGAATCGACAGGCATCAACCCTTTCCGGCAATCCGAGCATCGCATATTTGCAAGGATCGCGGGCGACTTCAGGCGTACGAAATTCCGGAAACCATCAATGCGCAAACGTTGATTGAGCGGGGAAGTACGGTACGTTGCCTCGACGGCAAAGCATATGTGAATTACGTGCTGCACCCGAAAACCGGCAAAACGCACCAGTTGCGTGTGCATATGAATTCGTTGGGATTGCCGATTTTGGGCGATGATTTCTACCCGAATATTGTGCAGCGTTCTTACGATGATTTCTCGCAGCCGTTGGAATTGGTGGCTCGTGAGTTACGTTTCGACGATCCGGTGACGGGAGAGCCTCGTACATTCGTTTCGAAAGTGCCGCTTGGCTGATTAACGGTCTGATCAGCAGGTATTGCTCGCTGAATCAAGATATATAAAAACTGTCCATCGCTGTACTCATATTTGCTCGCATCGCTATGGCGTGTTGAAGTTGCGCGTCCCTATAATCGGACATTTTACATTTCGTGTTATCGAGCGTGATTAGGATGTGCTCTTGTTGTGCTGGCTGGCAAAGGCAAGCCGGCTGGAAAGAACGAGAGAGAATATGAACCATATTTCAAAAGCGCTTCGTGGCGTTGCCGACAAATATAACGGCGTATCACTGATTATCCGCATTATCGTCGGTCTTATCGCGGGTACCGCACTGGCATTGGTTGTTCCGCATATGACGTGGATCAGCGAATTCGGCACCCTGTTCGTAAGCGCATTGAAGGCCGTCGCTCCGATTCTGGTGTTTGTGCTGGTGGCAAGCGCTTTGGCTCAAGGCAATTCCAAGCTTGACGGCCGTTTCGGCACGGTGCTTTTCCTGTATCTGTTCACCACGTTCCTGTCCGCCGTCGTGGCGGTGTTGACGTCTCGCATGTTCCCGCAGACCATATCGTTGGGCGATGCCGCTGACGCTGATGTGGTGCCGCAGGGCTTGAGCGAGGTTGTGCAGACGTTGTTGACCAATATCGTGGCCAATCCGATTCAGGCCATGATCGACGGCAACTACATCTGCATTCTGATGTGGGCTTGCCTGTTCGGTCTTGCCATGAAGGGTATTGCCAATGAAAGCTCCAAGGCGTTCCTTGCCAATGTGGCCGATGGCGTGTCTCAGGTGATTCGTTGGGTCATCAATCTCGCCCCGTTTGGCATTATGGGCTTGGTGTTCACCAGCGTTTCCGAAAACGGCTTGGCGGCCTTCACCGAGTACGGTAGCCTCCTGCTCCTGCTCGTCGGCACCATGCTGCTGATGGTGCTCGTGTTCGGTCCGCTGGTCATTTTCCTGTACCTGCATCGCAACCCGTATCCGCTGGTGTACCGCTGCTTCAAGGAATCCGGCCTGACCGCATTCTTCACTCGTTCCTCCGCGGCGAACATTCCGGTCAACATGCAGCTGTGCGAGAAGCTTGGTCTTGATAAAGACATGTATTCCGTGTCCATTCCGTTGGGCGCAACCATCAACATGAACGGTGCCGCCATCACCATCACCATCATGGCCATGGCCGCCGCTAATACGATGGGCATTCAGATTTCGTTGCCGGCCGCCATTCTGCTGTCTGTGGTGTCGGCGCTCGGCGCATGCGGCGCTTCCGGTGTGGCCGGTGGCTCGCTGCTGCTTATTCCAATGGCCTGCTCGCTGTTCGGCATCAGCAATGACATCGCCATGCAGGTGGTGGGCGTTGGCTTCATCATCGGCGTCATCCAGGATTCCGTGGAGACCTGTCTGAATTCCGCTTCCGACGTGGAGTTTGCGGCAACCGCCGAATATCATGCTTGGCTCAAGCAGGGCCGTCAGCTTCCGGCGTTCATGTATTCCAAGAAGGAACGTCAGCAGCTCGGCATCGAAGCCTGATTTCACCCGATTTCAGCTTTTCGTTCAATCTAGAAGGCGTCTCTCCCACGTGGTTCACCCACGCTGGAGAGGCGCTTTTCGTATTGGCTGATTTGATTGATTGCGTTGATTAAAGTCGCGAGATATTGCGATTAGTCGAGTTCCGCCACGGATCCGCGGTCGATGAATTCGGGGGTGATAAGTTTCTTGATTCCAGAAGGCACTTTTTTGCCATTGCATTGTTGCTCGATCATGGAAAAAGCCTCTTTTCCCACAGTTCTGAGCTTGAGCCGTATGGTGGTCAGTTCAAGACGGGGCACAACGCCGCGGAGTGAATCGTCCACACCGATGATGCTGACATCTTCGGGAACGCGCTTTCCTGCTGTCCTCAGTCCAAGCATGGCACCGTATGCCATTTGATCGTTGCCTGCGAAAATTGCGGTGCAATCCTTTTCGTGAGCCAAGGCCAATCCGGCTTGGTAGCCGCTATCTGCTTCCCAGTCGCCGTAATACATGGGTGGTGTGGGAATGCCGACTTGCGCTAATGCGTCGCGCCACCCTCTGATGCGGCTCTGTGCTGCGCGTGAAACGGTGGGGCCTGCGATGTGGTACACAGTTTTATGCCCCTTCGACAGGAAAAAGTCCACGGCTGCAGTGGCGCAACCATACGAGTCCGAATCGATGGTGGGGCAGTGGTTTGCCGGTTCCTCGCAAATAAGCACTACAGGTAGGTTGTCGGATGGCTTGAACTGGTTGAAGTCGGTGAAATCGCGTTCCATAATCACGATTGCACCATCGAGGGGGAGGCCTTCCACAAGTTTCAGTGCGCCGGCGAGTGACTGATCCTGCAGGTTATCCAAGGGGCGAATGGTGATGGAATAGCCGCTATTCGCGGCCGCTGTAGTGATGCCTTCGAGGATACGTGAGTTCCCGTAGGCCGACATATGCGAAAGCAGTACACCAACATTGTTGAAATGTCCGCTTTTCAAAGCACGTGCCGCATAATTCGGCCTGTATCCGAGATGCTCCATGGCTGCCTCGACCTTAAGTTTCGTCGCTGGGCGTACGGCATCGCTCCCATTAGCCACTCGGGAAACGGTCTGCGGTGAAACCCCTGCTTCCCTGGCGACGTCTTGCAGCGAGACTGAGTTGCGTGCCATGTGTATCTACCTTCCGAACGAAAATGCGTACTGTGCTTAATTTTACATGCTTACTTCTGTATTGTTTTCGTCACCATGCAATTTGTTCGATGAAGTGAATATGTGGTCTAGAATGTGCGAAAAGTAGACACTTTTGGAATATGGTGTTATTATGATAACGCAAACATTTGGAAGGAGCTGTTTTACGGGGGTGTAAATTGCCCTGTGAAATGGTATTGCCTCGAAGGAGAGGAATGATGTCAGCAACGGAAGTTGTTGCCAATATGCCACTGCATTCGGCAACCGTGCGTGTCAATAAACACAAGGCGGATTGGCGTGGTTGGAAGTTCATGTGGCCGTTCGCGTTGGTGTTCGTGTTCGTGTTCGTGATCCCGATTCTGTACGCGATCTACATCAGCTTCTTCCAGAAGCAGATGATCGGCGGCACGAAGTTCGTGGGAATCAGCAACTACATTCGTCTGTTCCACGACCAGCAGTTCTGGAGCTCGGTCGGCAGGGTCGCGCTGTTCACCTGCGTGCAGGTGCCGATCATGCTGTTCCTGTCGGCGGCGATGGCCCTGGCGTTGGATTCCATGAAGCTGCACGGCGCGAAGTTCTTCCGCATCTCCACGTTCCTGCCGTACGCGGTGCCGGCCGTGGTGTCGACTTTGGTGTGGGGCTTCATGTACGGCGCGAAGTACGGTCTGGTCGGCTCCCTGAACGACTGGCTGGGCACGAACCTCGACGTGCTGAGCCCAAGCGTGCTGCTCGCTTCGATCGGCAACATCGTGACGTGGGAGTTCACCGGCTACAACATGCTGATCTTCTACAGCTCGCTGTCCACGATCCCGCATTCGCTGTACGAGGCCGCCTCGATCGACGGCGCGGGCGAATGGCAGATCGTCAAGTCCATCAAGCTGCCGGAACTGAAGGGCTCGCTCGCGATCACGGTGATCTTCTCGATCATCGGCTCGTTCCAGCTGTTCAACGAGCCGAGCATCCTGCAGAACATGGTGCCGGGCAACGCGATCACCACGTACTACACGCCGAACATGTACGCGTACAACCTGAGCTTCGCGGGCAACCAGTCGAACTACGCCGCCGCCCTGGCGATCACGATGGCCGTGATCACGATGGCGATCGCGTACGCGGTGCAGCTCAACAGCATGAAGGAGCAGATGAAGTAACGCCCGGTGGCGCGAACCATCCGCATATAGGGGAAGAAACGCTAAGGAGCATCGAAAATGAGTGACGCAACAATCGCCGCGGGCACGGAGCAGAGGCTCACCGCTCAGGAGCTCAAAGCCCAGGAGAAGGCCGCGAAAAAGACCGAGAAGGAACGCCTCAAGAGGGTCGCGCGCGACGAGAAGGCCGAGCGCAAGAGGGCTGCGAAGTCCGGCTTCGCGAACGTGGCGAACCCGCGCAGGAGCACGCTGCTGACCATCGTGTGCGCGCTGTTCGCGGTGTACTGCCTGTTCCCGTTCGTGTACCTGCTGATCAACGCCACGAAGACGCAGGCGGACTTCACGTCCACGTTCGGTCTGGGCTTCGGCCGCACGTTCGCTTTGTGGGACAACATCAAGACCGTGTTCACCTACCAGGACGGCATCTTCGGACGCTGGTTCCTGAACACGATCCTGTACGTGGTCGTGGGCGCCGGCGGCGCGACCCTGCTCGCCATCATGGGCGGGTACGGCCTGGCGAAGTTCCGTTTCCCGGGACGCAAGGCCGTGTTCGCGGTGATCATCGGCGCCATCTCGGTGCCGGGCATCGCCCTGGCCGTGCCGCAGTTCCTGCTGTTCGCCAAGCTGAACCTGACGAACACCCCGTGGGCCATGATCATCCCGAGCCTGGTGTCGACGTTCGGCCTGTACCTGATGTGGATCTTCTCCGACCAGGCCGTGCCGACCGAGCTGCTCGAAGCCGCCCGCGTGGACGGCGCCGGCGAGTTCCGCACGTTCTTCCAGGTATCCCTGCCGCTGCTCGCCCCGGGGATCGTGACGACGGCCCTGTTCACGATCGTGGCGACGTGGAACAACTACTTCCTGCCGTTGATCATGCTGAAGGATTCGAACTGGTATCCGCTGACGATCGGTCTGAACCAGTGGAAGGACCAGGCGAGCACCGCTGGCGGCCAGGCGATCCAGAACCTGGTGGTCACGGGTTCGTTGATCACGATCGTCCCGTTGGTCATCGCGTTCCTGTGCCTGCAGAAGTACTGGCAGTCCGGCCTTGCCGCAGGCGCCGTCAAGGAATGAATTTGTTAGGATAGTTGACAAAAAAACAAAGGAGTGGATATGACTCAACGTAGAGCCTATCGTTGGCCGCAGCCGTTGGCTGGACAGCAGGAACGCATCTGGTACGGAGGTGACTACAACCCGGACCAGTGGCCCGAGGAAGTGTGGGATGATGACGTCCGTCTGATGAAGAAGGCGGGCGTGAACCTCGTGTCCGTCGGCATCTTCTCGTGGGCGAAGATCGAGACGAGCGAGGGCGTGTACGATTTCGACTGGCTCGACCGCATCATCGACAAGCTGGGCGAGGCCGGTATCGCAGTGGACTTGGCGTCCGCCACCGCGTCGCCGCCGATGTGGCTCACCCAGGCGCATCCCGAGGTGCTGTGGAAAGACTACCGCGGCGACGTGTGCCAGCCGGGCGCCCGCCAGCATTGGAGGCCCACGAGTCCGGTGTTCCGCGAGTACGCGCTGAAGCTGTGCCGTGCGATGGCCGAGCATTACAAGGGCAACCCGTACGTGGTCGCATGGCATGTGAGCAACGAGTACGGCTGCCACAACCGTTTCGACTATTCCGAGGACGCCGAACATGCGTTCCAGCAGTGGTGCGAGGAACGCTACGGCACCATCGACGCGGTGAACGACGCGTGGGGCACGGCGTTCTGGGCACAGCGCATGAACGACTTCAGTGAGATCGTGCCTCCGCGCTTCATCGGCGACGGCAACTTCATGAACCCGGGCAAGCTGCTCGACTTCAAGCGGTTCAGCTCGGACGCGTTGAAGGCGTTCTACATCGCCGAGCGCGACACGCTTGCCGAGATCACGCCGGATCTGCCCCTGACCACGAACTTCATGGTGTCCGCGTCCGGTTCGGTGTTGGACTACGACGATTGGGGCGACGAGGTCGATTTCGTGTCGAACGACCATTACTTCATTCCGGGCGAGGCCCACTTGGACGAGCTCGCGTTCTCCGCGAGCCTGGTCGACGGCATCGCACGCAAGGATCCGTGGTTCCTGATGGAGCATTCCACCAGCGCGGTCAACTGGCGTGAGATCAACTACCGCAAGGAGCCCGGCCAGCTGGTGCGCGACTCTTTGGCTCATGTGGCCATGGGTGCGGACGCGGTGTGCTACTTCCAGTGGAGGCAGTCCAAGGCAGGCGCGGAGAAGTTCCATTCCGCGATGGTGCCCCACGCGGGCGAGGATTCCGCCGTGTTCCGCGACGTGTGCGAGCTGGGCGCCGATCTGAACAAACTGTCCGACGAGGGCATTCTGGGATCGAGGCTCGCGAAGTCCCGTGTGGCCGTGGTATTCGACTACGAGTCCGAATGGGCCACCGAACACACCGCCACGCCGACCCAGCACGTGCATCACGTGGACGAGCCATTGGCGTGGTTCCGCGCTTTGGCCGATCAGGGTGTGACCGCCGACGTGGTGCCGGTGCGCGGCGCCTGGGATGACTATGAGATGGTCGTATTGCCGAGCGTATACCTGCTTTCCGAGGAAACGACCCGCAGGGTGCGCGATTACGTCGTGGGCGGCGGTCGACTGGTCGTGACCTACTACACGGGCATCTCGGACGAGAAGGACCACGTGTGGCTCGGCGGGTATCCGGGCTCGATCCGTGACGTGGTCGGCGTGCGCGTGGAGGAATTCATGCCCATGGGCGACGATTTCACGGGCGTGCCGGATCGCCTCGAGTTGTCGAACGGCGCGGTCGCGCACGATATCGCCGACGTGATCGGCTCGGTCGACGGGACGGCCACCGTGCTGGAAACGTTCAAGGACGATCCGTGGACCGGCATGGACGGCGCTCCGGCGATCGTCGCGCACACGTTCGGCGAAGGTCGCAGCGTGTACGTGGGCGCGCGCCTCGGGCGGGACGGCATCGCGTTGAGCCTGCCGGAAATTCTTGATTCGCTCGGCATGGCCGAAGCGGGCGGAAACGACGGCCGAGTGCTGCACGTCGAACGTGAGGGCGCGGACGGTTCGAGGTTCGTGTTCTCGTTCAACCGCACGCATGAGACGGTCCGGGTTCCGGTGGAAGGCGAAGTCGTGGTCTCCTCGTTCGCGGACGTGGACGGCGAAACGGCCTCGATTAAACCGAACGGCGTGATCGTCACTAAGCAGTAAGCGGACAGCAAGCAAATAATCGCAACATTATGGGTGTCGGCAGGTTGATGATTGTCAATCTGCCGACACCCATTTAATTTATACTATTCGAATAAAAACTAGGCGTGGAATTCCACTGCAGCCCAACTGATTGCTGGCAAAGTGCAGTGAACTGATCCATTGTCGATTGTTGCATGAAGCTCTTGGGGTGTCACTGCGGTTGGGTCGTCTGCGGAATTACGCTGATATGGATTGTCGTCATGCAGAATAATGGCCTTGTCTATATGGAAGTCGGATATGTCGAAATACGGCAGTTGAGACAGAGAAGCCGTAACCTTATGTGCGTCGGATGCGTCGCGATTCACCATAAGCAGAAGACCGGAATGATTCGTTTCGTCCCAAGTGATTACTGAATCAAGGGCATTGACCAAGCCGAAAGATTCAGTCTCTACGTTGGGAGAGTCGATGACTGGACTGTAGGCAATGCCATGGGCGTGTTGTGCGGCTTCGGCAAACGGATAGAAGACAGTTTGACGCCATGCGGGACCGTTCTTTTCGGCCATGATTGGCGCAATCACATTGACCAACTGCGCGCGCGAGGCAGAACGCACTCGGTCGCAGTGCTTAAGCAGAGTGATCATCAGCGACCCTTCTACCACTGCATCGGCTGCATTGTAGATATCTTCGAGCAGACGCGGTGCTTTCGGCCATGACTCATGATGAAGATCCTTGCCTGATTGGGCTTTCCATTCAGCTTCCTGCTGATTCCAGACGTCGGAATACCAGACGCCCCACTCATCAAATGACAGTGCTATATCATGATCGCCTGTGTGGGCATTTTTGGCTTCGTCTGCACATGCCGCCACGGTGGAGATGAACGTTTGCATGTCTTGTGAACTTGCCAGATAATCTTGCAACGATTTTGCCCCACGTTCGTAGTAGTAGGCATGGCAGGAGACGAAATCGAGATTGTCGTACGCTTTGGTAAGCACGCTGCGTTCCCAGGATCCAAACGTTGACATATGGGCGCTGGAGGAGCCGCAGGCCACGAGTTCCAAGCCTGATTCCGCGAGTTTCATGGCGTGTGCGACTCGGTCCACGGCTGCGGCATACTCGTCAGGGCTCATATGTCCCACCTGCCAAGGGCCATCCATTTCATTGCCGATGCACCACATTTTGATGTCCATTGGTTCGGTGATTCCGTTACGTACGCGGCGATCGGCAAGCTCGGTGCCGGGCGCTCCGTTGACGTATTCCAACTCTTCCAGTGCGGCCTTCAATCCTCGGGTGCCCATATTGACGGCAAGCATGATTTCGGTACCGGTCTTCTTGCTCCATCGGTAGAAATCGTCGATACCGACTTCATTGGTTTCGGTGCTGTGCCATGCGAGATCTCGTCGTATTGGGCGTTGCCCCCGTGGCCCTGTGCCATCCTCCCAATTGTAGGCAGAGACGAAATTGCCGCCGGGGTAACGCACGCAGGTCACACCAAGTTCTTTGACTAGATTGATGACGTCTTGGCGGAATCCGTTTTCGTCGGCTGTGGGGTGACTTGGCTCATAAATGCCTCCGTAGACACAACGTCCAAGATGTTCTACAAATGATCCGAAAATGCGGGGTGGTATATCGGCAATTGCGCTGTTTTTTTGCACTGTGATTGTGCTGGTTCCGGAAGTCATGCCGTTCCTTTCGATGAGTGGTCTGATGAAATGTCTGCGTTGCGCGAGCTTCGACGGATATGCATACGTCTAGTATGCAATCATATCGTGTTTGCGTAGCTAAACAAAATATGCTAGGTAACTAAAGAAATACTGTAAAATCAACGATTTGCCTATTTGTTTGCGTAAACATAACTTTTGTGTTATCCTCATGACTGTCGGAAGGGTCAATGAATGATTCATAGCCGATAATGTTGGTCGATGTAGGAGGTCGGCCATATTTAAAGGAAGGAAGAACGATGAAGTTCACTGCATCCAAGAAAACAATCGCTCTGGTTGCTGCTGCTGCGATGCTGACTAGTGTCGCAGCCTGCGGGAGTTCCTCGAATTCGAGTTCTTCGGGGGTGACAGAGGGTGGTAAGACTGAAATTACGGTATGGTCTTGGGATTCCACTTTGCCGCGTACCGTGAAGGATTTTGAAAAGGCCAATCCGGACATCACTGTTAAGGTGACCAATGCCGGCACGAACAAGACCGAATACACGGCTTTGAACAATGCGCTTTCTGCAGGTAAAGGTGCGCCAGATTTGGTGCAGATTGAGTATTATGCACTTCCCGAATATCAGGTTCGTGGAGAGATTGAAGACCTGAGTCAGTTTGGTGCGGGCAAGTTCTCGGATTTCTATACGCCGGGCACGTGGGCTTCTGTGAAACTTAATGGCGGTGTGTATGCACTGCCGATGGATTCCGGACCGATGGCATGGTTCTATAACAAGGATGTGTTTGATAAGGCCGGGGTCGATCCGACTCGGGTGAGGACGTGGGATGAGTTCTACGATGCTGCCAAGAAGGTTCGCGCAACAGGGTCCTACATTACGTCCGATTCTGGTGATGCTGGCTTCTTCGATTCCATGACATGGCTGGCGGGCGCGACGCCGTTCTCCACTGGTTCCGATGGACAGTCCGTCACCATCAACCTCAGCAATGATTCCAAGGTCAAGACTTTTGTTGATTTCTGGCAGAAGATGATTGATGATGATCTTATCGATACCAAGACCGCAGGCTGGAGTGATGATTGGAACAAGAGTTTGAATGACGGCTCTATCGCTTCGCTGCTGACCGGTGCTTGGATGCCGTACAACTTGCTTTCCGGTGCTCCTGACGGTGAGGGGAAGTGGCGTGTTGCTCAGATGCCGACTCCGGATGGATCTGAAACCAATTCCGAGAACGGTGGTTCTTCGCTGGCGATGGTCAAGACGGATGACAAGGCCAAGGCCGAAGCTGCATACAAGTTCGCTGAATATGCGTGCCACAATGCCGAAGGCATCAAGACTCGCGTCGCTGGCGGCGCATTCCCTGCCGATAACGACACTCTCGCTTCTGATGACTTCCTGAACATGACCTCTCTGACTGATTCCGATGGCAATGCGCACGAATACTTCGGTGGTCAGAAGTTCAATGAGGAGCTCGCCAAGGCTGCGGCCAATGTTTCGACTGGCTACAAGTTCCTGCCGTTCGAGGTTTATGCGCGTGGCGTATATAGCGATGATGCCGGTGGTGCATATACCGACAAGTCCGTCACCCTTGCTGAAGGTGTTCAGGCTTGGGAAAAGAATATCAAGGATTATGCATCTCAGCAGGGCTACACCGTGAAGTAGCTGCATGATTCCATAGTGGAATCGGTAAATATGAGCGTCTGTGGATTGAGGGATTGTCAATCGGCGGACGCTTTTTTGAGCTATCAGTGGATTGCGTGGCTGAATCGAAGAGATTGGAGGATTGTACGCTGGCTTTCGGGTGACTGACGTACACTCGAATGCGTATGTCTGTACGTACGTTTTCGTGTGGGAACATCAAACGGAAGGAATCGGCTTGAAACTGGTGAAACGACTCATCGCCATCTGCTGTGCGGCCATTATGGCAGTCAGTGCGGCCGCTTGCGGAGCCAACGTCGATTCCCGCACCGAAATCACCGTGTGGTCGTGGGAGCCGAGCATGAAACAGGTCATTGCCAGCTTCGAAAAGGAAAACCCCGACATCCACGTTATTTGGAAGAACACAAGCGGTTACGACAATCTCAACAACGCCATTCAAGACGGTTACGGCATTCCCGACGTGGTGCAATTGGAATACTATGCGTTGCGCCAGTACGCGGTAAGCGGCCAGCTGGTGGCGATCACCGGGCGTACGGAAGGCTACGGCGATTTCTACACGCCCGGTACGTGGGCTTCGGTGCAGCTGAACGGCCGCGTGTACGGCCTTCCCATGGATTCCGGTCCAATGGCGTTCTTCTACAACGACAGCGTGTTCGAGCAGGTAGGCATCGATGCCTCCAAGATTCGCACGTGGGACGACTATTACGAGGCGGCCAAAAAGCTGAAAAGCATCGGCGTGTACATCGCAGCCGATTCGGGTGACGCCAGCTTCTACGACACGATGATCTGGCTTGCCGGAGGCCGTCCGTTCTCCACCTCCAACGACGGCAAAAACGTGACGATCAACCTCACCGACGATGAGGGTACGAGAACCTTCACCGAATTCTGGCAGAAAATGATCGACGAAGGTTTGGTCGCCACCAATCTGACCACATGGTCCGATGGGTGGAAGGAAGCCGTGGGGGAGGGGAAGATCGCCTCCATGTTCTCCGGTGCTTGGCTGCCGTCGCTGCTCATGTCGAACCTTCCCGGAACTGCGGGTTTGTGGCGTGTGGCACAGATGCCCACGCCGGATGGCAGTTATACCACGTCGGAAAACGGCGGTTCGGCGCTGGCTGTGTTGCAGCGTTCGCGCAAGCCCGAAGCGTCATATCGTTTCATCGAATACGCATGCCATAACGCGGAAGGCATCAAAGCCCGTGTGGACGGCGGTGCGTTCCCCGCCGATAACATCACGTTGTCTGATCGGGAATTCCTGCGCAAAACCACCGTGACCGACGAACGTGGCATTGAAATCCCGTATTTCGGCGGTCAGGAATACAATCGCGTGCTTTCCCAAGCCGCGGAAAACGTGTCGACCGGTTACCAGTATCTGCCGTTTGAAGTGTATGCGCGAAGCGACTTCCGCACTACCGTAGGCAAGGCCTACAAATGGTCGAGCCGGTTGCGCAAAGAGCAGGACAGGCTGAATATCATCGCGGCCGGTGGCAAAGTGTCCGACAAATCCGCCATCGGCGACGCGTTGAAGGAAACTGATTCCGCTGATCGTCTCAAATTGAAAAGCGGTATTGCGCTGTGGCAGAAGGATTTGAAGGAATACGGAGCCAATCAGGGCTTCACTATTCAATAAATATTAATTATTCATATAAGATGTCAGACTATAACCTGACCGCAGACGGCTACGGCATGACTTCTGCCCTAAATGCCAGAACCGCAGCCGACGCCATCCGCCAGCGGGAATTTGATTTAGCGCTGCTGGACATCAACCTGCCGGATGGAAATGGTTTTGAGATGTGCAAGCTGATAAAGCCCCAACACCCAGACACCATCGTGATTTTCCTAACCGCCAACGATCAGGAGAGTGACCAGATACGGGGCTATGAGGCGGGCGCGGTGGACTACATCACAAAGCCCTTTGTAATCGGGGCCTTGCAGCGAAAAATCAAAGCCATGTTCACCATGCTGAAACACCACAGACCGGCCAAGGATATTTACGACGACGGGCGGCTGTTTCTGGACTTCCCGGAGCAGACGGCTTCCTTAAACGGCAAGCCCCTGACCCTATCCCCGATGGAGTACAAAATGCTGAACCTGTTCCGCAAAAATCCCCGGCAAGTGCTGACCCGCGGGCAGCTTTTGGAAAAACTGTGGGATATAGACGAAAGGTTTGTGGACGAACACACCCTGACAACCTCCATCAGCCGGATTCGCAGCAAGATCGAAGCCGACGGCGGCGCACCCTACATTAAGACCGTTTACGGCATGGGGTATCGATGGACGGGAGGCGAGGCAAAATGAAGTTTCAAAACCTCTCAGTAAAGCGGCTGTTTGGCCGGGTGGCAATAGGGTTGTCCTCTCCGTGTCCGGGATCACCATAGCCCTGTTTCTTGTGACAAAACAGGTTGCGGTGCTGCTGACGGGCGGGGCGCCGCTGCTTGTGCGCCCTTGTGGGGATTTTTGTACTGACGCAGGCGTTTGGAAAGCGGTTGTCACAGTTTACCGCTGACCTGTGCCAGACTTTAAACCACATGATCGCCGGGAATGAAGCGCCCCAGCGCCCAGAGGACAGCGAAACCCAGCTTGCCAGAATCGGACACCGGCTGGCAAGGCTTTACCAGATCATGCAGGAGAACCGCCGCCGGGTGGACGAGAAACGGCAGGAGTTACAAACCCTTGTATCAGATATTTCCCATCAGGTAAAAACGCCTGTAAGCAATCTGAAAATGGCGACGGACACCCTGCTGGAAAAGCCCATGACCGAGGTGGAGCGCACCGATTTTATCCGGGGAATCCGCAGCCAGACGGATAAGCTGGACTTTCTCTTTCAAGCCCTTGTGAAAACCTCCCGGCTGGAAACGGTCGTGATCCAGTTGGATAAGAAATCGGGCCGCCTCTTTGATACCGTGGCGCAGGCCATGAGTGGGATCGTGTATGCAGCGGAGAAAAAGGAAATCGCCGTGTCTGTGGACTGCCCGGAGGATTTGACCGTTTCCCATGACAGCAAGTGGACATCCGAAGCCCTCTTTAACCTGCTTGACAATGCAGTGAAGTACACCCCGGCAGGCGGGAAGATCTCTGTGTCGGTGGTACTGTGGGAAGTGTATGTGGAGATCAAAGTGACCGACACCGGCAAGGGCATTTCCGAAAGCAATCAGGCCGCCATCTTCCGGCGCTTCTATCGTGAGGAAGAAGTACACGAGCAGCAGGGCGTGGGCATTGGCCTGTATCTGGCCCGCGAAATCGTAACGTGGCAGGGCGGCTATATCAAGGTGATTTCGGAGCCGGGCAAAGGTTCGAAATTTTCTATTATGCTCCCTACAAAATGAAAGTAAATGAGCGAGGTGTTTCTATTATGAATGAACGAGAAAAAACGATCCGACTGTGGTTTGATATGTGGCTTTATCAGAAAGATATGGGTATTGATGATATTTTTACAGAAGATGTCCTCTATACAGAAAGTTGGTGTCCCCAGTATAGCAATCGTAAAACCGTAAAGCATTGGTTTCAGGAATGGAATACCCGTGGAAAAGTGGTAATTTGGGAAATCAGGCAATTCTTCCATAAAGACAATCAAACGATTGTAGAATGGTATTTCAAAAATGAAATGAATAATGGGGATATAGAGGAATTTGACGGCGTTTCTTTGGTCGAATGGACAGAGGACAATAAAATAAAAGCATTAAAAGAGTTTGGGTGTAACCGTAATACTTATAATCCCTATCAAGAAAGCGACATCCCTCAATTTAGAAATCAAAAGGCGAATTGGTTTTAGAAGTGTATGAAGTTCTACGCAATTCGGAGAGGCTTGTATTTTCTTAAAATACAAAAATAATGATGGTTGTCTTGTATTCGATTGAAAGCAAGACAACCATCATTATTATGTACTGAGATTGCACATATCTAAAATATAAGATTTTCTATCGTACGTTACGCTCGTAAATATGCAGCATGCCTTTGAAAATCAGATCAGGGTCATAAATGTCGATCATGTCGGTATCGTCGGCGAACACGCGGCTTAATCCGCCCGTCGCAACCACGCGGAAATCCTCGTCGATTTCACGATGGAATTGCGCGATCGTACGTTCGATGCCGCCAAGGAAGTTGTAATACAGGCCGGCCTGCATGGCTGGCCTGGTGCTTTTCGCCAGAATCGACGAGGGGCGCGTGATCTCCACTTCCGGCAACTGGGCCGTGGCATCCCACAAGGCGGCCGCGCCTGTGCGAATGCCGGTGGTGATGAGCCCGCAAATCACCGACGCATCGGCGGTCACATAGTTGAATGTGGTGGCCGTGCCGAAATCCGCCACCAGAATCGGCCCGCCATACTCGTAGTAGGCTCCCGCACAGTCGGCAATGCAGTCCGCGCCCATATTCTGCGGATTGTCCATGCGAATATTGATGCCGGTTTTGACTCCCGGTCCAACAATCATCGGATCGATATTGAGGAATTTCACAATGCTGGCACGGAACGAATGCATGACCTTCGGCACCACCGACGTGATGATCACATCGTCCACATCGCCCGGCGCATAGCCGCTCAGCCGCAGGAATTGCGTGATCATCAGGCCATATTCATCCGACGTGTGGTTCGCCTTCGTGGTGATGCGATACGTGCCGGCGATATGCCCGTCATCGAGAAAGCCGATCACCACATTGGTGTTGCCGATGTCGACTGCGACCAGAAGCATGTCGAATTCTCCTTACGATTGCTGTATTGACGCTATTTCCTGTGATGTTGGTTGATGGTTACGATGCTTGCGATTCAGCGGATTCGGTATTGCGCAACGCTGCCAATTCGGTGAGGATGCGTTCCGCCAATTCCTGCTTGCTCATCTTGTTCCAATGCTCGATGATCGGTTCGTCGGTGGTTTCGCCGGGTTTCAGCACGGTCACCACATTCGTATCCACCGCGAATCCGGCGCCGGGAGTGTTGAGATTGTTGGCCACCAGCATGGAACAATGCTTGGATGTGAGTTTTTTCGCTGCGTTCGATTCAAGATCCTGCGTTTCCATGGCGAAACCGCACAAGGTTTGACCGGCGGTTTTATGCGCGCCTGCCCATGCGAGAATATCGGGATTCGAAGTGAGCCGCAGATCGATATTGACGCGCCCGTTCTTCTTGATTTTCTCCGAAGACTGCTCAATCGGGCGGAAATCGCCGACGGCAGCGGCCATAATCGTCAAATCGGCCTGCGTGAAATGCTCTTGCACCGCGTTGAACATTTGCTGCGCGGTGGTGACGTGAACCGTATCAATGCCGCGGGGAGCGCTCAATGTGACAGGGCCGGATACCAGCGTCACATCCGCGCCCATATCGCGTGCCTGCTCGGCGATCGCATAGCCCATTTTTCCAGTGGAATGATTGGTGAGGTAGCGCACGGGATCAAGCGGCTCCTGTGTGGGGCCGGCGGTGACGAGCACATGCAATCCGTGCAATGGCAACGTTTCTGCGGGCTGGTCCGCACGCAGCAGATCAGCTACGGCAGCTTCGATCGCAGCAGGCTCCTCCATGCGCCCCTTGCCAACATCCTGGCAGGCAAGCATACCGGATCCCGGCTCCACAATGGTCCATCCAAGTTCACGGCAGGCATTGAGATTGCGTTGCGTCACGGCATTCTCATACATGTGCACGTTCATGGCAGGGCATAGGATTTTCGGTCCCTCGCTATAGGCAAGCACGGTACTTGTCAGCTGGTCGTCGGCAATGCCGCATGCGATTTTCGCAATGATATCGGCGCTCGCGGGAGCAATGACGAGCATGTCCGCCCATTTCGCATCATCCACGTGATTGATATGCAGCGGATCGGATGGCGTATGCGCAACATCGCCGTCATTGCGCTGTGCTGCGAACATGGACGTGCGCGTCTGCGTATGCGTGAGCGAGCTGAACGTCAACGGGGTGACGAACTCCTGCGCGGCCGCGGTCATGGCTACGCGAACCTCATGTCCCTGCTTGCTCCAGTCGGAGGCGAGATGGCAGGCCTTGAATGCGGCGATGCTGCCGGTCACGCCGAGAAGAATATGCGCCATAGCCGATATTGTCCTTCCCTTGACGTTGGCAAGACTTACGAAAACTGCGTCAAGTATATATCGAACCGGCTGAGGCATGCGGCATTGCGGCATTGCCGTCAGATGAATCCTGCGGGCATGGCGGATTGTAGAATCAGACTTTGGTGATCGACCCGTACAGGCGGTCAACCAGAACAAACACATAATCAAACAGGAGCAATCATGTCGCAATCTTCAGGTGCGTACGGCGAAGCCGACGCAACCGAACAGAAGAACGAACAACACAACAATCAGCCCGCAAACTCGGCAAGCACCGACGCAACTTTGAACGCGCGTGCCAAATCACCGAAATCCAAGGGGCCCAACAAGTGGATCATCGCCATCATTGCAGTGATCGCAGTGGTCGCCATCATTGTGGGCGTCGTCGTGTTCCGTAACAACAACGCATCCAGCGATACCGCGGAAAATGGCGCCTCCAACACCGTGACCATTGGACTGAAACTCGCCCCCGTAAGTCTCGACATTCGTCACCAGTCCGGATCGGCGATCGAACAGGTGCTGATCGGCAATGTGTACGAAGGGCTGCTGTCGCGCGATTCCGACAACAAAGTGCAGCCGGGACTGGCGAAAAGCTGGGATATTTCCAACGACGGCACAACGTATACGTTCCATCTCAACGAGAACATGAACTTCTCCAACGGAGACACGTTGGACGCCGAAGATGTGGCCTGGTCCATTAACCAGCTCAAAGAACAGCAGTATTACAACGCCAATCAGGTCGAAAGCCTCGAAAAAGCCGAAGCGGTCGATAGCGACACCGTGAAGCTCACGCTCAGCACCCCCGATTCCAACCTGCTGTGGTACCTGACCGGACGCCCCGGCCTGGTGTTCGATAAGGACGCCGAATACAACGCGAAAACCGAAGCCGTCGGATCGGGCCCGTACACGGTGGAATCCTTCGATTCCGCCAGCAAAATGGCGCTCAAAGCCAACCCGAAGTATTGGGGAAGCGCACACAAGGCCGCAACCGAAAACGTGATCATCAAATTCCTCACCGACGATAACGCAGCCGTCAACGCGCTGAAAAGCGGCGAAGTCGACGTGCTTTCCCCGGTGAACGCCACGCTCGCCAAATCGCTTGACACCAACACGTATCAGGTGTCCGCGGCGGACGGCAGCGACAAATACGTGCTCGCCTTCAACTGCGCGAACAGCAAGCTTGCCGACAAGCGCGTGCGTCAGGCAATCCGTTACGGCATCAACCATGAGGAAATCATCGCTTCGCGCGGTAACGTCGACTATGCGCTCGGCGGGCCGATCCCATCCGTGGACCCGGGCTATGAGGACTTGACCGACCTGTACCCGTACGATGTGAACAAAGCCAAGGAATTCATGGCTGAAGCCGGCTATTCCACCGATAATCCGCTGAAACTCACCCTCACCTACGCCAACACGTACGGCACGGAACTCGGCGACCAACTGCGTAGCCAGCTCGCCAAAATCGGCATTGATCTCAGCATCAACTACGTGGAATTCTCCACATGGCTGCAAGACGTGCACGCCAACGGCGACTATGAACTTTCGTTGGTGGACCACGCCGAAAGCCACGACTTCTACAAGTGGACCACGCCCGACTACTACTTCCACTACGACGGCAAGCAAGCCCAAGAACTGTATGCCAAGGCGCTCGCCGCCACCGATGAGGAATCCAGTGCAAACTACCTGAAGCAGGCTGCGAAAGCAGTAAGCGAGGATGCCCCCGCCGACTGGCTGTTCGGCTATCGTGTGACGGTGGCATACAACAAGAACGTGCAGGGATTCCCCAGCAAGCTGAGCCAGACGGTGCTGCCATTGTGGCAGATCACCAAGGCGCGGTGAATCGACGAAAAATCGATGGAAAATCGGCGGAAAACAAGTGATGAAAACTGATGTGTGGCGGTGTTTGCAGCGGCATCGTTGCGGCACCGCCACACGTTGGCGCGATATTGTTGGGTAGGGTAATGACGGTGAATAGGTGCGTATCGCTGCAAACGCACGGATCGAGCGATAGACCAATGGTGGTTCAACTATGAGATTTGTAGTCAAACGGCTGGGACTGTTCGTCGTGGCCCTGTTCGGTCTGTCGCTTCTGGTGTTCGTGCTGTTGCGCATGCTGCCGGGCGATGTGGCTGCGGTGATCGCAGGAACGAACGCAGCCCCTGAACGTATCGCGTCGCTTCGTACCGAACTTGGCTTGGACAAATCGTACGTGGCGCAATACGGCGATTGGATGCTGGGATTGCTGCATGGCGATCTTGGTGTGTCCACCATCGGAGGCAAAGCGGTGTCGGCACAGGTTGCGTCTCGTGCTTCGGTAACGTTTCCACTGATCATCGTGAGTTTGCTGATCGCATTGGCGATCGGCCTGCCGCTTGGTTGCGCTGCTGTGCTGACCCGTAATGCCCGCTTGCGTGGGCTTTGTCACGGTATTGCGATTGTTGCCGGCGCCATTCCCGCATTATGGGGCGGATTGCTGTTGATTCTGCTGTTCTCACGCGGTTCAGGACTGTTGGGATTGCTGCCTGCTCAAGGTTTTCCCGATAATGGCTGGGGCGCGCCCTTGCAGGCGTTGGCTTCTTTGATACTTCCGGCGCTCGCCACCGGCGTTACCGCAGGCGCGTCCATTATGCGTTACACGCGTGCCGCCGTGGGGGACAAGGCCTCGTCTCAGGCGGTCGACATGGCCATGGCATGCGGCATGACCCGCAAACAGGCGGTATTGCGCGTCGCTTTGCGTCTTGCCACACCGCAATTGGTGTCGGTGATCGGTTTGACGTTCGCCCAGATGGTCACCGGTGTAATGGTGGTTGAGAATCTGTTCGCGCTTCCGGGGCTTGGCACCATGCTGGTCACCGATGTTGGCAATCGAGATCTGATTGCAGTGCAGAGCGAATTGTTCCTGTTGGCTACGTTCTTCCTCTTGCTTGGATTAGTGGTTGATGTGGTGCATCGTGCGCTTGATCCGCGTCTGAAAGATGCCGGATTGGTGTCGGGGGAGGTGCTTGCATGATGAAACAGTCTGCTGAGAAAACTACTTCGAAAAACGCTGTGAAAACCGTGATTCCCTCCATATGGCGTACCGCTGGTGGCAAGTATTCGCTGATCATGCTTGCGATATGGCTGGTTGTGTCGGCTATTTCGCTGGTGTGGACGCCATATTCGCTGCTTGATACTGACGGATTCAACACGTGGGCTTCGCCGTCCGGCGCTCACATGTTGGGTACTGATGGTGTTGGCGCTGATGTGTTGAGCTGGCTGATGGCCGGTTCCCGTACGAATCTTGCGATCGCGCTGCTTACCGTGGTGGTTGCCGCGGCCATCGGCCTGCTGCTGGTGGCGGCCATGGTGTCTCGCCATGGCGCATTGGCTTCCACGTCGGTGGTTGTGGTGGATGCGTTGATTTCCATTCCAACAGTGCTGATCGCCTTGATGCTTTCCGTGCCGTTCGGCGCGTCGGCAGCGGTGATCATCGCCGCATGCGGACTTGCATACGGGCTGAATTTGGCGCGTATTCTACGCCCCGCGGCCATGCTCGCCGCACGTTCTGACCATGTGGAATCGGCTTTGTGGTCGGGTGCGAGTTCGTTACGCGTGTTTTTCACGCATATTGTGCCGAATACGGTTCCGGTGTTATGCGTTCAGCTGTCGATGAGTGCGGGCACGTCGCTCTTGGCGGAGGCTGGATTGACGTATCTGGGTGTTGGCGTCGGTGCGGGAGTGCCCAGTTGGGGGCATTCGCTTGCCACGTCCGTGAAATTCATCAGCATTTATCCGATGGCTGTGGTGTGGCCGGGATTGGTGGTCACCTTGATGGTGATAGCGCTGAATCTGTTTGGCGATGCGTTGCGTGACGCCATCGATCCGCTGACGAATCCGGCATTGCGGCAAGGTGAAGCCACCCATGTTGAATCGGAGGAACGCGCATGAGCGTCAGCATCCGTAATCTCAATATCGTCATCGATGGAATGCCGATTGTGCATGATGTCGATATGGACATCGCCGACGGTGAACGTGTCGGTTTGATCGGTTCGTCCGGTTCCGGCAAATCCATGATCGCCAAATCCATCATGGGCTTGCTGCCGCTTTCCGCGCAGGTTTCCGGCAGTATTGACATGGGTGGTACTGAAATCGTCGGAGCGTCGGATCAAGCGATCGCCGATCTGCGTGGTCGTTATGTGGGCATGGTGTTCCAGAATCCTTCCGCCGCATTGAATCCGGTGATGACCGTGGCGCAGCAGGTCGCGCTGCCACTGCGTTTGCATTACGATCTGACCCGTGACGAACGGTTGGACCGTGTCAAAGCAATGTTCGCCAAAGTCAGGCTGCCGGAAGATGTGCTGAACAAATATCCGCATGAACTTTCCGGCGGACAACAGCAGCGCGTCGGCATCGCGGCCGCATTGGTCACGTCGCCGCGCCTGATTATCGCCGACGAGCCAACCACCGCGCTGGATTCGATCACGCAACGGCAGATCGTCGATCTGCTGGCATCGTTGGTGGACGATTCCGGCGCATCCATGCTCTTCATCACCCACGATTTCGCGGTACTCAATCATGCAACCACACGCTGTTATGTACTTGCTGATGGACGTGTTGCCGAATCAGGACAAACCGCCGATATCCTGCAGTCGCCGCACACTAAAGTCGCTTCGCAATTGGCGACTTCGGCACGTGCGCTGTCGTTGCGGATCGATGCCGAAACCAAATAAGGAGAACGGTTGTGACGGGCGAAAACGAAAAAACCACAATGCTGCAAGGTCGCGGCATCAACAAATACTACGGTGCGAAACAACAGCGTCGTCAGGTGCTGCACGATGTTGATATCGACGTACGTTCGGGGGAGTGCCTTGCGGTGATCGGCGGATCCGGATCCGGCAAAACCACCCTTACACGAGTATTGCTGGGGCTCGAACACGCTGAAACGGGCGAGATTACGTATTTCGGCAAGCCTGTGCAAGGCGAAGTCGCCGGCGAACTGCGGCGTAGCTGCGGATTGGTGTTCCAAAGCCCATTCGGCTCGTTGGATCCGCGTTGGAGGGTCGGCAGATCCGTTGCCGAACCATTGCGGTTGCATCACCCTGATTGGTCGCAGGAACGGATTGCGGAACGCGTGTCGGAAGCCTTCCGCATGGTGAGTCTCGACCCTGCCGCATATGAAAATCGGTTCCCCGTGGACCTCTCTGGCGGTCAGGCGCAACGCGTGGCCATCGCACGTGCCATTGCGGATCATCCGAAAGTATTGCTTGCCGACGAGCCGATGAGCGCCGTCGACGTGGCCGCACGAACGCAGATTCTCGCATCGTTCGCTGCGATTCGTAGCGGCGAACCTGATATGGCGCTGATCATGGTGTCACACGATTTGGGAGTGGTGCAGCATATCGCAGATCGCATTATGGTGTTGCACGACGGTTGCGTTGAGGAATGCGGACTTACGGAAACCGTGTTGCACCATCCGACCAGCGATTACACCAAACGATTGCTGGACGCGGCTTCGCTCTGATTTGTGACACTGCGCAAAAAGCCTGCGATCATGTTGAAATCCGCATGATTGCAGGCTTTTTTGCCGCTATATGAACAGGTAAGACACGCCGATGTCGTTACGTGTGCTATTGTGTGAGCCATGTTCAATTTCTCTTGTTGTTGCTGTCGCTGACCAACCGCCCGAGGGGCGCGTGGTTCATCGAAGCATAACTTGAGACAGGGCATTCTTTTTCGGCATACGCAACTTGCGTTGCATGCCAGAGTATCGCAGAAATCATCCCATAACCAGTGCCTTACGCGGTTGGTATTACGCGGCATATGTGGATGAACCGCAGCGAAAACACCATCACAGGTCCCGTTTCAAATCATTGCAAGTGATAAACGCGAGCTTCTCGAAATCAAAACAACGAAATCATTCATCGGAAGCCAACGGAAATCACTCTTCGCAAGGAAACGACATGACCATCCACAACTCCCTTTCCGAGCTCATCGGCAACACTCCGCTCGTCAAACTCAACCATGTGACCGACGGCATCAAAGCCACCATCGCAGTCAAAGTCGAATATTTCAATCCTGGCGGCTCCTCCAAAGACCGCATTGCGGAACGCATCATCGACGCGGCCGAACGCAGCGGCGAACTCAAGCCGGGCGGTGTGATTGTGGAACCGACCTCCGGCAACACCGGCGTAGGACTTGCCCTCGTGGCCCAGCAGCGCGGATACCGCACCATCTTCACCCTGCCAGACAAGGTTTCCGAAGCCAAGCGTGCGGTACTCCGCGCATACGGTGCAGAAGTGGTGGTAACCCCTACCGATGCTGGTCCGGATGATCCGCGCTCCTACTACCAGGTGGCGGAACGCCTCGCCAAAGCGATTCCCGGCGGATACCGCCCGAACCAATACGACAACCCGAACGGACCGGAAAGCCACTACCACACCACCGGTCCGGAAATCTGGGAAGCCAGCGACCATCAGGTCACGCATTTCGTGGCTGGCATCGGCACTGGCGGCACCATTTCCGGCACCGGACGCTACCTGAAGGAAGCTTCCGACGGCGCAGTACAAGTGATCGGCGCCGACCCGGAAGGATCCATCTATTCCAATCCGAACGACGTGCATCAGTACAGCATCGAAGGCGTGGGCGAGGATTTCTATCCGAAAGCGTTCGACCGTGAACTTCCCGACGAAATCGTGCAGGTCAACGATGCCGAAGCATTCGAAATGACCCGCCGTTTGGCTGCGGAAGAAGGTCTGCTGGTCGGAGGCTCGTCCGGCATGGCCGTTACGGCAGCGCTTAAATACGCACGCGAGCACGATTTGGACGAAGACCAGCTGGTCGTGGTGTTGCTGCCGGATTCCGGTCGCAGCTATATGGAAAAGATCTTCAACGACGATTGGATGCGTGCCAACGGATTCGCCGACGTTGTGGAACGCACGTCCAAGCCAAGTCTTGCGGAGCGGTATCTGTAGACCGCCAATTCATATCTCAACATCATGCCCATCATTCGTTCAACCCAAACCATTCGATATTTTCAAGGAGTTCCCATCATGACCATCTCGACCAACACCGAAGCCCTGAACGCCACTGCACTCGCCACCCGCGCCATTCACGCAGGTCAGGAACCCGATCCGACCACCGGAGCCGTGGTCACTCCTATTTATATGACATCCACGTTCAAGCAGGATGGTGTCGGCGGCCTGCGCAACGGTTATGATTACAGCCGTTCCATCAATCCGACCCGCAACTCTTTCGACGAGCAGCTCGCCGCGGTCGAAGGCGCGAACTACGCGCTGAGCTTCGCTTCCGGACTGGCCGCCATCGACGTGCTGTTGCGTGCCACGTTGAAGCCGGGCGACAATATTCTGCTGGGCAATGACGTATATGGTGGCACCTACCGTTTGCTTTCCAAGGTGTTCGTGCCGTGGGGCGTCGGTCTTGACGTGGTGGACATCACCGACACGGCGGCCGTTTCCGCGGCGCTCAGCCAGAAGCAGTACCAGTACATTTGGGTGGAAACCCCGTCGAACCCGCTGCTCAACATCACCGATATCGCAGCCACGTCAGCGGTCGCTCACGCGCATGACACCAAAGTGGTGGTAGACAACACCTTCGCATCCCCGGTATTGCAGCATCCGTTGACGGATGGCGCCGACGTGGTCGTATATTCCACCACCAAATACATCGGCGGACATTCCGACGTGGTCGGCGGAGCTGTGGTGCTCAACGACAAGGAAATCCGCGATGAAGTGGCGTTCCTGCAGAACGCGGCCGGAGCTGTGCCATCTCCGTTCGACTCCTGGCTTGACATTCGTGGCCTCAAAACGTTGGATCTGCGCGTCAAGCAGCACAGCCGTAACGCCATGAAGGTGGCGCAATGGCTGGAAACCCGCCCTGAAGTGGAACGCGTATGGTACCCGGGACTGGAATCCCATCCAGGCCACGAGATCGCGGCACGACAGATGCATGGCGGCTTCGGAGGCATGATCTCCGTACAGATCGCAGCCGGATTCGAAGCGGCCAAGAAGTTCGCCGGTGCTACGGAAGTGTTCACTTTGGCTGAGTCGTTGGGAGGCGTGGAATCCCTGATTGAGCATCCGGGCGCCATGACCCACGCTTCCGTTGCCGGTACCACGCTGGAAGTGCCCGCCAATCTCGTGCGACTTTCCGTCGGTCTTGAAGATGCTGACGATTTGATCGCGGACTTGGAGCAGGCATTTCGTCGTGTTTGAGATAAGATCGCAGCCTCGTTACGGTTTTGTGTAATCCGTCAAAAAGGCAAAACGTGCATAAATCCTCGCCATCGGATTCGCCAAAAGCGTATATTATGCTATTTCGAATCTGCTTATGGCGAGGGTTTTGCCATATAATACTTTCGACAACGTTCGTGTTCATCTACCAGCGCATTCTCTGTGGAATCGAACGCCCATGATTATCGAGACGAGGCGGCATGCTGCAAATTCAAGGCATCTCCAAACAGTATAAAACCGGCGACTTCGTGCAGCGGGCGCTGGATAACGTCAGCCTTAACCTGCGTGACAGTGAATTCGTGGCCATTCTCGGACCTTCCGGCTCCGGCAAAACCACACTGCTCAACATCATCGGCGGACTTGACCACTATGATTCCGGCGATCTGGTGATCAACGGCATTTCCACCAAACAATACAAAAGCCGCGATTGGGACTCCTATCGCAACCACACCATCGGTTTCGTGTTCCAGAGCTACAATCTCATTCCCCATCAGACCATTCTGTCGAATGTGGAACTTGCCCTAACCATTTCGGGCGTATCGCATTCGGAGCGTCGAGAGCGTGCGCGCAAGGCGCTTGAACAAGTGGGTTTGGGCGAGCATGTCAACAAAAAGCCGAACCAGCTTTCCGGCGGTCAGATGCAGCGCGTGGCCATTGCGCGCGCGTTAGTGAACGATCCGGACATCGTGCTCGCCGACGAGCCGACCGGTGCGCTTGATTCCGATACTTCCGTGCAGATCATGGATCTGCTCAAAGAGGTTGCCAAAGACCGCCTCGTGGTGATGGTGACACATAACCCCGAACTGGCCTACCAGTATGCCACGCGCATTGTGGAGCTCAAGGACGGTGTGATCCGTTCCGACTCCGACCCGTTCGAACCAGCCCAGAACGAAACGGCCACCGCTCCCGTGCACAAGACCATGGGCCGCGCATCCATGTCGTTCGGCACGTCGTTGGCATTGAGCTTCAACAATTTACGCACCAAGAAGGGCCGCACGTTCCTTACGGCATTCGCAGGATCCATCGGCATTATCGGCATCGCATTGATTATGTCCGTTTCGGCAGGCGTGAACACTTATATCGACAATATTCAGCGCGAGACGATGACTGCTTACCCGATCAGTATCGACGAACAGACCTTCGACCTGACCAGCATGATGACTTCCGGTCAGCAGAGTGCGGACAATCAAGGCAAGAAGCATAAGAGCGACGCGATTTATCCGGATGATGCCGCCATCAAGGGCACCGCTTCGATGACCAGCAGCATTACCGAAAACAATCTGAGCGCGTTCAAGAAATACCTTGATAATAAGGACAGTGACATCAATCGGTATATCGGTTCCGCGGGAATCCAGTATTCGTATGATACGAGGTTCTCCGTATTCTCACACGATCCAGACGGCACGCTTGTCAACGCCGATGGTGTGACGGTGGGCAAAACCGGCACCAAATCGATGGCCGACCAGATGGCGGATGGTTCGCTGATGTCTGCCGACTCGTCCACCTTTACGTCGACGCGCGTGAGCATGCTCACGGGTAAAACCGACCAGAATGCTGCACCGAGCTCGTTCCATGAGATCATGCCAAGCGCTGATGGCAAAAAGAACGTCGGCAAGGTCATTTCCGACAATTATGAGGTAGTCGAAGGATCCTGGCCAAAGAACAAGAACGAGGTTGTGCTCGTACTTGACGAGAACAATTCATTGTCGTTAACCGCTGTGTATGAGCTAGGCCTCAAATCCGCCAGTGAATACCACGATATGATGAACCAGCTCAATTCCGGCGACGATGTGAAAACCGATACCAAGAAGATTGACTATTCCGACGTTATCGACCGCACGCTGAAGCTGCTGCCGGCCTGCGACCAGTATGTCAAAGGCGATAACGGCCATTGGACGTACGTGGGCGACGATGTGGACCAGATTAATGCGCTGATCGACTCCGACAAGGCCATCGATCTGAAGATCGTGGGCGTGGTTAAGCCGGTAGAGGATGCTGACGCAACCCCGCTTTCCTCCGGTGTGGGCTATACGCGTGCTCTGACCAATGAGCTGATCGACCGTGCCGAATCCAGTGAAATCGTCACCGAACAGCAGTCCGATAAAGACCACAATGTACTCAACGGCATGACGTTCTCGCCATCCGACGATGCCACCAAGGCCCAGGATGCCCGCGATTACGTCGCATCCCTCGGCGTAAGCAGCAAGGCGCAGATGGCGCAGAACATGATGGCGGCCGCAGACGCATCCGGAGGTGACTCCCAGCAGGCCGCGGCCATGGCTCAGATGGGCGAACAGCAGCTCGCCGACCAATTCGACGCCTATATCGCCACCGCCGACGAGGCCACGCTGGTCGCCATCTACAACCAGTACGTGTCCACCGGCTCCTACAACGATAATCTCGCTGATTTCGGCGTGGTCAGCCGTGACGCACCAAGCTCCATCAACATTTACGTCGACAGCTTCGAAGACAAGAATTCCATCAACGACGCCATCGACGAATACAATAAGACCGCCAAGGAAAAAGACAAGATCACCTACACCGACTACGTTGGTCTGATGATGAACTCGGTAACCACCATCATCAACGTCATCACCTATGTGCTGATCGCTTTCGTGGCTGTGTCATTGGTGGTCTCGTCGATCATGATCGGCATTATCACCTATATTTCCGTACTGGAACGTACCAAGGAAATCGGTATTCTGCGCGCCATGGGCGCATCCAAACGCAATGTGTCGAACGTATTCAACGCGGAAACCGGCATTATCGGCCTGCTGGCCGGTCTGATCGGCGTTGGTGCCACCGTGCTGCTCAACTTCCCGATCAACATCGTGCTGCACCACTTCATGGGTACCACCGAGGTCAGTGCCGTGCTGCCGGTCGGTAATGCCATCGCTCTGGTGATTCTCAGCGTAGTGCTCACCCTGATCGGCGGCCTCATCCCAAGTCGTGGCGCCTCCAAGCAGGATCCCGCCACCGCCCTCCGCACCGAGTAGAGGCGGTGGATACTAGACTGCTGCGTATGACAGAGTTTACGTCGGCGCGTGACGCCCTACGCACCTACTTCGGATATGACGCCTTCCGTCCTGGTCAAGAAGGCATAGTCAATGCGATTATCCAAGGTCGTGATGCGCTCGGCGTCATGCCCACCGGTGCAGGCAAGTCAATCTGCTACCAAATTCCTGCCACGCTTCTTCCGGGCATGACCGTCGTCATTTCCCCGTTGATCTCGTTGATGCGCGATCAGGTCGACGCGCTCAACGACGTGGGCATTCCAGCCGCATTCATCAATACCACGCAAAGTCCCGACGAACAGGATCTGGTGTTCGTGCAGGCGTTGTCGGGACGGATCAGACTGCTGTATGTGGCTCCGGAACGTTTGGAAACCGAACGTTTCCGCACGTTCGCCAGTCGTGTGCCGATTTCTCTGGTCGCCGTTGACGAGGCGCATTGCGTGTCGCAATGGGGCCAGGATTTCCGTTCGTCATATCTTGGTATCGGCGATTTTCTGAAGGCGTTGCCGACCCGTCCGACGGTTGCCGCGTTCACTGCGACCGCGACGGAACGGGTGCGCCGCGATATTATCGGAATTCTCGGATTGCGTGATCCGTCCGTCACCGTCACCGGCTTCGACAGGGCCAACCTGTATTTCGACGTGATCAGGATGGAAAGGAAACATAAGGCTTCGTGGGTGGCTTCGTATATTGCGGATCATCCTGACGAATCCGGCATCGTGTATTGCGCGACCCGCAAGGAAGTGGAGTCACTTGCCGAATCGTTGAATATCGCCGTGCGCGAGCTGCGTGCGGCGAAAGGTGAGGATGCGACGCGAATCGGCACGGTCGCGGTCGCCTATCATGGCGGTATGTCGGCCGAAACGAGGGATCGGGCGCAACGTGATTTCGTAACCGACCGTGTGCCTGTGGTGGTTGCCACGAATGCGTTCGGCATGGGAATCGACAAGTCGAACGTGCGTTATGTGATCCACCATAATATGCCGGAATCGATCGAAGCGTACTATCAGGAGGCAGGTCGTGCGGGGCGTGACGGCGAGCCGAGCCGGTGCACGTTGCTGTGGAATGAATCTGATATTGCTACGAGGCGGAGGCTGCTTGATTCGGATTATGAGAACGAGCGTTTGACCGCTGAAGAGCAGGAGGTTGTGCGTGCATCGAAACGGCGTCTGCTCAACGCTATGATCGGTTATTGCCGTACTACGGATTGTCTGCACGAGTATATGACCAGGTATTTCGGCGAGGCCGGGGGAGCAGCCGTCCGCGATGACGGCGCATGCGTGGGAGGATGCGCGAACTGCGGGAATACGTTTGAAACCGTTGACGTCACGGATATCGCGCGGGCCATCAGCCGCTGCGTGCATGACGTGAACCAGAAGGTCGGTTCGGGGAAGATCGTCAAAGTGCTGCGAGGGTCAAAAGCGCAGGATTTAAACTATCTTCATCCTGTCGATCTGCCGACGTACGGCATGTTGAGCGCGACTTCGGAGGTACAGATTCGTGACGTGCTCAGCCAGATGGCGACGGATGGTTTTCTTTCCATTTCGGAAGGCTCCATGCCGATCGTTCGCTTTGGTGAACGTGCGGCGGAAACGGTAGCGCCGAATTTTCATTATGAAATCAAGAAGATCGAACGGAAGCACGCTACGAAACGTGCGGAATCGCCGTCCGTAGGCTCTCAGGCCATGGGATCGTATGTGCCGGGCGACGGAGACGAGGAATTGTTCGCCAAACTGCGCGCGTTGCGGCTTGACATCGCCCGCGAACTCGGTAAACCCCCGTATATCGTCTTTTCCGATAAAACGTTGCGCGATATGGTGCGTGTCAGGCCGGTCACCGGCGAGCAATTCTCGCAAGTCAATGGCGTTGGTGCGCTCAAATTGGAAGCGTATGGCGAACGGTTCATGGAAGTGATCCGCGATTTCGTTGCATGAATCATGTGACGTGTCAGCTTGAGGAATAATCGTATCGATTATTGCAAAACCCTGCGTTTTATATGATACGTAACACGTTATCGGCAACATGTATGGCGGTGAGGTTGACGTATGCCGGCAAAACGGCGACAGTAGAGACGAACAGTTGTTGAAGAAAGGATTGATGATGGCAGAAGACAAGCCGGTTGTGGAAAGCTTCCAGCTCGACCACACCAAGGTGAAGGCTCCGTATGTGCGCTATATCGACACGCAGACCGGTCCGAATGGCGATGTGATTTCCAATTATGATTTGCGTTTGGTGCAGCCGAATGAGAATGCGATTCCGACCGGTGGCCTGCACACCATCGAACATACGATTGCGGTGCTGTTACGTGAACGTATCGACGGTTATATCGATTGTTCCCCGTTCGGCTGCCGTACCGGTTTCCACCTGTTGACGTGGGGTGAGCATTCCACAGAAGAAGTGGCTCGCGCGTTGAAGGAGGCGTTGGAATTCATCGCATACGAGGCCACATGGGATGATGTTCCTGCCACCACCATCGAAAGCTGCGGCAATTACCGCGACCATAGCCTGTTCACGGCGAAGGAATGGTGCAAGGATATTCTTGCCAAGGGCATCAGCTCTGACGCGTTTGAGCGCCGTCTGGTCTGATTCGCGCGTGGTTGCAAGTCTGCTTTTCGGGCATATTGCGAATACTGTGCCGTGGGCATGGTATTTTTAACGCTCGGAAGAAGACAAGGCGATGCAAAGGTGAACGAGATGGGTGAGGAGAGCGTCATTACTTCTGAACGGCGGTTCCGCCGCGCCACTATGGCTGATTGGCCGACCATGCAGAAGATTTATGAGCATGCCCGCAAGTTGATGGCCTCCAATGGCAATCCCACGCAGTGGGGTGATAAGTTCCCGCGTGAGGAAGTGGTTCGTGACGATATCGAATCGCAACGCACTGTGCTGCTTGTTGATACGGTTGATGGCGAGGAACGTGTGCTCGCCCAGTTCGCATTGTGTCCGGGCGTCGACCCGACGTATGTGAATATCGATGGTGCCTGGCTGGATGACGATCCGTATGTGACCATCCACCGGATTGCCTCGTCGGGTCTCGCCAAGGGTGCGGCGAAGGACTGCATCAACTGGTGCATCGAACATTACGGCAATGTGCGTGCGGATACGCATCCCAACAACAAGGCCATGCAGCATGTGCTCGAATCGAATGGTTTTGCGCGCTGCGGCTTGATTCAGTTGCTTGACAGGCCGTTCGATACCACTCGTATCGCCTATCAGCGTCATGAATGGTGAGATTTGCGGATTTATATGGATTGGTATCAATCAATATAAATTCATCGCAAACAATCGCAAACAATCTTCGATATTGAGAAACAAAAATCCCGTTGAATATCGTATTTCAGATGTTCAACGGGATTTTTATATCCGATTGCGTTGTTTTTGATATATCTTACGAAAGATATATCAAAAACAACAGTATTGCCGGTTTTTAGAACAGTCCTGGCTCGTTCAATGCGGAATGCTTGCGGCTGTACACGAAATACACAATCAAACCAAGGGCGAACCAGATTGCGAAACGCACCCAAGTCTCCCAATTCAAACCGCAAATCAGAATGAAGCAGAAAATGATTGCGCAGATCGGCGTGAACGGTACGCCCGGAGCGCGGAAGCCGCGGTGTGCGTCCGGCTGGGTCTTACGCATCCACAGAATGCCTGCGGACACGATGATGAATGCCGACAGCGTACCGATGTTCACCAATTCGAACAGCACGTTGATGTTGATGAAACCGCCGGCGATGGCCGTTAGAATACCGAAGAACCATGTACCTTTGAACGGGGTGCGGTACTTCGGGTGCACTTCGCCGAAGAACTTCGGGAACAGGCCGTCGCGGCTCATGGCATAGCAGATGCGGGACTGGCCGTACAGCTGCACCAGCATCACCGTGGTCATGCCGATCAGAGCGCCAAGATTGACAACGAACGCCAGCCAGTTGAGACCGGTTTCGAGAATCACGCCGGCCACCGGAGCATCAATGAAGTTTGCGAACTCCTTGTATGGCACCACACCGGTCATGATCAGCGTCATGACGATGTAGAGCACGGTGGACACGGCCAGCGAGATCAGAATGCCGCGCGGCAGTGTCTTGTTCGGATTGATGGTCTCCTCGGCGGAAGAGGACACCGCGTCAAAGCCGATGAAGCTGAAGAACACGATCGACGCGGCCGGCACGATGCCGTACGGCTGCGTCGAGCCCGGCTGGAACGTGTAAATGCCGTACGGGGAGAACGGCTTCCAATTGGCGGGATTGATGTACCAGACGGTGCACACGATGAACAGCACGATGATGGCCAGTTTGATCATCACCATAATATCGTTGGTTTTCTTCGTCTGGTTGATGCCGATGGACAGCACCCAAGTGATGATGAGCACGATCACGAAACCAGGCAGATTGAAGTATGTGGTCACGCCTGGTGTGGTGCCGTATGCCGCGGTCAGCTCAACTGGCAGATGCAAGCCGAAACCTTCCAACAGTTTGTTGAAATATCCGGACCATCCGGCGGACACGGTGGCCGCCTGCAATGCGTATTCCAAAATCAAATCCCAGCCGATCACAAACGCGATCAGCTCGCCGAACGCCAAATACGCGTACGAATATGCGGAACCGGACACTGGTGCCATCGCGGCGAACTCCGCATAGCACAATCCCGCGAAACCGCAGCAGACCGCGGCCAGAAGGAAGGAGACGCACAATGCCGGACCTGCGGTGAGGGCACCCTTACCGGTGAGCACGAAAATGCCGGTGCCGATGATGGCGCCGATTCCCAGCATGGTAAGGTCAAACGTTTTCAATGTGCGTTTCAGCGGAGTCGACTCGGACACGAGCTGGTCCACTGACTTTTTGCGAAAAAGATCCATGGTCTTAATTCCCTAAAAATGGTTTTATATGGGCTGGACCGGACGGATTTCCGGGACTCTGGCACGCCTCAAACGCCAGAAATCAAAGAAGGGCTGAACGCCTCATATACGGGAGGTGTACGCGCCTTATGTAAGGAGAGTGTAAAAACCTGGCGCGGACAAAACCGTGAAAACCCCGTGAATCGTCTCACCATGTGTGCGCGCCTTTCCGAAGCCGTCACGTGGGAGCGCAACAATAGAGCCATGACTTTCAACGCTGCCCGTGAATGGCAATTCTCATCCGAACAAGGCAAGGCCAATTATGAGGCCGCCCAAAAGCAATATCCGGCGCAGGCCATCGTCGATATGGCCGCATTGCGAAACAACATGCGTCATCTGGTGAGCGTGGTTGGCGGCCCGAATTCCGGCACCGCCGTGATGGGTGTGGTCAAGGCCGACGCGTACGGGCATGGTCTTATTCCGGCCGCGCTCGCGGCACTTGCGGGAGGTGCGACCTGGCTGGGTACGGCGCAATCACATGAGGCGCTGCTGCTGCGCAAGGCGGGCATCGGGCCGGACCGCTGCCACATTCTGACATGGGTATATAACGGCATGGCTGTGCCTTTTGACGAGCTGATCGACAATGATATCGATATTTCCGTCGGATCATTGCCGGGCATTGACGGCGTTGCGGCTGCGGCGCGTCGTCTTGGAAAAACCGCACGTGTGCATGTGAAGGTCGATTCCGGTTTCGGCCGCAACGGGTTCACGCCCGCCACGTTCGACGCGGCGCTCGCCAAGCTGGTGCCGCTCGCCAAGGAGGGTGTGCTGCATATCGTCGGCCAGTGGAGCCATTTGGCGGTGGCGGACGCTCCGGACGTTCCTGAATTCGTGGCATCCACCGACAGGCAGATCGAGAATTTCAAGGATTTCACCCGTCGTATGGAGCAGGCGGGCATTGCGCCGGAGATTCGTCATCTCGCCAATACCGCTGCCACGCTTTCACGTTCCGAGATTCATTTTGAGCTGACGCGCCCGGGTATCGGCCTGTATGGTTATGAGGCTGATCCGGCCATGGGCACGCCAGGTACATACGGTTTGACGCCGGCCATGACGTTGCAGGCGCAGCTTGGTACGGTCAAGGATGTTGAAGCGGGCCATGGCATTTCCTATGGCCGCACGTACCTGACTCCGTCCGATACGTCCACCGCGATCGTGCCTGTCGGCTATGCGGACGGCATTCACCGTTCCGCTTCCGGTTTTGATATGGAAGGCGCGAAGCATGTGGTCAAGCCAGGAGGCCCGGTGCGTGTGATGACCACGGAAGGTCCGCGCCTCTACCGTGTGTCCGGTCGCGTGTGCATGGATCAGTTTATGCTTGACCTGCACGGTTCCGCGGAAAAGCTTGGCGTGCATGAGGGCGACACCGTGCAGCTGTTCGGACCGGGTCGCGGAGAGGATTATGCCGAGCCGACCGCCGACGATTGGGGCCGTGCCGCAGGAACCATCAGCTATGAGATCTTCACCTGCCTGTGCAACCGTATCCCGCGCCTGTACGAGCATGCCTCTGACGTGCTGTCGGTCGAAGATCTCGCCAAACTCGATCCCGCAACCCTCCTATAAAGAATCAGGCGTGCGATGGGAGGCACGCCGTGAAAGTCAATATGGTGGGCGCGGTACGTTCGGCGGTTGGTCAACGTGCCGCGCTTGCTGTTAAGGTGGTGAGCTATGCCAGGAATGATTCTGAAGGAAGATATCGAAAAAGTTCGCGCCACCGCCGATCTGTACGACATTGTGTCCGCAACGGTTACGCTCAAACCTTCAGGAACTGGCACATACGTGGGGCTGTGCCCGTTTCATGACGAGAAAACGCCAAGCTTTTCCGTACGTCCGGCGCTCGGTGTGTGGCATTGCTTCGGCTGCGGTCTTGGCGGAGACGTGTTCGGCTATGTGGAGCATCAGGAGAACGTCGACTTTCGTGATGCCGTCGAGCTTTTGGCCGATCGATACCATATCGAATTGCGTTATGACCAGTCGAACGCCAAGAAGGAGCATACCGGTTCGAAACGTGCCCGCCTGTTGGAAGCCAACGAGGCCGCGCAGGAGTTTTTCGTCTCGCAGCTGATGACCAAAGACGCGCTCGCCGCGCGCAAACTGCTTGATGGCCGTAATTTCAGCCAGGCCGATTGCCAACGATTCGGTTGCGGATATGCTCCGCAAGGCTGGGATAATCTGGTGCGGTACTTGGCAGGCAAGGGCTTCACACAGCAGGAAATGTTGGACGCAGGTTTGGCCCGTCAAGGCCAGCATGGGGTGTATGACTATTTCCGTGGCCGCGTAACATGGCCGATTCGCGATTCAACCGGACGCACGCTTGGTTTCGGCGCTCGCAAGTTGTATGAGGATGATTCGATTAGCGCGAAATACATTAATACTCCCGACACGCAGTTGTATCGGAAAAACCAGGTGCTGTATGGCATTGATATGGCGAAGTCGGCGATTGTGAAGAAACGTCAGGCGGTGATCGTCGAAGGGTATACGGATGTGATGGCCATGCATTTGGCCGGCATTGATACCGCGATCGCGACATGCGGCACCGCGTTCGGTGCCGAGCATGCCAAGATCGTGCGTCGTCTGATCGCCGACGATTCGTTGGGTGCGGTACAGCTGGTTGGTCCGTTGAAGGTTGAAGGACAGGCGTTGAGTTCGCGTATCGTGTTCACCTTCGATGGCGATGCGGCCGGTCAGAAGGCTGCGATTCATGCGTTCGGCTTGGATTCCGCTTTTTCGACGCAGGCGTTCGTTGCTGTGGCCGACGACAATCTCGACCCGTGCGATTTGCGTATCAAGCGAGGTAATGAGGCGGTTCGCGCGTTGATCGATCATGCCGAACCACTGTATGATTTCGTGATCAAAACCGCGATCGGGCGTTTCGACACCACTTATACCACTGGGCAGATGGGCGCAGTCAAGGCGGTGGCGCCGTTGATCGCACAGATTCGTGACCGTTCCCTGTTGGATTTGTATTCACGCAAGGCGGTGCGCCAGATCGGCGTCGACTTGGATATCATGCAGCGTGAAGTGCGTGACGCACGACGCAAACTGCAGGTGCGGGACGAAGATGCGTACGCTCCGAAACGTCGTTTTGCAGGCAATGCCGGAGCTGCGGTGGAACCGCGTATGGAACAAGGCACGAATCCGTATGCGAATCCTTCCGCGCGGAAGGCGTTGGAACATCGTGATGCGGCGGAGCAATCCTACTATCGCATTGATGATGCCGTGTTCATTTGCGAACAGCAGTTCATGGCAACCCTGATTCAAGTGCCGCTTGCCGTTGATCCGACACTGTTCGCCAGTCTTACGCTGTCGAGCTTCATGACCCCCGTATTCCGCACGTTATTCCAAGCGGTCGCGGCGGCCGGGGGACTGCCGTCTGCTGATACCCCGCAAGGATTGTGGATGCACAATCTCACCAAAGCGGGTGGTCCGATGTTGGAATCCGTCATCAACGAGCTTGCCGTCATGCCATTGCCGCTTCCTCCGAGCGATACTGACGCAGAACGTGCGTCGCAACAATCGCAGGAAGGCAACGTGCAATTGCGCAAGCCGACCGATGACGAACGCAGATACGCGTCTGAACTCATCATTCGACTGCTTGACACGGGCATCATGCGCAAAATCGGCGCGGACCAGCGTCGCATGGCGCAACTGCCGGACGGTGCCGAGAAAATCGAGCTGCTTGGCCAGATTACCAAGCTGGAAACGTTGCGCAAGGATCTGCAGACGAGGGTGTTCGGCAATAACGTCGCCTGAATATTTGGTGTGCCGGAGCGTCAACCCCCGAACGTCTTTGTCGTTCACCTGAATTTGCCACATGCCTGAGTGCGGTATGAACAGCCGGCGAACGTGTGGTGAACGCAGGAAGAATACTTAACGAATTCTTGGCTGGTGCACGGTATCCTTCGGCGTGTTTTGCAATTGCAAAACAGTTTTGCCGGTTTGCAAAGTCAGGGAACAGTAAGGCGTAGTGGCTGAAAAACGTTGGAATGGTCGGAAAAATAGTATGCCAAGGGTATGTGGTACGCGATTTTTCGGGTAAAGTGAATACGGCGTTTCTTGAGTAAATCGCCCGGGGCTGCAAACGGTTTGCAAACTGGATTCACGGAGGAATGAATGCGACGATTGGTCGTCAAAATCCTGAAAAACGAGACCATTCTCGTAGTTGCTTCCATACTTGCTCTTATTTCATGCTTTATCGTGCCTCCTGACAAGGAGTATGCCGGATATATTCATGCCAGCACCATTTCGCAGCTGATCTGCCTGATGCTGGTGGTGTGCGGTTTCCAGCGCATCGGTGTGTTCCGCATCATCGGTTCGCGGTTGCTGCATCATGTGAGCACCGCCCGCGGATTGGTGATCACGCTGATTTCGCTCACCTATTTTTCCGGCATGCTGATTACCAATGATGTGGCGCTGGTCACGTTCATTCCATTCGCGATCGCGGTGCTCACCATGGCTCACATGGAGGAGCATGCGGTGCTGGTCGGCACGTTGATGACCGTCGGTGCGAACGTGGGCAGTATGTTGACGCCGATCGGCAATGCGCACAACCTGTATTTGAAAGCGTTGACGGGCATGCCGTCCGCTGAAATGATCGGCATTATGGCACCGTATTCCGTTGCTGCGGCGGTATTGCTGGTGGTCATCGTCTGTGTGGTGTTCGGTAAGAAACCTGTTTCCGAATTTTCCTCTATCGACGGCAGCGGCATCGAACAGAATGTGCTCGCTCCGAATTCCGATCAGCCGCAGCCGGATGAGATTCGTGTGACCGGCTACGGCGCAGGTTACGGTGGTTGGCGCACGATCGTATATTGCGCGCTGTTCATCGTGTGTTTGCTGGCTGTGAGCGATTTCATTCCGCTATGGGCCATGTGCGTGATCGTGGTGGTGGCGTTCCTGTTCTGCGATCGCCGCGTGTTCCGCAATATCGACTGGGGATTGCCGCTCACGTTCTGCATGTTCTTCATTTTCATCGGCAATATGAAACGCGTGCCGGAATTCTACGAGCTGGCCGCCTCCTTGGTGGGGGCGCATCCGCTGGAAGTGTCCGTGGTGTCCAGCCAGTTCATCTCCAACGTGCCGACCACGTTGCTGCTGTCGGGCTTCTGCGATCAATGGCGTGCGCTGATCATCGGCACCAACCTTGGTGGCATGGGTACGCTGATCGCATCCATGGCGTCGCTGATCGGCTACAAGAACGTCACGCGCCTACCCGGACAAGAAAGGCTGTTATCTGGCCGTCTACACCGCGGTGAACGTGCTGTTCGTCATCGTGCTCGTCGGCCTGAGCTGGATTATCGAGTAGCGTTTGGCCGTCGACCGGTTTCCCTGACCGCTAATCTCAAGGTCGCCGGTTCGCACCTTTTGCTGGGATTGCATGAAAACCCTTGGAATCATTGGATTTCAAGGGTTTATTGTTACGTCGGCTGATGGTCTGGTGCTGTGATAATCTGTGCCGGGAAGCGTGTGCCGAGAAACGTAGGAAGGCTGAACATGCTGCAAGGATTGCTGGGAATTTTCTCCGGACTGATCACGCCGGTGCAGACCGCGGTGAACACGCGGCTCGGCCGTTCCATCGGCTCGCCGTTGCGCGCCTCGCTGGTGTCGTTCAGCGTCGGCCTCATTGCGATGCTGACTTTGACGCTGCTGCTTGGCCCGTATCCGCTGATTCCCGCCACCGCGGCGAACGGCCCATGGTGGATGTGGTTCGCGGGCGTGTTCGGTGTCACTTTCCTGACCGGCAATGTGCTGCTGCTGCCGAAACTGGGCAGTCTCAAAACCGTGATCATGCCAGTCACCGGGCAGATCGTCATGGGCCTGCTGATCGACGCTTTCGGCTGGTTCGGCACTACCGCGCAGCCGATTTCCCCGCTGCGTATCGCAGGCGCGGCGATCACGCTGGTCGGCTTCCTGCTTGCCGTCGCCGGACCGAATCTGCGATTGAGGCCTGCCATCGATCGCCCGGCTGGCGGTTCGGAAAATTCCGGCGATTCCGAAAAATCCGAAACTGACGGAAAAGCCGTACATGTGCCAGGTTCCGCGACTGTGCTGTGGAGTTGCGCAGGCATCGCGTTCGGCATGTGTTCGGCCGTGCAGACGGCGTTGTTGGGCAAGCTGGGCGTCGCGTTGGGATCGCCGGTGAAGGCATCGCTCGCCTCGTTCGTGGTCGGTCTGATCTCGCTTGCGATCGTCGTCGCATTCGTCGACCGCACCTACAGCCTCGGCGACGCGCTGAAGAAAGGCAATCCGTGGTGGATGTGGGTAGGCGGATTGCTGGGTGCGATGCTGGTGATGTGCAACGCGTACCTGTCCGCGCATATCGGCACCGGCATGACGGTGATGCTGGTATTGCTCGGTCAGGTCGGCGGAGGATTGCTGGTCGACCGTTTCGGCCTGCTTGGCGTGCCACGCAAGCCCGTGGCCGGCATCCAATACGTCGGCGTGCTCGTAGCCATCGTCGGCATTGTGCTCAAGGCGATGTGATTGCCGTGTCGAGTTGGCAACCGTGTGCGAACTGACTATACTGTGTTTAGTTTGGCCCTGTAGCTCAGCTGGATAGAGCATGTGACTTCTAATCTCAAGGTCGCCGGTTCGAGCCCGGCCGGGGTCACCATCAAGCCCTCGCGTCGTTTCATGCGGTGCGGGGGCTTTCCTGTCCATTGAACGGCAAGCCATTGGCTTGCGAAGATAGGGGAGACCATGAAGCGAATCGTCGCGGGCATTCTGGCGCATGTGGACGCGGGCAAGACCACGTTGTCGGAGGCGCTGCTGTACGCTACCGGCCAAGTACGCAAACTCGGCCGCGTCGACCACGGCGACGCCTTCCTCGACACGGACGCCATGGAACGGCAGCGCGGCATCACCATCTTCACCGAGCCGGCCGTCATCGCCACGCCCGACCTCACCATCACCCTGCTCGACACTCCTGGACACGTCGACTTCTCCGCCGAAACGGAACGTACGCTCGCCGTGCTCGACTACGCCATCCTCGTCATCTCCGGCGCGGACGGCATCCAAGGCCATACCGAAACGCTGTGGCGACTGCTCAATCGCTATCAGGTGCCCACATTCGTCTTCGTCAACAAAATGGACTCGCCCGGCGCCGACAAAACGCAACTGCTCGCCCAACTCAAGAAACGCTTCTCGGACGGCTGCGTCGACTTCACCGAGCCGATTGACGGCGAACGCATGGAGGAGATCGCCATGCAAAACGAAACGGCCATGGACGCGTATCTCGACACCGAAACCGTGCCGGACGAAACCATTCGCGCCATGATCGCCCGCCGTGAGCTGTTCCCCTGTTATTTCGGATCAGCGCTGAAAATGGACGGTATAGAACAGTTCGTCGCAGGTTTCGAACGGTTCGCGCAAGAGCCGCAATACAATGGCGAATTCGGCGCACGCATATATAAGGTGTCTCATGACGCGCAAGGCAACCGTCTGACCTGGCTCAAGGTGACCGGCGGCGAACTGAAGGCCAAGATGATGCTAAGCGGCACCGCGCACGCCGGCGACGCGGATGTGGTTGCCGAAGACGGCCAATGGCATGAGAAAGCCGACCAGGTGCGCGTCTATTCCGGCGCGAAATCCACCACCGTCGACACGGTCCCCGCAGGCACCATCTGCGCCGTCACGGGTCTGACGCAGACATTCCCCGGCGAAGGCCTCGGCATGGAGCGGGACGCCGGCAGTCCGGTCCTCCAGCCGGTGCTCACGTACACGCTGGAACCGGGGGAGTGCGACATTCACAAATGTCTCGTCGCCCTACGCGAACTGGAGGACGAGGATCCGCTGCTGCACGTCGTCTGGCAGTCTCGCCTAGAGGAAGTGCACCTGCAGTTGATGGGCGCGGTGCAGCTGGAGATCATCCAGCAGATCATGCACGACCGTTTCGGCCTGGACGTCACGTTCGGACCGGGCAGCATCCTGTACAAGGAGACGATCGCCGCGCCGGTCGAAGGCATCGGCCATTTCGAGCCGTTGCGTCACTACGCCGAAACGCATGTGCTGCTCGAACCGCTGCCGCAGGGCTCGGGCATGGCATACGCCACCGTGTGCAGCGAGGACGTGCTCGACCGCAACTGGCAGCGCCTCATCATGCAGCATTTCCAGGAACGCGAGCATCTGGGCGTGCTCACCGGCTCGCCGATCACCGATATGAGAATCACGCTGCTGACGGGCCGTGCGCATCTGAAGCACACGGAAGGCGGCGATTTCCGCCAAGCCACCTACCGCGCGATACGCCAGGGCCTGATGGAAGCGAAGAAGAAGGGCGATTGCCGTCTGCTTGAACCTTGGTACGGCTTCCGTCTGGAAGTGCCGCAGGACATGGTCGGACATGCGATGGCCGACATCCAGCGCATGTCGGGCACGTTCGACACGCCTACCGGCGACGGCGAATATATGGTGTTGAACGGCACGGCGCCGGTATCCGAAATGCGTGACTATGCGATGGACGTGAACGCGTACACGCACGGCCGTGGCCATTTAAGCTGCGTGTTCGCCGGCTACCAGCCGTGCCACAATGCCGACGAGGTGATCGAGAACATGGCTTACGATCCGGAATCCGACCTGGAGAACACGCCGGATTCGGTGTTCTGCGCGCATGGCGCCGGCTATCCGGTCAAATGGTACAAGGTCCCCGAATTCATGCACCTCGACTACGCCTGGCACGGCGAAGAGGCGTAAAACATGTAGATAGGCTGCCGACGCCGGACTGTGCAAAGTTCCGCGTGTCGGCAGTTTTTTTTTATATAAAAAACGCGAGTGGAGTAGATGTGTGAGAAAAAGAAAACCCCACACGAGGTGGGGCTTGGTGGAGCGGACAACGGGACTCGAACCCGCGGTCTCAACCTTGGCAAGGTTGCGCTTTACCAACTAAGCTATGTCCGCAAAGAACTTCCGCCGTGAGAAGCGGAAATTCAGTGGGTGATATAGGAATCGAACCTATGACCCCTTCCGTGTGAAGGAAGTGCGCTAGCCGCTGCGCCAATCACCCGTGGGATAATTCCACCGGTTTCCCGGCTTCGTTACCCGCTTCGCGTGGGCGATACAAGATTCGAACTTGTGACCCCTTCCGTGTCAGGGAAGTGCGCTACCTCTGCGCCAACCGCCCGAAGCGAGTGCTAACTTACGTGGATTCTCGGCGGAATGCAAATCGTCGGCGTGTCGCGATGGTGTTGCGAGGGGTGACTCGCCGTCAATTAGCGATCGAAACCATTGGAATTTCCATGGTTTTTGCGTCTGGATCGGACTTGACGAACGATTCTTCAGAAGGGGATTGCGTCAACGGCAAGCGCATCTGATGCCATGCCACATTGCCGTGCGTCGAAGCAGACATGCCTTCGTCCACGAATCCCAGGCGGGCGTAAAATCCGACAAGACGTTCCTTACAAGTCAGCACAATGCCTTTGCGTCCGGCAATCGTCGAATCAAGGATCACACGACGCAGCAGATAGCTGGCGCAACCGCGATGCTGGTAGACGGGAGCCACGTCCACGCCGAAAATCATCTGCCAATCACCCTGCTCGTCATGCATGGAAACATCCTCATACATGACGTCGGCCAAGTCCTTTTCGTTGGTCGTCATACCGTTGACGAAACCAACCAATGTGCCGTCTTCCACAGAAGCTGGGAAGCAGGCATCGTCATCGGCATCAGTGTTGATCAAAAGCCAGAAATGTTCCGGATATGTGGCGACGCGTGCAGTCAGGCTCTCGTTCGTTGCGGCCTCCGCAGGTGGGAAACAGGCAGCCTCCACAGCCTCAATCGCGTCCAAATCCTCCATCGTTGCATGTCGAATGAGCATGTGCATACTCTCTCGCAAGGTATACCCAATCTTCACATTTCAATATGGGCGAACAGTGGAAACGCCAGCGTGCAATACTGTGAAAGGATCACCGGACGTATTGTCGGAAGCTGATAAACGCTTATATGAAAAACCGATAACGACGTGGCCTGTTCCGCGATTGTTGCGCGGTACGATGGGGCGCATCCACGGCGAAAGCCTGGAAAAGCCTGAAAAGGTTCCGAGGGATCCGTAGAGCATTCGAAAACCTAAAGAGAAAGATGGGAGGCGCGTGTGTTCGATTGGACATTTGTGACGCACTACGCGCCGTTCTTCGTCAGCGGCGCGGAGATGACGCTGTTCATCTCCGTGTTCGGCATCGTGCTTTCGATCGTGGTCGGACTTATCTGCGCAAGCATTGAAATCGCGCGCATTCCAGTGCTGAAGCAGATCGTGCGCGTCTACATCGAACTCAGCCGTAACACGCCGTTGTTGGTGCAACTGTATTTCCTGTATTTCGGTCTGCCGAAACTTGGCGTCGTCTGGTCCGCGGAACAATGCGCGATCGTGGGACTCGGATTCCTTGGCGGTTCGTATATGGCCGAAGCGATGCGCGGCGGCCTCGAAACCATTCCGACCGTGCAGCGCGAATCCGCGTATGTGCTGGGCCTAAGCCAATGGCAGACGTTGAGCCGCGTGGTGATACCGCAGGCCATCAGCACGTCCATTCCGGGCATTGTGGCCAACGTGATCTTCCTGATCAAGGAATCGTCCGTTGTGTCGGCCATCGCGCTCGCCGACGTGATGTACATGGCCAAGGATCTGATCGGCATGTATTACAACACGTATGAATCGTTGTTGATGCTGGTTGTCGCATATCTGGTGATTCTGCTGCCGATCTCATTGTTCGGCACTTGGCTGGAACGGAGGTTCGACTATGAGCGGCGCTGAGATTCTGCTCGAGCCGGGCGTGTTTCCGCGCCTGTTACAGGGCCTGTGGGTTACGGTGTGGATCGCCGGTGTGTCGGTGGGTCTTTCCGTGCCGGTTGGATTGGTTGTCGGCTGGCTGATGACGATGAAAAATCCTGTCATTCGTGTGTTGACCAGGATTTATTTGGATTTCATTCGCATCATGCCGCAATTGGCGTTGCTGTTCATCGCGTTTTACGGTTTCGCCCGTGCGTGGAATTGGAATTTGGATGCGACCGGCGCATGCGTGTTCGTGTTCGTGCTGTGGGGCGGCGCGGAATTGGGCGATTTGGTGCGTGGCGCGCTTGAGTCGATTCCGAAAGCCCAGTATGAGTCCGCGTATGTGCTTGGGTTGAGTGGCTGGCAGACGTTCGTCACAGTGATTCTGCCGCAAGCGTTGCGTAGGCTTCTGCCGGCTTCGGTGAATCTGGCGACACGAATCGTGAAAACGACGTCGTTGGCCGTGCTTCTCGGCGTGGTCGAGGTCATCAAAGTGGGTCAACAGATCATCGACGCGAACCGTTTCCAATACCCGACCGGAACCTTGTGGATCTACGGGGTGATTTTCTTCATGTACTTCATCGTGTGCTGGCCGCTGTCCATCGTGGCCCGCCGACTGGAAAAGAGGTGGTCGCATGACTGATGCAGCGGGCAAGCAGACTCAGGCAGGCCAGGCAAGTCTTGGGATTGCGCATTTGGTCAAGCAGTACGCCAATGCCGACAGGCCAGTGCTGAACGATATTTCGTTCGACGTGCCGCATGGCAAGGTGTTTGTGATTGTTGGGCCTTCCGGTTCCGGCAAATCGACGTTGTTGCGCACCATCGCAGGCCTTGAGCCGATTCAGGGCGGCACCATTTCGCTCAACGGCGAAGTGATCGAAACGGGCAAGCCGGGCACTGAGTCCGCTGGACGCAGCAAGCGCAGCAGCGAACTACGCACCCGCGTTGGCATGGTGTTCCAAAGCTACGACCTGTTTCCCAACAAAACCGTGCTTGGCAACATCACACTGGCGCCGACCTTGGTGCAGAAGCGAGATAAGGGCGAAGTCGAGCAGGAGGCGATCAGGCTTCTGGAACGCGTCGGCCTTGCCGACCGCAAGGATTCCTGGCCGCACGAGCTTTCCGGCGGCCAGCGTCAACGCGTGGCCATCTGCCGTGCGCTGATCCTGCATCCGGAAGTGCTGCTGTTCGACGAAGTCACCGCCGCGCTCGATCCGGAAATGGTGCGCGAAGTGCTCGACGTGATGCTCGAACTCGCCGATTCCGGCCAGACCATGCTCATCGTGACGCACGAAATGCAATTCGCGCGAGCCATCGCCGACCAGGTGATCCTGCTTGAAGATGGCGGCATTGTGGAACGGTCCGACGATGCCGAACGATTCTTCACCAATCCGACCACCGAACGTGCCAAGCAGTTCCTGCATACGTTTGAATTCGATCGGCATCGTAAATCAGCCGAGCAATCCGAACGGTCCGAGCAGTAGCGCGAAATAGCGCGAATCGGCGAAACCCAAGATTTTGATAGCAGTTATCTTTGCAAGAGAGGAGAAACCATGACCGCATCAATCATCAACAAAACATTCAAGAGCATCGTGGCCGCATCGGCCGCGTTGATCATGGCAGCCTCCGTGGCTGCTTGCGGTCCGTCCGCGGCCACTCCGAGCGACGAAGGCTCCACGGGTAGCGATTCCAGTTCCAGCAGCAGCGCCACCGCCCGCACTCTGGATGAGATCAAGAAGTCCGGCAAGCTCAAGGTCGCCGTGTTCTCCGACAAGGCTCCGTTCGGCTACGTCGACAAGGACGGCAACTATGCCGGCTACGACGTCTACTTCGCCGAGCGCTTGGGCAAGGATCTTGGCGTAGACGTTGAATACACCTCCGTTGACGCCGCCGCCCGAGTCGACGTGCTCACCTCCAACAAGGTCGACATCACGCTGGCCAACTTCACCGTCACCGACGAGCGCAAGGAGAAGGTCGACTTCGCCAAGCCGTACATGAAGGTGGCGTTGGGCGTCGTTTCCCCGGAAAACGCCGAAATCACCGACGTTGACCAGCTCAAGGGCAAGACCCTGATCGTGACCAAGGGCACCACCGCCGAAACCTTCTTCGAGAAAAACTACCCCGACATCAAGCTGCAGAAGTACGACCAGTACGCCGATGCCTACAACGCGCTGCTCGACGGCCGTGGCGACGCCTTCTCCACCGACAACACCGAGGTGCTCGCATGGGCCAAGTCCAACAAGGGCTTCAAGGTCGGTATTACCGAACTGGGCGATAAGGACACCATCGCTGCCGCAGTGCAGAAGGGCAATAAGGAATTGCTTGACTGGATCAACGACGAAATCGACAAGCTTGGCGATGAAAACTTCTTCCACAAGGATTATGAGGAGACACTGAAGCCGGTGTATGGCGACGAAGTCGATCCTGATGAAATCGTGGTCGAAAAAGGTGTGGTCGACTGATAACTAGTTAATCAAACTAAATATTTTGAACCTTCCGTCGCTTCAGGCGGAAGGTTTTTCTATATTCACATAATCATATTTACATACAAATATATGATTGCTGATAACGCTATATAAAAAACAATTATTACGATTCGCGCCTTCCATAAAAAGCGTATATAGCCACGCCGATGTTGCCATGTTGTTTTTCCGATATCTTGTGATTGTCGGCTTGAAAAACAAGCGAGATGTTTTACGAGAGAGGAGCGCGGAACATGAAGTACGCAGTGATCGGTGCCGGCGGAATGGGCATCCAGTACGGTGTGCTGCTGCAGGAATTCGCGCACAAAGACGTCGACTTCGTCGATACATGGAAGCCGAACGTCGAGAAGATCCGCGAGCAGGGCGGTGCCTACGTGTCGCAAGACGGTGAAGACCGCCATCTCGTGCCGATCAACGTGTACTATCCGGAGGAATACGCCGGCCAGCCGGACGTGTGGATCGTGTTCCTCAAGCAGATGCAGCTTGACGGCGTGCTCAAGCGCTGCGCCCATCTGTTCAATGAGAAGCAGATCGTGTTCTCCGCCATGAACGGCTATGGACACTTCGAAAAGCTCAACGAATACTTCTCCACAGACCGCATTTACGGCGGTACCGCACTGATCGGTGCCTACGTGTACGGCCCCGGCGATTTCAACTTCACCGGCGGAGTACATGCCAAGGCCATGAACCTGTGTGCCTACGCGGATGATGTGACTGACGAGGTGCGCAAACACGAGCAGGCGCTGTACGAGGATTTCGTAACGGCCACGCTCAACCCGACCATCGTGGACAACTTCATCGGCATGTGCATGGCGAAAATCGTATTCAACTCGGTACTGAACACGCTGTGTACCATGTACCAGATTCGTTTCGGCGAATTCCATGCGCATCCCGACGCACGCTGGCTCACCGAACAGCTGGTCGATGAAGCCTACAGTGCGGCCGAAGCAGCCGGATACCAACTGTTGGGCACGCGCGAAACGGAAGTCGAAACCATTCTGCACACCGCGGGCGTGGCACATCCGCTGCACTATCCGTCCATGTATCAAGACCTGACCAAGGGACGTCCAACGGAAGTCGACTACATCAACGGCTATATCGCCAAAGTCGGACGCGAGCATGGCTACGAATGCAAGCTGCACGAATTCCTAACCCGCGAAGTGCATCTCGCCGAACAAGCCTTCGCCATCCACAATCCAGACATCGTCGCACAGGCCAAAGCCGACGTCGAAGCCAGTAAGCCGGTAACGGAATAATCGTATTTTTTCAAAACAAGTAGGAGAGGGAAAACAACCATGACCATCGCTATTTTCAAGAAGCCGAACGGCATCAAACGAATCGTTGCAGCAGTACTTGCCGCTGCAACACTTATTTCCGTTGCGGCATGCGGTTCCGGCAACGGCGCATCCGCATCCAAGGAAAGCCTGAACACCACGAAGGGCAAAACCACCACAATCACCGTCGGCGTGTGCGCAGGACCATACGGCGACATGGTCGACAAGGTCATCGCGCCACTGCTGAAAGATGACGGTTTCAAACTGAAAACCAAGCTGTTCAACGATTATGTGCAGCCCAATCAGGCACTTGCATCTGGTTCCATTCAGGCGAATCTTTTCCAGCATGGCAATTATCTGAAGAAGTTCACCGCCGACAACAATCTCGACCTGACCGCCCTTGGACAGACCCCAACCCTTGGCCTGGGCATCTATTCCAACAAGTACAAGTCCATCGATGACATCGAAGACGGAGCTACGGTCGCAATCGCGAACGATGGCTCTAACCTGGCACGTTCTCTCGGCGTGCTCCAGCAGCAGGGTCTGGTGACGCTCAAGGGCGAAGTCGATGCCACCAAGGCCACGGTCAACGATATCGCATCCAATCCGAAGAACCTCAAAATCAAAACGATCGATGCTGCACAGCTGGCCCGTTCCTTGGACACCGTTGATGTGGCTCTGGTGCCGGGCAACTACTCTTGGGCTGCTGATCTGAAGCCTGCCGACGCGCTCGCCATGGAAAAGCAGGATGATGGCGTGATCGAAGTGTTCGTGGTCCGTACCCAGGACGTCGATTCCGACTTCGGCAAGGCCGTCAAGAAACTGCTCGTCAGTCAGAAATTCAAGGACGCCATCGCCAAGAGCGAGTTCAAGGATTTCGGCAAGCCGACCACTTGGTGACCGCTGCAGCGCGGCGATAGGTAATATGCAAAGACCCGTATGAATTGGGAAACTCATACGGGCTTTATGCAAACGAGATTCATCGAACGAAACGTATCGAACGAAACGTATCGAACGAACGTAAACACGTACTTGAACGGAATGAGGAACGAACCATGAGCGTTATTGAACTCAACGACGTGTCCGTGACCTTTCATGAAGGCGGACGAACCGTCGAAGCGGTCAAACATGTGAACATCAGCGTGGAAAAAGGCGAAATCTTCGGCATCGTGGGCTTCTCCGGAGCAGGCAAATCCACGTTGGTGCGCACCATCAACCTGCTGGAACGACCGACGGGCGGTCATGTGGTGATCGACGGCAGCGACATCACCGCACTCAAAGGCGGTCAGCTGCGCGACCTGCGCAAGAAAATCGGCTTTATTTTCCAAGGATTCAACCTGATCACCAATGTCACGGTCGGCAAGAACATCGAATTCGCGCTGAAAGCCGGCGGATATCCGAAAGCGCAATGGTCGGCACGCATCCGCGAACTGCTGGCACTGGTCGGTTTGGAAAACAAAATCGACAGCTACCCGTCAAGCCTGTCGGGCGGGCAAAAACAGCGTGTATCCATCGCACGTGCGCTCGCCAACAAGCCGGAAATCCTGCTGTGCGATGAAGCTACCAGCGCACTTGACCTGGAAACCACGGAAGGCATTCTGGCGCTTCTGCAACGCATCAACCGCGAACTGGGCATTACCATCGTGTTCATCACGCATCAGCTTGACGTGGCGAAGCAGATTTTCGACCGAGTGGCCGTTATGGAAAACGGTGTGGTAGTGGAGCAAGGCAACACCTTCGACGTGTTCAGCACGCCGAAGCATCCGACCACCAAAGCGTTGGTGGAATGCTATCTGGGCATTGCGGTGCCGCCGCAGCTGGTGCCGTCGCTGCCGGCCGGCACCATCGTGGAACTGCGATACAAGGGGGATGCGGCACTCGAACCGCTCATCAGCCGGGTCGCGCAGGATTACGGCGTGAGCATCGACGTGCTGCATGCGAATGTGGAGTATTTCGGTTCGCAGGCCATCGGCATTCTGATTGTGCTCGTTTCTGGCGCGGGGGAGCCGCTGGTGCAGGCGTTGAATACGTTGAGAACGCATGTGTTCAGCTATCGGGAACTTGATCGTGGGCAGCTGGTTGTGGCCGCCGAAGCTGCGGATAATCAGGAGGCGTGAGAACAATGGAAGAAACTCTGGAAATCCTTCAAGACAATCTCGGTCAGGCGTTGATCGACACGGCATACATGGTTGTGGTGTCGGCGATTATCGGCGTGGTGTTGGGCACGTTGGTGGCGTTGCTGCTGTATTTGACCGAAAATCGTTTGTTCACGCCGAATCATGCGTTGAACGTTATTGTCGGTTTCATCGTCAACGCGATTCGTTCGCTGCCGTTCCTGATTCTCATGGTGGTGCTTATTCCGGTTGCGCAATTGATTCTGGGTGATCCTTACACGCCGACAGGTGGCGCAATTTCCCTGTCGATCGCCGCGGTGCCGTTCTTTGCGCGAATCGCGGAAAGCGCGTTTTCCGAAGTTGATCCGGGCTTGCTTGAAGCTGCCATCTCCACTGGTGCCACCACACGCCAAATCATTGTGGATGCGGTATTCCCTCAGGCCTTGCCGTCGTTCATTCGTGGTGTGGTGCTCACCATTATTTCACTGATTGGCTATTCCGCAATGGTCGGAACGATCGGCGCTGGCGGCATCGGCGATATGGCCATTCAATACGGCTATAACCGTTACGAAACCGGCGTGCTCGTCGTGATTGTTATTATTCTGATCGTCATTGTGCAGATCATTCAATGGATCGGCGATTGGTTCGCACGCAAGGTGACGCACTGATGGTTGCGTATATGCGTGAATGTGCGCATATACAGTCGCACGATGATAGAGAGGGTTGATGAATGACTTCGTATGTTTCTCCTGTTGCGTTCACTACGGTGGCGCAGTCGATTCCGCCGAATGTGTTCGCCGATATGGATCGCAAAGTGGCTGCCGCGGTTGCGGACGGGGCCGACGTGATCGACCTGGCCAAAGGCAATCCGGATGCGTTCCCCGCTGACTTCATTCGAGAAGTGGCCAAAAAGGCGGTTGACGATCCGGCCAATGCCCGTTATTCGCCGTTCGATGGCAAGCCGAGTTTTCTGCAGGCTGCCGAACAGTGGTATCGCAACACGTATGGTGTTGAGGTTGATTGGAAAACACAGCTTTTTGCCGTGGAGGGCGCGGTTGATGGTCTCGCGGCGCTGTTCGCCGTGCTTGTTTCGCCGGGCGATGCTGTGGCATATGCGGATCCGTATTACCCCTCGTATCATTGCATGACGGTGATGAGCCGTGCCGAGGAGGTTCTGCTGCCGTCACTGCCAGAGCGCGGCTTCCTGCCGGACTTGGATGCGGTGCCTGCGCAAGTGTGGAATCGTGTGAAAGTGCTGGTGCTCAACTATCCGAACAATCCGACGGGTGCGCAGGCTCCGCGTGGGTTTCTGCAACGTGCCATCGATTTGGCTCATGAATATCATTTCGCGATCGTGCAGGATTTCGCTTATGCGGGATTGGGGGTCGATGCGCAGCAAATCAGCATACTGTCGCTGCCGGGTGCCTTCGATATTGCGGTGGAAGTATGCTCGCTGTCGAAAATGTATGCGATGGCCGGCTGGCGTGCCGGTTTCATCGCGGGCAACGACGACATTGTGTCTCATGTGAAGCAGTACCACTATCAAATGGGTTCCATGGTTACGTCCAGCATTCAAGACGCGGGCACTGTGGCACTGCTGTCGGATCAGAGCTGTGTGGCCGAACTTGCGGAACGGTATGCGTCTCGTCGCGAAATCGTGGCAGGCGGATTGCGTGAAGCCGGACTTGATGTTTTCGATTCAGACGGTGGCATCTACGCTTGGGTGCACGCTCCTGAAGATCAGACGGGTGAACAATTTGCCGACACGCTGCTGGAACGTGCGGCCGTCGCCGCGCTGCCGGGCACGTGTTTCGGCAAAGTAGGCAAGGATTACGTACGATTCAGCCTGCTTAAATCCGAGGACCAGTTGCGTGAGGCTGTGCGCCGGGTGACTGCTGTGCTAGCGTAATTTTTCCTACGTAGCCTTTTTGCATGGATGAGCGATTGCGTGCTTGCGCAATCGCTTTTCCTATTTTCCTCCGATTGTTTGCGATCGTCTTTCGATCGGTTGTGGACGTCCCATCCTCCAATTGCCATCGAAACGTCTTTCCCTTAGGAAACCGACACACGCTCCTTATGCAGGCGACGTTTTTGCGATTGCGGTGCGGTGTCTTGCATCTCCGCCGTTTGATAGCTGCTTACAGGAAAATGTTATGGCGATTCGCGCGTTCTATAGCCAACGTTGATAAGGCGCGGCGCGCGTTGAAACGCAGGATGCGGTTTAGTGGGTACCAGCGACCGCGTGAATGGCACGCGGCAATGAACCACAACCCAAGGGGGTGCACATCATGACCAGATTCAACACTCAGTTTGTCCACGGACTGCCGGTCAACGATAACAACACCGGAGCCGTGAACCCGCCGACTACGAAGCGCTTGATGCCGCTGTTTCCGGGCACTCCGCCAAGGGACCCGCGCATGGTTGTCCGGCGAAGGCCGTGTATTTCGAAGTTCTTACCAATCCGTTGCTGCAGGTCAACAATGTGACGAAGATTGCTGAAATCGCTCATCGCTATGGTGCGATTTCCATTGTCGACAACACATTCGTTACCCCGTATCTGCAGCTGCCGCTCGACCAAGGTGCCGACATCGTCATCCATTCCGCTACCAAGTATCTGGCCGGCCATTCCGAAGTCAACGCCGGTCTTGTGGTGGTCAAGGACGACGGGTTGGGCAAACGTGTCTACTTCGCGCAGAATCGTTTGGGTGGCGTGCTTGCGCCGAACGAATGCGATTCGGTGCGTCGTGGTATTCAGACGCTCGCCCTGCGCATGGACCGCCAGCAGGAGAACGCGCGTGCGATCTCCAGCTATCTGTTGCTGCATCCGCTGGTAAAATCCGTGCATTATCCGGGATTGTCGGGGCATGAGTATGAGATTTGGACATTGTTCAGGAAGTTGCGGATGAGGTGACGGTAATGAAAGACGGCCATCTTGTCGAATATGGAGCTGTCGGTTCCGTGTTACGACACCCTAAAGATGCGTATACGAAGATGTTGCTTGAGGCATCGCCTAAATTTGATGAGATTAATGCCTCGTAAGGAGTGATTTTATGATTGACAATGCGGCAATTGATTTCTATGGAGCCGACTGGTGCGGCGACTGCCATCGAGCCAAGGCAGCACTAGACCGTTTCGGGGTCGCCTACAGCCTTCATGATATCGAGCATGAGGATGGTGCTGCAGAGAAGGCCATTGCGATCAGCGGACAACAGCACATTCCCGTGATTCGGTTCGCCGATGGCTCATGGCTGGTGGAGCCTTCGGCCACGCAGTTGCAAGCCAAATGCAAGGAACTCGGCCTGATCTGATTCAACATTGCGTATGCCATCTCACGAGTCGGACAAGGAGAATTGTCTCCTGTTCGGCTCGTAGACGTATGTGGGTCGGCTTCCGGACGGTCGATGTCCGGCTTCCGAATGGACTTTGCCCAACTCGCGGACATTGTCTGCACGTGATTGCATTCTTTGGTAAGTTTTTGCTTGGGTTCGGCAATGGTTGCAGAACCTACGGAAAGCCGTCAATCAACAGGCTTTCGAGAGAAAACCAAAGAAGGGAGTAATGTCATGCCGTTCCTTATTACGCTCCTTGTCATTGCACTTATCGTCGCGTTCCTGTTCCTGTCCACGTTGTTTATCGTGCCGCAGCAGCAGGCCTATATTATTGAGCGTTTCGGCAAATTCAACAAGGTGCAGTTCGCCGGCATTCATATTCGAATCCCGTTCGTGGACCGTATCGCCATGAAAACCAACATGCGCGTCAATCAGCTTAATGTGCAGTTGGAGACCAAGACGCTTGACAATGTGTTCGTCACGGTGGTGGCGTCCACTCAGTTCCGTGTTGACCCGAGCAATGTGGCCACCGCATACTATGAGCTGCGTGATCCGGCTGGTCAGCTGCGTTCCTACATGGAGGATGCGCTGCGTTCCGCCATTCCTGCATTGTCTTTGGACGATGCCTTCTCCCGTAAGGACGATGTGGCTTTTGACGTACAGAAGACCGTCGGCAACGAAATGTCCCGCTTCGGTTTCACTGTGGTCAAGACGCTGATCACTGCCATCGATCCGAGTCCGCAGGTCAAGAACGCCATGGATTCCATCAACGCTGCCCAGCGCGAGAAGGAGGCCACCCGTCAGCGCGCCGAAGCCCAGCGTATTCAGATCGAGACCCAGGCGGCAGCCGAGGCTGAGAAGACCCGTCTTCAGGGTGAAGGCCAGGCCAACTATCGTCGTGAGATCGCCAATGGTATCGTCGACCAGATCAAGAGTCTGCAGGCAGTCGGCATGAACGTGAACGACGTGAACAATGTGGTGTTGTTCAACCAGTATCTCGACACCATGCGTAATCTCGCCTCGTCGCAGAATGCGAAGACGGTGGTGTTGCCGGCTTCGACGCCTGGCGGTTTCAACGAGATGCGCGACCAGATCACCCAGGCCATGATGTCCGCGGACGAAGCTGCGAAATAGTCGCAAAATAGCCGTGCCGATGCTCTGCATCGATGACAAGATGACCTTCGTATTCGTGTTGTGCGAATTCTTGCGCCAAAGTGCTTTTTCCAACACGTCGTGCTCCCTCAATAAGCATGGCGCGCTTGCCATTCGACTGGCTTTTCCAAGCCATGAGTGTTTGATATGTCTTGCGCCTGAAGAGCATGGTGTACTCCTTGAAAATTAAGGCATTTACACGAAATGCAGAGTAAGGACAGCGCGTTTTATACACGAAATGCAGAGTGTCGATACGGGGCGAGGATGTTTCGCTGACGTTCCAGAGGCATGAAGAATCCCTCCTTTCGAGACGGCCGCTTATATGTGACGGAGAGCGCGGCGGTGAAAGGAGGGATTATTGTTTGGCGCGTTGCCGTACCGCAACGCACGTCTATGTGATTGGCCTGTCGGCAATGACCGTGTTTTGCGCACGCATGTCATACGTTTCGGCGTATGTCACGCCATGCTGACAAGACCTTCCTTGGAGTTTGAATTCGGCAGTGAGCAGTTCATCGCATGTGATTCAAGCAGGTGAAGCTGTTTCTGCAGGTCCATGACTTTCTTTTCCAGCCATTTGATGGTCATGGCTTGGGTGATCACCAGCAGATCGCGCTGCCCGGAATCGGATTTGTTTGCCAACGTCTGTGCTTCAAGCATGATTTTCGGATCGGCTTTCCAACGGGCGATCGCGCGTTCGATGCGCTTGCCTCCCATGATTTTCGGATCAAGACCTGCGCTGGCGAAAATACTGGTAGGACCGTTGCCGCGCAGATATTGCGCCATGCAACGCACCTGAAATTCCTTCGAGTACGTGATGCGGTCCATGGAAGCTCGCTCTACCGCGGGCAGGGTGTTCAGGTAATACACCTCGGTTTGAGTAAAACGACGACGCATGATGGTTCCCCTTGTGTGATATGCGGATGACGCTTCCGACAACGTCATCCGAATGTCTGCCTCGTTGTTTTCATTCTATTTTTGCGAGATTCGGGGATTTTGCCGTCTGGCACGAAACGAAGTGTTTTTGGCACGAAACGAGAAAACCACCCTAGTTAGGGTTGCTTTAGGAGGATGTGAGACGGGGTCTGTGCTTCTCGGGGTGTTCCCCTAAGGGATGCAGGGAACTGGAAAACGGTATAAACTCGGTTGTGGGACAGACGTATTGACGCCGTGTGGGGGAGGGCAACGAAGACTATGACAGATCATGAAGGGCAAGAGTCGATGGCGGGGACGCGCAGGCCCATCATCGAAGTCAAGAATCTGCGTAAGGAATATCCGGTGCTCGACGAAACCGTCGTGGCGCTGGAACGCATCAATCTCACCATTCCGCAAGGGCAGATCTGCTGTATCTACGGCGAATCCGGTTCTGGCAAATCCACTCTGCTGAACCAGCTAGCAGGTATGGAAAAACCGACCAAAGGCGGCGTGCGCATCGGGGGAGTGCCCATTTCTCGGTTGAATGAACGGCAATTGGCGGAATTTCGGCAAAAACATCTTGGTTTCGTATTCCAGTCATACAACCTGCTTCCCAATCTGACTGCCGTGGAAAACGTGGCAATGCCGCTGATGTTCCAAGGCATGCCGAAAAACAAGCGTGAGGCAATCGCCAAGAAAATGCTGAAACGAGTAGGGCTCGGCAAACGCATGAACCACTACCCGACGCAAATGTCGGGCGGACAGCAACAGCGTGTCGGCATCGCGCGAGCGTTCGCAGCCAGACCGCAAGTCGTATTCGCCGACGAACCGACCGGCAACCTCGACTCCAAAACCAAAACCGACGTGATGAACATGATCTGCGCGTTCGCTCGCGACCTCGACCAAACCATCGTGCTCGTCACCCACGATGACAATATGGCGCAATATGCCGACCGTATCGTAACGCTACTTGACGGACGCATCATCGATGACCGTCTGATGAACAACGCGTGACGGCAGAGAAGAGAAGGAAATTCCATGAGTAACAGCAACCATTCCGCAAAATTCATCAACATGCTCATCGCATTGATGGCGTCCATCGCCATCGCGCTGACCTGCATTGTGCCGACGGCGCTCGCCGAAGACGGTGATGGCACTGACGACAACAACGGCGGCTCCACCGTGCAGCCGGCCGGTCCGGTGCCGAACATCATCATCACCAACTTCACCTATGGCGACGGTTCCGTGGCGGTCGGCACGAATTTCGATCTTGGCTTCACCTTCCAGAATATGGGCAAGGTCGCGGTCGGCAATATGGTCGTGACCGTTGATGGCGGCGAGAATTTCGCCATTTCCGGCGGTACGAACACGTTCTACTACGATTCGCTGTGGGCGGGCTATTCCCTGACCCAGACCGTGCCCATGCAGGTGCTGTCGAGTGCGAAGAACGGCGCGCAGGGCATCGATATCAACTTCAAATACGAGTATGTCGATGGCGGCACCCGCAATTCCAACACTTCGGATATCAAGATTTCCGTACCTGTTTCGCAGCCCGACCGTTTCGAACTGGGCGATCCCGTGCTTCCAGACGCCATCAATGCGGGCGAGGAATCCACCATTTCCATGGAATACGTGAACAAGGGCAAGGGGGATGTATCCAATGTCGAAGCGTCCATCGAGGGTGACGGCATCACCGCCACGCAAGCCACGCAGTATATCGGCAATGTGGCGTCCGGCGCTTCTGGTTCCATCGGATTCGCTTTCACTGCGGATGCGGCCGGCGAATATGATGCCAAGCTGAAGGTGACGTACGAGGATGCCGACGGCCAGCAGCAGACCAAGGAATCGCCGGTGAAGATTACGGTGTCTGAGGCTCCGGCTCCCGCCGATCCCGGTATGGATGTTGACCCGCAGGAAAATCAAGGCATTCCGACTTGGGTGTGGATTGTCGTTGCCGTGGCTGTCGTTGCCGTGATCGCCATTGTGGTTGTGGTGGTTGTGCGTCGCCGCAAGAAGGCGAAGAAGGCTGCCGAGGATGACGATTGGGATTGGGATCCCTCCGATTCGCATGCAGGTGCTGATGATGGTGCGGCTAATACGGCTGGTGCCATTGACGCGCCGACCCAGGTGATTGATTCCGTGCCCTCCGCCAAGGAGTGAGCATGCGATTTTCGGATATTGCACGTTCATGCACGCAGAATCTGCTGCGTCGCAAATCGCGTACGATTCTTACGGTACTTGGCGTGATCGTCGGCTGCTGTTCGATCGTGCTCATGATTTCCATTGGCCAAGGCATCAACGAACAGAACGAGCAGATGCTCAAAAACATGGGCAACCTGAACGACATCACCGTATATGCGGACGGCGGAGGTTCACATTCCACGGCAACGTCATCCAGCGTGAGCGGTGCCGACGGCGAACAGGCGAAACTCGACGATGACGCCGTGCAGAATTTCCGCAGCATTGCCGGTGTGGCCGGAGTGCTTCCTCAGAAAACGATGTCATACAGTGTGGATGCCGCGCAAGGAGCTGGCTCCCGGTACGTGTCGCAATATGTCAACGTGGTGGGAGTCGACGCCACGCAATTGGAAGAATCCGGCTATAAATTGGCCAGCGGACGTCTTCCGATGCGTGCCGGCGAAGTGTTGGCGGGCAAATCCTTCGTGTATTCGTTCTACGACAAGTATGCGTCAGATCCGAGCAATCATCGTATAGAAGCGGGCGGTTATTACTGCGATGAGCACGGTTGCGCCCAATCCGAAGGCGAAGACCCGTTCTTCGATATGCTGAACTCCAAAATCACGTTGATTACCGGAGCCAACTATCAAAGTCCCGACGACTACCACAAGGTGGGCGGCGGATCCGTGGCGCCATCCGATTCCGGCAGTGGTGAGAGTCCCACCATTACCATGCCATACACGGTGGTGGGTGTCATTGATTCCTCCGCCAACAACTATGATGCGTTCACTTCCGGCATTGTGATGAGCATCGACGATATGAAAACGTTGAACGCCAAAATATCGGGGGACACCAAGGCCAACACGTCGAGCAAGGTCGTTTACGATCAGGTACTGGTGCACACCCAAGACATCAAAGACGTTGCCGACGTTGAAGTGCAAATCAAGGGCGCCGGTTATCAGACTTCCTCGTTTGAGCAAACGCGTAAGGAGATCGAAAAGCAGTCGCGGGGCATCCAGTTGGCTTTGGGCGGCATCGGCGCGGTGTCGTTCTTCGTTGCCGCGATTGGTATTGCCAACACCATGATTATGTCGGTGTCGGAACGTACGCGCGAAATCGGCATTATGAAGGCTCTTGGCTGCTATGTGCGCGATATTCGCATGATGTTCCTGTGCGAGGCTGGTGCGATCGGCCTTGTCGGCGGTGTGATCGCTTGCTTGATTTCCGCGATTGGTTCGATAGGCATCAATATGGCGTCTTTGGGTGGATTCAGCATTGAGAATATCGGCAAAGCGATTATGGGCGGCGACGATGTGACTCGCATTTCGGTGATTCCGTGGTGGCTTTTTGTGGTGGCCATGCTGTTTTCGATCGCCGTTGGTGTGGTAGCAGGTTTCGGCCCGGCCAATAAGGCTGTGAAGATTCCCGCTTTGGATGCCATCAAGAATGATCAGTGATTGCTGATTACAGATCGCTGATTTATAGATTGGCGGGGAATGGTCCACAGATATACCGATCATTCCCGCCAATTCGCTTATGTATCGATTATTCGCTGAGAATACCGCGGATTCGAGAGACGATGGTTTCTGAAGTCAATCCGTAACGTTCGTTAAGCTCGCCAAGAGGCACTCGGTCGGTGAACTCTTTGGCTGCGCCGAAATTCAGCACACGAACGTGAGAAGCCTTGGTATTACTGGAATTGGCATAAAATGCGGTGACTTTCTCACCCCATCCGCCTTCTAGCTGGCCATCTTCCAACGTAACAACCAAACGATGCCCATCGGCAAGCATCGCCAGTAATTCGGCATCCATCGTGGAATATTGCAATGCGTCAACAAGCGTTGCGGTAATCGCAGCATGTTCTTCATCATTTTCGGCCAGTGCCGACGTAATTTCGGCAGCCAACGGCATGGTATTGCCGAGTCCAAGAATCGCCACATCCCTGCCGGGCTGAACGATCTGATAGCGGGCGAACGGGCATGCTCCGGCAATATTGACGGCTGGATCATGCTCTTCGGCACGCTGCAACGGGTCGAACGCCATATCGGCGGCACGTTCAAGTGCGAGAATCTGCTCGCCGGGCATACGAATCGCCACTACGCCATGTCCGGACGGGCCGGTAGCCCAAGCCAACATGTCAAGCATCTGTTCGCCGCTCGCGGGAGCCAAACAGGTCACGTCGGGAACATTGGCGAACATCGTCATATCGAATGTGCCCGAATGCGTATTGTCCGCGCCGGAAATTCCCGCGCCGAAAATCAGCAGCGTGGCGGGAACATGATTCAATGCCAACTCTTGCTGCAGCTGGTCGAACGTGCGTTGGAAGAACGTGGCGGAAGTCGCAAGCACCGGGCGTCCGCCAGCCCTGGCGATACCCGCGGCGAATGCGGCGGCATGTTCTTCCGTGATACCGGTATCGACGTAGTGGGCGCCGGCACGTTCACGAAAATCTCGGGTGATGCCATTCGATCCGGGGGTTGCGGGGGAGATGACCACCAATCCCGGCTCATTGTCGAAACGACGTTCCAGCGATGCCATGGCCATTTCGCCATAATATTTGCGTGCGTCGAGCGGTTTGCCGAGCGAGGCCTCCGGATCCTGCCAATGGTTGGCCTCGCATTGGCCCGCATGAGGTTGAGGATTGGTCTGATTGCAGCCATCCGAACCATTGTCGGCTTCCGTTTCGTCATTGAAGCCCAAGCCTTTGGTGGTGTGGATATGCACTACGATCGGGTGGTCAATGTCTTTGACCTCGTTCAGTACTTCCACCAGCGCGTCAACGTCATTACCCTGCTCCACATAGCGGTAGTCCAAGCCGAATGCCTTGAACAGATTCAGTTCGGCCATGCCATTCGACGTACGCAACTTGGCAAGCTGCCCGTACATACCGCCGAAATCCTCAGCGATCGACATTTCGTTGTCGTTGACGATGATGATGAGATTACCGCCCTGTTCGGCCGCATTGTTCAGCCCCTCGAACGCAATGGCCGAACTCAGGGATCCATCGCCGATAATGGCGATAACATTGCCGATAGTGCTTTCGCCGGCGGCGCCGCGCTGCATATCGCGGGTTTTGGCAAGACCGCAGGCCAGAGAAATCGAAGTGCCGGTATGGCCGAGCACAAAGGAATCATGTTCGCTTTCCAGCGGATTCGTGAAACCGGTCACTTCATCAAAACGAGATTGGTCCAAGTATGCTTCGGCGCGGCCGGTAAGCATTTTGTGCACGTAGCTTTGGTGCGACACGTCGAAAATGAAACGGTCGCGGGGCGAGTCGAACACGCGGTGCAATGCCACAGTGAGCTCCACCACGCCAAGATTCGAGCCGATATGCCCGCCATGTTTTTTGCCGTAGTCGAGCAGCGTGGCGCGGATTTCGAGGCATAGATCGCGTAATTGCTGGGCTGAAAGGGCATGTACGTCCGCCGGAGTGTGAATCGAACTCAAAATGCCAGCGGTCATCGTGCGCAATCACCCTTCCCTACGATCAGTGCAACCAAGTGCGAAATCATATCCCACTGTATGCCCCGACGAGGGTGTTTGCGGGCAAAGGAGCGCAAAGTCTTCTCAACTTGAGGCACAATAGAGGTGTTTGCAATCGTGAAAAGCCGTTATTCGCAAAGGAGCGCGAACATGAAAGCCGTATATGCCACCGGAACGAATTATGATGATCCGCTGTCCGTGCTTGAAGTGGGCACTATGCCTGAGCCTGAAACCAAGCCATTCTGGTCCACCATTCGTGTGAACTCGGCGAGCGTGAACCATCATGACGTGTGGAGTCTGCAAGGTGTGGGGCTTTCCGACGAGCAGACGCCGATGATCCTCGGCACGGACGCGGCTGGCGTGTTGGAAGAAGACATTCCCGTACGAAAGGGACTTAAGGCCGGTTCCGAAGTGGTCTTGTATACCTTCGTTGGTACCGATGGCGCCGGTGTGATGCCGGGGGAGAGACGCTCGATCCTGTCCGAACGGTATGCGGGAACCATGGCCGAATACACACAGGTGCCCAGCGCCAACGTGTTCGCCAAGCCCGCGAATCTGAATCTTGATGAGGCTGCCGCATTGGGTACCAGCTGGCTTACCGCATATTCCCTGCTGTTCGCATCGGCGAATGTGAAGCCGGGAGACACGGTGCTTATTCAAGGCGCCGGAGGCGGCGTGTCGACCGCGGCGATTCAGCTTGCTCACGCGGCCGGATTGGAAGTGTTCGTCACGTCACGAAGCGAAGACAAGCGTGCGCGAGTGTTGCAGCTCGGTGCCGATGCGGCTTTTGAAACGGGTGCGCGACTGCCACGCAAGGCGGATGCCGTCATTGAATCCGTCGGCGCGGCCACATGGAGTCATTCCGTCAAATCCGTACGTCCGGGAGGAACTATCGCCATTTGCGGCGCGACTACTGGCGACCAGCCGGGTGCAGAGCTTACGAGAATCTTCTTCCAGGATATTCGAGTGCAGGGCAATACCATGGGCTCCCGTGAGGATTTCGCACGTTTGCTGAAATTCGTGGAACATGCCGATCTGCATCCGGTCATCGATTCCGCATATGCGATCGACGACGCGCATCTTGCGTTCTCCAAGATCGTGAATGGCGACGTTTTCGGAAAAATCGTGCTGCACATCTAGCCGATTGCGTAAAGTAAACGGTGTTCAAGAACATGTTCTTTTGGATTCTTTCGGAGGTCCTTGATGGCAGACAACAAGCCTGAAGTCGCAGTGATTATGGGGTCGGCGAGCGATTGGGAAACCATGAAGCATGCCTGCGAGATGCTTGACCAGTTCGAAGTGCCGTACATGAAGCAGGTGATTTCCGCGCACCGCACCCCGGAATTGATGGGCGAGTTCGCGCATAGTGCCCGTGCCAACGGTCTGAAGGTCATCATCGCCGGAGCCGGCGGCGCGGCACATCTGCCGGGCATGGTCGCGGCCCAGACCACCCTGCCGGTCATCGGCGTGCCGGTGCGTTCCCATGCGCTGTCCGGTTGGGATTCGCTGCTGTCCATCGTGCAGATGCCAGGCGGCATCCCGGTCGCCACCACCGCAGTCGGCAACTCCGGTGCCACAAACGCAGGTCTTTTGGCTGTGAGCATTCTGAGCACCACCGATGAGCGTTTGGCCAATGCTTTGCAGGAATATCGTGACTCTCTGAAGGAAAAGGTGGCTGAATCCAATGCCCAGCTTGTCTGAGGAAACCAATGGCCGTGTTGAACGTCTGATGCCAGGGGCCACCATCGGCATTATCGGTGGCGGTCAGCTTGGCCGCATGATGGCGTTGTCCGCCCGCTACATGGGCTTCCGCATCGGCGTGCTCGACCCGACTCCGGATTGCCCGACCGCACAGGTGGCCGACTTCCAAGTCACTGCCGAATACGACGACATCACCGCGATCCGAGAACTGGCTGAAAAGTCCGACGTGCTCACGTACGAGTTCGAAAACGTGAACGCCGACGCCATCGACGAAGTGCGTTCCTTGTCTGCAGCCCCGCAAGGCACCGATTTGCTGCGTGTCACGCAGGATCGCGTCAACGAGAAGCAGTTCATCAATGATCATGGCACGCCGACCGCACCATGGAAGGCCGTCAACAGCGTTGAGGAGCTTGATGCGGCGCTCGGTGAAATCCATTACCCGGCCGTGCTGAAAACCCGTTCCGGCGGGTACGACGGCCACGGCCAGACCGTGCTGAAATCCGATGCCGATCTCGAAAAGGTACGAGCCCGTGCCGATCGCGGTGGCGGATTCCCGCCGAGCATTCTCGAAGGATTCGTCGATTTCGCATTCGAAGCGAGCATTCTCGTTGCCGGTAACGGCAAGGATTATGTGACCTTCCCGATCGTGCGCAACGAGCATCGTAACAATATTCTGCACATGACCATCGCTCCGGCCGAAGTCAGCGAAGACGTGGCGAAGGAAGCGCACGAACTCGCTTTGCGTTTGGCGCAAGGCTTCGAACTGGCCGGCATCCTCGCTATCGAACTCTTCGTTACCAAGGATGAGCGGGTTATCGTCAACGAGCTTGCCCCGCGCCCGCATAACTCCGGTCATTACACCATCGAAGCGTGCTCGTTCGACCAGTTCGACGCGCATATTCGAGGCATCGCCGGGTGGCCGCTCGAACAGCCCGAACTGCTCAAGCCGGCTGTTATGGTCAATGTGCTCGGGCAGCATGTGGCCCCGACCCGCGCGCTGATCGCCGAGCATCCCGAATGGAATATGCACGACTATTGCAAGGCTGAAGTGCGTCATGATCGCAAGATGGGGCATATCACCGTGCTGACCGACGACACCAGGCAAACTGTGGCGGATCTTGAACGGACCGGCTGCTGGGATGATTTGAAATAAAACCGATGACGGCATGTTTCGCGCGTCAGCCTTTCCCTGAGGGGAGGACGGCGCGCGAAGCCATCAAGAACGGACATAGATTGACGGACGGACGCGTGGAGCGCAACACCAAACAAAAAGAACTGATTCATGATGCGTTGAAGGCAAACGATGAATTCATTTCCGCACAGGATTTGCATCGCAAGCTGGAAGACGAAGGCGTGAAGGTCGGCCTTGCCACTGTATATCGTCAATTGAATGCCTTGGCTGAGGCAGGCGAGGCTGATACCGTGCGTTTGGAAGGCCAACAGCTGTTCCGTCTGTGTGGTGATGACGGGCATCACCATCATCTCGTATGCACGAATTGCGGCAAAACCGTGGAAATCGAATCGCCATCCGAAACTTGGCTGCGTGGCATCAGCGAGAAATACGGATTCACCATCGAACGGCATACGCTTGAGGTGTTCGGACTATGCCCCGACTGCCGGAATGAGGCACGACGGTAATTCCGTCGATCTCAACAATTTCGCCGATTTCAGCAACAACGGTTATGCGGACGGCGGAATCCTTGACGACAACTAGATACTGCCATCCGAACTGTCTATACCCCCTCATCGTTCTTTTGCGATTTCATCGACATATGCGTAAGAAAATCAGAAGAAACTGTGGATGAAATCGATCATTACAGCTTTTTGTCAGATATGGTCGCGAGAATAGTGCCTTGGCGTCGCCGTAAGGCGGGAAACGAAGCGAACTGACACGTTACGAGTGGAGATAAACACTTGACGAACGAATCCGTGAATACAGAGACGATTGAGGAACTGAAGATCTCGACGATTGATCCAAACGCACCCGCCAAGGAACGTAAGGAATTCCCAGGGTGGTTGTACGGCATACTGTTTGTGGTGTTCGACGCCATCGGTGTGGCAGCGCTACAGATTGGCGTCAGTCAATCCGCTACACGCGTCAAGCTTTCGAACAACATGTGGCTGACCGGTTGGGGCTTCGTCACCAAAATGTTCACCAACCTCAACTTTGTGGCGGTGCTCAACCTGATTTTGTGGGGCGTGCTGTATGTGATACTGCTCATGCTCATCAACCGCTTCTGGATCGCCACGCCAATATTTCTGGCGGTGACATTCATTATCGCGGTGATCGAACATTTCAAAGTATCCATCCGATATGAGGCGATTCTTCCCAGCGATCTGAACTTCCTCAAAGCCGATGCGGGCAATCTTATGAGCTTCATGCCGGCAGGCGCACAGTGGACCATTCTGCTCGCCGTCGTCATATTCGTTGCTTTCATTGCGCTTTTCGTATTCCTGAATCATCGTGACGGCCGTCACGGCAAGCTTTTCCGTGGCGACGACAAGCAGTCGCGCTCGCTGAATGCCATCGTGCGACTACTGCTGATCATCGTGCCGGGAACGTTCTTCACGCTGTATTCCATGCAGGTGAGCACTGTCGGATCTTGGGCGAAAACCTTCTCTTCGGCAATGGGGGACATGCCGTCCATGTGGGATTCCGTCTACGATGCGCAGCGCAACGGACCGATGGTCGCCTTCACCAGGCAGCTGAATCCGAAAGTCATGGTGAAGCCTGACGACTATTCCGAAGAAACCATGAAGGAAGTCGCGGCACGATACGAAAAAGAAGCGAAGAAGATCAACGCATCTCGTACCGAGAACATGACCGACAGTACGGTGATCTATGTGCTGTCCGAATCCTTCTCCGACCCGTCTCGCGTGCCGGGGCTTAAGATCAACAAGGATTCCATGCCCAACATTCGTTCCATCAAAGAGAATACGACCTCCGGTTTGATGCTTTCTTCCGGATATGGCGGTGGTACCGCAAACCTCGAATACATGGGATTGACGGGTTTGAGCATGTCGAATTTCGATTCGTCGCTCACCAGCCCGTATCAGCAGCTTGTGCCGAGCGAGCATTGGACGCCGACCATCAACCAGCTGTGGGGGGCGTCGAAGAATTCCATCGGACTGCACCCGTACGAATCGTCTATGTACTCGCGTGCGACCAACTATAAGAAGTTCGGATTCTCGCATTTCTACACGTTGACCGGTCCGGACGTCATCTCGCATCAAGACAAGATCGACGATTCGCCGTACGTGTCTGACGAAGCGACGTACGAGAGCACCATCGAAGAAGTCAAGAAAACCGATGGCAACCAGTTCCTGCAGGTCATCACCATGCAGAACCACATGCCATACCACGATTGGTATAAGAACAACGATTTCAAGGCCGAATCCACTACGGACACTCCTTTGGAGGACGATGAGAAGGAGTCCATCGAAACCTATCAGAAGGGTGCGGCTCTGACCGACGAGGCGACCGCCGACTTCCTTGACAAGCTCGACGCCATCGACAAGCCGATCACCGTGGTGTTCTACGGCGATCATCTGCCGGGCATTTATTCGTCCGCTTCCGAAGACGACAACAATTCGCTTGCCTTGCATCTGACGGATTATTTCATCTGGTCCAACAAGGCGTCCAGCTCGCAAGGCAACGAGATCGACAACGCCGACTATTCGTCGCCGAACTTCTTCGTGGCGCAGGCCGCCGAGCATATGAACGCCAAGGTGTCCCCGTATCTGGCGTTCCTCACGCAAATGCATGAGAAAATCTCCGCCATGGAGCCACCTGTCGTCAACAATATCCAGGGATGGGACCGTATCCCTGAAGGTCAGAACATCTATCTCGACGCTGACGGCAATCCCATGGCCGAAAGCGACTTCGACGCGGAAACCCAGCAGTTGCTTGCCGACTACCAGCTGATTCAGTACGATATCACCACAGGGAAGAACTACCTGAAAGACACCGATTTCATGGATCTTCCCTAGAGGCAAGGGGGGAAGAGATGGCCGCAACCGATCGCGAACAGCAGATTTTGGCGTGGATTAAGCAGAATCCTTTGATCAGCCAAAACGAGCTTGCGGAACTGTGCGGCATCACCCGTTCAGGGGTGGCCGCGCACATCTCCAACCTGATGAAAAAAGGGTACATCCAAGGCAAAGGGTATATCGTCACTCCGCCCAGCTATGTGGCTGTTGTTGGCGCCATCAATATAGACCATTACGGTGTCGCCATGCAGGATGTGGTTGGGGAAAGTTCCAACATGGGGCGCATTGTGTCATCCGTGGGCGGCATTGGTTACAATATCGCCTACAATCTGAACCGGCTTGGCGTGCCGAATTATTTGATTTCCGTCTATGGTGATGATGAGAACGGCGAACGCGTCAAGCAGGACGCGTATGCCAACGGCATTGACATCACGCATGCCAAGCAGATTTCCCATATGCCTACTTCCACCTTCTTGTCGGTTGTTTCCGCGCAGGGGCGTCAGATTGTGGGTCTTGATGATATGCAGATCAGTGCGGAAATCACCCCGGAATTTCTAGCGCAACGAGAGCAGACCATCGTCAATGCGGAAATGGTGGCGATTGATTCGAGCTTGCCGTCTGATGCCATAGCATGGGTTTGCGAAAAAACAAGTCGACCGATTTTCGTGCGCGTGGTTTCCGTTAATAAAGCGGCGCGAATCACGCCGGTGCTCGATCGCATCGACACTATGGTGCTTAATTCCGCCGAAGCCAAATTCGTGTCGGGGATTGAGGTGCATGACGAGGCCAGTGCCAGAGATTGCGCCGAACATTTGCTGCGGTCCGGTGTGCGTAATGTGTTTCTTTTTGTGGATGATTCGGACATGCTGTACTGCTGCGAACATGAAAGCTTTTTCTGGTCTTTGCCGGGAAGGGCGGAGGAACGTCGATATACCAATGGTGGTGCGTCGGCGGCGTTGAGTGCGCTGGTGTGGGCGCGTCGTGAGCATAAAACACAGCGGGAATGCGCTAGATATGCGTCTGCGGCGGCTGCGATGAATATGTCTCAGGTGCAGTCGATTTGCGCTGATTTTTCTGAAGAAGCTGTGCGGCGCAAAGCTGATTTGCTGCAGTAACGCAGGTATGGCGGTCTTACATTTGTTTCTTTCGTAATCGCGAGACACGCGATTTTTCCATATGTTACATCGATGAAATATAAGCAAAAGTTGACTGGCTTAAACTTTTGTTGTATTCTAAATTGAAGATAAAACGTTTCATCAAGGGTGTATCAAGGCAGATATATCCCCGAAAATGTAGGAGGCAATATCCATGGCGGATATGACTTCAGGAAATACTGTTCCTGACCGTTACGTTGTGGTCATCGGTGGCATGAACATGGACATCTGTGGTAGACCGACGAGCACCGTAGTGGACCGAGACTCGAATCCGGGCGTCGTCAGCATGTCCGCAGGTGGTGTCGGGCAGAACATCGCACAGAACATGGCTCATCTGGGCATGCCGACATACCTGATCACCGTCTACGGCGACGATGAAAACGGCAAGACCCTGGAACGTTCGTGCGCGGCCAACAACATCAATCTTGACTATGCCGCACAGCTGGAAGGACGCCGTTCTTCCACCTACATGTTCATCACCGATGATACGGGCGATCTGCTGGTGGCCGTCAACGACATGGAAATCTGCAAGGAAATCAATCCGGCATTCCTCGAATCTCGCCTCGACTTCATCAACGGTGCCGCCATCTGCCTGCTTGACGCCAATCTTGAACCGGAAACCATGGCATGGATTGGCGAACACGTCACCGCGCCACTGTTCGGAGACACCGTTTCCACAGTCAAAGCGCACCGTTTCGACACGATCCTCAACAAGATGACCGTGCTCAAGCCGAATGATTTGGAAGCATCCGTACTCACCGGCATCGGTATCGCCGACCAGTATTCGGCAGGTGCCGCAGCGAAGACCTTGCTCGACAGGGGCGTGAAGAACGTATTCATTTCATTGGGTGCCAACGGAATCCTGTGCGCGAGACACGAAAACGACGAATACAGCTTCAAGCATGTGCCGCCATACCGTACCGAAATCGCCACGGCAAATGGGGCCGGAGATGCCGGCATGGCAGCCATCACCTGGAGCTTCTTCGATAACCCCGATCGAGATCTTGAAGAAGTCGGCAAAATTGCGCAGGCAGCATCCAGCATCGCGCTCGAATGCACAAAAGCAGTGCCCGATATCACCGTGGAACGCATACGTAAGAAGATGTCCGGCGAGATCGAGCCGTTGCTCGACGAAGTGCGTACTGCCTGAATTTTGCTACATCACACGTCCATCAACCCATACAAACACAAGGAGAACCGACAATGGTAGTCAAGCAGATCTATTCTCTGATCGAATACGATGAGGCCGTCAAAACCATGGAGGCTGGTGCCGACAACATTGGACTGGTGCCGATGCAGAATGGTGGCGTTCCGGCACATCGCGTGCCAATCGAACGCGTGCACCGCATTTTCGACGAATGCAAGCGTCGTGGCGTCACCTCCGTGGCCATCATGCTGACCAACGATCCCGACGAGATGATCGAGCTTGCCAGAGAGGTGCGGCCTGACATTCTGCATATCGCAGGCGATGGGTACGCCGCAGATGAAGCATTCGCGGCCCGACTTAAGGAAGCCGCTCCGAACACCAAACTCATGCAGGCCGTGCTCGTTGACGATGAATCCGCCGTCGACCGTGCCAAGAAGTACGCACAATACTGCGATCTCATCCTCACGGACTCCGGTCTGGCCCCCGACACCGGCATTGGTGCCAGCGGTCTGACCCACGACTGGAGCATTGACGCCCGTATTGTGGCCGAATGCGGCAAACCGGTCATCATGGCTGGCGGTCTTGGACCAGACAATGTTGCCGAAGCCATCGAACAGTGCAAGCCGTATGGCGTGGACTCCCTGACGAAGACCAGCATCAAATACGACGGCGGCTACATGGAGAAAGACATCGACAAGGTTCGTCAATTCTGCATCAATGCCGACGCTGCGGCCGCAAAGATCGGACAGTGACCGATGGCTATGGAAGTCAAACTGCTGCAACCCGTCAAAGTGGTCTGCACTGACGATTTAGGGGAGACTCTGGTCGATATCATGCAGACCGCGGGCTATTCTCGTCCGCTGATGGTCACGGATTCCTTCGTCGGAAGCATGCCGCTGGTCGTTGCCGCACGTACCAAGCTTGAACAGGTCGGTGTCGATGTGGCGGTATTCGACCAGGTCAAGCCCGACCCGCTTTGCGAAACCGTGGAATCCGGCGTCGAAGCATTCGAAGCGCATAAGGCTGACAGCATCATCGCCATCGGCGGTGGCAGTTCCATGGATGTTGCCCGAGGCATCAACATCGTGCGTGTCAACGGCGGATCCATCATCGAATACACCGATCCAGCCAAGCCGATCGCACCATGCAACGGTATGATCGCAGTTCCGACCACCGCCGGCACCGGCAGCGAAATGTCCAACGCGCTGGTGGTCACCGAAGGATCCACCGGTCGTAAACTCGCGGTGCTTGCCGATCCGGCAGTCAGCGAATATGCCGTGCTGAACGCGGATCTCATGCTGACACTGCCCGCAAAAATGACCATCGCTTGCGGACTTGACGCATTCTGCCACGCCGCGGAAGGATACCTTTCCCGAATGGCAAGTCCGGTCACGGATGCCATTTGCGAAAAAGCGATGTTCCTGCTGTACAACTATCTGCCGCGTGCTGTGGCAAACGGTCAGGATCGTGAAGCCAGGGAACGTGTGATGGTCGCGTCGACGCTTGCAGGATGGATGCTGAACAATGCGGGAACCATTGCGGGGCATTCCATCGCACACGTGCTCGGAGCGAAATACCACATCGTGCACGGTGAAGCCGTTGGCTACGCGTTGCCGGCGGTTATGGAGTTCGTTGCTCCCGTACGTGCGCATAAGGTTCGTGAGATCGGTCAGATTCTAGGTGCGGTCTACCCGGAAAATGCGCCGGACGAGCAGGTTGCGATTATCGCAAGCAGAGCGTTCAAGGATTTCCGCGACCGCATGCTCGGTCTGCATCCTGTTGAGGATTACGGCATCAGCGTTGAAGAACTCGTTTCCAATGCGCAGGCCGTAGTTGACGAGCGTTTTGCAGGAAACACACCTCGTGACATCGATCTTCAGGCAGCCGAACAACTGCTCGAAGGTTTCGGAAGTCGCTGATATCAAAGGCCATTGCCGGCCTTGCAACAAGTTGTGTGACCGATGAGCCGGAGTCAGTCAATCGTCGACCACCTCATTATCGGTTCAAAGTTGGAGCACATAAGGAGGAACCATAATGTCCAAGAAAATCATCCTTGATTGCGATCCGGGACATGATGACGCCGTCGCCATCCTGCTTGCCGTGGGCAATCCCAATATCGATCTGCTGGGCGTCACCACGGTAGGCGGCAATCAGAGCCTTGACAAGGTGACCTACAACGCCCGTGCAGTGCTGGAAAAGGCGCATGCCACCGACGTGCCGGTGCATGCCGGATGTGACCGTCCGCTGGTGCGCAAGCAGGAAGTGGCAGCTTCCATTCACGGCGAAACCGGTCTTGACGGCGTTGAACTGCCTGAACCCAGCCGTCCGCTGGAAGCCGGACATGCCGTCAACTGGATTATCGACACCATTATGAGCAACGAGCCAGGCACCATCACTCTGGTGCCGACCGGACCGCTGACCAACATTGCCATGGCTGCCCGCATGGAGCCGCGCATTGTTGAACGTGTCAAGGAAGTCGTGCTTATGGGCGGCGGATACCATGTGGGCAACTGGAGTGCCGTGGCCGAGTTCAACATCAAGGTCGATCCGGAAGCCGCTCACATCGTGTTCAATGAAGCCTGGCCGATCACCATGGTCGGATTGGATCTGACGCATCAGGCATTGTGCACGCCCGAAGTGCAGCAGCGTATCGAAGGCGTTGGCACTGATCTCGCCAAGTTCGTGTCTGGTCTGATGGACTTCTTCCGCAAGACCTATCAAGACAATCAAGATTTCATCGATCCTCCGGTCCATGATCCGTGCACGGTGGCATACCTCATTGATCCGAGCGTCATGACTACCCGTCGTTGCCCGGTTGATGTCGAAATCCATGGAGATCTCACACTTGGCATGACCGTCGCCGACCTGCGAGGTCCAGAGCCGAGCGCCGAAGAATGCCACACCCAGGTTGCAGTCAAGCTTGATTTCAACAAATTCTGGGATTTGGTAACCGACGCAATCAAGACCATCGGCTGAAAGAAGAGAAAGATAAGTAAAGGGGTGCTCTAATGACAGAGACCAAAAACAGCAAAATGCTCGACGAAGGCGGCAAGTCCGTCGTCGCATTGATGGCAGCATTGATGGCAGCCATCTTCGCGTTCCAGCTCAACGCGTCCATGCTTTCGCCTGCATTGACGACCATGCGTGTTGAACTCAACACCACCGATGCGCAGATTGGCTTGACCCAGACGGTGTTCTTCACCTCGTGCGCAGTGTTCTCGCTGTTCCTGCCGCGACTCGGCGATTTGATCGGTCGCAAGAAAGTGCTGCTTGGCATTCTTGTGCTTACCGCTTTGGGCTGCGTGGTTTCCGCGCTCGCGGTCAACGTGCCGATGCTGATGATCGGTCGTGTGATTCAGGGTGTTGCCGGTCCGATTGTGCCGATGACGCTGATCATGCTGCACGCCAAGGTTACTGAAGATAAGAAGTACGCCAAGCTCATGGCTATTCTGACTTCCGTTAATGGTGGCATCGGCGGTGTCGACGCTATTCTTGGCGGCTGGCTTGCTGGCACGTTCGGTTTCCGTTCCGTGTTCTGGGTCATGGTTGGCGTTGCGGTGCTTGCCATTGTGCTTGTGTTCGTGTATGCGGAAGAATCCACCGCTTCCGAGACTCCGAAGATGGATTGGGCTGGCGTGGTTTCCCTTGCCGCCGCATTCTTGGCCGCATATCTGGCCATCAACGAGATTCAGAAGCTGGGCTCCGCCAATTGGGCGCTGGTCGCTGTCGAAATCGTTATTGCAGCCGTGCTGTTCGTGGTGTTCTGGAATGTTGAGAAGCGTCAGAAGGCTCCGATGGTCACCACGCATTACCTCAAGCAGCGTCGTACTTGGGGTCTGCTGCTGACCACCCTGCTTACCATGACCGGCGTGTTCGCCATCATGAACGGTATCGTGCCTGCTCTCGCTCAGGATACCGAAGTCGGCGCCGGCATGAGCGCCAGCGTGGTATCGTTCGCCACCCTGACTCCGTATGCGTTGATCGGTCTCGCATTCGGTCCGGTCGCAGGCGTGCTCGCTTCGAAGTTCGGCTACCGTGCGGTGCTGCGTACTGGCTTGATTGTCTCTGTTGTGGGCGTGCTGTTCGGCATCTTCGTGTGCAACGTTCCGAGCATCTGGGCACTTGTGGTCATGTCTTTGGCTTTGGGTGTTTCCTACGCAGGTACTGCCAACATCATGCTGAACGGTCTGGGCATCGTGCTCTCTCCGGAAGACAATCCGGGCTACCTGCCTGGTCTGAACTCCGGTGCATTCAACCTGGGTGCCGGTCTGAGTTATGCAGTGCTGTACGCTGCTCAGAACGCGTTCACCGCATCCGGCGGTGCGACCAGCGGCTACATCGCAGCCATGGTTGGCGGTGTGATTCTGCTCGGCCTCGCGTTCTGCGCATCCCTGCTCATTCCGAAGCCGGGAGAGCAGAAGTAATCAATATAAGCTTGCCTGTGTTGTGTGATTAAAAAACGGCGGTTTTGCAGTCGGACTCCTCTCTGTCCGACCACAAAACCGCCGTCCTTTTTATATATATGATTGCGATTGTATGGTTACAGACATTTCTGATGGTATGCAATCGCTGGGTGCATTCAGATGTTCAGTGCCTTGGCGCCGATGTCGTGACGGTAGAACATGCCCTTGGTATCGAGCTGGTCGATAATCGCATACACCTTGTCTTGAGCGGCCTTGATGTCGGCTGCGGAGGTTTCCACCAACAGCACGCGGCCGGAATTGGCGACCAGACCTTCTTCGCTACGAGCCACGCCAGCGTAATAGACGTGGGAATCCTCATCGACTGGAATCTCAGGAATCGCAGCGCCCTTGATCACATCGACAGGGTAGCCGTCGGCGGCGAGCACCACACCAAGCGTGGCGTTGTCATTATCCCAAGTGAACTCCGGAGTCTCGCCATTGAGCAGAGCGCTGATGCCGGCGCCGAGATCAGACGTGAGCTTCGGCAGCACGACTTCCGTTTCCGGATCGCCGAAACGAGCATTGAACTCGATAACCTTCGGACCATCCGCGGTGGCGATCAAGCCAGCGTACAGAATGCCCGTGAACGGCGTACCCTCATCGGACATAGCCTGCACGGTCGGCTTCACAATGGTTTCGATAGCGGTGTCAACCACATCCTGACCGATCTGCGGAACGGGACTGTACGCACCCATGCCACCGGTGTTCGGACCCTTATCGCCATCATAAGCGCGCTTATGATCCTGAGAAATCGGCATCGGCCAGAAATCGGTGCCATTCACAAAACTCATCAGCGAGAACTCCTGACCCTCCAAGAAGTCCTCGATAACGACCTTCGCGCCGGCGTTGCCGAAACGATGGTCGACGAAAATATCTTCAAGAGCGGCGATGGCGGTTTCCTCATCCATGGCAACGGTCACGCCCTTGCCGGCGGCCAAGCCGTCAGCCTTGATCACAATCGGAGCGCCATGCTCACGAACATAAGTCGTGGAACGCTCCAAATCGCTGAACGTTTGATACCTTGCGGTCGGAATGCTGTGACGTTCCATCAGCTGCTTGGCGAAATCCTTGGACCCCTCGATCTGTGCGGCGGCCTTGCTCGGACCGAACGCCTTGATGCCAGCCTGAGCGAAATCGTCAACGATGCCCTCGATAAGCGGCACTTCCGGACCGACGAACACCCAGTCATAGCCGTTGTTCTTTACGAAATCAATCAGCGCGGCATGATTGGACGGGCTGATTTGCGTGATGCGGATGCCGTCAAGCTCCATACCTGGATTGCCCGGAGCCACTGTGACCTCGCTGACGCTGCTGCCACGCATAAGCGCATGAGCGATGGCATGCTCGCGTGCGCCGGAACCAATGACCAGAACCTTCATGTTTCCTCCTGTTATGTCCCTTTTGGGAAAATCCTATGTTCAGGAAAGTCTTCGGAAATAAAAGGGGGTGGCCGTTATGGCTCACCCCCATATATGTATTTACTGCAGTTCGACGTCGCTATTGGTCTTCTTGACGATATTGCCGAGCACATAACCGGCTTCGCCATTGGACTTGAGCAATTCCATGGTCTTATCAGCATCTTCGGCGTTGACTGCCAGCACCATGCCAATACCCATATTGAAGATGTTGAACATTTCCATATGATCGATTTCGCCGGCCTTCTCGAGCACATCGAAAATCGGCAGCACCGGCCAAGAGCCGAGATTGATGTGCGCAGCCAAGCCGTCCGGAATCATACGCGGAATGTTTTCGATGAAGCCGCCGCCGGTGATATGGGCGACGCCCTTGACCACGCCGGCCTTGAATAGCGGGGAAAGGGCCTTCACATAGATCTTCGTCGGGGTAAGGAGTACGTCGCCGAGCTTTTCGCCATCAAGTTCGTCAAGTACGGTGTCGACCGTGTAGCCGGCCTTCTCGAACAGGGCCTTGCGTACCAGAGAGAAGCCGTTGGAATGCACGCCGGTGGACGGCAAGCCAATGAGTACATCGCCTTCAGCGATGGTGGAGCCGTCCACGATTGCGGACTTCTCGGCAACGCCGACCGCGAAACCGGCCAGATCGTACTCGTCTTCGTCATACATGCCCGGCATTTCAGCGGTTTCGCCACCGATCAGACCGGAACCAGCCTGTACGCAGCCGTCGGCAACGCCAGCCACAACCTGCTCGAGCAGTGCTGGATCGTTCTTGCCACAGGCGATGTAATCCAGGAAGAACAACGGTTCCGCACCTTGAGCGGCAATATCGTTAACGCACATGGCTACACAGTCAATGCCGATGGTGTTGTGCTTGTTGGCCATTTTGGCAACGACCAGCTTGGTACCGACGCCATCGGTGCCGGAAATCAGTACCGGCTCCTTGTATCCGAGGGAAGCCAGATCGAACAGGCCGCCGAAGCCGCCAATACCGCCGACTACGCCCGGACGGTTGGTGCGAGCCACATGGGACTTGATGCGCTTGACGACTTCGTAACCGGCCTCAACGCTCACGCCGGCTTCTTCATATGCTTTTGGCATATCAAACCTTTCTAGGGTTCAGTGTTCTTCTTGGGGTGAAGTGGTGGTGTATTCGTTGCCTTCGTACTTGCTCTTATACAGGGCGAATTCAGGCAGACGCACGCGATCTTCTGGGGTGAGGGACTTCAAAAAATCACTTTCATAATCGTCGAGTGCGGTCGGGTAGTCGCCATTGAAGTAGGCCACGCACAAACCGCCATACGGGGCGTCCGCGCCTAATCCAATGGACTCGACCAAACCGTCAAGCGAAAGGAACGCCAACGAGTCGGCGCCGATGAAATCGCGAATTTCCTCAACGGACTTCTTTGCGGCGATCAGTTCCTTGGTGGTGGAAATGTCGATGCCGTAGAAGCACGGGTACTTCAGCGGCGGCGAGCTGATACGCATGTGCACTTCGGCGGCGCCAGCTTCCTTCAGCAGCTGTACGATGCGCTTGGACGTGGTACCGCGCACGATGGAATCGTCGATAACGATCACGCGCTTGCCTTTGACCACGCCGCGCACGGCGGACAGCTTCATGCGCACGCCCTGCTCGCGCAGTTCCTGCGTCGGCTGGATGAAGGTTCGAGCCACATACTGGTTCTTGATCAGGCCCATCTCGTTTGGCAGACCAGCTTCTTCCGCATAGCCGGAGGCCGCGGACAGCGAGGAATTCGGCACGCCAATGACCATATCGGCATCGACCGGCGATTCTTGGGCCAGACGCGCACCCATACGCTTGCGGGCGGAATGCACGTTTACGCCGTAAATGTCGGAATCGGGGCGTGCGAAGTAGATGAATTCCATCGAGCAGATGGCCAACTGGGTCTGATTGGTGTACTGCACGATCTTGTAGCCGTGATCGTCGATAACCACGATTTCGCCCGGGCGAATATTGCGCACCAATTCGGCGCCGACAACGTCAAGCGCGCAGGTTTCGGAAGCGAGCACATAAGCGCCGTTTTTCATCTTGCCGAGGGAAAGCGGGCGGAAACCGTTCGGATCAAGCGCGCCGATCATGGCGTCTTCGGTCATGATCAGGTAGGCGAAACCGCCATGCACGGTGTTGAGCGCTTCCTTGAGCTTGTCCATGAACGTACGCTGTGTGGAGCGGCGCAACAGGTGCATCAACACTTCGGTGTCGGAATTGGAGTGGAAGATTGCGCCTTCGTCTTCCAACTGACGCCTCAGAGTCGGGCAGTTCGTCAGATTGCCATTGTGGCACAAGGCCATATCGCCGTCATGGAAGCGGAAGATGAATGGCTGGATGTTGTCGGTGCCGCCTGAACCGGCAGTGGCGTAACGCACATGGCCGATCGCCTTGTCTCCCTTCAGGCGTTCGATTTCGCGTTCGTCGCCGAACACTTGGGTCAACAGACCCGTTCCGCGATGACCGATGAGATGACCGTTATCGTTCGAGACAATGCCGGCGCCTTCCTGACCACGATGCTGCAGCGCGTGCAGGCCGAAGTAGGTGAGTCGGGCGGCGTCCGGGTGACCCCAAACGCCAAAAATACCGCATTCCTCGTGGATGTCTTCGAGTTCAGCTGACAAGCCAAAGCTCCTTCCAAAACCATGGAGACAAGGGGTTCGCTACCGTTCAACCCTACCAACCGGAGGCTACAATTGGCGGTTTTCGTGGAGTCCTTAGGGGCACTTGGCATGTCGGGTGTGTCGAACAATTGTTCGAACTCTCTGATATGCTGAATGCAGGAAAATACAGTGCGGTGCATCGGCGATGCTTTGTCGGTGCTTTGCGAGGCGAAGTGCTCGTTGACGTTTCAAGATGGAGCCAAATCATGGAAGGAGTCTGAAGATGGCCGAACGTACCTATATCGCTATCGATCTGAAATCCTTCTATGCGTCTTCGGAATGTGCGGAACTCGGATTCGACCCTCTATCCACGCATCTGGTAGTGGCCGACCAATCGCGCACCGACAAAACCATCTGTCTTGCCGTGTCGCCATCGCTCAAAGCATATGGACTGCCGGGGCGGGCGAGACTGTTCGAAGTCAAAGCGAAGCTTAAAGAAGTCAATGCTGCACGGCGGGCAGCGGCACCGGGCGGTGTGCTGAGAGGTGAATCGTATGATGCGAAAGCGCTCGCAGCTAATCCGAATCTGGCTGCCGGCGTGTATATAGCCAAGCCTCGAATGTCGCATTATCTCAACATCAGTGCGAAAATCTACAGCATATATTTAAGGTACGTATCCGAAGCTGACATTCATGTCTATTCGATAGATGAAGTATTCATGGATGTTACCGGGTATTTGCGGGCTTACGGCAAAAGCGCGCATGATATGGCCCGTGAAATGATCCAGCAGATTCTTCGGGAGACGGGCATCACCGCAACGGCCGGTATCGGTACGAATATGTATTTGGCGAAAGTGGCTATGGACGTGGTCGCCAAGCATATTCCCGCGGATAAGGATGGCGTGCGTATCGCGCAATTGGATGAGATGTCGTATCGTCGGCTGTTATGGGCGCACAGGCCGTTGACTGATTTCTGGCGTGTGGGACGAGGGTATGCGAAGAAGCTCGAAGCCCAAGGTCTAATGACAATGGGCGATATAGCCCGATGTTCCATAGGCCGTGCCGACGAGTATTACAACGAGGGCCTGCTGTACAAGATGTTCGGTGTGAACGCCGAGCTGCTTATCGACCATGCGTGGGGTTGGGAACCTTGCACGATCGCCGACATCAAAGCGTATAAGCCAGCTGGTCATAGTATGAGTTCGGGGCAGGTGCTTACGGGCGCGGTCGGTTTTGACTCGGCGCGGCTGATTGTGAGAGAAATGGCGGACGCCTTGTCTTTGGACTTGGTTGCCAAAGGTGTGAAGGCCGGCCATATGGGGTTGATGGTCGGTTACGATACCGCCAGTCTTGATCCAAAGCGGCTAGGGGAGTGTGGCACTCCGGAATTGAAGGCGATGGCTGAGCGAGCCATTGCCGAATATAGCGGTCCCGTAACTCTTGATAGGTATGGTCGGCGTGTGCCCAAGCCGGCTACAGGGTCGATTGGTCTGGACGACCATACGTCATCCACCACGCGCATATGCGATGCGGTTGACGAATTGTTCTGCAGAATCGTCGATCATCGGCTGTTGGTACGTCGATTGAATGTGGTTGCTTCTGATTTGCAAACGGTCGAACAGCTGGCTGAGCGGAATGCTGCGGCGAATTACGTTCAGCCCGATCTGTTTTCGGATATGCAGGAAGTCTCAAATGGAAGCGATAGCAACGATTGCAGTGATAACGTCGATAACAACGTGCGGTCTTCCTACGCTGACGATATGCGGGTTGTCGATGAGATTTCCGAACAGCATGTGCAGCAGACGATTCTTGACATCAAACGCAAGTTCGGCAAAAACGCCGTCATTAAAGGGATGGACATGTTCGCTGATGCCACAGGTCAACAGCGCAACCGGCAGATTGGAGGTCATGCAGCATGAGTTTGCAGCAAACCGACCGTTACGATGACATCATCAACTTGCCTCATCATCGCTCGTGCACGCGCCCGCACATGAGCATGCACAACCGTGCCGCGCAATTCATGCCTTTCGCCGCTCTCACCGGCTACGACGACATCATCAAACAAACCGCCACCCATTCCAACGAAGCAGTGGAACGCGCCAACACCCCCGTCAATCTCGCCGAAGGCTACCTCTCCGCCTAACATGCGTCGGAGACCAAAAAAGAGGCTGTTTGGTTTGACTAGGGAGGAATCCCGATCAAACCAAACAGCCTCTGTATGTTCGAATCTACGTCAGAACGCTTTTATGGATGCGGTCGCGGATCAGGCGGCGAAGTACTCCACGCCGGCTGCGAACAGCGGCTGATCCTTCTCGCCGGGCACGTTCTTGAACGTACCGTTGCTGTAACGCTCGGAGTGGCCCATCTTGCCGAACACGCGGCCGTCCGGGCTGGTGATGCCTTCGATGGCCAGCAGTGAACCGTTCGGGTTCACGCTCAGGTCCATGCCCGGCACGCCGGCCTCGTCCACGTACTGCGTGGCGATCTGGCCATTGGCCTTGAGCTGGGCGAGCATATCGTCGGAAGCCACGAAACGGCCTTCGCCGTGGGAGATGGCGATGGTGTGCATGTCGCCCACCTCGGTCTTTGCCAGCCACGGGGAGAGATTCGACGCCACGCGGGTGCGCACCAGACGGCTCTGGTGGCGGCCGATGGTGTTGAACGTCAGCGTCGGGCATTCGGCGGTCATCGGCACGATGTCGCCGTACGGCACCAGGCCGAGTTTGATCAGCGCCTGGAAACCATTGCAGATACCGAGCATCAGACCATCACGGTTGTTCAACAGGTCACGCACCGCTTCGGTAACGGCAGGAGCACGGAAGAACGCGGTGATGAACTTGGCGGAACCATCCGGCTCGTCGCCGCCGGAGAAGCCGCCAGGAATCATGATGATCTGGCTCTTCTTGATTTCCTCAACCAAAGCTGCGGTGGACTCAGCCACAGCAGCAGGGGTGAGGTTGTTCACGATGAGTGTGCTCACGTCGGCACCCGCGCGCTCGAAGGCGGCTGCGGAATCGTATTCGCAGTTGTTGCCGGGGAACACGGGGATGATCACATGCGGCTTGGCGGCGCCGGCGCCGGTGTATACGGTCTTCTTCGGCGCATTGAAGGACACGGTCTCAACGGTCTTGCCCTTTTCATCGCCCTTGGATCGGTACGGGAACACGGATTCGATACCGCCCTCCCAAGCGTCCTGCAGTTCGGCCAGATCCAGCGTCTCACCGGCTGCCACGAACTGGTAGGCCTCGGTGGTCTCGCCGACCTCACTGACCTCAACCAGGTTGGATACGGCCGGAACCTTCGCGGTGTCGGCAAGTTCGATGATGAAGGAACCATAGGCCGGGGCGAACAGGTCGTCCACGCTGATGCCATCGGCCAGCTTCACGCCGATCTGGTTGCCGACCGTCATCTTGAAGATAGCCTCGGCGGTGGCACCGTAGCCAGGCGTGGACACGGCCAGCGCATCGCCGAAATCGGTGAACTCCTCGACTGCGGAGAACACCTCCAGCAGCGAATCCTTGTCCGGTGTGAGGCCGTCGGCCTGGTAACGCGGCGCGATGCGGATCACACGGTGACCAGCGCCCTTGAACTCTGGGGAAGTGGCACGCTTCATGTTGCCCACAGCCACGGCGAAGGAGATCAGGGTCGGCGGAACGTCCAGCTGTTCGAACGTGCCGGACATGGAGTCCTTACCGCCGATTGCGCCAGCGCCTAGATCGACCTGCGCCATCAGAGCGCCCAGTACGGCGGCCATCGGCTTGCCCCAACGCTCCGGCTCGTCGCGTAGCTTCTCGAAGTATTCCTGGAAGCTCAGATACGCTTTCTCATGTTCGAAACCGGCGGCCACCAGCTTCGAGAGCGACTCGACCACAGACAGATAAGCGCCTGTGAACTGGTTCTGCTCCATGATGTACGGGTTGAAGCCCCAAGCCATCGCGGAGGCGGTGGTGGTCTCGCCGAACACCGGCAGCTTGGCGACCATGGCCATGTTCGGGGTCAGCTGCTTCCTGCCGCCGAACGGCATGAGCACGGTGCCTGCGCCGATGGTGGAGTCGAAACGCTCGGAAAGACCCTTGTTGGAAGCCACGTTCAGATCGGTGAGCATGGTGTGCATGCGTTCGGCGAGCGTGCCGGTCTTCCACGGGGTGGCGTAGCCGTGCTGCGCTTCGACATGCACCACCTGATGCTTCGGAGCGCCGTTGGAGGCGAGGAACTCGCGGGACAGATCCACGATCGTGTCGCCGTTCCATACCATCGTCATGCGCGGCTCTTCGGTCACTGTCGCGATGACTTCGGCCTCGAGATTCTCTTCTTTGGCGTAGCCCAGGAACTCGTCCACATCCTCGGCGGCCACGTCCACGGCCATACGCTCCTGGGATTCGGAAATCGCAAGTTCGGTGCCGTCCAGGCCCTCGTACTTCTTCGAAACCTTGTTGAGATCAACATACAGGCCGTCAGCCAGCTCGCCGACCGCCACGGATACGCCGCCGGCGCCGAAATCGTTGCAGCGCTTGATCAGACGGCATGCGTCACCGCGGCGGAACAGACGCTGCAGCTTACGTTCGACGGGAGCATTGCCCTTCTGCACCTCGGCGCCGTCAAGCTCCAAGGATTCGACGTTATGCGCCTTGGACGCGCCGGTGGCGCCGCCGATGCCGTCACGGCCGGTACGCCCGCCGAGCAGGATGACCTTGTCGCCCGGAGCCGGGGTTTCGCGGCGTACATGATCGGCCGGAGTCGCGGCCACAACCGCACCGACCTCCATGCGCTTGGCCACATATCCGGGGTGGTAGATTTCGTCCACCTGACCGGTGGCCAGGCCGATCTGGTTGCCGTAGGAGGAATAACCGGCGGCGGCGGTGGTGACGAGCTTGCGCTGAGGGAGCTTGCCTTCAAGCGTCTCGGACACCGGCACGGTCGGATCGGCGGCACCGGTCACGCGCATGGCCTGATATACGTAGGAACGGCCGGAAAGCGGGTCGCGGATGCAGCCGCCGATGCAGGTTGCCGCACCACCGAACGGTTCGATTTCCGTCGGGTGGTTGTGGGTTTCGTTCTTGAACAGGAACAGCCAATCCTCATCATGGCCATTCACATCAACCTTCACCTTGACGGTGCAGGCGTTGATTTCTTCGGATTCGTCAAGATTCTTCAGAATACCGTTCTTCTTGAGCCACTTCGCGCCGATGGTGCCCATGTCCATAAGGCATACGGGCTTTTCGTCGCGGCCAAGCTCGTGACGCATCTCAAGATACTTATCGAACGCGGCCTGCACGGTCGCGTCGTCAATCTGCACATCATCAAGTTGCGTGCCGAACGTGGTGTGACGGCAATGATCGGACCAATACGTGTCGATCACCTTGATTTCCGTGATTGTCGGATCACGCTGTTCCTCGGTGAAGTGAGCACGGCAGAACTGCAGATCAGCCAAATCCATGGCCAGGCCACGGTCGGCGATGAACTGCTCAAGATCGGCGTCGCTCATGGTGCGGAAACCTTCGATGACCTCCACCTTGCCCGGTACCGGCACCTGCGTCTTCAACGTGGTCTTGGTATCCAGCGAAGCTTCGCGAGCCTCGACCGGGTTGATCACATAATGCTTGATGGCGGCGATGTCGGCGTCGCTCAGCTCGCCTTCAAGTGCATACACCTTGGCGGAACGAACAGTCGGGCGCTCGCCCTGGGAGATCAGCTGAATGCATTCGCTGGCGGAATCCGCACGCTGGTCGAACTGGCCGGGCAGATACTCCACAGCAATCACATTATCAGAACCGAAATCAGGCAAATCGGCGGAAACATTATCGACCTGCGGCTCACTGAACACGGTAGGGGTGGCCTGTGCGAACAGTTCCTCGCTAATGCCTTCCACGTCATAACGATTGACGAGACGCACATTCTTCAGCGATGCGATGCCAAGAATGGTCTTCAGCTCGTTGGCGAGCTGCTTGGCCTCGACATCAAAACCCTGCTTCTTTTCCACGTACACGCGAAAAACCATGGTTGACTCCTTGAAAGAGGGGCTTGGTGAGATTGATAAAAATAAGATTTTTAAAAACGATGAAGCCCGCATCCGAGTTTGTACTGCAGATGCGGGCTATCGCAAGTATTATTCGGCTACTTCAATGCCTTCGGACTTGGCGAGTTCAGCCAAGCGGCTTTCGACCTCTTCGTAAGCCGGAATGATGTCGCCCAGATCGCGGCGGAACAGATCCTTGTCGAGATGCTCGACCTTGCCGGAGCCGTCACGCTGATCCCACAGACGGCAGGAATCAGGCGTAATCTCATCGGCCAGCAGCAGCGTGCCATCGGAAGTGCGACCCATTTCGATTTTGAAATCAACAAGCTTGATGCCGATCTTGGCGAAGATCTCGATCAGGGCTTCGTTGATGCGGCGTGCGAGAGGTGCGATCTCAGCCAGATCCTCACGGGTGCAGACGCCCAACGCAACCAGATCGTCGTCGTTCACGAACGGATCGTGCAGATCATCGTTCTTCAGGAAGTACTCCAGCACCGGCTCCTTGAGCTCGATGCCCTCTTCCACGCCCAAGCGAGAGCAGAAGTGGCCGGCGGCGGTGTTACGCAGCACGATCTCGAGCGGGAACATGGTGACCTTCTTGACCAGCTGGGAGGTTTCGCCCACGCGGGCTACCAGATGGCTGTCGATACCACGCTTCTTGAGCAGATCGAAGATCAGCGTGGTGATGAGGTTGTTCAGCCTGCCCTTGCCGGCGAAGTCTTCCTTCTTCTCGCCGTCACCTGCGGTAGCGGAGTTCTTGTATTCGACCCAGAGCACCTCCGGATCGTCAGTTGCGTACAGTTGCTTGGCTTTGCCCTCGTAGAGCTTTTCCAACTTCTCCATTACTCGCCTTTCCTGGTGTTTGGGAGGTAGATAGTTTGGTGAACTTGACGGTTAACAAGATACCAACGGGAGGCTACAATCGAATGGTTTTTGGGCGCGTTCCGGCAGTCTTCCGTCAGTATCCGGCAATAGTGCGTCAGGCGATGTCGATTTCGAGCGATTCGGCCACATTCTCGGCTTTAGCACGCGCGTCGGCCTCATCTGTTCCGATGGCCAGCGCGACCGCCATACGACGATGGCCGTGCACTTCCGGCTTCGCGAAAATACGCAGATCGGTGCCCGGCTGAGACAAAGCGTTGGCGACGTTGCGGAATTCGGCTTCACCATCGCCCTGAATGACGATCGCATGGCTTGCCGCGACGGCACCGTCCGGGATCGACAAGGCGACATGTTCCTGCGTAATCGGCAAACCGAGAATCGCACGCGCATGCAACGCGAATTCGCTTAACCGTTGCGACGCCATCGTGACCATGCCAGTGTCATGCGGACGTGGGGAGACTTCATTGAACAACACGGAACCGTCGGTCAGCACGAACAATTCCACGCCGAACACACCCCAACCCTTCTCGTCGGAAGCCTTGGCCTTCGCCACCAGACCTTCCACTGCGGTGCACGCTATGCGTTGCGCCTGCGCAAGCACATCCTGTGTGAAGGAGGCCGGTTGCCAGGATTCGCGATAGTCGCCGCTTTCCTGACGCTGTCCGATCGGAGCGCAGGTCACGATGCCGGCGCTGGAGCTGACGGTCAACACCGTCAGCTCGTAATCAAGCGGAGCCAACGCTTCTACAATCACTCGGGAAACGTCTCCCTCGTCGTGCGCGCGACGACCTTCCTGTGCCTCAACCCAAGCCGCATCAATCGCATCGGCGGAACGCACCACGGACTGGCCGTGACCGGAAGAACTCATAATCGGCTTGACCACGCACGGGTAGCCAACCGTTTTTGCCCCAGCGCGAAGCTCTTCCAGCGAGCCTGCGAAGCGGTACGGCGTGGTCGGCAATCCCAATTCCTCATGCGCAAGTACGCGCAAACGTTCGCGATCCATGCAAATGGATGCGATTTCGGCACTTGGCACCACCTGTGCGCCACGCTCGGCCGCGGCAGCCAATTCGCTGGTGGCGATCGCTTCGACTTCCGGAACAATGATGTCCGGCTGAATTTCGTCAAACAATACGCGCAACTGTTCGGCATTGGCCATGTCGAGCACACGGTATTCGTGCGCCACCTGTTGTGCCGGAGCGCCCTCATAGGAATCGGCCGCGCATACCCATGCGCCAAGCCTCATCAGTTCGAGAGCGACTTCCTTGCCCAGCTCGCCGGAGCCAAGAAACAGAACACGAGTCGGATGCTTACCAAGCGGAGTGCCCAAGGCACGATTCTCTTCAGTCATGCCTTCCATTGTGCCATCGGCGTAGGATGGAGTGCATGTCTGAGACGGAACAGGAAGAAACACAGCGACCCCTGACCATCGCCATGGTGGTCGACACGTCGGGAAACCGAGGTAACGGCACGTCGAATTCGGCGTTGCAGTGGGCGGAGGAATTGAAGCGGCAAGGCCATACGGTCAGGCTTGTGGGCATTGGTGCGCCTGAATACCCGGCACGAGTCAACCATGTGCCTCTGGTCAGTTGGGTGGCGAAAAAGCAGCAGATGCAGTTCGCCGAACCGAGCGACACGCTGTTCAGAACCGCGTTCCGAGGCGTGGACGTGGTGCACATCTACACGCCGTTCCGTTTTGGCCAGCATGCGTGCAAAGTCGCCAAACAGATGGGAATCGCGGTTACTGCGGGCTATCATGTGCAGCCGGAGAACATCACGTATTCGGCAGGTCCGCTGAAATATATTCCGGGCATCGACAAGTTCATCTACTGGCTGTTCAATTTGTGGCTGTACCGCAAAATCGACCATGTGCATGTGCCGACCGAGCTTGGCGCAAGTTTGCTGCGTTCTCACGGGTACAAATCGAAACTGCATGTGATTTCCAACGGATATGAATCACGATTCACTGCGAAAACGCAGCGCGATGCGGGGAAGTCTGCTCCGGTTCCGTTCCACATTGTCGCTTCCGGACGATTGACGAACGAAAAGAATCATGTCGCATTAATTCATGCGATCGCCCGTTGCAGGCATGCGCAAGATATTGAACTGACGATTGCCGGCACCGGTCCTTTGAAAAAGAAATTGCAGCGACTCGCCGCACGTTTGCTTTCCCGACCGGCATCGATCGGATTTCATAAGAACACCGAAATGCCCGCGTTGCTGCGTTCCGGCGATTTGCTGGTGCATCCTTCGATTGCCGATCTCGAATCGGTGAGCGTCATTGAAGGTATGGCCGCCGGTTTGGTGCCGGTCATCGCATCGTCTCCGTTGAGCGCCGCAGGCCAGTTCGCGTTACGTGACGAATCGCTATTCCCTGTCGACGATGTGGAAGCGTTGGCAAGGCGCATCGATTGGTGGGTCGATCACCCCGATGAACTGTCGAAATGGGGCGAAATCTATGCCGAACACACTAAAGAGCATTATTCGGTGGCTGCTTCCGTGCGTAAATTCGTGGCTATGGAACGCGAGGCGATCGCCGATAATGCCAATAAGCAAATCAATGCGTAACAATCAGCATAAATGGAACCACATGCGTGATAAATGATCGTAACGTAAGCAAAAAGGCGCGGGATGTAATTCCTGCGCCTTTTTGTTGTTTGTCGTAATGATTATTTTTCCGATTGACAGCGACGATGCGCGCTACAGCAATGCGATCAGCTGCTCCACCTGCTCATCGGTGGTGGCCCAGCTGGTGCAGATGCGCATCACCGTGTGCGTGTCGTCGGCCTTTTCCATGAAGCCGAGGCGCACATTGCGCTGCAAACGCTCGGATGTCGCGTTGTCGAGCGTGATGAAGATCTGATTGGTCGGCGCGTCGAAGGTGAGCGTATAGCCACGTTCCACCAGCACTTCGCGAATACGGTCGGCCGCATCGTTGGCGTGGCGGGCGATCCTGCAATACAGATCGTCGGTGAACAGCGTGTCGAACTGCACGCCCAGCAGCCATCCCTTGGCGAGCAGCGCGCCATGTTGCTTGACGAGCGTCACGAAGTTTTTCGGCATATTGCCGTGCGTGAACACCACGGCCTCACCGAACATGGCTCCGACCTTGGTGCCGCCGATATAGAATACGTCCGCGATACGCGCGATGTCTTCAAGCGTCACGTCGTTGCCGGTTGCGGTCAGCGCGTAGCCAAGTCGTGCGCCGTCGATGAACAACGGCATGTCGTACTTCGTGCAGACCTTGCGGATCGCCTCAAGTTCGGCGAGCGTGTAGAGCGTGCCGTATTCGGTGGCCTGCGAAATGTAGACGCATCCGGGGAACACCATGTGCGTGTAGTTGCCGTCCGCGTAGAACGTGGCGCAGTACTCGTCGAGTTCGGTCGCATCGATTTTGCCGTCATGGTGGGGGAGCGTCAGCACCTTGTGTCCGGTGAATTCGATGGCGCCCGCCTCATGCACGTTCACATGGCCTGTGCTTGCCGCGATTACGCCGGCATACTGCGGTGTGATGGAGTCGATGATGGTCTGGTTGGTCTGCGTGCCACCTACCAGGAAGAAAATCTGTGCGTCAGGGCAGGCGCATGCTTCGCGGATTTTGGCTTTCGCGCTTTCGCAGATGCTGTCGTTGCCGTAACCCGGATATTGGTTTTGTGCGATTTCGCTGATGCGTTCGATGATTTCCGGTGTTGCCGTGCAGGAATAGTCGTTTTCAAAAGACAGCATGATGCGCTCCTTGTATCTGACCTATGCTGATGACTTGCGACCGGCTGTTTGCTGTATTCAAGCCGTCCGGATAGCAAAAGACCTCGGAATTTCTTCCGAGGTCTCTACCGGGGTGGCTAACGCGGCTCGAACGCGCGACCTTCTGAACCACAATCAGATGCTCTACCAACTGAGCTATAGCCACCATGTTTTCGCTTCATGCAGAAGCGCAACAGATGAAAACTATACACGATTTTCCAGCTATGTCTACATCGGCGTGTTGCGCGTGCCTGTCGTCGGCTTGCGCTGTGGATTGTTCATTATGTGAACGGCATATTACACAAATCCGAAACTCACGCGTACCTTGTAGTCGCTGCATGCGTAAGGGTGTGCTGTAATGGCGGTGTGGGCCGTCTCGGAGTGTTTACGGCGTATGCGGATCATCGGCCGAAAAGCTGTGAAATGTGAAGGAAGAGAGATTCATGCAGAAGGTCAAAGCGTTTGGTGATTGGCTCACCAAGTGGTTCACCGCGATTGTGATTGTGTGGGCCGTGTTCAACTATTTCGTGCCGCAGGCAAGCTTGTGGGGCAAATCCTATACCGGTTATTTCCTAGGTATCGTGCTGTTCGGCATGGGTCTTACCTTGACCCTTGACGATTTCAGGCGCATTCTCACCCAGCCTCTGATGGTCATCGTCGGTACCGTGGCCCACTTCGTCATCATGCCGTTGGTAGCTGTGCTGCTGTGCTGGATTTTCCGTCTTGATGGTGCGCTCGCCGTCGGTGTGATTCTGGTCGGCTGCTGCCCGTCCGGAACCTCGTCCAACGTGATGAGCTATCTGAGTCGTGGCGATGTGGCGCTGGACGTGTCCATCGGCATTTTGTCCACGTTGTGCGCGCCGTTCATGATTCCGCTGTTGATGCAGTGGCTGGCTTCCCAGTATGTGTCGGTCCCGGTGGAATCCCTGTTCCTCAATGCGGTCAAGGTGGTGCTGTTCCCGATCGCTCTTGGCGTGATCTGCCATGCTATTTTCGGCGAGAAGATCGAGAAGATTACGGTCGCTCTGCCGATCGTGTCCCAGGTGGCCATCCTGCTTATCATCGGCGTGGTCGTCGCAGCCAACGGTCCGAAGCTGTTCGTGGCTTCCTCGCTGCTTGCCATCCCGGTGGTCATTCTGCACAACCTGTGCGGATACGCGTTGGGCTTCGGTTTCTCCAAACTTATGTACAAGGTATATCCGAAGGGCTTCCGTTATGCACAGCAGAAAGCCATCACCTTCGAGGTCGGCATGCAGGATTCCGCTTTGGGAGCGACTTTGGCGCTGACGTCGTTCGCTTCCAATCCGTTGGCCGCGGTGCCGTCCACGTTCTTCAGCGTTTGGCACAACATTTCCGGTTCCGTGCTGTCCAGCTGGTGGCGTGAGCATGATGACAGGCATCAGATCCATCCTGATTCCGACAATGGCGAGAAGGGCTCGGCTGCGAAGGCCCGCGAAGACGCTGCCGAAACAGCTAACAGCTGACATTCGTCAGTAGATTCCGTCGTCATATTGCGCATTCCCTGAATCTTTCAAAACGATTCAGGGAATGTTTTGTTTTGAGTGGTGCAAACGTGTCATTGTGATGTTTTGTTGCTTTGCGCTGATGTAGGCAAAATGATTGAAATTATTGGGATTTAAGGGTGTCTTCACCCGTGTTTTTTGTTCGTTTTGGGGTATACTGTAACTGAAGGCCGGAGTTGTGGATCAGTCGAGAATTCGTCAGGTCGCAACGAAGCGCCGATGGCCGTGAGGTTCATGCGCAACGCCTTTAAGATATAACTGAACAATAGCGATTCGAAACAGCGGCAATGGGGTAGTACGGCGCAGGCGCCGGGCCGCAAATGCAAAACAGACAACGAGACTGAAGAGTGCGCGTAAGGTAGCGCGTAGCAAAGAAGTGGGAACCTCCTTCCCGAGTGGATGGCCCCGGATTCGAAAGGATCCGGGGCCATTCCTTTTGCGATTTGCGACACGGCATGTTGGAATGTCTTGGGAATCCGTATACTGATAATTCGTGTGTGCCAACGGCATGCCTTATGTGACAGGCGTGCGGGTTGGGATATCCCGGAACTCGATTGCATCACGCGCAGCAATGCGACGGTGAGAGAGGGATGGGCCATCGGGCCGGTGGACTGTGGCTATCTTCACGATTCAGATGCGTGGAGTGTGGGTGCAGTGCGGCGGTCACACAAAAGCAAGAGAAACCACTGAATCGGAGAATTCAAGTTGCCTACTATTGAACAGCTCGTCCGTAAGGGACGTCAGGCAAAGCCGAAGAAGTCCAAGACTTTGGCACTGAAGGGAAGCCCGCTGCGCCGCGGCGTGTGCACCCGTGTTTACACCACCACCCCGAAGAAGCCGAACTCGGCACTGCGTAAGGTCGCTCGTGTGCGCCTGAGCTCCGGTGTGGAAGTCACCGCTTACATCCCGGGCGAAGGCCACAACCTGCAGGAGCACTCCATTGTGCTCGTGCGCGGCGGCCGTGTCAAGGATCTGCCGGGTGTTCGTTACCACATCGTTCGTGGCGCCCTCGATACCCAGGGTGTGAAGGATCGCAAGCAGGGTCGTTCCCTGTACGGAGCAAAGAAGGCGAAGTAAGAGATATGTCACGTAAAGGACCTTCCAAGAAGCATCAGCTGCTGCCGGATCCGATTTACGGTTCCACTGTTGTGGCACAGCTCATCAACAAGATTCTGCTCGACGGCAAGAAGTCGATCGCCGAAGACATCGTCTACTCCGCTCTCGATATGGTCAAGGAAAAGACTGATCAGGAGCCGGTGGCAGTGCTTAAGCGCGCTCTTGACAACATCCGTCCATCCCTCGAGGTTCGCTCCCGCCGCGTCGGTGGCGCTACCTACCAGGTTCCGGTCGAAGTGAAGCCGGCTCGTGCGAACACTCTGTCCCTGCGCTGGCTGACCGACTTCTCCCGCGCCCGTCGTGAGAAGACCATGGCTGAGCGTCTGGCCAACGAAATCCTCGATGCCTCCAATGGCCTTGGTGCTTCTGTCAAGCGTCGCGAGGATACTCATAAGATGGCAGAGGCCAACAAGGCCTTCGCTCATTACCGCTGGTAATTAGTCGAGAACGAGAGTTAAGGAACACTCATGGCACTAGACGTGCTCAATGATCTCAACCAGATCCGTAACATCGGCATCATGGCTCACATCGATGCCGGTAAGACCACTACCACCGAACGTATCCTGTACTACACCGGCAAGAACTACAAGATCGGCGAGACCCATGACGGTGCCTCGACGATGGATTTCATGGCTCAGGAGCAGGAACGCGGCATCACCATCCAGTCCGCTGCAACCACTTGCTTCTGGAACCGTCAGACCCATGACGAGAAGCAGAAGTTCCAGATCAACATCATCGATACCCCAGGCCACGTGGACTTCACGGCCGAGGTGGAGCGCTCCCTGCGCGTGCTCGATGGTGCCGTTGCCGTGTTCGACGGCAAGGAAGGTGTGGAGCCGCAGTCCGAGACCGTGTGGCGTCAGGCTGACAAGTACGGCGTTCCGCGTATCTGCTTCATCAACAAGATGGATAAGCTCGGCGCTGACTTCTACTACTCCGTCGACACCATCAAAACCAAGCTGGGCGCGACCCCGCTTGTCGTACAGCTGCCGATCGGCGCTGAGAACGACTTCGCTGGCGTTGTCGATCTGATTCGTATGAAGGCTTACGTCTGGAACGACGTTTCCGGCGACATGGGCGCTCACTACGACACTACCGACATCCCGGCCGATCTGCAGGACAAGGCCGAGCAGTATCGTGCAGAGTTGCTCGACCAGGTCGCAGAATCCGACGAAGAGCTGCTTGAGAAGTATCTCGAGTCCGGCGAACTGACTGAGGACGAGATCCGTAGCGGCATCCGTAAGCTCACCATTAACCGTGAAGCCTACCCGGTGCTCTGCGGCTCCGCCTTCAAGGACAAGGGTGTTCAGCCGATGCTGGACGCCGTCGTCGACTACCTGCCGAGCCCGGAGGACGTTCCGTCCATCGTCGGTTTCGATCCTAAGGACGAATCCATCGAGATCGATCGCAAGCCGACCACCGATGATCCGTTCTCTGCCCTGGTCTTCAAGATCTCTACCCACCCGTTCTATGGCAAGCTCGTGTTCGTGCGCGTCTACTCCGGCGCCGTCACCCCGGGCGACACCGTGCTTGACTCCACCAAGGGCAAGAAGGAACGCGTCGGCAAGATCTTCCAGATGCACGCCGACAAGGAGAACCCGGTCGATGCCGCCGAAGCCGGCAACATCTACACCTTCGTGGGCCTGAAGAACATCACCACCGGTGACACCCTGTGCGACGAAAAGGCGCCTATCTCCCTCGAATCCATGACCTTCCCGGATCCGGTGATCGAGGTGGCCGTGGAGCCGAAGACCAAGGCCGATCAGGAGAAGATGAGCATCGCTCTGGCGAAGCTGTCCGACGAAGATCCGACCTTCCAGGTGAAGACCGACGAAGAGTCCGGCCAGACCCTGATCTCCGGCATGGGCGAGCTGCAGCTCGACATCATCGTCGACCGTATGCGTCGTGAATTCAAGGTGGAGTGCAACGTGGGTAACCCGCAGGTTGCATACCGTGAGACGATCCGCAAGGCCGTCATGAACCAGGAATACACGCACAAGAAGCAGACCGGTGGTTCCGGCCAGTTCGCAAAGGTCTTGATGAACTTCGAGCCGCTCAACACCGAAGAGGGCGAGACCTACGAGTTCGTCAACGAGGTCACCGGTGGCCACATCACCAAGGAATTCATTCCTTCCATCGATGCTGGTGTGCAGGAAGCCATGGAATCCGGCGTGCTCGCCGGCTTCCCGGTGGTTGGCGTCAAGGCTACCGTCACTGACGGCCAGGTCCACGACGTCGATTCCTCCGAAATGGCCTTCAAGATCGCAGGTTCCATGTGCTTCAAGGAAGCTGCTCCGAAGGCCAAGCCGGTCATCCTCGAGCCGATCATGGCCGTGGAAGTGCGTACTCCGGAAGAGTACATGGGCGACGTGATGGGCGATATCAACGCCCGTCGTGGTTCCATCCAGTCCATGACCGACTCCACCGGTGTCAAGGTCATCGACGCCAAGGTTCCGCTGTCCGAAATGTTCGGCTACATCGGCGACCTTCGCTCCAAGACCCAGGGCCGCGCAATGTTCACCATGCAGATGGACTCCTACGCTGAGGTTCCGAAGAACGTCTCCGAGGAGATCATCAAGGCCCAGCGCGGCGAGTGACACGCGCTGCCGCTTAAGTGGAAACTGTCTCCAGTCAGCGCTAGTATTTTGTAGCGCTGACTGGGTTCGGGCTCCAAAGTGGCACAAACCCGTCAAACCCAGTAAAATGTAGCGAGTGCCTTGAAGTGAGTTCAAGGCTTACTACGAGACGTCCAGGAGGACAAAACACATGGCAAAGGAAAAGTACGAGCGTACTAAGCCGCACGTTAACATTGGTACCATCGGCCACGTCGATCACGGTAAGACTACCCTGACCGCAGCCATCTCCAAGGTCCTGCACGAAGAGTACCCGGACATCAACCCGGCTTACGACTTCAACCAGATCGACGCCGCTCCGGAAGAGCAGCAGCGTGGTATCACCATCAACATCGCCCACATCGAGTACCAGACCGCTGAGCGTCACTACGCTCACGTCGACTGCCCGGGCCACGCCGACTTCGTGAAGAACATGATCACTGGCGCTGCCCAGATGGATGGCGCTATCCTCGTTGTGGCCGCCACCGACGGCCCGATGGCTCAGACCCGCGAGCACGTGCTGCTCGCTCGTCAGGTGGGCGTGCCGCGTATCCTCGTCGCTCTGAACAAGTGCGATATGGTCGACGACGAAGAGCTCATCGAGCTTGTTGAGGAAGAGGTCCGTGACCTCCTCGACGAAAACGGCTTCGATCGCGATTGCCCGGTCATCCACACCTCCGCTTACGGCGCGCTGCACGACGACGCTCCGGATCACGAGAAGTGGGTTGAGTCCGTCAAGGAACTCATGAAGGCTGTCGACGAGTACATCCCGACCCCGACTCACGATCTGGACAAGCCGTTCCTGATGCCGATCGAAGATGTCTTCACCATCTCCGGCCGTGGCACCGTGGTTACCGGCCGTGTCGAGCGTGGTAAGCTCCCGGTCAACTCCAACGTCGAGATCGTTGGTATCCGTCCGACCCAGACCACCACCGTCACCTCCATCGAGACCTTCCACAAGCAGATGGATGAGTGCGAGGCTGGCGACAACACCGGTCTGCTGCTCCGCGGCATCAACCGTGACCAGGTCGAGCGTGGCCAGGTTCTGGCTGCTCCGGGCTCCGTGACCCCGCACACCAAGTTCGAGGGCGAAGTCTACGTGCTGACCAAGGACGAAGGCGGCCGTCACTCGCCGTTCTTCTCCAACTACCGTCCGCAGTTCTACTTCCGTACCACCGACGTCACCGGCGTTATCACCCTGCCGGAAGGCGTTGAGATGGTGCAGCCGGGCGATCACGCTACCTTCGGCGTTGAGCTGATCCAGCCGATCGCTATGGAGGAGGGCCTGACCTTCGCAGTGCGCGAAGGCGGCCACACCGTCGGCTCGGGCCGTGTCACCAAGATCATCGAGTAGTTTCTGCTTGATATCAAGGCACGCTTGAACTAGCGTTTTTTAGGAAAACCTCCCGAGGCATGTTCGCCGAGGGAGGTTTTCCTATATATGGAAGGCTTACCGACAAAGTATGCACACCGTGGCATAATGAGCAAGGCTCTTTTAAGCTTTCCCTGTTAGACGAAGAAATAGGTGAGTTAATTTGGCACAGACTACCAATGACATCAAGAACGGTTCCGTCCTGAACCTCGATGGCCAGCTGTGGGCCGTCATCAAGTTCCAGCACGTCAAGCCGGGCAAGGGCCCCGCTTTCGTGCGCACCACCATCAAGAACGTCCTCTCGGGCAAGATCGTTGACAAGACCTTCAATGCCGGCATGAAGATGGAATTCGAAACCGTCGACAACCGCAACCTCCAGTACTCCTACGAGGACGGCGACAACTTCGTGTTCATGGATATGACCACCTACGATCAGATCTACATTCCGAAGACTCTCGTCGGCGATCAGGCCAAGTTCCTGCTGGAAGGAACCGACTGCGTCGTGTCCTTCCACGACGGCACCCCGCTGTCCGTCGAACTGCCGGCTTCCGTGATCCTGACCGTTACCCATACCGAACCGGGTCTGCAGGGCAACCGTTCCAACGCCGGTACCAAGCCGGCCACCGTTGAGACCGGTGCCGAGATTCAGGTTCCGCTGTTCATCGGCGAAGGTGAGAAGGTCAAGGTGAACACCACCGACGGCTCCTACCTCGGCCGCGAGAACTGAGAGTAAGGACGAAAGAAGTTTCATGGCACGTTCCACCGCTCGTAAGAGGGCTCTGAATACGTTGTATGAAGCGGATGAGAAGGGACAGGACATCCTGTCCCTTCTTGCTGAGCGCATTGAGCAGCCCGGCGCCCAGACTCCGCTGCCTGAATACGCCATCGAAATCGTTCGTGGCGTTGCGGAACATATCGCAGCCATCGATTCCACGCTTGACGAGCATTCCACCGGTTGGAAGGTCAAGCGTATGGGCGTTGTCGATCGCAATATTCTGCGTATCGCCGCATGGGAGATCATGTTCAATGATGATGTTCCCAATATGGTGGCCATCGACGAGGCGCTTGGCCTTGCCAAGACGTTGTGTGATGACGAATCACCGGCATTCATCCACGGTCTGCTCAGCGCGGTAAGCGCTGATGCGGATGCCGCTCAAGTGGATGAGCAACCGACCGAACCTTCAGCTGAATAAAGCTGAAAGTTAAGCGATTCGGCCGGGTCGCGAGTCCTAACCGGCCGCTATCCTTGGTACGAATACCTTGACTATAAGGGGGTTTTGGTGAACCAGTATGATTCCGAAGCCGTGATGTTTGACCCTCAAGATGCCGTTCTCGTTCTCGAAGACGGGCAGGTGTATGTGGGTGAACCTTACGGCGCGATCGGCACGACCAGCGGGGAGATCGTTTTCGCAACCGGTATGACCGGATATCAGGAAACGCTTACGGACCCCAGCTACGATCGTCAGATCGTGGTGCAGACGTTCCCACACATTGGGGACACGGGAATCAATGGGGAGGATCCAGAATCCTCACGAATCTGGGTTGCCGGTTATGTTGTGCGCGATCCCAGCCCGAATGTGAGCAATTGGCGTGCCACCGGCAGCCTCGATGACGATTTGGAATCCAATCACATCGTTGGCATCAGCCGAATCGACACTCGCAAGCTTGTACGCCACCTGCGTTCCGCAGGCGTGATGCGTGCAGGTATTTTCTCCGGTGATGCTCTGCTTGACGCCAATGGCAAGCTGCGTACCATCGAGTCCATGCTTGACGAGGTCAAGTCCACTCCGCAGATGAAGGGGATGAGCCTCTACGACGAAGTCAGCACCAAAGAAGCCTATACCATCGAGCCGTGTGGTGAATTCGAAGGCAAGGAACCGCTGTTCACCGTCGCCGCGGTCGATCTCGGCATCAAGGCCATGACTCCGCATCGTATGGCCGAGCGTGGCTGCCGTGTACATGTGGTGCCATCCACCATCACGTTCGATGAGCTTGAAGCCCTCAATCCTGACGGTGTCTTCTTCTCCAACGGTCCGGGAGATCCGGAACAGGCTGATCCTGAAGTGAACCTGCTTCGCCAGGTACTTGACGCAGGTCATCCGTTCTTCGGCATCTGCTTCGGTAACCAGCTGCTCGGCCGTGCGCTCGGCTTCGGCACATATAAGCTGAAGTTCGGTCACCGCGGCATCAATCAGCCGGTCAAAGACATGACCACCGGCAAAATCGAAATCACCGCGCACAACCACGGCTTTGCTGTTGACGCGCCGATCGGCGAAACCGTTGACGCGCCGTTTGAAAACGGCAAGTACGGCAAGGTGTTCGTCAGCCACATCGATCTGAATGACAACGTGGTTGAAGGCCTGCAGTGCGTTGATATTCCGGCATTCTCCGTGCAATACCATCCGGAGGCCGCAGCCGGCCCGCACGATGCCGCATACCTGTTCGATCGTTTCGTGGATCTCATGCGTTCCGCCAAGGAGGGAACCCACAATGCCTAAGCGCACAGACATCAAGTCCGTGATGGTCATCGGCTCCGGTCCGATTGTGATCGGCCAGGCCGCAGAATTCGATTACTCGGGCACTCAGGCCTGCCGCGTGTTGCGTGAGGAAGGCATCCGAGTCATTCTCGTCAACTCCAACCCGGCCACCATCATGACCGATCCGGAAATGGCGGATGCCACCTACATCGAGCCGATTTCCACGCCGATTCTCGAGCAGATCATCGCCAAGGAACGTCCTGACGCGCTGCTGCCGACCTTGGGTGGCCAGACCGCGCTGAACGCGGCCATGGCGTTGGGTGAGGCCGGTGTGCTCAAGAAGTACAACGTCGAGCTGATCGGTGCTTCTCTGGAAGCCATCGATCGCGGCGAGGATCGTGAGCTCTTCAAAAAGGTCGTTGAGGAAGCTGGTGCAGAATCCGCACGTTCCGACATCGCACACTCCATTGAAGAAGTCGACAAGATCGCCGAAAAGTTCGGTTATCCGCTGGTCGTGCGCCCAAGCTTCACCATGGGTGGCCTTGGTTCCGGCATCGCGCACGACGAAGAGGAACTGCACCGCATCGCAGGCGCAGGCATCCATTATTCTCCGACCGACGAGGTGCTGATCGAAGAAGGCATCGAAGGCTGGAAGGAATACGAACTCGAGCTGATGCGCGACAAGAAAGACAATGTCGTGGTCGTCTGCCCGATTGAGAACGTGGATCCTGTCGGCGTGCACACCGGCGATTCCATTACCGTGGCGCCTGTGTTCACTCTGACCGATCGCGAGTATCAGAAGCTTCGTGACATCGGCATCGCCATCATTCGTGGCGTGGGCGTCGATACCGGCGGCTGCAACATCCAGTTCGCCATCAACCCGAACACCGGACGCATCATCGTCATCGAAATGAACCCGCGTGTGTCCCGTTCCTCCGCTCTGGCATCCAAGGCGACCGGCTTCCCGATTGCGAAGATCGCCACCAAGCTGGCTCTTGGCTACACGCTCGACGAAATCCAGAACGATATCACGCAGTCCACTCCGGCCAGCTTCGAGCCGACCATCGACTACGTGGTCACCAAGGTCCCGCGTTTCGCCTTCGAAAAGTTCCCGGGTGCCGATCCGACGCTGACCACTTCCATGAAGTCCGTGGGCGAGGCCATGGCTCTGGCAGGCAACTTCCAGGAATCCCTCGGCAAGGCCATGCGTTCCATCGACAAGCGTCATATGGGCTTCAACTGGGACGGCGACAAGCCTGACGTACAGGAAGTCGAGCAGCTGTTGGAAGCCATCAAGGTGCCGACCGAGCATCGTTATCTGCAGATCCAGCGCGCCCTGTGGGGAGGCGCCACCGAACAGCAGATCTTCGATGCCACCAAGATCGACCCGTGGTTCATCCGCCAGTTTGTACTCATCAACGAGACCGCCCTTGAAATCAAGGAAGCGAGCAAGCTGAGCCGCAAGCTGCTAAAGAAGGCGAAGCTGGCAGGTCTTTCCGACCTTCAGATCGCACACCTGCGCCACTTGGGCGACGAAGGCGAAAACACGATCCGCGAACTGCGTTGGTCGTATGATCTTCGTCCGGTTTTCAAGACGGTCGATACCTGCGCTGCCGAATTCGACGCGGTCACGCCGTACTATTACTCCTGCTATGCGGACGAAAGTGAACTGCGTCCGCGTGAGCGTGAAGCCGTGATCATTCTCGGCTCCGGTCCGAACCGTATCGGCCAGGGCATCGAGTTCGACTACACCTGCGTACATGCCGTGCAGGAGCTGGGCAAGGACTATGACACCATCATGGTCAACTGCAACCCGGAAACCGTGTCCACCGATTACGACATGTCCGATCGTTTGTACTTCGAGCCGCTTACCTTCGAAGACGTACTCGAAATCTACGAGGCCGAAAAGAAGATGGGTCCGGTCAAGGGCGTTATCGTTCAGCTCGGTGGCCAGACCCCGCTGTCTCTGGCGGCTCGTCTGAAGGCTGCCGGTGTTCCGATTCTCGGTACCACGCCTGAATCCATCGATCTGGCTGAAAACCGTGAGCTCTTCGGCGAAGTGCTGAAGAAGGCCGAGATGAACGCGCCTCGCTATGGCACCGCTCTGAGCCTTGACGAAGCCCGTGAGGCGGCTCATAACATCGGTTATCCGGTGCTGGTGCGCCCGAGCTACGTGCTTGGCGGTCGCGGCATGGAAATCGTGTACGATGACGCCCAGCTGTGCAAGTATGTGGATCGCGCATTGAAGGAAGCTCAGGCCGATACCGTGGTTTCTGGCCGTCTGCCTTCTCCGTTGCTGATCGACAAGTTCCTGCAGGATGCCGTGGAAATCGACGTCGACGCCTTGTTCGATGGCGAAGAGCTGTATATCGGCGGCATTATGGAACATGTTGAGGAAGCTGGCGTTCATTCCGGTGACGCCGCATGCACTCTGCCTCCGAGCACCCTTTCCGATGACCAGATCCGCCGTCTGCGCGAAGGCACCTATGCCATCGCCAAGGGCTGTGGCGTGCAAGGCCTGATCAACGTGCAGTACGCCTTCATGGCCAACACCCTGTACGTTATCGAGGCGAACCCGCGTGCCTCCCGTACCGTGCCGTTCGCATCCAAGGCGACCGGTGTGGCACTGGCCAAGGCCGCGGCCCGCATTATGGCCGGCGAAACCATCCAGCAGCAGCGCGATAACGGCTTGCTGCTGCCTCATGGAGACGGTGGTGACATTCGCCGCGGCCAGCAGGTTGCCGTCAAGGAATCCGTGCTTCCGTTCAAGCGCTTCCGTACGCCGCTCGGCAAGACCGTAGACGTGCTGCTCGGACCGGAAATGCGTTCCACCGGCGAAGTCATGGGCTTCGACCGTGACTTCCCGCATGCGTTCGCCAAGAGCCAGCTGGCCGCCTACGATGGCGGTCTGCCGACCAGCGGCAACGTGTTCATTTCCGTGAACGATACCGACAAGCGTCAGCTGCCGTTGTTCGCTGCGCGACTGGTGGAGCTTGGATTCAACATCTGGGCCACCGAAGGCACCGCATCCGTGCTTCGTCGTTACGGCATCGAGTCCAAGATCGTCGACAAGATCAGCGTGCGTATGGATTCCAATCCGGACGATCCGATCACCACCTACCATGCGGAGGGCAGCGTCGGCAAGAACGTCGTTCAGCTGATCGAAGAGGGTGCCATTGATCTGATTCTCAACACGCCGAATTCTCGTGGCTCCCGTTCCGACGGTTACGCCATCCGTTCGGCCGCTATTGCCGCGGATTTGCCTCAGTTCACCACCATGACGGAATTCTCCGCCGTATTGATGGCCATCGAGGCCGTGCGTAATAATGATTATCAGATCATGAGCATTCAGGATCATTCCCAGCAGCTATTCGAGTTGGAAAGCCGTGAGTAATGATGAGCAGCCTCAGCAGTGAAGAAATGAGTGCCCAGCGTTCGGACTTCGGTCTGCGACTGAGCAATTCCATGGCCCAATATGGTCCGCTATGCGTGGGAATCGATCCACACAGGCAGCTTCTTACTGACTGGGGCTACAACGTAGACGCATTGGGTGCCGAACTATACTCCATGCGTATGCTGCAGGCAGCCAATGGGCGAGCGGCAGCTGTCAAATTCCAGTTCTCCATGTTCGAGCGCTACGGTTCGAAAGGTATCGCAGCGCTCGAGCGGGTACTGTACGCAGCCCGTCAAATGGGTATCATCACCATCGTTGACTGCCTGCATGGAGGCTTGCCGACTACGGTGTCCGCATTCGCCGATGTCTATTTCAAGCCGAGGTCTCCGTTGCTTGCCGACGCCATCACTTTGCTGCCATATTATGGCGCACGCTCGTTGGGCGGTGTCATTAACGATGCCCTGAACAACGGTCGAGGTGTATTCATTGCATCGCTGACCTCGAACCAAGAGGGCGCCAGCCTGCAGACCGCCATTCGTCAGGCAGGCGAGTACAAGGGCAGAACAGTGGCGTACGGCATTGCCAGCACGGCTCAGAAGTTCAATAAGGGCAATGACGGTATGGGTTCCGTAGGCTTGATCATCGGTGCCACCATCGGTCAGTGGATCAATGATTCCGGTGTCGATCCAGCCAAGTTCACTGGTCCTATTCTGTCTCCGGGCTACGGATGGCAGGGTGCTGAAACCCGCGACCTCAAGACGGTGTTCAAAGGCACCAAGGGCAATGTGCTCGTCACCGTGTCTCGCTTCATCGCCACGCATGGTCCGGATATTTCCAGTTTGGCCGCGGCTACGGAATCCGTGGCGCTCGATATTCGTCAAGCGCTCATCGAGGCCCAGAACGAAGTCGATGATGAGATTTTGGATGATGAAGAAGACGAGTAAATCATCATCGATTTGTCAACAATAATTCCTTCTTGTAAATATCTTCAGCAACTAATACAGAGTGAGGAAGCAATGACCGACTCCCAGCATGGCCGTTTGATCGTCCTTTGCGGACCGGCAGGTGTAGGCAAAGGCACTGTTCTCGGGCGCGTGCGCGAGCAGCATCCGGAAATCTGGCTGTCGGTATCCGCAACCACACGACAGCCTCGTCCAGGTGAAGTGGATGGCGTGAACTATTTCTTCATGCCCGAACAGGAGTTTCTCGACAAGGAAGCTGCCGGTGAGTTCTTGGAAACCGCCGACGTGTTTGGTCTCGCACATTACGGCACTCCCGTGAAACCTGTCGTGGAACATCTTGAGCGAAATATTCCAGTCATTCTGGAAATCGATATTCAAGGTGCTCGCAGTGTCAAGCAGCGTGCGGGGGAGTTGGGTATCGAGGTAATGACCGTGTTCATCGCGCCGCCGTCATTTGAAGAACTGGAACGACGCTTGATCGGGCGCGGCACTGAAACTCCGGAACAGCAGGCGAAACGATTGGAAACCGCAAAAATCGAGCTTGCCGCGGAATCGGAATTCGACAAAGTCATCGTCAATAATGTTGTGGATGAGGCAGCAGATGAACTGTGGAACCTTATCGCAACGGAATTCGATTTGTAATCATAATAATTACAAGGATTGCAATATGCGCTCGAACATATCGGGCGCATATTTTTATATAAAAGAAGCCAAGTATGAAATAAAAATGAGGATTGCGCAGCATATTAACTGCACAATCCTCATTATGTTATTTAATATTCGCTAGGATCAGGCGAGACCGGAAAGCTTGTTGATCAGCTCCGGATCGCGCGTGGCACCCTTGTCTGCGGAACGGGCGAACGCCGCGTAGGCCTTCAGCGCCTGGGAGACCTTGCGGTCGCGGTGCGCCACATAGCCGTCGCCGGCTTCGAGTTCGGTGCGGCGCTGGGCCAGCTCTTCGTCGGAAAGCTCGACGTTCACCGTACGGTTCGGGATATCAATGTTAATGATGTCGCCGTTCTTGATCAGGGCAATCGGGCCCTTGTTTGCCGCCTCGGGAGCGATATGGCCGATGGCCAGACCGGAGGAGCCGCCGGAATAGCGGCCGTCGGTCAGCATGGCGACCTGCTTGCCGATACCCTTGCCCTTGACGAACGACGTTGGGTACAGCATCTCCTGCATGCCAGGGCCGCCCTTCGGGCCCTCGTAACGGATGACCAGCGCCATACCGGGCTTCAGAGTGTCGTTGAGGATGACCTCGATGGCCTGTTCCTGGGATTCGACGACCAGTGCCGGTCCACGGAAGGTCCAAATCTCCTTCGGCACACCGGCGGTCTTCACCACGCAGCCGTCAGGGGCGAGGTTGCCACGCAGCACGGCCAGACCGCCTTCGGTGACGGCCGGATGATCGATGTCGTGAATCGCGCCGTTCACACGGTCGCGGTCGAGGGAGTCGAACAGCGTGGTATGCGTCCACGGATCAGGGGACACGATGTGACCCGGGGCCGCCAGATACATCTGCTTGGCTTCCTCGGTGCAGGTATCACGCATGATGTCCCAGTCGTTGAGTTTGTCCTCAAGCGTCTTGTAATCGATGGAATGCACGTCGCGGTGCAGCTTGCCGGCACGGTCGAGCTCGCCGAGAATGCCAGTGATGCCACCGGCGCGATGCACGTCGGAGATCTCCCATTCGCCGGACGGCGAAGCCTTGCAGATGCAGGGCACGGTGTGGGAGATGCGCTCGATGTCGTCAAGCGTGAAGTCCACGTCGGCGGACTGCGCCATGGCGAGGATATGCAGCACTGTATTGGTGGAGCCACCCATGGCCACATCCATGGTCATGGCGTTCTCGAACGCTTCCTTGGTGGCGATGGAACGCGGGAGCACAGTCTCGTCATCATCGTCGTAATACTGCTTGGCGATCTTGACGATCTGCTCGGCGGCGCGCTTGAACAAATCCTTGCGGTAGGAGTGCGAAGCCAGAATGGTGCCATTGCCTGGCAGGGCCAGGCCGATGGCCTCGGTCAAGCAGTTCATCGAATTCGCGGTGAACATGCCGGCGCAGGAACCACAGGTCGGGCAGACGGTCTTCTCATAGGCGAGCAGATCCTCTTCGTTCAGATTGTCGTCGGCGGAGGCATACATCACGTCGATCAGATCGGTGTTCTTCTTCACGGTTCCGTCGGGAAGTACCGTGGTGCCGGCCTCCATCGGACCGCCGGAGACGAAGACGGTCGGGATGTTCAGACGCAGAGCGGCCATCAGCATGCCCGGCACGACCTTGTCACAGTTCGGGATGCAGATCAGGGCGTCGGCACAGTGCGCGTTCACCTGATATTCCACGGTGTCGGCGATGATGTCACGGCTCGGCAGGGAGTACAGCATGCCGGTGTGTCCCATGGCGATGCCGTCGTCAACGGCCATCGTGTTGAACTCACGCGGAATGCCGCCAGCTTCCTTGATGGCCTCGGAGATCAGTCGACCAACCTTGTTCAGGTGCACGTGGCCGGGCAGGAACTCATCGAAGGAATTGGCAATGGCGATGATCGGCTTGCCGAAATCCTTACCGTCCACGCCAGCGGCACGGTAGAGGGCGCGTGCGCCCGCGAATACTCGTCCATTCATCAGTTTTGCAGATCGCATTTCCATGTTCTCTATTGTGGTGGTTAAGCGGGACACGGTTTTGTCAAGAGTCACTATGTGGAATTCCCAGAAGCGTTATATTCGCGAGCATTGCCGAAGATGCTTGCGCTTGCCGAAAACATGAGAGAAAGGGCTTGAATCAGGTCCAGTGGCGGCCCTATACTTAAGACTTTGGAAAAGAAGCTTTTGGCTTATCTGATGATTGGGAGATAATCAATATGGCATTCGGCACTCAGCCAACCCCGACCGGTCTTGCGGAACCGCCGATCGATGACTTGATGGAGCATGCGGACTCCAAGTACGCTCTTGCTATTTTCGCAGCCAAGCGTGCTCGCCAGATCAATTCCTATTTCACCCAGCTCAACGAGGGCCTGCTGCAGAACGTCGGTCCGCTGGTGGAGTATCAGAATCAGGAAAAGCCGCTATCCATCGCTTTCCGTGAGATCAATGATGGTCTGCTTGAAGAGACCCTCGGCGAAGACGATCTGACCGAAGGCAACTGATGTAACGGTTCTTGCGATAAGAACCGGATTCCAAGTTTTCATTCGCCCCGATATCTGAGCGGTGCGCTTTGAATAGTCCATAGTGAAGCTATTGATTGCGTATGCGAAGGACGGGGCGTTTTTTCGTAGCAATCAGAAGGGCGAACGTGTGGGGCGTTCGTGAAAGGAGCAGCCAGATGGCTGAATTGAAGTTGATTTCCGCTGAGTCAGTGACGGAGGGGCATCCGGACAAGGTCTGCGATCAGATTTCCGACGCGATTCTTGACGATATGCTTGCTCAGGATCCGCAGTCCCACGTGGCCGTGGAGACATGCGCCACGGTTGGCCAGTTCTTCGTGTTCGGCGAAGTGACGAGTGAAGGCTATTCCGATATTCAGAGCATTGTGCGTTCTGTGGTGCGCAATATCGGCTATACCAGTTCTCGCGTTGGTCTTGATGCGGATTCATGCGGCGTGACCGTTTCGTTGACCGAGCAGAGCTCTGAGATTAATCAGGGTGTGGCTCGTTTGAGTGGCGAAGCGGAGTCGAAGGCATCTCGCGAGCAGCGTTATGAGGCTCAGGGCGCCGGCGATCAGGGCGTGATGTTCGGCTATGCGTGTGACGAGACCGATGTGCTGATGCCATTGCCGATTTATTTGGCTCATCGCTTGGCTTACCGTCTTACTGAGGTTCGTAAGAATGGCGAAGTGCCTCATCTGCGTCCCGATGGCAAAACCCAGGTGACCATTGAATATGATGAGCATGATGCTCCCGTTCGTCTTGACACGGTGTTGGTGTCCACGCAGCATGATCCTCAAGTCGATCAGGCGTGGCTTAAGGAGCAGTTGACGGAACATGTGATTCGTCCTGTGCTTGATGATGTGCTTGCCGATCGTGTGGCGCATGATGAATATCGCGTGCTTGTCAATCCGACCGGTTCGTTTGTGTTGGGCGGTCCGGCTGCCGATGCCGGTCTGACCGGTCGCAAGATCATCGTCGACACGTATGGCGGTGCGGCTCATCATGGCGGTGGCGCGTTCTCCGGCAAGGATCCGAGCAAGGTGGATCGTTCCGCTGCCTATGCGGCGCGTTGGGTGGCCAAGAACATTGTGGCGGCAGGTCTGGCCCACAAGGTTGAGGTGCAGGTGGCGTATGCCATCGGCGTGGCCGATCCGGTGTCCATCAATGTGGAAACGTACGGCACTGAAAATGGTGTGACTCGCGAGCAGATCCAGCAGGCTGTGCGTAAGGTGTTCGACCTTCGACCGGCCGCCATTATCGACGAGCTTGATCTGAAGCGTCCGATCTATTCCAAGACCGCTGCTTACGGTCATTTCGGACGCAACGATGCTGATTTTACCTGGGAGACCACCAATAAGGTCGATGAGCTGAAAGCCGCCATCGAAGGCTGAGTTACCCTTGAATCATGAGTACTGAGGATGCCGAGCAGCTGGCGCTTGACGGGCTCGCCCCGCGCAAGCGGCGCAAGCGTGCGCCCGCGGTTAAAACGCCGGCTGCGGAGCATCCCATAGCCCAAGTGGTGCTGGATATTCAGGCCATCCATTTGGGGCAAACCTTCGACTATTACGTTGAGGAGAAGTATTCCGAAGCCGCCCAGCCCGGCGTAATGGTGCGTGTCCGCTTCGGCGGGCAACGGGTCAACGGCATCATTTGGAAACGGACCGATACCAGCGAAACCCCTGAATCGTCATTGCGGTTCATCGAACGGGTGGTCATCGATCGTGTGCTTGTGTCGGAATCCATGCGTAACGATGCCACACTTATCGCGGACGCATTCGGCGGAACGCGAGCCAATATCCTGCGTTTGGCGGTGCCTCCGCGCGTGGCTCGCGTCGAACAGGAACAACGTATCGGCAATCGAACGGGTATTGAAAAAAACGGACGTATCGAATCGCTTGCCAAGATCGAGCGGGAATCGTACGAGCAGCTGCAGCGGCAATACGGTAATATCGACCTGCTTCGTACGGCATTGGAAGGGCAACGTTTCCAAGCGTTCGTGCTCGACCCATTGCCGGGATCCCATCATTGGAGGCAGTGCGTGGCCTGGATGGTGGCCGCGGCCTTATTGCAGGGCAAACCGGCGGTACTGGTGTTGCCGACCATGCGTGAGATTGAGGACATGGCCGAAACGTTGCAGTCGATCGGCTTGCGCTGTTTCGCGCCAACCCAATCATCCAACGGTGCGTACGGCGGCGATTTCGCCATTCTGAACGCGCAGATGGCGCCTGCTGAACGGTATCGTGCGTATCTGGCCATCAGTGGAGGGCAGGTGCGGTGCGTGATCGGCACACGGGCGGCGATGTATGCGCCGGTGGATGGCAATGCGTTGTTCCTCATTCTCGATGACGTGTGCTATCAGGATGCCGATGGCATGATGCCTTACGCCAACGCCCGCGGAGTGTTGCGGTTACGTGCAAAAGCGCATAATGGCGTGTTCGTCGCGATGGCCAATGCGCGCAGTGTGCAAAGCCAGTGGGAAACCGATGCGGCGCATGTCGGTGCCACCCAGGTCAGCGGTTTCAGTACGCCGATTCACGCATTCCCTGCCGTAACCAAGGAAGCGAGTCCTTGGATTCGTTGGCTGAACCGTGACGAATTGGCAAGACTTGCGGATTCGACCATCGGAGCGCGTGTGCCGCACACTGCGGTGCGAGTGCTGTCGAAGGCGTTGGAAAGCGGTCCGGTGCTGTTGAGCATTCCGCAGGATGGCATCGGTGAAGCATTGAGCTGCGCGAAATGCCACCGTCAGGCTCGCTGCTCGTACTGCACGGGTCCATTGGAACGGTTACGGGATGGGTCGGTGCGTTGTCGTTGGTGCGGTGTCGCCACTGTGCAATGGGCTTGCCCGGCATGCCATAACGAACGTATGCGCGTGGTTCGTGTGGGTGCCGCCGGAACTGCGCAGGAGCTGAGCCGACTGTTTCGTGGCGTGCCCATTGTGCTTTCAACGCCGAGCCAGCCACGCGGCATTGTTCCCGATATCGGGTTTGCGCCGCAGTTGGTCATCGCCACTCCCGGCGCAGAACCCCGTGTACGTGGGAGGAACCCCTCGGAATGCGAATACCGGGCCGTGGCCATTCTCGACGCATGGACCAGCTTGTACGCCTTCGGCATTGACGCGGGCGTAGACACGTTGACGTCGTGGATGCGCGCGGTTTCGCTGTGCGCGCCGCGAATCAGGGGAGGTCAGGCCCTGTTGATCGGCGAAACCGATCCCACGCTCGCTCAATCGTTGATGCTTTGGAATTCAACGTTGCTGGCGCAAACCGAATTGCGGGAACGTGAACAAACCGCATTGCCGCCTGTGTTTGCCGCCGCATGCGTATGGGGACGTCGTGACGCGGTGAAGGTCACGCTGGAACGTATCGGCGCGTTGGGTGGGGGTGACCTGTCCGCCATCGAAACCACCGAAGGCATGCTGCCGTCCGTATTGGGGCCGGTACCTATTCCGCAGCCTCGGACCATTGATTCGCGCGAATTGGAAGGCACTGCGGATCGTGTCAAGGCGGTGGTGCGTGTGCCGCAAAGTCGCCGAGGTGAGTTGGCGTTGCGTTTGCGTTCCGCCAGTGCCCGCCATGTGGCCGCGCGCGAACCGGGAGAACTGCGTTTTCAGCTTGATCCGAAGGAGCGAATCTGACGCACGTCCCCTCGCCGTGAAAAACTAGACAGGTTGGCAGTTCGGCATGAGGCCGCACAGCAGTGAATGGAGGATCATATGAAGGGTTGGCCTGGAGAGCCTGATATGGAGTACGACGTGCTCATGGCTGACGGCGAAGCTGCGGTGAATGCGGGCAAGCCGATCACCGATGTGATTTTCGATTTCGGCAACGTGCTCGTCTACTGGGATCCGGTGGCCGTGATGACGCCCCGCTATAGCGACGAGCTTGTTGAACAGTTCCTTGACAACGATATTTCCGGCTTCTACGACATCAACGATGAACTGGACTGCGGCATGTCGAATGATGACGGCGTCGCCCTGATGCGTGAACGTTATGGAGACAAATGGGCCGACATGCTGCAGTACTATCTCGACAATTTCGTCGACTCGTTGACCGGCGTGGTGCCGGGCGCCCGCGTGCTCATCAACGATTTGAAAGCGGCCGGCGTGCGTGTGTGGGGATTGAGCAACTGGCAGAAGGATCTGTTCCCGATCGCGCTCGACAATTTCGATATTCTGCGCAGCCTCGACGATCGTGTGGTTTCCGGATATGTCTCCCTGCGTAAGCCGAATAAGGATATTTACGAGTTCGCGTTGCAACAGTTCGGCATTGACGCTTCCGGCGCGGTGTTCGTGGACGATAAGGCCATGAATATCGTAGGTGCGAACAATGCGGGCATTCGTGGCGTTCGATTCAAGGATTCACGTGCGTTGCGTGCGCTGCTGATTGATGCGGGTGTGAAGATTCCCGCGGTGCATCAGGCATAGTGTGTTGCGTTCCGCTGCCTTACATGCTGTTGATGCGGACGGAATGATTCCCACGATGATAACGATGTGATGAGGATTTGATAAGGAGGACTTTTCGTGCTGAAAGTGCTGTTTGCCGGTACTCCGGATGTTGCGGTGCCGTCGTTGAAAATGCTGGCTGAAGATACCGAGCGTTTCGAAGTGGTCGCAGTGCTCACCCGACCGGATGCTCCTACCGGGCGTGGACGCAAACTGGTACCGAATCCCGTGAAGCAGGCCGCTCTTGATCTTGGTTTGCCGGTGATTGAATCCGATCCGAGCGAGGAAACGTTCATTTCCGAACTTGCTGCGACCGGTGCCCAGGCCGCGGCAGTGGTGGCGTATGGCAAAATCCTGAAGCAGGATGTGCTCGACGCGCTGCCGATGGGATGGTACAACCTGCACTTCTCGCTGCTTCCGCAGTGGCGTGGCGCGGCTCCCGTGCAGCGTTCCATTTGGGCGGGCGAGAAGGTGACCGGAGCCACGGTGTTCCGCATCGTGCGAGCCATGGATGCCGGTCCGATTCTGGCGCAGTCCACTGTGGAAATCGGAGCGCATGAAACGGCGGGTGAGCTGCTGAACCGTCTTGCCGAGGATGGTTCCCGTTTGCTTGCCGCCTCGCTGCAGGCCATGGCCGACGATCAGATCGCGCCTGTGGAACAGCCTGCCGGCGCATATGAGGTGGCTCAGAAGATCACGGTTGAAGACGCGCATATTCGTTTCGACATTCCTGTATTCGCGGTGGATCGTCAGATTCGAGCCTGCACGCCCAATCCGGGCGCATGGTGCGAACTGCACGCCAATGCCGAAGCAGAACCGGCCACGTTGCATGTGTTGCGTGCGCAGGGCGCCGATATGAGCAATCCCAACACACCCGTTTCGCTAGAACCAGGGCGGATCGTGGCCGGAAAAAAGAACGTGTGGGTGGGTACTTCCTCAGATCCTTTGGAATTGCTGGAAGTCAAAGCCCAAGGCAAAAAAGCCATGCGTGCCGCCGATTGGGCGCGTGGCGCGCATCTCGACGGAGCCTACTGCAAGTAGTGTCGAATAAACGGATCATAACGATATTGCCGTGTGAACATCATCATTTCACACGGCAATATCGTTATCCTGCAATATCGGATTTTGCTATATCGCGACTCGGATCTATCGGGATTCGCATCATCGAAGAATGCGAATCAACGAAGAAAATCAAGAATCCGGGTCAAATCACGTTCGTTCACACGATGCGGAGCATCCGCCTGAACCGCAGGCTTGGCGCAGAACGCCACGCCAAGTCCGGCGGCATGAATCATCGGCAGATCATTGGCTCCATCGCCAACCGCAACAGTCTGACCCATGCTGATGCCCATGCGCGAAGCCCAATCACGCAGTGACTGCAATTTCACATCTTTCGTAACGATATCGCCAAGCACATGGCCGGTTAAACAACCATCAGCGGCTTCCAAACGATTCGCAATCCAAAAATCAAGATGCGCGTCGGCGGCAAGACGGTCCACGACTTCATGGAAACCGCCGGAAACCACGCCGACCTTCCAACCATGCGCATGCAAAGCGTCAATCAAATCAAGCGCCCCCTGTGTGAAATGCACGCGACGATACACATCATCGAACACCGAAGTCGGCAGATCCTTAAGCAGCGCAACACGAGCCTGCAACGCCTCGCGAAAATCAAGTTCGCCATTCATCGCACGTGCGGTAATCGACGCGATCTGTTCGCCAATTCCAGCGGCGGCGCCCAGCTCGTCGATGACTTCCTCATCGATCAGCGTGGAATCCACATCCATCACCAGCAGTCCAGGCTGGGAAAGGGTGGGAGTGGGCGCAATGTTCGGCGATTCTTGTTCAAGCATGGTTTTGATTGTCGGAAATCATGAGGACAATGGGTATTCTTAAGGGTTGAGCATGTTGAATGCGAATGCGCCATGACATGACGAAATGACGGAACGGCTCGAAACGCATTCGGTGGAAAGCGAGGCTGATGCAATGGATCAACGTGATGAGACGTTGGCGTCGTTGGGTGAGGCCAACGACCAGTTGATGGCCAAGAATCATGCGTTGGCCAAGGCGTTGAGCCGTGCCACCCAGGAGCTCACCAAGGCCAAGGCCCAGCTGAACCAGTTGGCGGGACCGCCCATGACCTTCGCCACCATGGTTCGCGTGCATTCCTCTCGCACGGACGAACAGGGGGTACAGCATGCCAGCGCCGAGGTGATTTCCGGAAGCCGTCGCATGATCGTGCCGGTTGCGGCGAATGTGCAGGCATCCAGGCTTGAGGCTGGGCGCACGGTGCTGCTCAACGAGAACATGGTGGTGGTTTCGCAAGCCGGCACCGATGCTGTGGGCGCAGTGCGCACGGTGAAGCAGGTCATTGATGATGGGCGATTGCTGGTCGCGGATGGCGGTGGAAACGTTGCGTTGGTCCGCCGTTCGGGAGCGCTGTCGAAAACTTCGATCAATGTGTCCGACCGTGTTACGGTCGATTCGTCCATGAGATTCGCGCTTGCGTTGGTTCCCGCGCAGGATGATGCCGACTTGGTGCTTGAGGAAGTGCCGGATGTCACGTTCGCTGATATCGGCGGTTTGGATGAGCAGATCGAACGTATTCGCGATGCCGTGCAAATGCCGTTCCTGCATCGCGAACTGTTCGAACGTTATGATTTGAAGCCGCCGAAAGGCGTGCTGCTGTATGGGCCTCCAGGCAATGGAAAGACGCTGATCGCCAAGGCTGTGGCCAATGCGCTCGCCGAAGGCGCTGCCGGCGGTCGTGGCGTGTTCCTGTCGGTGAAGGGGCCGGAACTGCTCAACAAGTTCGTGGGCGAGTCGGAACGCCTGATCCGCATGATTTTCAAGCGTGCGCGTGAGCGTGCGGCGGATGGCAAACCGGTGATCGTGTTCATTGACGAGATGGACTCGCTGCTGCGCACTCGTGGATCCGGCGTGTCGTCGGATGTGGAAACCACTATTGTGCCGCAGTTTTTGGCTGAACTTGATGGCGTGGAAACGCTTGGCAATGTTATGGTCATCGGCGCTTCGAACCGTATCGACATGATTGATCCGGCGGTGTTGCGTCCTGGTCGTTTGGATGTGAAGATTCGTGTGGAGCGTCCGAAAGCGGCTCAGGCGGCGCAGATCATCCGCCATTATCTGACCGACGATTTGCCGTTGGTGCCAGGGGTGGATGCGAAGGCTTTGATTGGGGTGCTGGTCAGCGATATCTATTCGACGGACGAGCACCGGTATCTGTGCGACGTGTGCGATGAGCATGGGCAATGGCATCCGATCTATCTGGCGGATGTGGTGTCGGGTGCGGTGCTGAAAAACATTGTGGATCGTGCCAAAACCCGTGCTGTGAAAATCTCCATCGAAAGCGGACAGCCGGCGGCGATTGGCGTCGATCTGTTGGCGAAGGCCGTCGACGAGGAGTTTCTTGAAACCCGCGATGCGGTGTTGGACGCCAATCCGGAACAGTGGAGCCGTATCAATGGTTTGGAAGCAGGGCGCATCACCCGTATACGACCAGTCGAATAATGCTGGCAGGCAACGCGAAATCAGACGAAGGGAAGTCGTATCAATGAGCGTTCGTCGAATCATGGGCACGGAAACGGAATACGCGGTTTCCGCTCTCGGAATGGAGCATTACAATCCGGTGAAGCTATCGTTCGATGTGGTCGGTGCCGCGGCGAACGAACAAACCAAGCATATTCGCTGGGACTATCGGCAGGAGGATCCGGTCAACGACGCCCGCGGCACCAGGCTGGAACGTGCATCCGCGCATCCTGATCTGTTGACGGACGCGCCGCAGCTCAACATCACCAATGTGATTGCAGTCAATGGCGGCCGTGTGTATGTGGATCATGCGCATCCTGAATATTCCGCGCCCGAAACCGATGATCCCTTCGATGCCGTGCTCTACGACCATGCCGGCGATCTCATCATGCGTGAGTGCGCGCGCAAAGCCAGCGAACAGACCGGTATCGCAATCGCGCTGCACCGTAATAATGTCGACGGCAAAGGTGCAAGCTGGGGCACCCACGAAAATTATATGATGCTGCGTTCGGTGCCGTTTGACCAAGTTGCGAAACTCATGACGGCACATTTTGTAGCGAGACAGATTTTTACCGGATCAGGTCGCGTCGGTATCGGCGAACGAAGCGAAACCGCCGGATACCAGCTCAGCCAGCGCGCCGACTATTTTCATATGAAAGTCGGTTTGCAGACCACATTCGACAGGCCGATCATCAATACTCGAGACGAATCGCACAGCACGGATGCATACCGTCGATTGCATGTGATTGTCGGGGACGCCAATCGTATGGATGTGCCGCAGGCGCTGAAACTCGGCACCACCAGCATGCTGCTGTGGCTGCTTGAGCATGCCGAAGAGGCGGGATTGAACATAGACGAAGCGTTGGGGCCAATCATGCTCGCCGATCCGGTGAGCGCCATGCACGAGGTGTCTCATGATTTGACATTAGGTGCCATGTTGCCGCTGGAATATGGCGGCGAGACCTCGGCATGGCAGATTGAGGTCACCCTGCGTGGCTTGGTGTATGCTGCCGCTGCCGTGATCTATGGAACCGACACGTCCGGTGAACCGGCATGGTCTGACCGTTCGACCCGTAACATCATGGCGATGTGGGGGCAGGCGCTCGCCGATGTGGCTGCCATCAGGCATGCCGATGATGATGCGCGTTTGACGATGCGCGAGCAAGCTGGCCGCATTGAATGGCTATTGAAATGGCAGTTGTTGGAGAAGCTGCGTCGTAAAATTGGCTCCGGTTGGGATGATGCGCGTATTGCGGCCGTCGATTTAAAGTGGGCTGCGATTGATCCCGCTGACTCGATTTTCGATCGGTTGCGTGCCCAAACGGAACGCCTGGTCACGGACGAGCAGTTGGAACAGGCTTCGGTGGAAGCGCCTTCCGATACCCGTGCTTGGTTGCGTGCCGAAATGATTCGTCGTTTTCCAGAACAGGTTGTGGCCGCATCGTGGTCGCATCTTACGGTGCGCCATCGAACGATTGGTGATAATACCGTGGAGAATCCGATGGTCTCATTGGATATGTCAGACCCTCTGAAATATAGCAAATCTCAATGTTCCCGCTATTGTGAGCGTGTCCAAGATGCGGCGTCGATTTTGGAAATGTTACGGTGAAATGCAATCTGTGCGGGTAACATTGCCATCAATTGGTCGCGAAGAACGACCATTGACAACAGGTAACATCATCCCGGTATTTTGAGGAGAGGACGTGCCGGGACTGTACAGAGGAAACGAAAAGGCATATCTATGGAACTGAGGCAAATCGCCCTCGAAGTCGCACGCATCCTGCAGGACGCAGGCAAGCATGCGTTGAACGACCAGATGAATCCGCACGACATGAGAAAACTGGAAGTGTCCGAAGACTGCTTCCACTTCACTTCAGACACCGACAAGCGCCTGCAGCAGTTCATCAGCAACCGCCTGACCTATGTCAACGTGTTCGACGGCTTCTGGCAGCTTCGCCCTGAACAGTGCTATCCCGGCCAGCGATACTGGTGTGTGGGTGGCATCGACGGCGTGATCAATTTCGCGCGAAGCATGCCGGAATGGGCCATCACCGTGACATTGTTCGAATTCAACGACCAGTGCTCCGCACAGCCGATCCTTTCGATTGTGCACGCTCCGGCGCTGGGATTGACGTATCTTGCGGTGCGTGGATCCGGCGCGATTCGTATTCGCAAGACTCCGTTGGGAGACAAACGCGAGAAAATCATTCCTTCCACCACGTCGTCCCTCGATGGTTCGGTGGTGAGTTTCGGCATGTCTCCGGTATCGTCCGAATCGCAGCGTGCGCTCGATGTGGTGGCGAAGATTGCCGGACGTCCTGCCGATATTAAACGTGTCGGCCCGGCGTCCCTTGATTTGTGCAAGGTGGCCGACGGTACGTACGATGCGTATTTCGAACCGCACTTGCATGAGTGGGACGTACCTGCCGTGTCTGCTGGTGCTGTGGTGATTTGGGAGGCGCAAGGCCATCTGACCCAGTGGAACGGCGAAAGCGTTCACTGGCGCCAGGAGAACGATGTGATGGCCACCAATGGTCTGATCACCAATGATCTGAGCCAGTATTTGGCATAGTGTTGCATGCTGCGCCACACCTGATATAAGGTGTGGCGCAGCGTTTTTTTGCAGGTTTGCAACCGGAAGTTACAGGGAGGAATGTCATGCCTCAGGAATTTGAACAGGCTCAATCCGCATCCGCAGGCCAAGAGGTGGGTGACATTGTCGAATCCGCCGGCGTACAAGTCGACGGAACCGCTGATGCGTTGGATGCCGTGCTTGACGATATCGAATCGGTGCTCGAGTCCAATGCTGAGGAATATGTCGGTAGTTTCGTGCAAAAAGGCGGCGAGTGATGCCGCAGCTGCGAGACAGCGGCAATCATTCCTCGTCACCGCTTGATGCGGGAACGTTGCGTGAGGTTCATTCTTTCGCTCGTATTTTCGGCATTGAAACGGAATACGGCGTCAGTGTGACCGGTGCGGATGTGCCATGCGACGCCAGCCAGACGGCAATGATGATGTTCCAGCCGATCGTTGCCTCCGCGCGATCGACCAATACGTATATTGAAAACGGGTCGCGACTGTATCTTGATGTCGGATCGCATCCTGAATATGCCACGTCCGAGGCCTGCGATCCCATGGATGCCCTTGCCGTGGATGCGGCCGGCGAACTGGTGATGCGCGATCTTGCGTTGGACGCCCAGCAAAGGCTTCGAGCCACGCATGGGCCACGTGCCACAGTGCATGTGTTCAAAAACAATGTGGATTCCGCAGGGCATTCCTTCGGCTGCCATGAAAACTATCTGGTACGTCGTTTTGTGCCGTTGGACGTCATCGAACACGAATTGCTGCCGTTCCTGATTACCAGGCAGCTGTTCACTGGCGCAGGCAGGGTGACGGAATCAGGTTTCCAGATCACGCAGCGTGCCGATTTTCTGGATGAGGCTGTCTCATCGGCGACCACAAGATCGCGTCCAATGGTCAACACGAGGGATGAGCCGCATGCCGATCCCGACGCCTTCCGAAGGCTGCATGTGATCATCGGCGATTCAAACCGTTCTCAATGGGCCACGATGATGAAGCTGGCCACCACGCATCTGGTGCTGTGCGTTATCGAACAGGCTGGGCGTGAAGGACGTGAGTCGGGATTCTCGCGGTTCGCGTTCGCGGACGCCGGTGCCGCAAACCGTGCGGTCAGTCGCGATATGAGCGGCGTGAATGCTTCGTTTGCCATGGCCGATGGATCGACGTTGCAGGGTGGTGCCGTAGCCATGCAGGAACGTTATCTACAGGCTGTGGAACAGTTCGTGGATGAGCATCCGGAAGTGGCTTCGTCGTTGCCTCGCACCGATGTGCACGATGTGCTTCGCCAGTGGCGCAATACGTTGGAAGCGTTCCGTTCCGGCAATGCAAATGCTTTGGGAGACAGAGTGGACTGGGTGTGCAAGTACCGCCTGTTTGAAGCGTTACGTGCCCGTTCCAGTGCGGATCTTCCGCTGAGCAAGCTGGAACAGTTGGATCTGGACTATCATGACGTGGCCAATGGCGCGTTGTATGCGTCGTTGCTTCGCCGTGGTGCCTTGCGTTCGCTGATTGACGGTCGTGAGGCGCAAAAGGCGCGTACCATGCCGCCGGCGGATACTCGTGCCGCATTGCGCGGCAGATTCGTCAGTGCGGCCAAATCGCATGGCGCGCAGTATTCCTGCGATTGGACCAGACTATCGTTGCATGCGCCGCGGAAGATGGATATGGTGCTGCTGGATCCGTTCCAATGCAGGGAGAATGAGGATTTCCAAGCCATGATTGGCGCTTTGGAGTAAGCGATGGTGGCAATGGGAAACGTCGATGGGAGTGGGGTGTGGCCGACAGGCTTCGGTCACACCCCACTCCCATATCGGTATGTTCTCCTGAATTGTTTTGCGATTGCGCTGCGGTCGCTTTCGTTTTTGATTGGCTTGAATCAGGCTTCGCCGCGATATTTCGCCATCATCTGCGATTGCAGCTGTTGCGCGCTTGGCGGCGTCCATGTGATGGCATCCGCGCCCGCTTCGATGGTGGCGAGGATGCGATCTTCGGATCCGCCTCCCGATGCCAGGATCGGTATTTCCGGATGATGCGCACGTATGCTTGCCACGACTTGCGCGGTGCGTGCTCCGGCTGCGACGTTGATGATGGCCGCACCGGCGAGAATCTTGCATTCGGTGATTTCGTCGTCTTCCGTGACTGTTGCGATAACGGGAATGTCGACCATGGACATGGTGGTTTCGATGGTTTCCGCTGGTGCCGGCGCGTTGATGACGACGCCTGCCGCACCTTGCATTTCAGCCACCATGGCCAGCTCGGTCACACGCGGACCGGTGGTGGTGCCTCCTCCGACGCCTACGAAAAGTGGCATTTGTGCCACAGTGAGCAACGCCTGTGTGATCACCGGTTCTCCAGTGAACGGGTAGACGGCGAGAATGGCGTTGGCATTGGTATTACGGATGATCGCAGCGTCGGTGGTATAGGCGAACGATTTGAGCGTATGGCCTTTGACTGTGATGCCGCCGCAATGTTGCGATATGACTGCGGGTACTCTCGCATTGGGGGAGGAGAGGCGACCTTCGATGCGTGCGGTTCCATAACGGGTTCGTGACACATGTGGTGTTGTGGAATGCTGTTCCACGGCCACGGCTTCACTGGGAGTGAACAGGGATCGTTTGTCGATGCGGATTGGTTTGGGGGCATTTGCTTCGGGAATGGTCTCCTGCTCGTCGCTCATTCCTGCACCTCCGTATCTGTGTGATTCAGCATAAGGAATTCATGGATGGCTTTGCGTCGCTCGACAACCTCTTCATCGAGAATCCTGGTGTCGGTGTTGTCGATGATGCGCTGCAGAAGTTCGCTGAGGGTGGAAAGATCCTCGGTGCTGAGGCAGTCAAGCATGTGCGTTGCCGTGTCATGGCTTTTGGGAAGTTGTTGCAGCGGTGGCACGCCACGACGTGCCGCTTCGACGTTGCATACTCGTGTGGCGGCTCGTAGCGCGGTCTGTGTGCGTGTGGCCTTCAGCTTGGTATGCAGCAGCAGAATGTTCAATTCATGCAGTTGATTGATGACTTCCTTGCGTTGATCGGTCATGTCTCTCTCCATCTATATGGACACGATGTCTAATATATATGCATAGTGTAGCGCAGAATGACGCTTGTACAAGTGTCATGAACGACGAAAGCCCCGACCGTCATGGTCGGGGCTTTCGTCGTGTAAGCAACATATCAGTACATGACTTACTTGGTGACAGCCTTCTTCAGCAGGGAGCCGGCGGAGATGCGAACGCCGTAGGTTGCCGGAATCTCGATGGTCTCGCCGGTGCGCGGGTTGCGTCCGGTGCGGGCGGCGCGCTTGACGCGCTCAGCGGAGAACAGGCCGGTCAGCTTCAGGCCTTCGCCGGACTGCATCGCCTCGACGAACACGTCCTGGAAAGCGTTCACAGCTGCCTCAGCCTGTGCCTTGGTCAGGTTGGACTTCTGAGCGATCTTCGAGACGAGATCAGACTTGTTGTATGCCATAAAGCATCCTTCTTGGGTCAGGGGACATTCTGATTACGAACATCCACGTTCTCTATGATATTAGCGCACTCTTATGAGGAAAATGGCATTTTACAAGGGTTTTGGTCGCTTTTTTGAAAATCAGGGGGAAAACAAAGTGTACGGGGGTGTTTGTCAGATCAAATTATGCATGTCAAGCCATTTCATGGCCAACGCACCGACCGGAATACGCAACCAGTAGAAGGCGATTCGGTAGACAAGAGTAGCGGAAACCGCGATGGAGGAGGGGATGCCCACGGCAGTGAACGCCACCGACAACACGGCCTCCACGGCACCCAGACCGCCAGGAGTGGGAACCGCGGAGCCCAAAGTGTTGGCAAGCAGGAAAATGAAGGTGGTTTCCGCAGGATTCGTGTGGTATCCAAACGCCATCAATGCTGCCCAGAATCCCAGTCCGGTCGCAAGGTTAAGCACCAGTGCGCCGGCAATGCCAAGGGCCAGTTCCTTTGGCCGTGCAAGCACATTGACCAGGTTGCGCGCGTATGCTTTGACCACTGGAAGGTATTTCTCGGTCACCAAATGACGCACTGGAGGAATCGCCATGGCGGCTGACACAACCAACGCGACGATGGCGATCACCATGATCAGCGTATTGGTCGGAATCATGCCGGACAATGTGTTGCGGCCGGTGAATAGGCCAATCGTCAGCAACAACACGATGGTGGTGCCTCCCTGTACGGCCCAGACCGCGCTCATAACCGCGGTCGCAGCCGTACTGCGATAGCCGCTTTTACGAAGGAACTGCAGGTTGACGAATGCTGGACCGACGCCGGCCGGCATGGACACCGCAGTGAAACCGGACGCCATCTGAGAGCAATACAAGCCGATCGTGTTGCGTTTATCGGAATCCATGAACACACCCAAGGTGATAGCGGAACCAAGCCACGCCACAAAGCCAAGCGCGACGCAAACCAACGCCATGGCGAGATTGGCGTCTCTGACGGCCTTGATCATTTCGGCCGGCTGAATCTGGGTGAACACCACATATACGGCGACCACCAGCAGCGCAATCGCAATGAACGAGCGAAGACTGAACCGGGAAAGCGTGACTTTTTCCATGGAATCCGCGACATCCTGCGGAGCGAGCGCCGAAATACGCGTACGTAAATCGGTAAGCACATGCTTGTCCCAGCCAGGCAATGCGCGCGTGGAAGCGGGAATGGCAGCCTTCTGTATGAAGGGTGCCAAATCGATCAGCTGCTCGTCTCCCCAAGTCCTGCGAGCGCAGGCGATCGCACGATCATTGCCATTGAGTGTGGCAAGAAGAACCAGCAACTGTACTTTGTCGAGTGCGAAGTTCGGAGCGGAACTGCCATAATCGCCATTATGCCAACCTGCGATTACCGGATGCCCGTTTTCCATGCGGGACAGGGTTTCCGGAGTGATGCGACGATGGGTGAAGCCATGATGGTGTGCTGTGGTGAGATATTCCATGAACGCTTCCATATCATGGTCGGACATGGTGTTTTGGTTGCATTCCAATGGCATGCGGTTGCGGTGGAACACCAGAATGGAGGATTCTCCATAATCGGCCACACCATACACGCGCGGAGTTTCCAAACCGGCATTGGACAGGCCGAGAATCATGGCGTAATGATGGTGCATGGCGTCAACCGAGGAACGGTCGCGACGCATGGAAACACCGGTCAGGCGAAGCCACTGCCATACTTGGTTGAGATATCCGGCCGCATGCACTTGATTGTCGAGTACGGAAACGGTGTATTGCTTGCCGTCATAGTCGACAACATCGTAAATACGGGAATTTTCGGTCAGATCATCATCCAGCGTGGCCTTCAATACTCCCGAATCGACGTAGGGGGCGACTCGGCGGGTGAGCAATGATGTGTCAATACCGATGGAACGCAATGATTGCGCGATTTGTGATCCCCACGCGCCATTGTTCTGCGTGCCTATGGCGAAACGGATCAGCATGCCGATAACACGGCCTATGGCGTAGGATGCGATGACGCCAGCCAGTGAATTCCATGAAAGCACGACCATCAGCACTGCCACTGCATACAGCACGTTCCAGCCCCATTTGGTGCATGAGCGGATACGCCGAGGGCCGGAGACGGTGAGGAACGATGCCATGGCGGCATAAAAATCGGGGAGCAGTCCAGTGCCTACGGATGTGCTGTTGGATTGCAGTGGAATGATCAGCATGGTATTGCCGGAGTTGCTGATCAGCGCGGATATGCCCCACACCGCAAAGAATCCGAATATGAGGGAAACCACGGAAATCACGCTTTGCAGCCACTCTTTGGAAGTAAGCAGCTGGATGAGCACGCTGACGGTGATGCATACGATGGCAAGCTGCTGCAATAATGCCGAGGGAACATCCATCAGCCAGCTGACCACGCGGCCGGCGGAATGAACGTCGGATTCCACGCCGGACGCGGTGCCATGCAAGTACACGGAGAACAGAATCACGCCTATGCCGAGCACCAAGGCGAAGAATGCGTGCGTCAGATCGGCGAAATCACGACTGCGCTTCGGCGGCACATCGTCGATATGCGGGGCGGGCTTATTGACTGCAGGGGAGTGAGACACTGTTGACTTGCTCCATACGTGAGATTGGCTTCAGGTGGGTCATATCGCCCCACTGCATTCGATAATACGCCCTGAGGGTGGCTACGAAATACGCGGCCACCCTCAGGGCGTATGGTTTTGGTACTTATTTGACAGCTTCGGTTCAGTGGTCGAAATCTACCAGTTTGCTGGCGACGCCGGTATATGTTGCCGGAGTCAGCGCCTTCAGACGAGCCGTGGTAGCGTCATCGAACGCCTGCTGATCGATGAACTGCTCGACGGCTTCCTTGGAGATCTCATGGCCGCGCATAAGCTCCTTGACCTTCTCGTACGGCTTGTCCATGCCCGGCAGGCCGGCAAGTTCGCAGGCGCGCATGGCGGTCTGGATCGGCTCGCCAAGCACCTCCCAGTTGGAGTCCAGCTCGGCTTCGATGGCGATGTCGTTCGGATGGATGGAGTTCAGACCGCCCATCAGATTGTTGAGCGCGAGCACGGAGTAGCCCAACGCGGAGCCGATGTTGCGTTGCGTGGTGGAATCGGTCAGATCGCGCTGCCAACGGGATTCGACCAGCGTTGCGGACAGCGTGTCGAGCAGCGAACAGGAGATCTCCAGATTGGCTTCCGCGTTTTCGAAACGAATCGGATTGACCTTGTGTGGCATGGTGGAGGATCCGGTAGCACCCTTGACTGGAACCTGGGCGAACACGCCACGGGAGATGTACATCCACACATCCACGCACAGGTTGTGCAGAATGCGGTTGGTGTGGCTGATGGTGCCATACAGTTCGGCCTGCCAATCATGCGATTCGATCTGAGTGGTGAGCGGATTCCACGTCAGACCCATGCGGTTGGTGACGAATTCGCGGGAGACGTCCACCCAATCGACATCCGGGCATGCGGCCAAATGCGCGCCGAACGTGCCGGTAGCGCCATTGATCTTGCCGAGATATTCCTGAGCCCTGACCTTGTTCAGCTGGCGGTTCAGACGGTACACGTACACTGCGAGTTCCTTGCCAAGCGTGGTCGGTGTAGCAGGCTGGCCGTGCGTTAACGACAGCATGGCCTTGTCACGGTATTCCTCAGCCTTCTGAGCCAAATGGTCGACGATGGCCTGAGCGCCCGGCAGCCACACATTCTCGATGCCGTTTTTCACGCAGCGGGCGATGGACAGGTTGTTGATGTCTTCGGACGTGCATGCGAAATGTACCAAAGTCTTCAGGCCGGTCAGCTGGGTGTCGTGGCCAAGCACGTCGGCGGCCTTGTCGAGCTGGTCGTCGATGTAGTATTCCACGGCCTTCACATCATGATGGGTCTTTGCCTCATGGGCGGCGTGTTGCGCGATACCCTCGGCGCCGAACTCCTCAGGAATGGCGCGCAGGAACGCCTGTTCCTCATCGGTGAGCGGCTTGACGCCGGGAACGATGGTCTGGTTGCCGTTGCCCTCGAAACCGTTGGCCAGCAGAATCATCCATTCGACTTCGACGCGCATGCGCTCGCGGTTCAACGCAGGTTCGCTCAAATATTCGACAAGCGGAGCGGTCTGCTGATGGTAGCGGCCGTCAAGAGGGGTCAATGCGATTGCAGGGGAGATATCAGTAAGCTTCATAGACTACAGCATACGTTCAGCCGTAAACGAAAGTTGCGTATCTGTCCGCTCGGTGGATGGCTTTCATGATGTATGCCGTGATACCGTTCTTGTTGCGCCGTGGCTGCAGTGTTTTTTCATTTGCTCATGCGCCCTTCGAAATACATGACTTCCTGCAGATCGCCGTCGATGATCTCATCGAAATGCCGTTCGTGGGTGTTCACTGCGGTGGATCCCATGTCCGTTGCGTTCTGGTATGCGGCTTGGTGATATTTGAGCCAATGCGTGATTTCCTTGTTGTCTGGAGCGTCTGTGACGGGAGTGCCTGCGAACGTTGATTCCTGGTTGCTGCTGGATTTGCTTGCGGTGCCGCGTACGGTCAGCCAATGGTCGGAACTGGGGTTGGCGGCGCCATCGAGGGCCGCCACGAGCTCGTCGTCCATTTCCACGCTGGTCACCCATGTTTTTTCCGGAATCGGATGATTGGCGACGGGCGACCCGGCGGTAACCACATGTTCGATGTCATAATCGTCTTTCAGGTCCGAGGCGATGGTGGCGGCAACGATGCCACCTTGCGAATGTCCGATCAATGCGACGGGCTCATTGGATTTGATGCCGGCCTGTTTCATGGCTTCCTGCACCATTCGCGCACTGTCCGCTTCCATGCGTTGCTTGCTGTCCGAACTCATGAGTTCGACGTTTTGCGGCCACCCAAATGGAGAATCGTGCTTGCCGTCTGTGCCTGGAATGGTGACGAGCCATGAGTTGGTTCCGTCGGATTTACGGTATTTGGAGATGGCGATGGTGCCGTAGTCAAGTCCGCTGTCGAGATCGGTCTTGCCGAGACGTTCCTCGGCAAGACGTCGAAGATCCTCCATGGCCTCTCCGACATTATGCGATTCACGCACCACTTCGGTTTTCGGATGGACTTGGGTGACGGTGAGATTGTTGCCCTGGATCAGGTTGTAACCGCGCGACGATGCCTTGGAGATGGTGCCGGCTGCATGGTTGACCTCATCGGTACGCAGCAGGCCTTTGGCCTTGCCGTATCCGCTGACCGCGGCGCCGGCCGCGCTCATGATGCCTTCCTGCGCCCAATCCAACGAGTCCAGCAGATATATGGGATTGGATTTGCCCTCATTGGTGGATCCCATCACATATCCCAAGGCGGACATGGCTGCGCCGGCGAGTATCGATTCCTTCGGGAACGATGTGATCGCCACTTGCAGCAGTTCGTTCAGTGTTCTTCTGCCAGCGTCGTCGACTTGGGAATATAACGATTGCGCGCGAATGATCAGCGCCGATAGCTCAGACAATCTTGCCGCCATGGCTCCCAGCGCGCTTGCATGGGCGTCACATTGTTCGACGAGCTGGTCGTATGGCAGTTCGATGTGATCCGTGGCATTGCAATAGGGGCTTGATCCGGACAGCGAGGCGATGGCCGACGACGCATAGGGGTAGGAGGAAAGCTGAAGGCTCAATGCCCGGACTGAATCATGGGCGCGGTTCAGAGCGTCGGCTTGATGGCTGAGGGCTTTTGCCGCGCGCATATATGCCTCGGTTTCCTCCGTGGAGTATTTGCATCCGCCGCTGACTTTGGCGGTCACTTCCCAGCTCATGCCGCACCTACTGCCCATAGGAGACGCAAGGTGGCGTTGATCGAATCCCGTAGCGTCAGGGATTGCTTGCGTAACTCATCAAGCCGCGCGCGGTATGATTCGGCGGCGGTTCCTGTCCAATCGGGCAATGAACTGGATGCGAGCGTGGCGTCAAGATCGTCAAGATGTTTCGATATGGATGTGAGCTTGGCATTGACGAGCAGTTGGGTGGTTCGCACGCCAGCACGGCAATGGCATGGCATGCCTGGCGTTGAGGCCAAGGTGTTGATGAGGTTGAACCCCAGTCCGGGAATAAACGGATAGGTGATTGATGCGTTCATAGCTATATTGGAGCACATCGGGCGGTTGCCTAAGCCGGCGAACAAGGCTTGTGGTCGGAGGACGGGCGAAAAGCACGATGTCGGCGTGTCATCGTTGAAAAATCAACAAAAACACGCCGACATGCCTGTGGATAACTTCCTGAAATAAGCCCCCTTACCAGGGTTTTGCGGGCGAAGATGTTTGGTTGGAATCCTGCTTGGCCGCCGAACCGGAATCATCGGAATCGGACTGGGCGGACTGTGCGTTCTGGGCCAGAAGCTCCTCCACCTTCTGACGCTGCTCGTCAGTCAAGGTTCCTCCGTTGCCTTGGCCTCCATCGGTGACGGATTGCCCACCTTCGATGGCTGTGTCGGCCTCGGTGCCGTCGGCATGCTGCATCTCTTCGATTTTCTTGCGTATGGATTCGGTCAGTTTTGCCGAAACTTCGGCATTATGCTCGATGGATGTGCGTACGTTTGGCAGCAACAACATGCCGGCCGCGCCAGCTTCACGGAATTGCGCGTCGGTCTGCTGCTGTTGGGTCTGCAATTTGTCGAAATCGGCGTCTTGCTGTTGGCTGGCTTTGATATTCGCATTCAGACTGTCCGTGGCCTGGTTGTAGTTGCTGACGGATGCGAGATTCACTATGCCAAGCACGCCCACAATAACCGATATGGCTGCGATGACGGCGATGGCGATGCGAACGGGCAGCGATGCACGCGCTGTAACGGTTGTGCTCACAGCAGCCTCCTTGATTGCGTGATCCATGCCCCGGCCTCGAACGTCAGCAGCAGCGCTACGGCAATGGCGAACGGCCAGACCATGGCGACGGTTCTTGTGCGTTGCTTGGATGTCTGCGTGACACGCCATTTGCTGGATGCCTCTTTGGAATCCCCGCCACTCATGGTCGTCGTGGCATTGAGCTGGATGGCGGTTCCACTGAGCTCGTCGGCGATGGCGTTCATTTCGTCGGCATTCATACGGGACACGCCAGGCTCGCCGGTTTCCGGATCGGTGACCCATTGCGTGTCGCCTTCCTCTACGCCATCGCCGGTCACGGGGATATTGCCTCCCTGCTCGCTGCCCACGGCGACGGTGAACGCATCGGAAAGGTAGCGTCGCAACGATGAGAACGTTCGGCGTGTTTTCGACGAGGTCTGCTCGCCATCCGAAATCAGGTACAGCACGATCGCATCATCGGGATGCTGATCGTGAATCGACTTGCATGTGAGCAACAACTGGTCAATCGGCACATCCAAGGTCGAACCGGCCGAAATGGAAGTCGATTCCGGTGCAAGCGTGTCCGCCCAATTATCGATCGCCTTCGAATCAGGCGTCAACGGAACATCCAACGTTCCCGAAGCGCCGAATCGCAATGCCGCGAAACTGGAATTCGGATACATGGCGGCAATATCCTTCACCGCCTGCTTGGCAACATCCAAGCGGCTGAGCTGTTCGTCGGAACCATACTGCGCGTCCGCGACCGCCATGGAACCGGTCACATCTACCGCCACCACCACATCGGTGGTGTTAATCGCACGGCTGTTCGTGGACGAGACGATGCTTGGCGTCAATGCCATGATGGCCACCAGCGCACAAATCATCGATCGTCTTGCGCAAGCCCAGACGGTTTCATCGCTTTGGCTGCGTCTACGGATATGAAGCACAATCTGCGCGACTGCGCAAACCAGCATGATCACGCAGATCGCCGTGCCTAAAGGCCATCCCAAAGCAGGGGAGAGCGTCAGATTGGTCATCGCCTCAACCTCCAAGCCAAGAGCAGCCAAATCACTATCGCCACTGCCAATGCCAGCGTCCACCATCCCGGTGCGTCCGATATTGCGGCCTTGCTGCTTGCCGCGCTGTCATGGTTGCGCCGCGATTCGATTTGCTTGACCAGCTCAGCCACGGAAGCGCCGTTCGATTGCGTGAGAAACACGCCGCCATGCGATTCGATTTCGGATTCGAACTGTTTGGTCGTCTGTTCCGATTCGCTTTGCTGCGGTCCGGAGAACAGTCCGTCCACGGTGATTTCCGCCTGTTTGGTCAGGTCAAGAGCCTCCTGAAGCGTGTATGTCGGATCTCCGGAAACGACATTGTCGGTGGCGAGCACAATGGAAGCGGCACGTTGACGGGATGCGGTCTCGGCGTTGGAACTGCCGTAGGCGAAACCTGGCAGCATGGCTGCGCAACTCACCACGCCGTCGCCGATCAGGGAAGTGGCCTCTTTACGATTCTGCGTACCTTCCAGCCAGTCGGAAATCGCTTGGTAATCGCTGTCTTTCATCTTGTCGATATCATCCTGCGATTCGACGCCTTTCAGTATCGTGCTGGTCTTGTCGAGCTGTTCGGACACCAATTCGTAATCGTCGGTCAACGGAAACACGGTACGTGACGTGGAATTGAAAATGCTCAATCCGATGCGCTCGCCCTTGAAATTGTCCACCAATGTGCGGTAGGTATCGATCACTTCGCGGTCGTATGGCAACGCCGAACCAGATACGTCCAAGCACAGCACGATGTCGCGGCTGCTCGCACGCTCCTCTCCCTCATCCACGGTGCTGGGGCGTGCCACCAGCGCTATCGCCAGCACCAGTGCCATCACCAACAGAACGACGGCGGCACGTGACATGGTGCGCCACTGCCGAAATAATCTCGATGCGGTTTCGGTGTTGAGATCGTCATCCAAACTGAACGTCCGCACGGATCCTGAGTCGTTATGCCTGCGTTTTGCGGACGCCAATACCATGATGGCGATGACGGCCAATGACGCAATCAGGCCTGCAAGGCCTACCCACGGCCAGTGCCATGACAATTCCATTCATCGCCACCTTTCCACAAGATTGGCAACCCACTCTCCAGCCTGTTCAACCGTGGCCTCTCTGGCCGTGTGATTGCGTTCGGCATCCGCGAATTCCGGCGGATACAATGCCTCGATGGTCTGCCTGAGCAGGGTGAGCCCATGCTGGTTGCCGGTCGTGCGAGGTGTCGCTTCAATATCGGTGAGCGTCTGATTGCGCACATCGCTGCCGGTGGCCGTGGAGACGAAATCTCTGGCGATCGATGCGAGCAGGGCGAACGCTTCCTCTCTTCCGAGATCGCCGTTGGCATGACGGTCCACCACATCGTTGATGCGTTCATGCCATATCGACGTGCCCGTCGATGCGTCGTGACGTCCGCGATTGGTCTTCTTCGTTGGCTTGAGAGTTGGTTTCGACAGCCATACCACCAAGACGACAAGTGCCACGGCAAGGATGAGGCATACCGCGACAACGATGCCCAGCCCCGTTTCGATATGAATCGGGTCCAGTGTGTCGAAATCGTTGCGAGACAAGGCGATGTGATTCATGCTTTGCCTCCCAAGGTGAGTGAGGACGGTGCTTTGAGCTGATTGCGTGTGGAGCGAGATAGGGATGCGGATACCATCCGTACGAATTCCCGGAACATACGTTCGCTTGAATCGGCACGGATCACTGTGGAACCGCAACGATTCAGCTCATGTCTGATGGACGCGGACAGATATTCGCGATGCGTGCGAACCTCCTGCGCCGTTTTGCCGGTGCGCAGGAATGCCGGAATGCGGCGGTCGCTGCCCGCGTCGAATACGTCGCGCGCATGGCTATTGTCGAACGGATTAATGGTTGCGACATCGATGAGCACCATCGGATGGGTCCTTGCGATCCTGCGAATGGACTCCACGTGACGTTCCTTAAGTGCGTGCTCATCGGTGGCGATCACCACCAACGCATCTCTGTCGCGAATGCGACGGGCGTACTCCAGCAAAGCGTCGATATTGCGAGGTTTGTTCCAATCACGCTGCAGCGCATTGTCCAACGTCTGTTCGAATTGCGTAAGTCCGCCATTGAATGGCACACGGGTGATCGAGCCTGAATCGCCGAATACTATGGACACTTCGTCACCACGACGCAGGCTGAGCGCCGCGAACATGCATAGGGCGTTGGCTGCGACCTGATGAACCTGTTCGCCGGAAACGCAGGTACCGGTCATTTCCTGTCCGACATCGAGCAAAAGCCAGGCGCGTGAAGTGGATGGGCGTTCGCGCTGCACCACCATGGGGCGGCCCACACGGGCGCTGGTCTTCCAATCAATCCGTTTTGCCTCGTCTCCAGGCTCATAGATGCGGATATCCATGACATCGTCGGCGCCGAAACGCTTGTCTGATGCGTGCGCACCCTCAAGAACACCGAGCGCCTTGCGAACAGTCGGCAGGCTCAACGTGGTTCCGAGGGCTTCGATCTTACTGCGGATCGGATCTTCGGAACGAATTGCGTCGATCATGGAACGGGAACCGCCTGAACGATCGAGTCCACGACCTGATCGCTGGTGACGCCGTCGGCAAGGGCCTCGAACGTGAGCAGGATGCGGTGGCGAAGCACTTCATGTGTGAAGGCTTTGACGTCTTCCGGAATCACATAGTCGCGGCCTTGCATCAACGCGTTGGCCTGTCCGATGCGAGTCAGCGCGATGGACGCGCGTGGCGAGGCTCCGAGACGCACTAGTGTGGACAATCCCTGCACCGGCTTGGTGCCGGCTCCTCGGGATGTGGCAGTGATATCGACCGCGTATTTCATGATTGCGTCGGACACATGCACGCGACGGGCCGCGGCGCGCAGGAATTCGACATCGCTGATGGACACGACGTCACCGGTGAGCGTTCGTGAATCAAAAGTGTCGGAGCCGCGGTGGGTGAGCATGGTGAGCATGCGCTGTTCCTCCTGCGCGGTCGGATACGTCATGACGGCTTTCATCATGAAACGGTCCATTTGCGCCTCAGGAAGGTTGAACGTGCCTTCCTCCTCGATTGGATTCTGTGTAGCGATGACCATGAACGGTTTCGGCAGTGCGATGCACTGGCCGCCGATGGTGGTGGCTCCTTCGGCCATGGCTTCAAGCATGGCCGATTGGGTTTTTGCGTTTGAACGGTTGATTTCGTCGAGCAGCACGAAGTTGGCGTGGATCGGGCCGATCTGCGTGGAGAACTTCTGCGTCGCGAAATCGAAGACCTGGGTGCCCACCAGATCGGATGGCATCAGATCAGGCGTGCATTGCACTCGCTTGAACGATCCGGACACGGAAGTCGCCAGCGTCTGCGCGGCCGTGGTCTTGGCCAGACCCGGTACGGATTCGATGAGAATATGTCCGCCTGCCACCAGCGTGGTGATCAGCGATTCACGCAGGTTGTCCTGTCCAACTAGGGTCTGCGCGAAGCGTGCGCGGATGCACGTGCCGAGCTGTTTCGCCCGGTTGATGTCCTCTGGGGGCAACGTGCTCGGTTTGGTGACGGCCGGCATTGGAACGGGGGTTGGTGTCGGTACCGGATTCTTCGGAGGGAATAAAGCCATAGTTGCTACTGTAACGGGTCAAGCTGACGGGAGGGACCAGTCCACAGGCTTCTCGCCTGCGGCGATGAGCGCTTGGTTGGCGCGGGAGAACGGTTTTGAACCGAAGAATCCGTATCGCGCGGACATAGGACTCGGATGAGGTGAGGCGATAATATATGCGTTGGTGAGCAGCGGTCCCAGCGTCTGCGCCTTGCGCCCCCACAGGATGGCGACCAAGGGTTTGATGCTGCCATCGGGATTGCGGCGGTTGTTAAGCGCTTTGATCGCCGCGTCGGTAACGATCTCCCACCCCTTGTCCTGATGGCTGCCGGGCTTGCCCGCTTCGACGGTCAGGCATCTGTTGAGCAGCATGACGCCTTGATTCGTCCAAGGCGTCAGATCGCCGTTCGTGGGCATGGGTACGCCGAGGTCATCCGTCAGCTCCTTGTATATATTGGTCAGACTACGAGGAATGGGCTGGACATCGGGCGCCACGCAGAAGCTCAGTCCCACCGGATGACCGGGGGTTGGGTAGGGGTCTTGGCCCACGATAAGCACCTTGATGCTGTCGAATGGGATGGTGAAGGCGCGCAGAATGTTCGCGCTGGCGGGAAGATACCGGCGTCCGGCTGCGATTTCGCCTCGAAGGAAATCGCCCATGCGGTGCACCTGTGGCTCGACCTCGGCGAGGGCATTCGCCCATCCGGGCTCCACGAGATCTTTCAACGGCTTGATGTTCGATTGTGTCATGCACCTTACTGTACGACGTGTTGCGGTCCTGATGACAGGGGTGGTTTGGTTTTCACGGGATGGTTTCACGAACGTTCGGAATAGGGGTGGGAATGCGGCTCGATTGTGTTCTGACTGAGGTGGTCGGTACACTTGGCAGATAAGTGTGTGAGAAACGAGGTTTGCAATATGGCTAAGCAGGACAAGGAGACCTACGATTCCTACGAGAAGGATGTGTACGACAATCCTCCGGCGGGACCTATGGGTGTTCACCGTGGCGCGCGTTCCGCGGCGTCCCGGGCCATGCCGTACGTCATTGTCATCATTGTGGCGCTGCTTGCTGGTTTGCTGTTCTGGAGCATTTATTCAGGTGAGATCAACAATCTGAAGATGCCGTGGTCGTCGCAGGAGAGTTCGACTACTTCAAGCGCCGAAAAGAGCAAGAGCGGCGAGAGCAAGTCCAAGTCCCAATCCGACTCCGCTTCCGGCAATAAGACGGACGCATCCAATGCCGATTCGCCGACCGACTCGCAGCAAAATGATCAGAACGCCGACCAGAATGCCGGCCAGAATGCCGAGCAGACGGATAACGCCACTGCGCAGCAGGCTGTGAACACGGGTACTGAGGTTCGCGTCGTGAACGCGACGAATATCACCGGTTATGCGCAAAGCAAGGCCGACGTGCTGACCCAAGCCGGGTATACCAGTGTTTCTGCCAGCAATCCGACGGGAAACGTTCCTTCGCAGACCGTGGTCTGGTATCAGAACGAGACCGATAAGGCGACCGCCGAAAACGTCGCACAGACGCTGGGAATTTCGAATGTGCAGCAAAGCGATGGACTCGTCACGCCAATCGTTGTGGTGTTGCTTGACTGAAAAACGCCGTGAGCGAAACAAAAAAGCCTTGTTCTTTTCCCCAAGAACAAGGCTTTTTTGTTTTCCTTGGAATTCCAACGTTGATGGCTTATTTAGACGAACAATTCTTCTTGCTTACAGCGCAACTGGCGACATGGAGTTTGGCACTCTCGGCCTGAGAGTGCTAATCTGCCAATTAGCACTCGAGGAGCGAGAGTGATAACTGGCAGCTGACGGCTGGTGCGTTCTTCGCTTCGAAGGTGGGAATAATACCGTGTAGCCATATGTGGAGGAACAATGGCAAAGATCATTGCATACGACGACGAAGCTCGTCAAGGAATGCTCGCGGGCCTCGACAAGCTCGCTGATACCGTCAAGGTCACCCTCGGTCCGAAGGGCCGCAACGTGGTCCTCGACAAGACCTACGGCGCTCCGACCATCACCAACGATGGTGTCTCCATCGCCAAGGAAATCGACCTGGACGACCCGTACGAGCGCATCGGCGCCGAACTGGTCAAGGAAGTCGCCAAGAAGACCGATGACGTCGCTGGCGACGGCACCACCACCGCAACCGTGCTCGCCCAGTCCCTGGTGCACGAAGGCCTGAAGAACGTCACCGCCGGCTCCAACCCGATCGCTTTGCGTCGTGGTATCGAGAAGGCTTCCGAAGCCATCGTCAAGGAGCTTATCGCAGCTGCCAAGGACGTTGAGACCAAGGATCAGATCGCTGCTACCGCAACGATTTCCGCCGCCGATCCGGAAGTCGGCGAGAAGATCGCCGAAGCTCTTGACAAGGTTGGCCAGGACGGCGTCGTGACCGTTGAGGACAACAACCGCTTCGGCCTGGATCTGGACTTCACCGAAGGCATGCGTTTCGACAAGGGCTATATCGCTCCGTACTTCGTGACCAACGCCGAAGATCAGACCGCAGTGCTCGAAGAGCCGTACATCCTGCTGACCTCCGGCAAGGTGAGCTCTCAGCAGGACGTCGTGCACATCGCCGAGCTGGTCATGAAGACCGGCAAGCCGCTGCTGATCATCGCTGAAGACGTTGATGGCGAGGCTCTGCCGACCTTGATTCTGAACAACATCCGCGGCACCTTCAAGTCCTGCGCCGTCAAGGCTCCGGGCTTCGGCGATCGCCGTAAGGCCATGCTGCAGGATATGGCCATCCTGACCGGCGCCCAGGTTGTGTCCGACGAACTCGGCCTCAAGCTCGACTCCGTCGACATGTCCGTGCTCGGCACCGCCAAGAAGGTCATCGTCTCCAAGGACGAGACCACCATCGTGGCCGGCGGCGGCTCCAAGGAAGACGTGGCTGCCCGCGTGGCTCAGATCCGTGCCGAAATCGCCAACACCGATTCAGACTACGATCGTGAGAAGCTGCAGGAGCGTCTGGCCAAGCTGGCTGGCGGCGTTGCCGTCATCAAGGTTGGCGCTGCCACCGAAGTCGAGGCCAAGGAACGCAAGCACCGCATCGAAGATGCCGTGCGCAACGCCAAGGCCGCCATCGAAGAAGGCCTGCTGCCGGGCGGCGGTGTCGCTCTGGTCCAGGCTGCAGCCAAGGCCGAGAGCGATGTCAAGCTCGAAGGCGACGAGGCAACCGGTGCCGCGATCGTGTTCCGCGCCATCGAAGCCCCGATCAAGCAGATCGCCGAAAATGCTGGACTGTCCGGCGACGTGGTGATCGACAAGGTTCGTTCCCTGCCTGACGGCCAGGGCCTGAACGCAGCCACCAACGAGTATGAGGACCTGCTGGCCGCCGGCGTCACCGACCCGGTCAAGGTCACCCGTTCCGCTCTGCAGAACGCAGCTTCCATCGCTGGTCTGTTCCTGACCACCGAGGCTGTTGTGGCCAACAAGCCGGAACCGCCGGCAGCCGCTCCGGCCGCTGGCGCTGACATGGGCTACTGATCCAACGGTTTGGCAAAGCCTGACGGCATAAGCAAAAAGCTATAAGTGGAGTCCGTTTCCCATAGTGGACGCGGGCTCCACTTTTTGTTTGCGCCAGCTATTGCTTTGATTGTGTCGGAAGTACCGCCGCTACTGCGCAAACAGACGCGATGCCTGCATTTCGGTTTCCGCATACAGTGCGGATGCCTGCGTCAGCGCATGCTGAATCGATTCGAGCGACTGCTCCATCTGCTGTTGGGCGGCACGCCATTGTTCCGCCACCGCATTGAACTGTGTGGCCGCTCCGCCCCTCCAGACGCTCTGCAGATTGTTGAGATTGGCGTACATGCCCTGCACCGACTGACGTATCGCTTGGATGGAGGCGTTTACCGCCGCGCTCGAGGATTGAATCTGCTCGCTGTCCACCTGAAACTGTGCCATGATGATCCTTTCGTTGCCAGGTACTTTTGTGTGCTCGGTTGGTACCGTTCTCTCGCACTTGACGTATCTGAACGGTAATGTGGACTGTATGGCAACAGTGAACGCGATGAATGAAAAAACCAGGGTTGTGGTCGGAGGATGTGCGAAAATGTGCCCAATCGGTGTGTCGCGACAACGGCAAAACTTCAGAAATCGTTGGAATGTAGCGGCTTGCATGCTTCTTTCTATGCTGTTGTGTTGTGCGATGATGTTGTGGATAACTCCCGTCGGCAGCGCGGAAGACAATACGGGCACCGGAATCACGGCCACGGAAAATATCACCGACACTGAGAATCTGCTCGGATCAAACGTCGCCGAGATCACGGATGCCATCAGCGCGACAAAGCAGGAAACGGGCGTCACCGTGCATTTGCTGTACCTGGCAAGTTTCAACACCGAAGAAAAACCTGCAAAATGGGCGAGCGCGCTGTTGGAATCGCTTGATCCGAAACCGAATACGGTTTTGCTGGCGGTCGCTTCGAACGATGGCAATCTCGTGGTTGCCGTTTCGTCGAATTCCGACGAATGGTTGAAGAAGAAGTCGACGGTCGATGCGCTTTCCGATGCTGCGCAGAAACCTTTGATGGAAAGCACTCCGGATTGGTCGAAATCCGCAACCGATATGATGGATCAGATTGCGGTGCAGAAGAAGACCTCGACGTCGTCGCAGACCGTGCTGTTGGGTGTTGGCGGCATGATAGCCGTGCTGGTGCTGCTGATTGTGATTATGGTGGTGTTCCATATTCTGCGCAAGCGTGGCATCATCAAGCGCAAGGTGCGCAAGCATGCGGGAAGGCATGCCGCGATTACTGTGCGTTCCGAGCCGGTGAAGGCGTGGAGTGTCGATGGTGAGCTGTCCGTTGAAGCGCATGATGGAGGGCAGACGTCAAAGGAAGACTCAGAATCCGTTCAGGAAACATCCAGTGAACAGAGTGATGCTTAAAGCATGAGCAAGCCTATTGAAGCATCCATTGTCGTTGTTGACGACGAACCGTCCATCCGTGAGCTGTTGGTGGCATCCTTGCATTTTGCGGGTTTTGAAGTGAATACCGCGGCTTCGGGATCTGAAGCCATCGAAGTCATCGAGAAAATACAGCCTGATTTGATTGTGCTTGATGTGATGCTTCCGGATATCGACGGTTTCACGGTGACCCGTCGTATCCGTCAGGAAGGCATCACTACGCCGGTGCTGTATTTGACGGCTCGCGATGATACTCAAGACAAGGTCATGGGTTTGACCGTGGGGGGTGACGACTATGTGACCAAGCCGTTCAGTCTTGAGGAGGTCGTTGCGCGAATCCGTGCCATTCTGCGCCGTACCCAGGAGCAGGTTGAGGATGATCCGATTATCCGTGTCGCGGATCTGGAGATCAATGAGGATTCGCATGATGTGTCCCGTGCCGGACAGCCGATCGATTTGAGCCCCACCGAATACAAGTTGCTGCGTTATTTGATGGATAACGAGGGGCGTGTGCTCTCGAAGGCGCAGATTTTGGATCATGTGTGGCAGTACGATTGGGGCGGGGACGCCGCGATTGTTGAATCGTACATTTCATATCTGCGCAAGAAGGTCGACGGACTTACGGTGGAGGATGAGAACGGCGAGAAGCACAAGGTGGCTCCGCTTATCGAAACGAAGCGTGGCATCGGCTACATGATTCGTGCGCCGAAGAACTAAACGGTCCCGCGATGAGTCAGGATACCCGTCAGCCGTCGGCTGACCCGCAGAACACGCAGAAGAACGGCGGCCAGCCGCGTCCGCAACGTGTGCCTTGGCATCGGCGGATCGGCAGGAAGGTGCAGGCCATTCCGTTAAGCACCAAGCTGGTCACTTGCATCATTGTGTTGTTGACCATTGGCACTATCGGCATTTCCTTTTCCATTCGCACGCTTGTGGGCAATTATCTGCTACAGAAAACCGACACGCAGTTGGTGAATCAGGCGCAGATGATTTTCAATAGCATGGATTCGCTGGACAGCACCACGAGCGAGGATGGCCGGAGCTTGGTGAACACGTATTATGTCGAGGTGCGGGACAGCGAATACAAGCGTACCGGCGCTGGGTCGGTGCCTATGCTCCGTGAGGGCGTGGTGTCCGAGCCGAGTCTGCCTTCCGACGGCAGTATCGACGGGGTCACGCTCGGAGAGCCGTTCACCACACAGGCGGTGGTGCACGTTACCACCAGCAGGGTGCCGGATCATGCCATCATGCAGGCCGCACAGTCGCCGTGGCGTGTTGTGGCGCTGCCTTGGAGCGAGAAAACCAAAACGGGGCAGGTCAAAGACAGCGGCGTCGTGTTCATCGGATTGTCGCTGAGTGACCAGATCGACACGTCCAACACGTTGACGCGGTTCTGTGCCATGGTCGGCATCGCGGTGGTGTTGATCGGCGCCATTCTTGGTACCATCGTCGTGCAAAGCACGCTTGCTCCGCTGAAACGTATCGAGAAGACCGCTGCGAAGATTGCGGCAGGGGATTTGAGCCAACGTGTTCCCGATTTGCCGGAAAATACGGAAGTCGGATCGCTGTCCATGTCGCTGAACACCATGCTGACGCGTATTGAGGAAAGCTTCCACGCGCAGGAGGAAACGACCGAGAAGATGAAACGGTTCGTTTCCGATGCCAGCCATGAGCTGCGTACTCCGCTTGCCGCGATTCACGGATATGCGGAGTTGTACAAAATGCAGCGTGACATGCCCGGAGCATTGGAACGTGCCGATGAGTCCATTGAACATATAGAAGCGTCCAGTGCGCGTATGACGGTGCTTGTCGAGGATTTGCTGTCATTGGCGCGGTTGGATGAAGGACGTGGCATCGATATCACCCAGCAGGTGAAGCTGACTTCCGTGGTCAATGATGCGGCTGATGATCTGCACGCGCTCGACCCGGATCGTGGCATCACCTGCGGCCAGGTGGTATTGCAGGCGGGATCGGATATGGAACATCCTTCGCGTCTCGCCTTCCAGCCGGGAACCATGCCGGACATCACGTTGACCGGCGATGCATCACGCTTGCGTCAGGTGGTCACGAACATTGTGGGCAACATCCATCGGTACACGCCGGCCGATTCCCCGGTTGAAGTGTCCATGGGCGTGCTTCCGGCGTCCATCAGCCCGGAATCATTGTCTCGCATGCCATCCAACGAGCAGTCGTTGCATCACTTTATCGAGGCCATCGAGGTGGGGCAATCCATGCAAGTCGGCATGAATTACGCAATTGTGCGATTCAGCGATCATGGTCCCGGCGTTCCCGCAGATGCACGCTCGAAGATCTTCGAACGGTTCTACACGGCGGATCCGTCCAGAGCACGACAGAAGGGCGGTACGGGTCTCGGCATGGCGATCGCCCAGTCCGTGGTCAAGGCACACCATGGTTTCATCTGCGCTTCCGGCAGTGACGGGACTGGATTGACACTGACGGTAGTGCTTCCGGTGGCTCCTGTGGAACCACGTCCGTTGGCGCAGACCAGTGACGAACGCAAGGTCGACAAGCGTGGGCGCAGGCCGAAAAAACAATGATGCAAACATGCAAAAAGGCATGATCTGACGATTGTTGGCGCAAGAGATGGTTACATATCCCACCTCTTGCGCTAAACTGTATCTTTGATTTGTAATCGGCGGACGATTGTTCTTTCGTTCGCCTGAAGGTATGTGGATTACGTAAGAGTGAGGTGACAATGCCTAGCGGACGCGTTCGTTGGTTCGATGCGAACAAAGGCTATGGTTTTATTCAGAACGAGCAGGGTGCCGATGTGTTCCTGCCTGCAGCCGCCCTGCCGGAGGGCGTGAAGACGTTGCGTAAGGGTGCAAAAGTCGAGTATTCCGTGGTGGAGGGCCGCCGTGGTCCGCAGGCAATGGGCCTCACCCTTGTGGCATCCGCGCCGTCTCTGGTCAAAGCAACTCGACCGAAGCCGGATGATATGGCCGCCATTGTGGAGGATCTTATCAAGTTGCTGGATTCCGCGGGGAACCAGTTGCGCCGCCACCATTATCCATCTCCGGCTGAAAGCAAGAAACTGGCCACGCTGATGCGTGCCGTGGCCGATAACTTCGACGTACAGGAATAATTCATGTCCGATACCACAATGGATCCCAAGGCGATCGCCCAGGCGGTGGCCATCGAAGTCGCCGATGAGGATGGCCAAGTCGGTGACTTCGTCGAAGCCATCGACTTGGGAGACAACGTTACTGATTTTCGTTTTGAAACCTGCATACGTGGGTATGAGGGATGGCAGTGGTCGGTGACGTTGTATCGCGATGCTGAGTTGGACCATTGGACGGTCAATGAGTCATCGCTGGTGCCTACCGACAAGGCGTTGCGCCCACCGGAATGGATTCCATGGAAGGATCGTCTTGAACCGACCGATTTGGCGGTGACCGATTCGATCGGCACCGATCCCGATGATCCACGTATGGAAGAGGGGTTCCGCAGAACTGAGCCCGTTGAGTCTGCCGAAAGCGTTTCCGACGATGTGCAGACCGTCGAAGCGGCGGACGGCGGCGACAATGCCGGAGCGGACGCTGACGTGGTTGACGGTTCGCAAGACGAGAATGCCGTAGCATCGGTGACCTCCGAAGAGGACATCGACGAGGCGGTTGAGGAATTCGATCTGTCCCGCAGGCACGTGCTCACGCCTTTGGGCCGTTCCCAGACCGCGAAACGCTGGTATGAGGGACCGCGCGGACCGAAATCGTTGTCCACCAAAACATCGGATGGCAATCCATGCTCGACGTGCGGATTCTTCATTCCTCTGAAAGGCGAACTGAATCTTCTGTTCGGCGTGTGCGCTAACAAGTGGAGTCCTGATGACGGTCGTGTTGTATCCATCGACCATGGCTGTGGCGAACATTCCGAAATCGAGCCGCCGGAACCGTCTCACTTGTGGGTGCAGTCGAAACCTGCATTTGACGACCTGCATATCGATATCATCGCGCAGGCGCCGCGTGATGAACGCGGTTCCGTCGAACTGATCGAGCAGCTGTCGGTGAATGAAGACGGCAATCCGAACGATGAGGAAGAAGCCTCCGAAGCCGATATCGAAGCCAATACCGTGGATGATGATGCGAATCAGGAGGAAGTGCTCGAACATACGGCCCAGCAGGATGAGCCGGAGGTGGAATCCACCGTTGATTTGAGCGATGACGAAGAGCCGGTTATCGTCGAATCCGAAGAGGATGAAGCGACGGATGCGGAACCCACCGAAGCCGAGGAAACGGACACTGCAGAGGAAAACGCTCCGGAAGCTGAGTAATCCTGTCTTATCGAGGATATGAAAGAAGTCCGTTCCCTATGTAAGGAAGCGGACTTCTTTCATATCCTCAAAGGTTTAGTGCACGACAGTGACGGTGCAGTCGGCGAAATTGACGATTTGCTTGGAGACGGAACCAAGGAAATGCGCGTCCAAGCCGGACAATCCACGGGAACCGACCACTAGATGGCGTGCGTAACGGGATGCCGCGATCAGCCCCTTCGCAGCGGAAATATGGAAGGCGTGCGATTCGATCTGGAAATCGTCGGGAATGCCGGCAGTGGGAATCTCAACCGAATCGAGCAGCTCGTCAAGAATGCGTTCCGCCCGTTCCTGACCGACGGCAATCGGCGCTATGGCGTTCTCATATCCCTCGATGACGCCAAGATCCTTGAGCTGCCAGCAGAACATCACCTGCAGGGGAGCGTGATGCAAAGCCGCCAGGTCGATAGCGAATCGCAAGGCGTGTCGCGAGGTTTCCGAACCATCGACGCCAACCACGATCGGCCGCTGGTTCTTAGGCAGAGGGGAGCCGGGCAAATCGTACGTCACCGTGTTCTCCGAAGGCGTAAGCGCGTTGGCGATGGCATCCTGCACGCTGGATTCCTCGTCGTCGAGAATGCGAACTATGGTAACGGGAACCTGTGCGGCTTCGGCAAGCGATTCCGAAAGCGAGCCGAGGAACCAGCGTGCCACTCTGCCGAGTGAACGGCGTCCGACTACGATCTGCTGCGCATCCTTGCCGATCTCCAGCAATGCGGACGTTCCTGTGGCCTTGACCGACGTGAGTTTGACATGATCCTCATTGATGGTCATGCCCTGCGAAGCTTTGGAAACCCAGTCGCGAAGCCGTTGCGCGATCTCATGGCGGACTTCGGCCCACTGCTCTTCATCTTCCGGTTCCGAGCCCATATCCCAGGAATGGGACCATGCGAACACCGCATTGACCTGCTGGCCGGTAAGCGATGCCTCGTTCAGCGCCCAGCGTAATGCGGCGAAGGATTCGTCGGAACCGTCGACGCCGACGACGATGTCGTGCAAGCGGATATCTGCGAGCATCCCGGATTCGGTTGCATTTAGGGTGGTGTCGCTCATCTTGGTGACCTCCTTGGTCGTTGCTATATGTCAAGCATATCCGTTGCGTTGCGTCGAGAGCGCAATTTACGCGCGGATGAAAACAAACGTCATCGCGAATCGGTAGAGTGTTGATGGACTAACAAGAGTGGAAGGACAAGCATGTTCGAACGGTTTACCGACCGTGCGCGGCGCGTGATCGTGCTGGCGCAGGAAGAGGCTCGTACCCTCCAGCACAACTACATCGGTACCGAGCATCTGCTGCTTGGCCTGATTCGTGAGGGTGACGGCGTCGCAGCCAAGGCGCTGGCCTCAAAGGGTGTGACCTTGGATGACACCCGCAAACAGGTCGAAGAGATGATCGGTAAGGGGAATGCCACGCCGAACGGCCACATTCCCTTCACCCCGCATGCCAGGCAGGTGTTGGAGCTGTCGCTGCGTGAGGCGTTGCAGCTGGGGCACAGCTATATCGGCACCGAGCATATCCTGCTCGGTCTGATTCATGAAGGCGAAGGCGTCGGCACCCAGGTGCTGATCAAGATGGACGTCAATCTTGGCGAGCTGCGCAGCGCCACCATCGACCTGATCCGTGGCAATTCCGGTGATGGCAAGGGTGATGGCAAGGGCGATTTGGCCAATGCCGGTGGCGTGCAGGATCGTCGCAACCAGACCGGTTCCGCGATTCTTGACCAGTTCGGCCGCAATCTGACCGCTGAAGCTGCCGCCGGCAAGCTTGATCCGGTGATTGGGCGTTCGAGTGAGATCGAGCGTGTGATGGTGGTGCTGAGCCGCCGTACCAAGAACAATCCGGTGCTAATCGGCGAGCCGGGTGTCGGCAAGACGGCCGTGGTCGAAGGCTTGGCGCAGAAGATCAATGCCGGCGACGTTCCGGAGACGCTGAAGGGCAAGCAAGTCTATTCGTTGGATCTGGGATCCATGGTGGCTGGCTCGCGGTATCGTGGCGATTTCGAGGAGCGTCTGAAGAAGGTGCTCAAGGAGATCAAGACCCGCGGCGACATCGTGCTGTTCATCGATGAGATCCACACCATTGTGGGCGCTGGTTCCGCAGATGGCGCTCTTGGCGCTTCCGACATGTTGAAGCCAATGCTCGCGCGAGGTGAGCTGCAGACCATTGGCGCCACCACCACCGACGAGTACCGTAAGTACATCGAGAAGGATGCCGCTTTGGAACGTCGTTTCCAGCCCATCCAGGTGCATGAGCCGAGCATTGCCGAAACCATCGAGATCCTTAAGGGCTTGCGTTCGCGTTACGAGAACCATCACCATGTGACGATCACCGATGGTGCGTTGCAGGCCGCGGCCGATCTGTCGAGCCGTTACATTCAGGACCGTCATCTGCCAGACAAGGCCATCGATCTGATCGATGAGGCCGGTGCGCGTCTGCGCATCCGTCGTCTGACCGCTCCGCCGGAGCTTAAGGAACTTGACACGAAGATCGCCAAGCTTGCCGAAGAGAAGGACCAGGCCATCAAGGGCCAGGACTTCGAAAAGGCCGCTGAGCTGCGTGATAAGCAGGAGAAGCTGGAAGCCGAACGCAAGCAGAAGGAATCTTCGTGGCGTGAGGGCGAATCCGATGTGAAGATGGTTGTGGATGAGGATGTCATCGCCGAAGTGATTTCCCAGACCACCGGCATTCCGGTGTTCAAGCTCACCCAGGCCGAGTCCAAGAAGCTCATGACCATGGAAAGTGAGTTGCACAAGCGCATCATCGGCCAGGACGAGGCCGTGTCCGCGTTGAGCCGCTCCATCCGTCGTGCTCGTGTTGGTTTGAAGGATCCGAAGCGTCCGTCCGGTTCGTTTATCTTCGCTGGCCCCACCGGCGTCGGTAAGACCGAGCTGGCCAAGACGCTCGCCGAATTCCTGTTTGACGACGAGGACGCACTGATTCGTGTCGACATGTCTGAATTCTCCGAGAAATATGCGGCTTCGCGCCTGTTTGGTGCTCCTCCGGGATACGTCGGTTACGAAGAGGGCGGCGAACTCACCGAGAAGGTTCGTCGCAAGCCGTTCTCCGTGGTGCTGTTCGATGAGATCGAAAAGGCCCATCCGGATATCTTCAACACGCTGCTGCAGGTGCTTGATGACGGTCATCTGACTGATGGCCAGGGCCGCAAGGTGGACTTCAAGAACACCATCATCATTCTGACCACCAATCTTGGTACGCGAGACATCGCCAAGGCCGCCAACACCGGCTTCAACTTGGGTGCCAACACCGAGTCGAGCTACCAGCGCATGAAGGATCAGGTTTCCGCGGAGCTGAAGCAGCAGTTCCGTCCGGAATTCCTGAACCGTCTGGACGACATCATCGTGTTCAAGCAGCTCACCGAGCCGCAGGTGCGTCAGATCGTCGATCTTGACGTCAAGCAGCTCAATGATCGCTTGTTCGATCGCCATATGTCGCTCGAGCTTACCGACGCTGCCAAGGATCTGCTCGCGCAGAAGGGCTTCGACCCGCTGTTGGGCGCGCGTCCGTTGCGTCGCGTGATTCAGCGCGATGTCGAAGACGCCATTTCGGAGAAGATCCTGATGGGCGAACTCGAAGATGGCCAGCGCGTGAAGGTCGATGCGGAAGGCGAAGGCATCCTGGGCGAGTTCACCTTTACCGGTGAAGCGTTCGAAGATCCAAACACGGAGCCTGCTGAAGGTGAAGTCGCAGCTGAAACCGAGGCACCTGCCGAATCGACGGAATCGACGGAACTTACGGAATCCGCAGAATCTGTTGAATAAGCAATCGGTGCGTAAGTAACGCGACACACGAAAGGCCTTGAAATCGTATGTAATGATTTCAAGGCCTTTCGTATGCCGAAAGTATTTCGAAACTTGACGAATTACAGTGTCAGCAGATCGAGATCGGCAGTGATTGACGTGTTACGGGTGAACAGTGTGCGACCCTCTCGTACCGAGCGAAGCACTTCGCAACGCTCGTATACGGCGTCGAACACGCTGGAAGCATCAAGCACAATGAAGTTTGCGGGCTTGCCTGCCTCAAGACCATACGAATCGCGCATGCCGAGCGTGGTTGCGCCGTTGACTGTCAGGAACTTCAACGCATCATCGATCTCTTCAAAACTCATCATCTGTGCCAAATGCAGCACATAATCGAGAATCAGCATCATATTGCCGTTACCGACCGGATACCAGGGATCTTGCATGGAATCCTGACCAAGCGACACATTCACCCCAGCTTCGGTGAGCTCCTTGACTCGCGTGATGCCACGACGCTTCGGGAACGTGTCTTGACGCCCCTGCAGATACAGATTTTCCGTAGGTGCGCAGGCGAAATTGATATGTGCGGCCTTCAACAGCTTGGTCAGATGGAAGAAATAGGCATTGTCGGCCGATCCCAAGGAGCAAGTGTGGCTTGCCGTGGTCTTCGAACCGATACCGGCGCGATAGGCGAGTGCGGACAGCAGTTCAAGATAACGTGAGTTTGGATCGTCGGTTTCGTCGCAATGCACGTCGATGAGCTTGTCGTACTTCGAAGCCAGTTCGACCACGGTGTGCATGGAACGTTCGCCGAACTCACGGCACTGCTCGAAATGCGGAATGCCACCGACGCAATCAGCACCCATTTTCAGGCCTTCCTCAACCAAATCCGCGCCGGATTCGCCATGAGGACCTTCATAGGAGTACATGCCCTCCTGCGGGAAGGAGACGATCTGCAGCGTGACAGTATCTTTCAGTTCCTCCTTAAGCTCCAGCAGAGCTTTGAGCGAGGTAAGATTCGGGTCGGTCACATCGGCGTGCGAACGAATGAACTGCACGCCATGACGCATTTCCTTGGCGATGCCGATTTTCGCGCGTTCCTTGATCTCGTCGACAGTGAGATCTGCCTTGGTTTCACTCCAACGCTGAATGCCTTCGAACAGGGTGCCTGACTCGTTCACCGCGCCGGGCTTGCGTGCGGTAAAGACGTAATCAAGATGCAGATGGGTGTCGCAGAATGGTGGACAGACCAGCTTTCCGCCCAAATCGACGACTTCCACGCTCGCCATATCTTTGCCTTGTGCTTCGAGTGTTGCTTTGAGATGGGGTGCAATGCTGATGAACTTGCCGTCTTCGACGAGAATATCTTGGATTGCCGCTGTTTCGGCTGCGGTGCTGCCCGGCATGCCGGTGGCGATGTGTGCGTTGATGAACAGTTGCGTGCTCATAATCACTCCTTCCAATACGAGTTTTCATGCGAGTTTTCGGGTTCCGGCAGACGTTTTGTCATATGTCCATTGGGTTACGGAAGGGAACCTTTGACGTAATCGTTGATGGTTATTGTCGGCGTATTGCTTTGCGGTCACGTTACTTGATGTGACATGTGTATTACTTCGGATTGGACGGTTTGTATGGCTGTTACGGTGAGGGAAGTGCTCGATGATGCCTTGGTTGCGACGGCGGAACCACAGGTTGAAGTTGCTGGCGATAGCTTGGATAATCCGGTGCGTTGGGTGTTCACCAACGAACGCGAGGACGTCGCCTCATTTCTGGCAGGAGGCGAGCTTCTGGTGGTGGAGGGGCGATCTTTAGTTGCGGACGGTCGTGAAAAACGTGCGGACGAATATGTGAAAAGCCTCGTGAATGCTGATATTGCGGCATTGATGGTCGAATTGGTTGAAGAAGTCACCCAACTGCCGAAAATGTTGGTGAAGGCAGCCAAGCATGAAGGACTTACGATTATTGGATTGCGCAGTCGCATTCCTTTCGTCGATATCTGCCAGAGCGTCAATACCATGATTGTGCGTGATCAGATGCGTATGCAGATGCAAGTGGACGTTATGTCAACTTCGTTGCGTTCTGAGCTTGCTCAAGCGTCCAATCCCAAAGCCGTTGCCGATGGCATTGCGAACCTGTTCGGCGAGGATGTGGTCATATTCGACGTGGACGGTCTTGAAGTCGCCCGAGCCGGACAGAACATCAATACCGCTACAGATTGCGGCATTGTACTTGCACTGGAGGAACAGAAACGGCCTTTGGGTGCTTTGGAGATCAGCCAGCGCAATACGGTGTTCGATGAAGCGATGTGCAGAAGGATCGAACAGATTGCCGCTCCGGTTTTGACACTGTATCTCGATGGGGGAGCGCGCGTCGGCATGGTGGCGCATCTGATTGCGGGGCCGGAAGATGGCGTGCATGTTTCGTCGATGGAAGCGCGTGAGGGCCATGCCATGCTTGATGCGTTGGGATTCGCCGCTTCGGGCGTGTATATGCCATTTGCCATGAAACTCAAGTCGGTGGCCAACGCCATGCCGGCAATCGTGTCGATGATCGACGATTTCGAATCCAACGGCGGTTGCGAATCGATCTGTTTGTTGGAAGGCGATTTAATGATCGGTTTTCTCGCGGCGCAAGACAGCGGCGGCGATGTGTCGGTATTTTCAGATCGGTGTTTGCATGCGTTGACGCAAGTCGCTGCAAACGAATACGTATATACCGTGCATGGACGCGCAGCGTTGGACACGATTTCATTGATGGACGCGTTCGGTGCGTTGCGCAGTGTGATTCGAACATGCATTTCGAACGATGCGGAATGCCCGTATGGAACCCTCGAATGTGTGGATTCCTCGTTGCTGGAACGCATGTTGGGAATGGAACGTACCGATGAGGCCGTGCGCATGGTGATCACGCAGACGGTTGGGCATGAGCTTATGCATAACGCCATGCTGATCGACACGTTGTGCGCCTGTTTCGACAATCTCGACAACAAGACCGGCGCATGCGAGCAATTAGGTATCCAACGGCAGACGTTGTACAACCGATTGGACAAAGTGACACAGATCGTGGGCATAGCGCCTACCGATAAAATCAGCTGGTCAATGCTGCTTTTAGGTGCGAAAATGGCGAAATCGCAACATAATCACACCATATCTTCCACTTCGGCGCTGTAAGCAAGGGGAACTTGGCAAAACGTCAAAAACAAACGGTTGCGGTTTAACAATCAGTTCACTTTGGCGCAAATACTTCGGGCGATAGTCAGAGTCACAACGTTCGCCGGGTATGAAGAAAACGCGAACGTACAGACAGATTCAGCAGAAGAAAGCAGGTGACATGATGAGTGCCAGTGCAACAATCGCAACCGCCAACAGGGCTTCCGTGTCTGAACAGTCCGAAGAGCAGAAGATGGTCAAGAAAGTGGCCGTCTCGTCTTTCCTCGGCAACTTCATTGAATGGTTCGACTACGCTTCCTATTCCTACTTCGCGACCACCATCGCTTTGGTGTTTTTCCCGTCCGGCAATCACACGGTCGCCATGCTGCAGACGTTCGGCGTGTTTGCACTGTCATTCGTGCTTCGTCCGATCGGTGCACTGTTTTGGGGTAACTTCGGCGATAAGAAGGGACGCAAGGGCGCTCTTGCGATTTCCATCATGTTCATGTCGGGTGCATCGTTCCTGATTGGCTGCCTGCCGTCATATGCTGCGATCGGCATTTTCGCTCCGGCACTGTTGCTGCTGCTTCGCATGGTGCAGGGCTTCTCCGCTTCCGGTGAATATGCCGGCGCCGCAACCTTCCTTGGCGAATACGCGCCGACCAAGAAGCGTGGCATCTACTGCTCGCTGATTCCGGCATCCACCGCCATCGGTCTGCTCGCAGGCTCCACGCTCGCCACCGTGATGACCGCTTCGCTGAGCTCTGATGCACTGACCTCTTGGGGATGGCGTATTCCGTTCCTCATGGCCGGCCCGCTTGGTCTGATCGTGCATTTCATCCGTACCAAGCTCGCTGATTCGCCGGTGTATGCTTCCATGACCGAAGCTTTGGACGACAAGCAGCAGTTCGCTTCCACCACTAAGAGCGTCTCCCCGCTGCGCGAGCTGTTCCAGAACCACTTCAAGACTTTGGTCATCAGCTTCGGTGCCTGCGTGCTCAACGCGGTCGGCTTCTACACGGTGCTCACCTACCTGCCGACCTATCTGAGCGACACGGTTGGCATGGCTGCCGCACAGTCGTCCACCATCACCACCATCTGCCTGGTACTGTATGTGGCTTTGGTGTTCGGCATGGGTCACATCTCCGACATGTTCGGACGCAAGAAGGTGCTGATTGGTGCATGCGTGGCCTTCATCGTGCTCACCGTTCCGGCCTTCATGGCGCTGAACACCGCACAGTTCTGGCCGGTGCTGATCGTTGAGCTCGCCATGTGCGCCACCCTGACCGCCAACGACGGTACGCTTTCGAGCTACCTGACTGAAACCTTCCCGACATCGGTTCGTTTCACCGGCTTTGCATTCAGCTTCAACCTTGCCAACGCCATCTTCGGTGGAACCGCGCCGTTCATCGCAACCTGGCTGATCTACACCACCGGTTCGAGCATCGCTCCGGCCTGGTACATGGTGGCGGTGGCCGCCGTGGCACTGGTCGCCATGATCCTCTCTCACGAAAACACGGATAAGGATCTGAGCCGCATCTGAGAAGAAACGGTTTTTACGAAACAATTCCTCGAAACAATAAACGCCGTCCCTGAAACATCGATTGCAACATCGATTCGCGGGGACGGCATCATCGCAATCATTATCAATTGTTGAAACGCAAACCAACAACAGCACATAAAGGAGCAATCATGAGCAGCAGCCGTCGGATGGACCATATGACCTGGCCGGAAATCGAAGCATCGAAATCAAAGCCGGTTATTGTGCCAATCGGCTCCACCGAACAGCATAGCCAGCATCTTCCCCTTGGTGTGGACGCCATGATCGCCAGCCATGTGTCTGAAGACCTCGCCGAACGCATCGACGGCATCGTGGCACCGACCATGAACTACGGGTACAAGTCGAAGCCGCTTTCCGGAGGCGGCCCATTGTTCCCCGGCACCATCGACATGAACGGTGTGACGGTGATCAATCAAATGCATGATGTGCTTGGCGAGCTGATCGCGGACGGTTTCACCAAAATCGTGGTGATGAACGCGCATTTCGAAAACGAGGCATTCATTATCGAGGCAATCGATCTGATCACCCGCGAAACCAGGGGAGTGGCCACCATCGTCGAAACCAACTGGTGGGATCCGCTGCCGGAGAACGTGGTCGAGCAGGTGTTCGACGGACTCGTGTTCCCCGGTTGGGCGTTGGAACATGCCGCAGTGACGGAAACCTCATTGATGATGCATTACGAGCCGGAATTGGTGCATATGGACCGTGTGATTGACGAAGGCAATGTCACACCGAAGGCTTACGTGCGCTACCCGGTGCGCAAGGGCGACGTTCCGGATTACGGAGGACTGGCCACTCCTGCAGGTTCCAGCGCCGAACGAGGTAAGCTCATCGTCGATGCCTGCATTGATGCGGTGGCCGATATTTGTGCTACCGAATTCGGCGAATGATAGTTGAATATTCTGTATGGTGATTGCGCACGTGAGAACACGTGCGATTATACGAAGAAGGCTGGTATGTGACGGATGTCGTTACGTACCAGCCTTCTTGATTATGCCTGAGTGAAGTCCGGCTGATATTTGACCGCATCTCTGTGGCGCAACCAAATATCAGGATGTGCGACTTACTTGATGGCGTTCAGCCACTGTTCCTTGGTGGCCTTCTCGGATTCGAGCTTGGCCTTCTTCTTCGGATCGGATTCCGCGGCGATCTTCTGATCAAGCTCAGCGAGCTGAGCGTTGAGCTGTTCTTCGAAGGAGGACTTGCGGGCGTCGGCTTCCGGATCGGACTGCTTCCAAGCGGCATCCTCAATGGCCTTGATCTGCTTGTCTACAGCATCGAGACGGCCTTCGATGCGGCGCACTTCGTCACGCGGCACGTAACCGATCTGGTCCCACTCCTCCTGAATGGCGGCGAGAGCCTGACGGGCCTGCTTGGCCTCTTCTTCGCTTTTGACGGGAACCAGCGCCTCGGCCTTGACCAGCAGCTCTTCCTTCTTGGCAAGATTTTCCTTCTCGGAGGAGCTGATCTGGTCACGATCGGCCTGACGTGCGTTGAAGAAGGTGTCTGCGGCGGCGCGGAAACGCTCCCACATGGCATCATCGTCACGACGACCGGCACGACCGGCCTTCTTCCAACGATCCATCAGCTCGGTGAACTTGCGGGAGGTTTCAACCCAAGCGGTGGAATCCTGCAGCGCCTCGGCCTCGGCGATGATGGCTTCCTTGGTGGACTTGGCGGAATTACGCTCTTCGTCACGGTTCTGCACCCACTTGCGGCGGGCGAAATTGAACTTGGTGCGGGCCGCGGAGAAACGAGCCCACAGGGCGTCCGCATCTTCCTTGTCGATGCGGACGTTGTTGCGCTGATGCTCCTGCCACTGCTGGAAGAGCGAACGGAACTTGTCTGCGGTGGAACGCCAGTTGGTGTTCTCGTCGAGGGAATCAGCCAGCGCCTCGGCCTTCTCCACAATGGCGGTGCGCTCCTCGACGGCCTTGGCGATAGCGGCCTTGCGTGCCTCGGTCAACGCGGTTTTCTTGGCTGCGCCTTCCTCCTTCAGCGCCTCGAACTGGGCCTTGAGAGCGGCCAGATCACCCACCACTGCCGGCTGTTCGGTTTCCGCGGACAGCGTCTTGATGGTCTCGTCGATTTCGCGGGACTTCACATTGTTGGACTTGAGCTTGTTCGCGAACAGGTCCAACTTGGCCTTCAAATCAAGGTAACGGCGGGCATACAGAGCCAGCGCCTCTTCCTTGGAGGCATCAGGGAACTGACCGACCTCACGTTCTCCTTCGCCGTCCTTGACGAACACAGTACCATCGTCGGCGACACGGCCGAATGCTTCGGCGGTCTTCACATCGGCATCGGAGAAGCCGGTGGATGCGGCAGCCGGAGCGGTGTGCTGTGGAGCTTTCTTGGCGAAGGCCGCGGGGCTCGGAGCATGGGGCTTCATCGAAGCCGGGCTCGGAACGGCCGGTTTGCTGGCCTTGACTGCGGGCGTCGTTGCCTGCTCGGTGGTTTCATTGGTGTTCTCGGACGCGGTGACATTCTCGTCGGCCATGGCCAGCTCCTTTAAGTAAGCTTCATGTAGTGCAGGGGATGCGGATCGTGCGAACGTGCTTTCAAAGCCTGAAAAACGCGCTGCATTTTCCGCAACCTCATTTATTATAGGGAATCGTGGCAAAAGGCGCATCTATTTCAGGATTTCCAGAGTGGCTCCCCTCTGAACGTGTTGTGGAGCAGCGTGTTATCGACACGCTCCGTGAAGTTTTCGAGCTCAATGGCTTCATTGGCATTGAAACTCGTGCTGTTGAGCAGGGTTCGAGTCTGCTCAAGAAGGGCGAAACCAGCAAGGAAATTTACCTGCTGAGCCGCCTTCAGGAGGTCGGTCATGAGTCCGACACTCCGATTGAGGACCGCCTTGGTCTGCACTTCGATTTGACTGTTCCGCTGAGCCGTTATGTGGTCGAACATTCCGGCGATTTGGCATTCCCTTTCAAGCGTTGGCAGATTCAAAAGGTCTGGCGTGGCGAACGCCCGCAGGAAGGTCGTTTCCGCGAGTTCGTGCAGGCCGATATCGATGTGATCGGCAACGGTGATCTGCCCGATCATTACGAGGTCGAGCTGCCGCTGGTCATGGTATCGGCATTGGAACGTCTGCGTGAGTTCGGTTTGCCGAAGGCCACCGTGCATGCGAACAACCGTAAGCTTTCTGAAGGTTTCTACCGTGGTCTTGGCTTGACCGATGTCGAGGGCGTGCTCCGTGAGATCGATAAGCTCGACAAGATCGGTGCCGACGAAGTGGCCAAGTTGCTGGTCGAAGGCTGTGGAGCCGACGAGAATCAGGCACGTGCGTGCCTTGAGCTGGCTGAACTGACCGCAGCTGACGGCGCTGAACTGTCCGGCAAGTTCGACACGCTGTGCGAGAAGCATGGCATTGCCAATGATTCCGAGGCGTACGTGCTCGCACGTCAGGGTCTTGACACGTTGGCGATGATTGTTGACGAGGCCGCTCGTATTCGCCCGGGATCCGTGATCGCTGATTTGAAGATCGCGCGTGGTCTGGATTACTACACCGGTTCCGTGTATGAGACGTTCCTTGACGGTGCTGCGGCTCTTGGTTCCATCTGTTCCGGCGGTCGTTACGACAATCTCGCATCGCAGGGCAATAGGAAGTATCCGGGCGTGGGCCTGTCCATTGGCCTGTCCCGTCTCGTTTCATACATGCTGCACACCGCCGGTGCCCATGCGAATCGCGTGTCTCCGGCTTCCGTGCTCGTGGCCGTGTGGAACGAGGAGGACCGTTCCGCTTCCAACCAAATCGCCAATCAGCTGCGCGCCCGTGGCATTGCGGCAGATGTGGCTCCGACCGCAGCCAAGCTTGGCAAGCAGATCAAGTACGCAGACAAGCTCGGCATCCCATACGTGTGGTTCCCCGCGGACAAGTCCGCGCAGGACGCTTCGGACGAAGTCAAGAACATCATCACGGGCGACCAGCAGCCGGCCAACGCACAGTCTTGGGAGCCGGATACTGTGTATGCCCAGCAAACCGTTACCGTAGAAGCCTGAAATCGCAAGACTTCAATCATTAGAGAACAAGGAATAGGGGAAGCATGAGCCAGACGGCTTATAGAACACATCATGCAACCGAAGTGACCGAGGAACTCGTCGGTCAGAAGGTGACGCTCTCCGGTTGGGTCGATCGTCGTCGTGACCACGGTGGCGTGGCCTTCATCGATCTTCGTGACAACACCGGTCTTGTGCAGGTAGTTATCTACGACGAAGACATGGCACGTCCGCTGCGCTCCGAGTTTGTGATTCAGGTGGTGGGCGAGGTCCGCCTGCGTCCGGACGGTAACGAGAATGATCATCTGGCCACCGGCAAGATCGAGGTTGTGGCGGAAAACATCGAGGTGCTCGCCAAGTCTGACGCGCTGCCGTTCCAGGTGTCCACCGCGTTGGAAAACGAGTCCGAGAACAAGCTGCCGGGCGAGGAAGTTCGCCTCAAGTACCGTTATCTCGACCTGCGCCGCCCGTCCATGCAGCGCAATCTGAAGCTGCGTTCCCAGATGTCGAAGGCTGCTCGCCACGCTCTGGAAGAGATGGGCTTCGAAGAGGTCGAAACCCCGACCATGATCAAGTCCACTCCGGAAGGCGCTCGCGATTTTGTGGTGCCGGCCCGCTTGGTGCCAGGTTCTTGGTACGCGTTGCCGCAGTCCCCGCAGCTTCTCAAGCAGCTGCTGATGGTTTCCGGCGTGGAACGCTACTACCAGCTGGCCCGCTGCTACCGTGACGAGGATTTCCGTGCAGATCGTCAGCCGGAGTTCACCCAGCTCGATATGGAAATGGCGTTCGTGGATCAGGAAGACGTGATGGCCATGGCCGAAAAGGTCATCGCCGCCATCTGGAAGTCCGCAGGCTATGAGATCCAGCTGCCGATTCAGCGCATCACTTGGCAGGAAGCCATGGATAAGTACGGCTCCGACAAGCCGGATCTGCGTTTCGGCAACCCGCTGATCGAGCTGACCGACTACTTCAAGAACACTCCGTTCCGCGTGTTCCAGGCTCCGTACGTTGGTGCGGTGCTCTTCAAGGGTGGCGCGGCCACGCCTCGCCGCCAGTTCGACGCTTGGCAGGATTGGGCCAAGCAGCGTGGCGCCAAGGGCCTCGCCTACGTGGTGTTCGCTGAGAACGGCGAGCTCAAGGGACCTGTTGCCAAGAACCTGTCTGAAGAGGAGCGCGCTGGCCTGAAGGAAGCCGTTGGGGCAGAAGACGGCGATGCCGTGTTCTTCGCAGCAGGCCGTCGCACCTCCGCTCAGGAGCTGCTGGGTGCCGTGCGTGTGGAACTGGCCGATCGCGCCGGTCTGCTCAAGCCGGACGACTTCGCTTTCACTTGGGTTGTGGACTTCCCGCTGTTCAAGCCCACCGACGATCCGGATGACGACGATGTGGCAGTCGGCCACTCCAAGTGGACCTCCATGCACCATCCGTTCACCATGCCGTCCAAGGATTGGATCGACACCTTCGACAAGGATCCGGAGCACGCCATGTCTGATTCCTACGACATCGTGTGCAACGGTAACGAAATGGGCGGCGGTTCCGTGCGTATCCACCGTGATGACATTCAGGATCGTGTGCTCGATGTGCTCGGCATCACTCCTGAAGAGGCTGCCGACAAGTTCGGCTTCCTGCTTGAAGCCTTCAAGTACGGCGCTCCGCCGCACGCTGGCATCGCTCTCGGTTGGGATCGTACCGCCGCCATCCTGGCTGGCGCCGACTCCATCCGCGACGTCATCGCCTTCCCGAAGGCTGGCGGCGGTCGTGATCCGCTGACCGGCGCCCCGGCTCCGATTTCCGACGAACAGCGTGCGGAAACCGGCGTTGATTATGATCCGGAAGAAGACGAAGACTGATAGTGTTTTCGCTTTGAGATAACAGGCTGTCTTTGCATGAGAGACCGTGCAAGGACAGCCTGTTTTTATTGTTTACGTTGTCTATTTTCTCTTGCTGCCGGTATGGTGGAGCAAAGATGAGTATCTGAAATATTATGAGAAAGAACTGAATCTGTAGTATGAATTTGAAGCAATCGTTGGAAAAACATGATTTTCATGGTGTCTGGATGCGACTTCTCGCGTTGGCGATGATACTGATTGTGGCAGTGAGTGCACTCATCGCATCCCCAGTTAGTGCTAACGCCGCCGAAATCGGAGATCCCTCCGCAGTCAAGGGCAAAACCTACGCGGTCGGCACCGATACCACATTCGCACCGTTCGAATATCGCGAGAACGGCAAGATGACCGGTATCGATATGGAACTGATCCGTGCCATCGCCCAAGAAGAAGGATTCGAAGTCACCATCCAATCATTGGGTTTCAATGCAGCATTGCAGGCTTTGAGCTCCAATCAGGTGGATGTGGTGATCGCAGGCATGTCAATCACCGACGAACGCAAGGCGACCTACGATTTTTCCAATCCTTACTTCCAGTCCGGTATCCAGATGGCCATCGCTGAAAACAACGATAGTATTACCAGCTACAAGGATCTTGACGGTAAGACCGTTGTCGCGAAAACCGGATCGGAAGGCGAATCCTACGCCAAACAGCATGCAAGCGAATACGGCTATACCGTGACTTCCGTGGACCAGTCATCAACCATGTACGAGATGGTCAAATCCGGCAATGCGGATGCCGTGTTCGACGACTATCCGGTGCTTGCCTACGGTGTTTCCCAAAACAACGGTTTGAAGATCGTGACTCCGAAGGTGCCGCATGGTGAATACGGCATGGCCGTGAACAAAGGCAAGAACGCCGATCTGCTGGCCGCCATCGACGATGGTCTGAACAAGCTCATCGCTTCGGGCGAGTATGAGACGATTGTCGCACAGTATTTGGGTGCCGATGGCGCGAAGGAACAGGTCGAGGCGATTTCCGGCAAGGTCACCGACAACGGTGCCGACGGTGAGGCGCAGAAGAAGGTCGGTTTCTTTGGTCTGGTCAAACAGTCGATGCCGGCTTTGCTGACTGGTCTGAAGAACACGCTGTTGATCACGTTGCTGTCGTTTGTGATCGCACTGGCGTTGGGTGTTGCTTTCGGCTTGATGAAAGTATCGGAGAACAAGATTCTGAGAGGCGTGTCCAAGGTTTATATCGCAGTGTTCCGCGGCACTCCGATTCTGGTGTGGGCGTTCTTCTTCTATTTCGGTGTGCCGCAGCTTATCGGACACAGTGTGAACATTTGGGTTGCAGGTGCGTTGACGTTGTCGCTCAATTCCGGCGCATATCTGGCGGAGATCGTGCGTGGCGCCGTGCAGTCCGTTGACTCTGGTCAGATGGAGGGAGCACGATCGCTTGGCCTCAACCATCATCAGGCCATGGCGCGCGTGATCATGCCTCAGGCCACTGCAATCGCCATGCCGTCGATCATCAACCAGCTGGTCATTATGATCAAAGATTCCTCGCTGCTGCTGGCCATCGGCTTTGGTGAATTGCTGTATCAGGCGCAGCAATTGTATGCGGCGAACTTCCGCGTCACCGAAACGTTGCTGATCGTCGGTGTGATGTACTTCGTGGCCATCACCATCCTCACATGGCTGGCCAATATCGTTGACAGGAAGGTGAATCGATGAGCGAGAACTGCAATCACGGCAACAATGATGGCGAAGTGATCATCGACGTCAAGAATCTGCATAAAAACTATGGTCATATGGAAGTCATCAAAGGCGTCGATCTTACGGTACGCAAGGGCGAGGTGATCTGTATCATCGGACCGTCTGGTGCCGGCAAATCCACCATGTTGCGTTGCCTGAACGGACTTGAACAGGCATCCAGCGGCCAGATCGTGGTCAACGGTCATGATCTGGGTGATCCGCATGTGAACATCGACCAGGTTCGAGAGCAGGTTGGCATGGTGTTCCAGCATTTCAACCTGTTCAACAACATGAGCGTGATTGACAACATCACGCTTGCGCCGAAACTGGTGCACAAGGAAACCGACGAGCAGGCGCGTGAACATGCGATGGCATTGCTGAAAACCGTGGGATTGGCCGAAAAGGCCGATGTCATGCCTCGCTCGTTGTCTGGCGGTCAAAAGCAGCGTGTTGCCATCGCACGATCCTTGGCCATGCGTCCGAAGGTCATGCTGTTCGACGAGGCCACGTCGGCGCTTGACCCGGAGATGGTCGGTGATGTGCTCGAAGTCATTCGTGAGCTGGCCGAAGACGGCATGACCATGGTGCTGGTGACCCACGAGATGGGTTTCGCCCGCGAAGTGGCCACCCGCGTGATCTTCACCGACGCCGGCGTGATCGAGGAGGAAGGCACTCCGGACGAGATCTTCAACCATCCAAAGAGCGAACGATTGAAGACGTTCCTTTCCAAAGTGCTCTGAGTGCTCTCTTGGCCCCGGCGATTGCTTAATCGCTGATCGCGGATGAAATGCTGCGATCGTGTGACGGATGGTCATACGAATCTGCATGTAAAAGACAGGCGAATGTAGGGTGAAATTCATCTTGCGTTCGCCTGTTCGGCTCTTTCTCGTTGCTTGGCGTTCCTACGTTGGTATGCATGAGCATTGGTGATACATGGCGTCGCGTTGTGGATGGTTTCAAATCCAAGGTGCCCGAACGAGTGGTGTTCGGTGCGGTGGTTGTATTGTTCGTAATAGCGGTGCTGGCTATCGAATTGCCACGATGGTGGTAGCTGCCACGTACGGCGCTCAAGATATCGGTATTGCGGTCGATAACGCGCTATGATGCATTTTGGGACAACGTTGTCTCATATTTCGAGCACGTCAGGGGGTGGTGACGGCCGCGGAAACATGGCTTTCATATACTATCCGTATGACAGATATCAAAGAAACGCAAGAGACGCGCCCGATCATGCCGGGTACGGAAGACAGCGACCGCCCGCTGGTCGAATTGACCCACGTTGAAAAGCACTACGGTGACTTGCATGTGCTCAAGGACATCAACCTCACCGTCAAGAAGGGCGAGGTGCTGGTCATCGTCGGTCCATCCGGTTCCGGCAAGTCCACGATGTGCCGCACCATCAACCGTTTGGAAACCATTGATTCCGGTGATATTCGCATTGATGGCAAGCCATTGCCCCAGGAAGGCAAGGAGCTCGCCAGCCTGCGTGCCGAGGTCGGCATGGTGTTCCAGTCGTTCAACCTGTTCGCCAACAAGACCATTCTTGAGAATGTGACGCTTGCGCCGATCAAGGTGCGCCACATGGATAAGAAGGCGGCCGAGGATCTCGCCATGGACCTGCTCTCCCGAGTGGGAGTGGCTTCGCAGGCTTCCAAGATGCCATCGCAGCTTTCCGGCGGTCAGCAGCAGCGTGTCGCCATCGCCCGAGCGCTTGCCATGCAGCCGAAGGTCATGTTGTTCGACGAACCGACGTCCGCACTTGATCCGGAAATGGTCAATGAAGTGCTTGACGTCATGGTGGAGCTGGCTCACGAAGGCATGACCATGCTGTGCGTGACCCACGAAATGGGCTTCGCGCGCAAGGTGGCCGACAAGGTCGTGTTCATGTCCGACGGCCAGATTCTTGAGCAGAGCACGCCGGAGGACTTCTTTGAAAATCCGAAGACCGATCGTGCCAAGGACTTCCTGTCGAAGATTCTCACCCACTGAAATGACTGACGGGAATAAGACAGAAGAAGGATTTTCGATATGAGACTTTCTATGAGGGCGAAGCGTATGCTACGCAGGGTTATAGCGACCTTCTGCGCATGCGCATGCGTGTTCGCAGTGTCCGCCTGTGGCGCGGACGACGCCGATGGCAAGATTCGCGTCGGTATCAAGTTCGACCAGCCTGGTTTGGGATTCAAGAAGTCCGGCACCTATGTCGGCTTCGATGTGGATGTGGCCAAGTACATCGCCAAGAAACTCGGCTATTCCGAAGACCAGATCGTATGGAAGGAGGCACCGTCGAAGCAGCGTGAGGCCATGCTGCAGAATGGCGATGTCGATTTCATCGTCGCCACGTATTCCATCACCGACGAACGTAAGAAGGTTGTCTCCTTCGCTGGACCGTACTTCGTTGCGGGTCAGGATCTGCTCGTGCGTAAGGACGAAACCTCCATCAATGGTCCGGAGGATCTTAATGGCAAGCGTCTGTGCTCCGTAACCGGTTCCACTTCCGCGGTCACCGTCAAGGAGAAGTTCGCCAACGAAGTGCAGCTCATGGAGCAGCCTGGTTACGCGGAGTGCGCTACCGCACTGTTCTCTGGCATTGTTGATGCGGTGACCACCGACGACATTATTTTGGCTGGTCTTGCCTCCGCGTCCCGCGGCCGTCTGCGCGTGGTCGGCAAGCCGTTCACCCAGGAGTATTACGGCGTCGGCATCAAGAAGGGCGATACGAAGCTGGCCACCCAGATCAACAACGCCATCGCCGATATGATCCAGGATGGTTCTTGGCAGCGTGCCATTTCCGACAACACGAAGGGCACCGCATACACGCCGAACGCGAAGTACAATCCGCCGGAGCCGACTGAGGGGGAGAGATAATGGAAGCGTTCATCTCATTGTTCAGCCAGTACAATGTGCCGGCTGCGTTCTTGGTGAACATTGAACTGACCCTGTGGTCGGCGTTGTTCTCCACGATTCTTGGCGTCATCCTCGTGATGATGCGCATCTCGCCGGTCGCGTCGCTGCGTATGGTCTCGGGTGCTTACGTCGAGCTGTTCAAGAACCTGCCGTTGACCATCATCATGGTGTTCATGGTGCTGGGTGCCTACGCGCAGCTGAAGCTCAGCTTCTCCGACACGTTCGCCACCAACTTCTTCTGGCTTGCCGTCACCGGTTTGAGCCTGTATACGGCGGCCTTCGTGTGCGAATCGCTGCGATCCGGCATCAACACCGTGCCGCTTGGCCAGGCTGAAGCCTGCCGTGCGCTGGGATTGAACTTCATGCAGTCCGCCACCCAGATCATTCTGCCTCAGGCGTTCCGTGGCTCCGTGGCACCGCTGGGCAACACGTTGATCGCATTGCTGAAGAATTCCACGGTTGCGGCCGCGGCTTCCGTCGCCACCGAAACCTCGTCGTTGATGAGCGAAATGATCGAATACCGTTCCGACGTGATTGTTCCGATCTTCCTGATCTTCGCATTCGGTTATGTGATTCTGATCATTCCGATCGGCATGCTGACCACGTATCTGTCCAACAAGCTCGCGGTGAGGAGGTGACGCACCATGGCAAGCGATGAAAGCGCGGTGCTGTTCGACCAGCCCGGTCCTAAGACCCGTAAAACCATTCGTATCGTCAACTGGATTGCCGGCATTGTCTTTGCAATCGTAGTTGTGCTCATTCTCATGAGGCTTCACAATCCGCCGGATGGCGAGAACCAGCTGAGCTGGGAGTTGTGGAAGCCGGCGCTTGACGCTGAAGCATGGACCGATTTCTATCTGCCCGGATTGTGGGCCACGATTCGAGCTTCCGTGTTGGCAGTGATCGGCGCAGTGCTGTTCGGTCTGATTTTCGGTATCGGCCGTCTGCTGCCGAATATCGTGATTCGTGCGGTTTCCGGCGCCATCGTTGAGTTCGCACGTGCGGTCCCTGTGCTGCTGCTCATGATCTTCTTCTGGCGTTGGTTCGCTTTCGCAGGCATGTCAAGCCCCGCATACTGGGCTGTGGTGCTCGCATTGGTGATCTACAACGGTTCCGTGGTGGCCGAGCTGGTTCGTTCCGGTGTCGGCAACCTGCCGAACGGCCAGCGTGAGGCGTCGCTCGCCTTGGGCTTGACCCGCACGCAGTCGCTGATGGAAATCGAAGTGCCACAGGCCATCTACGCCATGCTTCCTGCCGCCGTGACGCAGTTGGTGGTGGTACTGAAGGATACCGCTCTCGGCTCGATCATCATGTACACCGATTTGCTGCAGGAATCGCGTCGACTTGGTTCGATGTACTTCAATATTCTGCAGACATTGGTTGTGGCTGCCGTCATCTACTTCATCGCATGCTGGCTGCTGAGCCGTCTTGCGGAATGGCTGCCGGAACGCATGCAGAAGCACACTGCGGCACCTGCCGAACCGGAACCGGTCGCTCCGATCGCCATTATGGATCCGTCGAACGTGAACCAGATCGCCGTGGCTAGGGAAGGTGTGCCGCTTGGCGGTGCCCAGCGCCTGTACCATGTGCACCATCGTGGTTCCAACGCGTCGATTCGCCATTGGCGTCAGACCCGCTATGTTCAGGGATTCGATGAGACGCATCCGGAAAGCCAAGTCGAGTTCGATAAGAACGGCAGGCCGATCAAAGATACGTCCAAGCAGGACAAGCTGAGATTCGACAAGCCGAAGTCAGACAAATCAAAGGGTGATAAGCCCAAGCAGTGACGTCATTTGATCTGAGAAGACCGATAGGGCGCTGGTTTCTTGCAAAGAGCGAGGAATCAGCGCCCTATTGCGTGAAAGAAGTCAGACAAAACGTCAGAAAAGCGGGATGCGGCGATTGGGTGCGGCGATGCCACGGTTCAATCGCCGCATCGTCTATCATAGGGGACAAGCGAGGAGGCTTGACATGTCAGACAAAGACAAGGATGCGAAGACGTCGTCCATTGCGAAGACGTTGAACAAGGTTGAGGACAGGCTTGAGAAGGGGGAGAACTGCAGTTCCGTTGCCGAAGGGCTTGCGAATGTTGCCAAGGCCAGCGAGTTGCTCAGTTCCGTGTGGACGCTTCCGCCCAGTCAGTTATTGCGATTCCATCATGATACGAGGGTCGCTGCAATCGATGGCGATTCCACGCCGGGTTTCGACGGCAACAAAGATGATGCGGAACGATTCATTGCGATCAGTTCTTCTGAAATCGCACGATATCAGCGGCTTATGTACGCCAATGGAGTGAAAGGTTCCCGCCGTCGTCTGTTGATTATTCTGCAGGGCATGGATGCTTCCGGCAAAGGCGGCATCGTGCGTCACGTATTCAGCCAGGGCGATCCGATGGGCATGCATTATCACGGTTTCGGTGCTCCCAAAGGCGAGGAAAAGGACCACGATTATTTGTGGCGCATCAAACGGGAACTGCCGCAGAATGGTTGGATCTCCATTTTCGATAGATCGCACTATGAAGATATCGTCATGCCGCGCATTTACAAAACCTATCCGGAAGAGGTATGGCAGGCGCGATATGACGAAATCAACCGATTCGAATCGCAATTGGTTGCGGACGGATGCTCCATCATCAAAATATTCCTTGTGGTGAGCAAAGAAGAGCAGAAGGAGCATTTCCTCGGCAGGCTGGAGGATCCGACCAAATATTGGAAGTTCGACCCCAGCGACCTTGAAGCGCGTGCCCGTTGGAACGACTACATGGCCGCATGGCAGGACGTGTTCGCGCGTACGAGCACCGAGCAGGCGCCCTGGTACCTGGTGCCTGCCGACAATCGTTGGTATTCAAGGGCGGTTGTGTCTGAACTGCTCCGTAACGTATTGAAGAACATGAACATGATCTGGCCGCCCCTGGAAGTCGACGCCGACGAGATGCGACGTCAGTTGGAAACGCTGTAGTCGAAGAACACGACTTCGCCGCTCGACTGTGTGGTGTCCAAATCGACGGTTCCGGTGATGGCCCAATCATGGTCGCCATCGGAATCGTCGATGATCTGACGCACCTTCCAACTGTGCTCGCTGTTCTCCTTGGAATCGTCGAGGATGAACAGTTCGCCGCTACGGGCCTTCGCATCCGTGTTGACGTATTCGTGCTCATCGTAGAAGTCGTCGAGCGCATCCTCCCATTCGTGCACGCCATAACCCCAGTCTTTGTCCAGCGCGCCGAGCTCGTCGGGTTTGTCGAGATCCATGAGCTGCACGCGGCGGAACATGGCGTTGCGCACGAGCACGGTGAGGCCTCGACGATCCTCCACCACGGCCTGCTTCGCGCCGGGCGCGGCCAGGTTCGCGGCGGCTTCGGAAGCGTCGGTGCCGGCTCCCGCGTTCTCCCATTCGTCGACCAGCGAGGAGTCGATGGAACGAACCACAACGCGCAGCCAGGAGATGATGTCCCGTAACTGTTCGTTGCGCTTCTCCAAAGGAACGGTACGCGCCAACGCGCGATATGCGTCAGACAGATAGCGCAGCAGCGTGCCTTCGGAGCGGGCGATATTGTAGCGCGCGATGTAACCGGTGAAATCGGAGGCCGTTTCGACCATGTCCCGGATCACCGATTTCGGGCTCAACCAATAATCATTGGCCCAAGGCACATCGTGACGGTATTCGTCGAACGCAGCCTGAAGCATGTCTTCCAATGGTTTCGGATACGTGATCTCCTGCAAGCGGTCCATACGTTCGTCATAGTCAAGACCGTCTTCCTTCATGCGGATCATCGCCGCGTCGCGGGCTTGACGTTCCTGCGCGCGCAACACCTGCTTCGGATCCTCCAACGTGGCTTCCACCATGGAAATCACGTCAAGCGCGTAACTTTCCGATTCCGGATCAAGCAGTTCCAACGCAGCCAGCAGGAACGGGCTCAACGGCTGGTCAAGCGCGAAATCATCCGGCATGTCGACGGTCATGAAATAGTCCTTGCCACCATCATCGCGGTCTTCCGTTTCGATCACATTCGTGTCGAACAAGGTCTGGAAGATCTCGTCGGCACGATCATGAAGACGCTCCTTCTGTTCCGGAGTCTGCGCAGAATCGTCGATCAGGCGATCGATGCGGTAGCGTGCGTCGCCGCCCTGCGCCACTTCGTTCAACACCATGGAATGCGTGACCTTCATATGCGGCACCAAAGTTTCAGGGTCCGCGTCGATCAGCTTATCGAACGTGTTCTCATTCCACGTGACGAAGCCCTCAGGCGCCTTCTTGCGCTTGACTTTCTTGAGCTTCTTCGGGTCGTTGCCCGCTTTGGCGAGGGCCTTGGCGTTCTCGATTTCGAATTCCGGACCCTCGGCGATGACCAAGCCCTCCGTGTCGAAGCCCATACGTCCCGCACGCCCCGCGATCTGATGGAATTCGCGGGCACGCAGCTTGCGCATCTTCGTGCCATCGAACTTGGTCAATGCGGTCAACACCACGGAATGAATGGGCACGTTGATGCCGACACCCAACGTGTCAGTGCCGCAGATCACCGGAAGAAGACCCTGCTGGGCGAGTTGCTCGACCAGACGGCGATAGCGGGGAAGCATGCCTGCATGGTGAATACCCACGCCGGTACGCAGCAGACGCTGCAGAATCTTACCGAACGCCGTGGTGAACTTCGTGCCCTTGATCGCCTCCGCAATGGCCGCACGTTGCTCCTTGCTGGACACTCCCGTGCTCGCCAGGGCGTTCGCCGTCTCCAATGCGGCGTCTTGGGAGAAATGCACCACATAGATCGGCGTTTCCCCTCTGCCGAACGCCAGTTCGACGGTTTTCTCCAACGGGTCAAGCGTGTACTCGTACGTCAACGGTACCGGACGCGGCGCATCGGCGATGATGTCGACGTCCGTGTCCGTCATGTCCTCCAACTTGTCGGCGATTGCATCGACGTTGCCCAATGTGGCGCTCATCAGCAAAAACTGCGTGTTCGGCAATGTCAGCAGCGGAACCTGCCAAGCCCAACCACGCTCCGAATCGCCATAATAATGGAATTCGTCCATCGCCACACAGCCGACATCGGCATGACGGCCCTCACGCAATGCCTGGTTCGCAAGAATCTCCGCAGTGCAGCAGATGATCGGCGCATCGGCGTTGATGTGCGTGTCTCCGGTGATCATGCCGACGTTCTCACGACCGAACACCTCCACCAAATCAAAGAATTTCTCAGACACCAACGCCTTGATCGGAGCCGTGTAATACGAGCGACGGCCCGTGCACAACGCAGCGAAATGCATACCCAACGCCACCAGTGATTTGCCGGAGCCGGTGGGCGTGTTCAAAATGACATGATCGCCCGCGAGCAGGTCCATGATGGCCTCTTCCTGATGGGGCCACGGCTCAACACCTTTGACGTCCGCCACCCACTCGAAAAAGCGTTCGTAGATCTCGTCCGTGTCGATGTTGCGCTCGCCATCGCTCCAATTCGGCGCCAAGGCGCCCAAAGAACCGTAATTCGTATCGTCAGCCATGATTGCCAGTCTAGCGGCTGGCATGAACTCAAATGTCGAACGTGTGTTCGAATTATTGCGTATGTTGCGGTACAGTAGAAATTATGACTGAGGATTTGTTTGGTGCGATGGACGCTCCCGAAGATATGACACGCCCGCTGGCCGTGCGCATGCGTCCGTCGAGCGTGGACGAAGTGGTGGGCCAATCGCGGGTGCTAGGACAGGGCTCTCCTCTGCGCAGACTCGCCAATCCGGCGTCCAAAGGCTCGCTGACCGCGCCGAGTTCCATTATTCTGTTTGGACCTCCCGGAGTCGGCAAAACCACGCTCGCCTATATTGTGGCCAAACAGTCCGGTCGAGTCTTCGAAGAGCTTTCCGCAGTCACCTCCGGCGTCAAGGACGTGCGGGATGTACTCAGACGCGCCCATGATCGTCTTGTCGCGGAGGGCAAGGAAACGGTACTGTTCATCGACGAAGTGCACCGATTCTCCAAATCGCAGCAGGATGCATTGCTGCCAAGCGTGGAAAACCGTGACGTCACTTTCATTGCGGCCACCACGGAAAATCCAAGCTTTTCCATCATCAAACCGTTGTTAAGCCGATCCGTGGTCGTCAAACTCGAATCGCTGGAACCCGACGACCTGAAAACGCTCATCAAGAGGGCCATCGAAAGCGAGCGTGGGCTTAAAAACGAAGTCAAAATCAACGACGAAGCCGTTGACGAAATCGTGCGTATGGCCGGAGGCGACGCGCGAAAAACACTGACGATCCTTGAAGCCGCCGCGGGGGCGCTTACCGGAGACCAAGCGCGCAAAAAAGGTACGAAACGGCCAATCATCACTCCCGACGTGGTATCGCAGGTCATGGACGTGGCCACCGTGCGCTATGACAAAGACGGCGACGACCATTACGATGTGATTTCCGCATTCATCAAATCCATGCGTGGATCCGACCCGGACGCCACCATGCACTACTTGGCACGGATGTTGCGCGCCGGCGAGGATCCGCGATTCATCGCACGGCGCATTATGATCGCAGCTTCCGAGGAAGTCGGTATGGCGGCTCCGCAGATACTGCAGGTCACCGTCGCGGCGGCACAAGCCGTGTCCATGATCGGCATGCCCGAGGCGCGCATCATTCTCGCGGAAGCCGCGCTCGCCGTTGCCACCGCTCCGAAGTCGAACGCCAGCTACAACGCCATCAACAGCGCGCTCGCCGATGTGGACGCGGGATTGATCGGTCAGGTACCCTTGCACCTAAGGAATGCGCCGACCGCCCTGATGAAAAGTTGGGGCAATCATGAGGGGTATCGGTACGCTCATGATTGGCCGGGAGCCGTGGCTCCGCAGCAATACATGCCGGACGAGCTGGCAGGGCGGGAATACTACCATCCGAACGATCGCGGCTACGAGCATGAGATCAAACCGAGACTGGAGAAAATTCGCAAAATCCTGCATGAGAAGAACGGTGATAGGGGCTGATCGTTTCTTCCCGCCGCTGACGAGTTCACCCATATCCGTGTACAATGCTGACCTAGTGAACGTTAACATACGTTCGTGCTCAACGTGGAGGGCGAGTCTGGGCAAACTTGGACGCAGTGTTGAAGGGAATGACGAAGCAATGCGAAATATGCAGGATGAGTCTAATCAACGATTGATCATGATCGTCGACGACGATCAGGCTTTGGGCGAGATGCTATCCATCGTATTGGAGAGCGAAGGATTTAAAACCGTGACCTGCTTGGATGGGTGGCGTGCGGTGGAAATGTTCCCGACATTGCAGCCGGATTTGATGTTGCTTGATGTGATGCTCCCCGGTTTGGATGGCGTCCAGGTGGCGCAACGCATACGGCAGAACTCGAATACGCCGATCATCATGCTTACCGCCAAATCCGACACCACCGATGTGGTGAAAGGCCTGGAAGCGGGGGCGGATGATTATGTGTCCAAACCGTTCGAGGTGGTGGAGCTTATGGCCAGAATCAGGGCTCGGCTGCGCATGCCCAAGGTAAACGCGCCTGCAGGCAAGGATGAGGGCGACCTGACTGAACGATTGCAATGCGGCACGCTCGTAATGGATAGGGCTGAGCATACCGCCACCAAAGATGGTGTGGATCTGCAGCTGACGCCGACGGAGTTTGAATTGCTGTACGTGCTGGCGGCTCACGCGGGTGAAGCCCTGAGCCGTGCGAACTTGCTGAAACGTGTTTGGGGATACGAAAGTGGCGGAGATACCAGATTGGTCAACGTGCATGTGCAACGGCTGCGCATGAAGGTGGAGACCGATCCGGAGAATCCGCGGATCGTGCAGACCGTGCGCGGGATCGGATACAAGTTCGTAGCCCCGACGGTATAAGCGAACCATGCTGATGAGAACCCATCGAGTGTGGTGTATCTGGCATCGTGACAGACAGCAGGTGCGCCGATCATTGCAGGCGAGAACGGTGGCCGTGTCGATGCTGGTGGTGTTGCTGACGGCCGCGTTGCTGTCTTTGTTTTCCATGTACGTCATCAGGGGATCCGTGCTGGAGCAGGCGACGGATGACTCGCGCAGCGATTTCTCATCGCAGATTGTGCGCGTCCAGAAGCATCTGAATGCCTCGAATCTAACTGGAACGGACCAATACCAGCAGTTAGTGAGCAATCTGGCGTCCGAATTGCAAAGCAATGGTTCGAGCAATCTGGTCGGCGTGTACCTGATGGAACGTGATGCAGCGGATTCTGCGGAGCGTGGATTCGTGCCGGTATCGACGGAGCCGGAATATTCAAATCTGGTGTCGTCATCTATGCGCAACCGCATGCGTGCTGATACGTCCGGATTGATCTACTATCAGCCGGTACGTATTCCGAGAACTTCCGGAGGTACGCCCGGCGCGGTTTTGGGATCGGTGATTTCGTCGAATAACATGGGCTCATTGGAAGTGTTCGCACTGTACTCCTACCAATCGCAGCAGCAGGCGCTGAGTCAGATCCAGATCAACATGCTGATGGTGTGCGTGGCGTTGAGCGTGTTGATCGGGATGATCATTTTTCTGGTCATGCGTTCGGTTATCACTCCGGTACGGCGGGTCGCCTTGGCTACGGAAATCATGGCATCGGGAACTTTCGACGCCCGCGTGGCGGTGGACAGGGCCGATGAGATAGGCGTGCTGCAGAAATCGTTCAATGAAATGGCCGAATCGTTGGAGAATCAGATCGAAGAGCTGGAAAAAGCCGGGGATATGCAACGCAGCTTCGTTTCGGACGTCAGCCATGAATTGAGAACACCGGTGACGACCATGCGTATGGCCGCCGACATGCTGTCGATGCACAAAGACGAATACGATGCCACCACAAAGAGAACGGTGGAATTGCTGGATGGCCAGATCCGCAGATTTCAGGAAATGCTCGCCGATTTGTTGGAGATTTCGCGTTTCGACGCCGGGTATGCGGCGCTTGATTTGGTGGAGGCCGATATACGCGAGCCCATCGAACAGTCGGTTGAAGCGATTTCCGCCATCGCCCAGACCAAACATGTGCCACTGGATGTGCATATGCCCAACGTGGAAGTGCTTGTGAGAATCGATACGCGTCGTATAAGCCGTGTCGTACGCAATCTTCTCGCTAATGCCATCGATTTCGCGGAGGGCAAGCCGGTTGAGGTCCGTCTTGCCGCCAATCAGCGAATGGTAGTAATCAGCGTGCGCGATTACGGCGTTGGCATGACCTCGGAACAGTGTTCCAGAATGTTCGACCGGTTCTGGAGGGCGGATCCTTCCAGAGCGCGCACTACCGGAGGAACCGGTTTGGGCATGTCCATCGTACTGGCTGACACGAAACTGCATCATGGTGATGTTGCGGTGCGATCGCGGCTGGGTGAAGGAACATGGTTTTTGGTGACGTTGCCTCGCAATCCGGACGATGTCGATTGCGGTATGAACAACGCTCCGATTCGATTCGCGACCGATGGCGACGATATGCGGGTGGTCGGAGGCTTTGGCGTTGCCGATAACGGATTCGTGGACTATCTGACCAATAAACCCATGGTGGAGGGGCTGTGATGACTGCGAAAAACATTCGTCGTGTGATTGCCGCGGTCTCATTAGTGGTATTGCTGGGATGCTCCATGATGCATCTGGCCGGATGCTCGAGCATATTGGGACTTCCTGAAGATGGTCCGGTGCAGACCATGACCCCGGAGGAACAAAGCACAAGAAGAGTGTTCACGTCTCCCGACGGGCCGGCCGATGACGCGCAGCCGGAAGCCATCGTCAAAGGATTTTTCGACGTCATGCCTGCGGGAGTGCAGAGTGACGGGTTCGCCACGGGCAAGCAGTTCCTTACCGATGGCGCCGCATCAAGGTGGAATGCCGATAACCGGACTACGGTATATGCCGACGTGCCGAAATTCGTGCGTAAGGCCAGCACGGTGGAGTCAGGGCAAGGCGGGCAGAAAACCGTGGTGAGCGTCAGCCTCCAGATACAAGGGGAACTGGATGCGCATGGCGTGTATACGGCGGTGGCGAGCGGAGGGGCAAAAACCTACGATTTCTCCCTCTCCAAAGTGCGTGGCCAATGGCGGATCAGCAAACTGCCGACAGGCGTGATGATCAGCTCCTACGATTTCGAGCAGGTGTACCGTCAGGTTTCGCTATATCAGTTGGGCTCTTCCGAAAAAGAACTGATCCCCGATGTTCGTTGGCTTTGCTGGAGGGATTGGCGGACGCGCGCCGTGCAGGAACTGCTTGCCGGAAATGCGGCATGGCTGGAAGGCGCGGTAAGCGACACCAATACCAAGCGGATCGTGTTGCAGCCCGACGGTGTGCAGATGCGCGATTCGGTGATGGAAATGAGTCTCTCATCGGCGATGGAACGAATGACGGATGCCGAACGTGGCATTTTGGTCAGGCAGATTCGCCTATCGTTGGGGGACGGCAGCGCCGAGACGGAAATCAAGGTGATGTCTGGAAACCATGACTATTCGCATGCCGATGATTCGTCGTCTCTTGATGCGCAGACTCCGCTGAATCCCATGTATACGTTGAGCGTCGGCAATATCGTGTCGTTGAAATCCTACAGCGCCATTCGTGTGGCGCAAACGGATCTTTCGGACGTGCGAAGCTTCGTTTTCTCAGCACAGGGCGGAGCCGTGCTTGGTCGTGACGGATATGTGAAAAGGCTCGCAGAGGACGGTTCCACCCATGCATTGATGTTTTCAGGACGCATGATGAAAACCATCTGCAAAGGAAACGACTCCGAGATTTGGGGCATCGACACATCTGGCAAGCACATCATGGTCGATGATGCCGGCACGGTTCTCACCCTTGACGTTCCCGGCCTCGTATCAGCACAAACGCTCCATTCCATGAGGCTTTCCCCTGAGGGGGACCGTATCGCATTCTCCATCGAATCGGATGGGGGAGCGCAGTCGGGTGTGGCCATCATCGGGATATGCCGGGACCATGATGGCTCCGTGGCTGGGCTGTCCCAAGCGTTCGCTTTGGTTTCCACACAGTCCAATGTGTCGATGATGACGTTCTATAACGACGTCACTTTTCTCTATGCCACGCAATACGAGCGGGGGCGTGCGCAGATCGGACGACGTCAGATGGTGCCTGGTCCTGAAACGAGTCAGGCGCTACCCGACAATGGTGCGGTCGATATGGCCACAGGAGAAGTCGGCACATATCGCAGGCTTGTCGTACTCGACCATCTCGGAGTGGCGAGAACGGTCGACGGATCGTTGGATGGTGCATGGACGATTGCTGATTCCCAAGTTACGTCGTTATCTGTGCAATAGTGAAAAAGTTGTAATTCCGCCATTGTTATCGTTTCGTTATTGACTTGTTATCGAAACGTTATTGCTATGGATTGAGACCTTGGATTGTTCGAACGATACTGAAAACACTGATGGCAAGGAAGCCCATCAATAGAAATACTCGAGGAGGAGTTTTCATGAAGAATTGGAAGAAAGCTATTGCGATTTGTGCTTCGGCGGCAGCTATGGCCAGCATGGCGGCCTGCGGTGGCGGCAGCTCCAATGGCGATTCCAGCTCCAGCAAGAGCGATAAGAAGACCATCGGTTTCGTGGCAGTCGGTCCGGAAGGCGGCTTCCGTACGGCCAACGAGAACGATCTGAAGAAGGCATTCGAGGATGCCGGATTCGATCTGGTGTACTCCCCGACGCAGAACAACGATCAGCAGAAGCAGATTCAGGCATTCAACAAGTTCGTCAACGACGAAGTCGACGCGATCGTGCTATCCGCAACCAACGATTCCGGTTGGGATGACTGCTTGGAGAACGCGGCGGAAGCTGAAATCCCGGTCTTCACCGTCGACCGCAACATCGATATCAAGAGCGATGCGGCAAAGAAGGCAGTCGTCTCGCACATCGGCCCGTCCAATGTCTGGGCCGGCGAGCAGGCCGCTGAATTCGTCAACAAGAGCTTCCCAGATGGCGCCAACGGCTTCATTCTGGAAGGACCGGCAGGCCTGTCCGTGGTGACCGATCGTGGCACCGGTTGGGATAACAAGGCAGCAAGCAATATCAAGGTGCTTGAGTCCCAGTCCGCCAACTGGTCCACCGATGAGGCAAAGACCGTGACAGCAGGTCTGCTCGACAAGTACAAGTCCGACAATCCGCAGTTCATCTTCGCCCAGAACGATGAGATGGGTCTCGGCGCGGCACAGGCCGTTGATGCCGCTGGTCTGAAGGGCAAGGTCAAGATCATCACCATCGATGGCACCAAGGCCGCTCTGCAGTCTCTGGTCGACGGCGATCTTTCCTACGTCATCGAGTACAACCCGATCTTCGGTAAGGAAACCGCCAACGCCGTCAAGGATTATCTGGATGGCAAGTCTGTTGAATCCGATATCGAGATCGAATCCAAGACCTTCGATGCAGACAGCGCCAAGGAAGCCCTGGATGCCGGTACCCGTGCGTACTGATCCGATCAGATAACTTTCCGAATAGCATCTCTCCTTTTCACATAGCCCAAGAACGGTGCACCGCATAGCGCGATGCACCGTTCGTTCCATCTTGGGCAAATATCACAAAACGATAACAATTTTCGTAAGGCGAAGACATGGTAGATAAGCAACCAATCGTCGTGATGAAAGGTATCACGATCGAGTTCCCGGGCGTCAAGGCCCTGGACGGCGTCGACCTGCGTCTGTATCCAGGTGAAGTCCACGCTCTCATGGGCGAGAACGGCGCTGGAAAATCGACGATGATCAAAGCGCTTACCGGCGTGTACAGGATCAACGCGGGGTCCATTGAAGTGGAAGGCAAGCCGCAAACCTTCACCGGTACCGGTGATGCGCAGAACGCGGGCATCGCCACCGTGTATCAGGAAGTTAACCTGTGCACCAATCTCAGCATCGGCGAAAACGTCATGCTTGGTCATGAGGTGCGAGGGACGCTGGGCATCAACTGGAAGAAAACCTATGAGGAATCGAAGAAATTCCTCGCCCAGATGGGTCTGGATCATCTTGATCCGAGAGCACCGTTGAGCTCCATTTCCATCGCCATGCAGCAGCTGGTCGCCATCGCCCGAGCCATGGTGATCGATGCCAAGGTGCTGATTCTTGACGAACCGACGTCATCGCTTGACGCCAACGAAGTGCAGGATCTGTTCAAGATCATGCGCAAGATTCGTGATTCGGGTGTGGCGATCCTGTTCGTGTCCCACTTCCTTGACCAGATTTACGAGATCACCGATCGCCTGACCGTGCTCCGCAACGGTAAGTTCATCAAAGAAGTCATGACCAAGGACACTCCGCGTGACGAGCTCATCGGCATGATGATCGGCAAGAGCGCGGACGAGCTGAGCCAGATCGGCGCCAAGAAGGCGCATCGTGACGTGACTGAAGGTGAACAGCCCATCGTCTCCGTCAAGCAGCTTGGTCTGAAAGGCACCATCAATCCTACGGACCTAGATATCTACCCAGGCCAGGTTGTCGGCTTCGCAGGCCTGTTGGGATCCGGACGAACCGAACTCGGCCGACTGCTGTACGGTGCGGACAAGCCGGATTCCGGTACGTACGAGCTCAAAGGCAAGAAGACCAGTATCTCCGATCCGTACACGGCATTGCGCAACAAGATCGCATACTCCACGGAGAACCGTCGAGACGAAGGCATTATTGGCGATCTGACGGTCCGCGAGAACATTCTGATCGCCTTGCAGGCGACGAGAGGCATGTTCAAGCCGATTCCGAAGAAGGAAGCCGACGAGATCGTCGACAAGTACATGAAGGAGCTGAACGTTCGTCCGAACGATCCGAACAAGCTCATCAAGAACCTGTCCGGCGGCAACCAGCAGAAGGTGCTGATCGCACGTTGGCTGGCCACGCATCCCGACCTGCTCATTCTGGACGAGCCGACGCGAGGCATCGATATCGGCGCCAAGGCGGAAATCCAGCAGGTGGTGCTTGATCTTGCCGCTCAGGGCATGGGTGTGGTGTTCATCTCGTCCGAAATGGAAGAGGTGGTCAGGCTTTCTGACGACATCGAAGTGCTGAAGGATCGCCACAAGATCGCCGAACTCGTCAATGACAACACGGTTTCCCAGGAAACCATCGTCCAAACCATCGCGAACACGAACGTCAATACAGGAAAGGAGGCATGATGAGCGACAAGAAAACAAAGCAGGACGGCGATTCCCTCGTCAAGAAGCTGCTGTCGTCAAACCTCACATGGTCTGTGGTCGCACTGATTGTGCTGATCGTCATCTGCACCATCTCCGATCACCAATTCCTCTCGTTGAGCTGGAATAAGAACACCGGAGGTCTTTCGGGACCGCTGATCACCATGCTGCAGGAATCGGCGCGTTATCTCATGATCGCCACCGGCATGACATTGGTGATCTCCACTGCAGGCATCGACCTTTCCGTAGGTTCCGTTATGGCGGTTGCCGGTGCGGCGGCCATGCAGATGCTGACTTCCGGCGTTAACGTGTGGCTGGCGATTTTCCTCGCACTGCTCATCGGCCTCGGTGTCGGCTGCATCAACGGCGCATTGGTTTCCATTCTGGGACTGCAGCCGTTCATCACCACGCTGATCATGATGCTCGCAGGTCGAGGATTGGCCAAGGTCATCACTTCCGGCCAGAACACTGATGCCAGCTCCGTTGCAGGCGGCGCGCCGCTGAAATGGATGGCCAACGGCTTCATTCTGGGCATTCCCGCCAATTTCGTCATCGCATTGGTCATTGTCGCGCTGATTGGCCTGCTGTGCCGCAAAACGGCCATGGGCATGATGGTCGAATCCGTCGGCATCAATCCGGAAGCCTCCCGCATGACCGGCATCAAGCCGAAGAAGATCCTCTTCCTCGTATACGCGATTTCCGGTCTTCTGGCAGCCGTGGCAGGCCTGTTCGCCACCGCATCCGTGATGCGCGTCGACGTGGTCAAGACCGGGCAGGATCTTGAAATGTATGCCATCCTCGCAGTCGTTATCGGCGGAACCTCGCTGCTTGGCGGCAAGTTCTCCCTGGCTGGCAGCGCGCTTGGCGCGGTGATCATCGCCATGATCCGCAAGACCATCATCACCCTCGGTATCGATTCCGCCGCAACACCGGCATTCTTCGCCGTCGTGGTGATCGTGATCTGCGTGATGCAGGCTCCGAAGATTCATAACCTTGGCGCGGAAATAAAACGTAAGTGCGCGCTGAAGACGCAAACTAAGGCGGTGGCAGCATGACTTCTGCAACAGCTACTCAGGTCAAGAAGACCGTGAAACCGACTCGGCGTCGTCTTGACGCTCAGATGATTCCAACCATCGCAGCAGTGGTGATCTTCATTCTGATGATCATCATGGGTCAGGCGCTGTTCGGCACCTACCTGCGTCTTGGATTCGTGTCGTCCCTGTTCATCGACCATGCCTACCTGATTATTCTGGCCGTGGCTATGACGCTTCCGGTATTGACCGGCGGCATCGATCTGTCGGTTGGCGCCATCGTCGCCATCACCGCGGTCGTCGGTGTGAAACTCACCAACGCAGGCGTCGCGGCTCCGCTCGCCATGGTCGTCATGATTCTCATCGGCGTGGCGTTCGGCCTATTGACCGGCACCCTGATCGAAGAATTCAACATGCAGCCGTTCATCGCGTCGCTGGCTTCGATGTTCCTGGCGCGAGGCATCGCATCCATCATTTCGACCAAGGCGCAGACCTTCCCCGAAAATAACAACTTCGATTTCATTTCGCAGAAGATCACCATCATCGACAATCCGAAGATCTCCCAAGATCTGTACATCAATGTCGGTGTGATCATTGCGGCGCTCGTGGTTATCTTCGGGTACATCCTGCTGCACCATACACGCACCGGACGCACCATCTACGCCATCGGCGGCTCGCGCTCCTCCGCGGAACTCATGGGCTTGCCGGTCAAGCGCACGCAGTACGTCATCTACCTGACCTCCGCCACACTGGCCTCCATCGCCTCCATCGTGTACACGGCCAACATCCGCTCTTCCATCAACACGGTCGGTGTCGGCTGGGAACTTGATGCTGTGGCCTCCGTGGTCATCGGCGGCACCATCGTCACCGGCGGCTTCGGCTACGTGCTCGGTTCCGTCATCGGCGCTCTGGTCCGTTCCACCATCGACCCGCTGACCTCCGACTTCGGCGTGCCGGCCGAATGGACCACCATCGTGGTCGGCCTGATGATCCTGATCTTCGTGGTGCTGCAGCGTGCGGTCACCGCCTTCAACAAGAAAGAATAGGAGGAACGGCTCCAGTTCATACCATTTGTTTCTGATTCCCTTTGCGTAAGGCTGGACGTGCCGAAATGGTACGTCCAGCCTTACGCATGCCGTTCCCATCTAGGTCAGGGCTTCCATTACACTACACAGTGGTTTTCATACGAATGAATCATAGACGGCATCGCACAGGGCCGTAGGAAAAAGTGCGCGGATAAGGAATTATGGAAGAACGGAACATTACTACAACAACTGCAGCCACTGAATCGCAGGCGATTACGACAAACGCCGGAACTCAGGAAGCGGCGATTTCAGACGAACGCATCCCCGGCAAACTCATCGGAGCGATTGTGGCGGTCGGCTCCCTCGCCTTCATCGGCATTCTCACCGAAACCGTGATGACGGTGCTTTTCCCGCAACTCATGCGGGAATTCAACGTCGACACCGCAACCGTGCAGTGGATCACCACCATCTACCTGCTGGTGGTCGCGGCCACCATGCCGTTGTCGTCGTATCTTAACCGTCGGTTCAAGCACCGCACGTTGTTCCTTGCCGCGGTGGCGCTTGCCGTGCTCGGCTCGCTCATTATGATTGTCGGTCATGCGTTCCCGGTCATTCTCATTGCCCGTGTGATTCAAGGCATGGGTTCCGGTGTGGCCACGCCGTTGATGATCAACATCATTCTTGAACAGTCGCCAAAGAGCAAAGTCGGTCGTTTGATGGGCGTCGGTTCGCTGGTCATCACCGTCGCTCCGGCAATTGGTCCGACCGTTGGTGGCGCGGTGTCGAGCATTCTGCCATGGCGTGCGATTTTCGTGATTGTCATTCCGATCATTCTGCTGGTCTCGTTGCCGGTCGGTTTAAAATGCGTCGAACAGCATCGCCCGACGGAAGAGGCGCGTCTCAATTCGTTGCAGTTCGTGTCGATTGTGCTTGCATTGTGCGGATTGGTGATGTTCCTAAACCAAGCTGGAGTGGCCGTCAGCGCCGCGGTTTCCGGCGGCAGCGCCACGGTTTCCGGCGGCAGCGCCACGGTGTCGGCAGTGTTCGCCGTGGTGAGTCTGATCGTTGGATTGGGGGCATTGCTGTTTTTCGGCTGGTCGTCGAAGCGTTCGTTCTCGCCGCTGATCCGTTTGGGCTGGCTGCGTGACCCGATGGTGTTGTTACATTTGATCGCCTACATGCTGCTGCCGATCGTCGGCATCGGTTTCGGTTATGTGATCACCAATGTGGCGCAGCTTTCGTTGGGAACCAGCGCGTTCCTGTCCGGCGCGTTGGTGCTGCCGGGTGCGCTGATCGGCGCGTTTTTCGCACCGGTGGGAGGTATGCTGTACGACCGTTTCGGACCGGTGCGTCCGATTCTCGGCGCGTTTTTCGCCGCGATTTGTGGGCCGATTCTGCTGCTGGTATTTTCCATGCGACTGACACCCGTCACGCTTGCCGGTTTCTACTTCATTTTCGGATTTGGTTATTCGCTTGGTTTTTCCAATATCATGACCAATGCGTTGCGTAACATCGCACCTCAGTTCATGCCGGACGGCAATGCCGTGTTCAACACCTGCCTGCAGTTCGGCGGCGCGGCAGGCACCGCGCTGTTCTCCACGATTCTGTCGGTGGCTCAGGCTGGCGCAGGCGAAGAGGGGGGTGCCACGTTCCGTCACGCTACGGCTGTCGGTGGCAGCTGGACGTTCGCTACCATGATTGGTATCGTGGCCATTGCCATCTGTTGCTTGATTGCGGCGTTCCGTATTGGTGCGAAACGTAATAGCAGGCTATAGAAAAAGCCTGTAGCGTAAAGTGAGGAAAGCGTTCCGTCAAGGAATATCGGCTTGCTATGCTGTCTCTACCGTGTTATTGAGAGGACAGCAATGAGACTACAGCACCCGTATAGCGGCATCACTACCGGTCTGCTCAAGCCGATTACGGCGGCGCTTTCCATAGTTGCGCTGCTTGCGGGCTGTGGATCCGTGGAGGCGAAGGATTCCCAGCAGGAAGTCACCAGTGCCGATAAGGTGGTCAGCGTCAATATCACGGAACCATCGAATGGCTTGTTGCCAAGTGACACCAGCGATATGGCCGGTTGGAAAATCGTCAGCCAGCTGTATGACGGCCTGGTCACTTTCGATGCGGAAGGTAATGAGACGTTGGTCGAGGCCGAATCGATCACGCCGAATGACGACGCTTCCGAATACACCATCGCACTTAAACCGAATCTGGCGTTCTCCAATGGTGAGAAGATCACCGCCGACACGTACGCGAAAAGCTGGTCATTCGCGGCCAATGCTGCCAATGGACAGGTCGGAGCCTCCATTTTCGAAGATATTCAGGGCTATGATGAGCTGCAGGATGCAAGTGGTTCCAAAACCGCGCAATTGTCAGGCCTTACCGTGGTCGACGACACTACGCTGAAGGTCAAGCTCAAAGCGTCGAATTCGGCGTTCCTGTACAAAATCGGAGATATCGCGTTTCTGCCGATGCCATCCGAAGTCATCAAGAATCCCAAGGAATACGGGCAAAAGCCGATTGGCAACGGTCCGTACAAGCTGAAGGCGTACAAAAGCGGCGAAGAAATCATTCTTGAGAAAGACGACTCCTACAAGGGGCCGCGCGAAGTCAAGAACGCAGGCATCGATTTCAAGGTGTATCAAAGTCTTGACGCAGCCTATTCGGATCTGCTGGCAGACAACCTCGACGTGCTTGATGCCATTCCGACTTCCGCGTTGAAAACCTATCAGAACGAAAAGAACATCACCGCCGTCAGCAAGCCCGGTCCGTCGTTCTCAGCATTTACGATTTCGCAGAATCTCAAGCATTTCCAAGGTGAGGAAGGCAAGTATCGGCGTCAAGCCATCGCGCATGCCATTGACCGTGAGAATATCGCCAATGCGATTTTCGGTGGCACGGTAACGCCCGCCACCGATTTCCTTGCGCCGGTGATCAAGGGATATGACACCGATCTCGACACGGATGGCGTGCTCGCATATGATGAGACGAAAGCCGAGGAATTGTGGGCGAAGGCGGATGCGATTTCGCCATGGAGCGGAACGTTCCGCATCGCATACAGCGCCGATGGCACCGATAAGGAGTGGGTGGAGGCTGCGGCCAATTCCATTCGCAACGCGCTTGGCATCGATGCGGAAAGCTATCCGTTCGCCACGTCCAAGGAACTGCGCAGCGCCATTCAGGAGCGCACCATCGACGCGGCATTCAAATCGGGCATGCAATCCGATTATCCGCATCCGGAAGGCTATCTGGTGCAGGCATACGACTCATCGGCAGCGGACGGCAAGGGTTTGAACAACGGTGATTACAAGAGCGACGAATTTGATGCGCTGATTGACCAGGCTGCTGCGGAGACCGATTTGGACAAGGCCGTGAGCCTGTATCGGCAGAGCGAACGTGTGTTGCTGAAGGATTTGCCGGTGATTCCTTTGTGGTATACCAACGTGACCGCGGCATCGGCCAAAAACGTGGAAGTGAGCTACAACTATATGGGCGTTCCCGAATACAACACCATCGTCAAGTAAGGTTTGTTCTAGCGTGAAGACTCCACTGTGAGCGCAATTTCACCACCCGTCGCTTCGAAGCGGTAGGCTGTGAAACTATAGAGAACATAGGAAAAGGAGACAAGGTGAGCAACCTCAGTGCACCCCTGCCCGTCATGGCCGGCGAAGATATGCCGGCCGGACCCGCCGATCCGATTTTCAACCGTCTGCTGAAAGACCGCATCATTTGGATGGGCGAGGAAGTCAAGGACGAAATGGCCAATCGCATCTGCGCACAGATGCTGATGCTGGCAGCTGAAGATCCGAAGAAGGATATTTGGCTGTACATCAATTCCCCGGGTGGTTCCATCACCGCAGGCATGGCCATTTACGACACCATGCAGCTTATCGAGCCTGACGTGGCGACCGTCGGCTTGGGCATGTGCGCATCCATGGGCCAGTTCCTGCTGAGCTCCGGCACCAAGGGCAAGCGATTCCTGACCTCGCATGCCCGTGTGCTGATGCACCAGCCGTCCGGCGGCATCGGCGGCACCGCCACCGACGTGCGCATCAACGCTGAACTGATCATGGACATGAAGAAGACCATGAGCGAGCTGACTGCCGAACAGACCGGCCATACCGTTGAGGAAATCTACCGCGACAACGAGTACGACCACTGGTTCACCGCGCAGGAAGCGCTGGAATACGGTTTTGTGGATAAGCTCGTTTCCACGCACGACACGATGAACGCCACCAAGGGAGAGTGAACATGGCAAGCGAAGAATCCCGATTCGTAGCCCGCGCAGAGCGTCTCGCAGGACCGACCGGAGTGGTTGGTTTCCAGGCTGCAGCAGCCCGCGAAGCCGCTTTCGCGCCGCAGAACCGTTATGTTCTGCCGCAGTTCGAAGAGAAGACCCCGTACGGTTTCAAAAGGCAGGATCCGTACACCCGCTTGTTCGAAGACCGCATCATCTTCATGGGCGTGCAGGTCGACGACACTTCCGCCGATGACATTATGGCTCAGCTCCTGGTGCTCGAAAGCCAGGATCCGAACCGTGATGTGATGATGTACATCAACTCTCCGGGCGGTTCCATGACGGCTATGACCGCCATCTACGACACCATGCAGTACATCAAGCCGGATGTGCAGACCGTATGCCTTGGACAGGCCGCTTCCGCAGCCGCCATTCTGCTGGCCGCCGGAGCCAAGGGCAAGCGTCTGATGCTGCCGAACGCGCGCGTGCTCATCCATCAGCCGGCCATCGATCAGGGCTTCGGCAAGGCGACGGAAATCGAAATCCAAGCCAAGGAAATGCTGCGTATGCGTGAATGGCTTGAGAACACGCTGGCCAAGCATACCGGTCGCGATGTGGAGAAGATTCGCAAAGACATCGAGGTCGACACCTTCCTGACCGCACCTGAGGCCAAGGAATACGGCATTGTCGACGAAGTGCTGGAACACCGTAGCTGAACGGCGCATATGCGAGGTTCCATCTGAAGTCGCATCTTCACAAATCAATACCCCTGCCGGGCGTTGGCAGGGGTATGCTGTTCTTCAATGATGATTGCATGATGGCGATTGCTCAATGGCAGGTACGGCAAACAAAGGGGTGCGAATGGGACGAGTGGTCAGCTACAACGATGAAGTGTCACGATGCACGTTCTGCGGCAAAACCGAAAATCAGGTACGTAAGCTCGTTACCGGATCAGGTGCGGCCATTTGCGACGAATGCATCGAACTGTGCGTCGACATCATTTCCGAAGAACGTGTCAAAGACGCCCAGCTGAACACATTGCAGCTGCCGAAACCCGCACAGATCAGCGCCTATCTCGACAACTACGTGGTCGGGCAGGAATCCGCTAAAAGAACGCTTTCCGTGGCCGTATACAACCATTACAAGCGCGTCAATATGGAAATGCGCGAATCCGCGGCATTGCGCGATCGTGCGGCGCATGCGAGCGACGATCCACTGGCCGGCGTGCAGGTGTCCAAATCGAATATCCTGCTGCTGGGGCCGACCGGCGTGGGCAAAACGTATCTTGCGCAGACGCTGGCGAAGGTCATGAATGTGCCGTTCGTCATCGCCGACGCCACCACACTCACTGAAGCGGGGTATGTGGGCGACGATGTGGAAACCGTACTGCAACGGCTTATACAGGCCGCTGACGGCGATGTGGCGCGAGCGCAGCAGGGCATCGTCTATATTGACGAAATCGACAAGATAGCGCGTAAGAGCGGCGAGAACACGTCTATTACGCGAGATGTGTCCGGTGAGGGCGTGCAGCAGGCTCTGCTGAAGATTTTGGAAGGTACTGTGGCATCCGTGCCGGTGGAGGGTTCGCGTAAGCATCGTGAGATGGAGACGGTGCAGATCGACACTCGTGACATTCTGTTTATCTGCGGCGGCGCGTTTGTCGGGCTTGCCGATATTGTGGCGCAGCGTTTGGGCGCTCGTGAAAGCGGATTTGGTGCCGCGTGGCATGATCATGAGGTGCCGAATCGTGAGCTGCTTGCCCAGGCTTCGGCCGACGATCTTGCCGATTTCGGTTTATTGCCTGAATTCATCGGTAGATTGCCGGTGGTGAGCGTGCTTGAGGAGCTTACGGAGGATGATTTGGCGCGCATTCTGGTCGCACCGGAGAACGCACTGGTCAAGCAGTATCAGAAGTTGTTTGCGATTGACGGGGTGACGTTGACGTTCACTGAGGGGGCGGTGCGGCAGATCGCGGCCACTTCGATTCGCAGGGGCACGGGCGCCCGAGGCCTTCGATCGATTATCGAAAAAACCTTGGAGGACACGATGTTCCAGCTACCAAGCGTGACTGGCGTATCGGAGGTGGTGGTGGATGAGGCGTCCGTCAATGGTTCCGGCACTCCGAAACTATTGAAGGTTTCCACGGAGGAGATTCCTCGCAGACGTGCCGCGTAGTGCATTCGGCGTGTTGCGCGTCGTATGTGCGAGAGTTCAGATTTCGTAGGGTTGAAGCAAGTATGGATGCCGGTGCGAAATCCACGAAAACAGGCGCGACACGCCGAGATTTTGCTGCGCGGCCATTTGGGTGTATCTTATTCGAGTTGCCGAAAACAAGCAACGTTGCGCGAGTAGCCCAGCGGATTAGAGCAGCTGACTACGGATCAGCAGGTCGCAGGTTCGAATCCTGTCTCGCGCACCGGCCACCGGTCATCAGGTGGCGTAAATAAATGAGATGGCGTTGCGCGAGTAGCCCAGCGGATTAGAGCAGCTGACTACGGATCAGCAGGTCGCAGGTTCGAATCCTGTCTCGCGCACATGAACCTCCTTCGCGAAATGCGGAGGAGGCTTTCTTTTTTTCTGGAAGTAACGGCGGCGCTGCCGTGAATAGTGTTCGAGTCAATGCGATTCGCAAACCTACCAGAATGCTTATGTAAAGCGGCTGTTGTCGAGATACGTTCGGTTTCTCTCCGAGCGAACGGTGTGGTACAAGAAAAGCCGCCATGCCGAATAAAACCGTAAACACCAGTGAAAAAGACGGTTTGAAAACATAAACGCCGACACCTCTCGGTACACTGGAACCGCTATTGAAGCGTCTGCGCATGCCAATACCGCAGACGCTTTTCTTAAGTGAATGGCGGGCCGTGGATACTCGCGGCAACAGACGGGAGAGCAATGACCGAACGTAAGCAGGGACTCTGGGCGAAAATACGATACATAGCCGCTTCCGACCGCATATCTGGTCTGATTATGCTTGGCTTCGCCCTCGCAGGTCTGTTGCTTGCCAATCTGCCGTTCACGGCGCATGCGTTCGAAGAGTTGGAGAATTTCCGCATCGCCATTCCCTACACCAATATCGATATGGGATTGGGACACTGGGTGCAGGATGGTCTGCTGACGGTGTTCTTCCTGACTGTCGGACTGGAATTGAAACAGGAACTCGCCACAGGTTCGCTGTCGAACCCCAAGGCTGCTGCAGTGCCGATGCTGTGCGCTGTGGGCGGTATGATGGCTCCTCCGGTGTTGTTCCTGCTGGTATTGTTCCTGTTCTCCGGTTTCGGATCCGATCCGTTGGCCATCGCTTCGGGAACGAGTTTCACCTTTGGTGAGATGTCTCATGGTTGGGCGGTTCCTACGGCCACTGATATCGCGTTCTCTTTGGCTGTGCTTGCTTTGTTCGCCAAAGCGCTGCCGGGCTCTATTCGCGCGTTCCTGATGACGCTTGCCACAGTGGACGATCTGCTGGCCATTATTCTGATCGCGGTGTTCTTCTCTTCGGTGAACGCATGGTACTGGTTCGTCGGCATCGCCGTATGCGCTGTCGTATGGTATTTCCTGGTGCGTATGCGCAAAGTGCCATGGCTTGCCGTGGCCATTGTCGGCATTCTGGCTTGGGTGATGATGTTCGAAGCTGGTGTGCATCCTACTTTGGCTGGCGTGCTTGTTGGATTGCTCACGCCGGCTCATGAGCGTTTCGGAGAGAAAACCCCACGCGCCGAACGCTATGCGGACAAGCTGCAGCCGTTTTCCGCGTTGCTGGCTCTGCCGATTTTCGCCTTGTTCGCCACTGGTGTGCATTTTGAATCGTTGACGTTGGCCCTGTTCATTTCGCCGGTCGTCGTTGCCGTTATGGTGGCTCTGGTGGTCGGCAAGCCGTTGGGCATTATGATCACGGCATGGCTTTCCACGCATGTGGCCGGATTGAAAATGGCTAAGGGATTGCGTGTGCGCGACATGTTCCCCGCGGCCTGCGCATGTGGCATCGGCTTTACCGTATCTTTCCTGATTTCCTCGCTTGCATATCAGGATGCCGAACTGTCTGCTGAAGCACGTTTCGGTGTGTTGGTCGGTTCCATAGTCGCGGCGGTGATTTCCGGCATTCTGCTGAGCCGCCAATCCAAGAAGTTTGAGCTTGCCGCTGCCGCATCCTCGAAGCATAAGCATCATACTGCTGACGAGGATGCTGCTGGGGAAGTGGAATCTGTTCTCGAAGACGGCACCGTTGTGGTCAGCCAGATGATCGACACACATCCAAAGGTCAAATAACGACGTTCCGGCGTATGGCATTCCGCGCCATACGCCAGACACAACAAAAGCCGACACTCATCACTTATCCGTGAGTGTCGGCTTTTTGTATGAGGAAACGGTAGGCCGCTGGGAACGGCCATACTAGCGTTTGACTGCTACGAGCAGGCCCGTACCGGTCGGGGTGAGGGCAGTGACGAAACGCTCATCGGATTCCACGGTTTCCAGCAAACCACGCATGGCAATGGATTTGGCGTCACGATTGGCGGGATTCAAAACGCCGCCTGCGGACGTGGCTGAATCAAAAGCAAGAATATCGGTGAACACGATTACGCCATGCTTCTTCAACAGGCGGGGAGCCTGCTCGAAGGAAGCGCCGTAATTTTCCGCGTCGCCGGCAACTACAATCAAATCGTAGTTTTCTGCATTCAGACGTGGCAAAAACACGTCGACGGGAGCGTTGACGGCGCGAAGCGTGGTCTGTGTCTCGTCGGAAAGCCGATTAAACAACGTACGAATCAGCGCAATGCCCTGGGAAGAGGAATCAACCGCCGTAAGCTGACCGGAATTATCCAAACCGTTGACCAGCTGCAACGTTTCCACCACGGAACCGGTGCCGACGGCGATCACCGATGTCGCATTCACCATATGCACGAGCATGCGCAACAGCTCGGCTTGGGCTGCTGAACCCTGCGGAATGCCTGCTTCTTCAGCATGGGTGCGAATAGCATTCAAGTCGGTTGACTGGCGGGAGAACGCATGGTCCTCAACGTATTCCCATGACTTGGCGAGATTGGTATATGACGTTCTATCCATGGGTTCAGCGTTCCTTGACTTGGGCGATCAGCTGCCAGATTTCCTCGCCGACGTCAATGCCACGCGGGCATTCGCGGGTACATGCGCGGACCGACTGGCATGCGGCGATGCCATCGGCGGAATCAATGGCATCCATGCGTGCGTTCGCCTGACCGTCGCGGGAATCGTTGATGAAACGAGACGCCGCGATAAGGGCTGCAGGTCCGATGAACGCTTCGCCGCCCGCATACACAGGGCAGCTGCCTTCGCAAGTGCCACAGGCGATGCAGTTGCTGAGAAGCTCATACTTGGCAAGCTGCTGGGGATTCTGCAGATATTCGAAAGCGTTGATCTTGCCGTCCGCAGTGGTGGCGAGTTCTCCACGCGCCTGCAGATAGGGCTTGAGTTTTCTGATTTGGTTGAGCATCTGATCGATATCGGCAATCAAATCGCGCTGCACCGGGAAACCCGGCAGGGGAGCGAGCTCGATGACGCCAAGATCCCCTGCGCCGACCGCATTTTCCTGAATGTCGGAAACATCTCCGGTGTGTCGGAATCCTTCATCGTCGACCAATGTCGGATTCGACGGTTTGGCCCAATCCTTGACGGACGCGGTGCACAGCAGGGTGGGGGTGCCGTTGATGGACACCGCATCGGAACCGCACATGCCATGTCCGCACGAATAGCGGAATGCCAGCGTCGGATCGATGGTGCGTTTGATCTTCAACAGGCAATCAAGCACCGTGTCTTCCGGACGCACGTTCAACGTGTAATCCTGCAACCACTGCTTGCCGCGCGGGCGGCGGCGCGCCGACGTGCCGGAATCCCCAAACGGAGAGCTTTTTCTGGCGAACGGAGAGCCGCCACGTTCGCGGTCGCGGGCACGCTCGGCGCGCGGGGCAAACCTATTCACCCGCAATGTCACCGTATTCACGCCGTTTTCCATACCGCTCATGTACCCGCCTTTCCAATAAAACCGTCAACTAGTCTGCCATACGCCGTGCCCAGCGGAATCAGTATTCGCGGGCTTTTGGCGGCATATTCACAATGTGCACCGGCTGCCAGGAAATCTGGCCGGAGGCATTCACCATGGAATGGGCCAGGAAATGCTCATCGTCGCGTTCCGGAAAATCAAGACGCTTCAGCGAGCCACGGGATTCGTGACGCGCATCGGATGAGGTGAGTACGGCCTTGCCGAGTTCCAGAAGGTGGCGGACCTCCCAAATGGCGGTGATCTCCTGGTTGAACGTGGGGGAGTCGGAATGCGCGTGCAGGGCTTCGGCACGGGGCGCAAACTCATCATGCAATGCCGTTAGCGCCTGTTCGATACCCTGCTCGTCGCAACGCACGGCGACAGCGCGTTCCATGACGGTACCCAGATCGGCCATCAGCTGGTAAGGATTGTCGGCTGCATGCTCCTCGTCTTCCGGAAGCTGCACCAGCAGATCCTTGAGTTCGTTGGAACGGGTGTCAGCGGCCTGCTGGACCGCATCCGAACCATTGTCGGCGTCGGATTCAGCCATGGGATCGTTCACTGGAGCGCTGGAAATGCGTTCCGCCAGCGCCTTGCCGGAGCGGGTGCCGAACAGGCATGCATCCAGCAGGGAATTGCCGCCGAGACGGTTTGCGCCGTGCACGGACACGCATGCGCATTCGCCGGCAGCGAACAGGCCTTCGACGACATTTCGTTCGTCGTTCTGCCAACGGTAGACTTCGCCGTCGGTGGTGATCGGAATGCCACCCATGGTGTAATGCGCGGTAGGCTTAACCGGCACGAAATCGTGTGTCGGATCAAGATCCGCATATTTTTCGATGGTTTCCACCACCTGCGGCAGTACCTCATGCATATGGTCGGCATCAATACCGGTCATATCAAGCCACACGCAATCCTTTGGCCCTTCGGGGTCCTTCGGATCCGCCACGCCGTGGCCGGCATCGATTTCAGCCATAATGGAACGGCTCACCACATCTCGTGCAGCCAAATCGGCATGGCCGGGAGCATACTTTTCCATGAATGCCTCGCCATCGGCATTGCGAAGCACGCCGCCTTCCGCTCGTGCCGCTTCAGACAGCAGAATGCCGGTATGCGCCAGACCAGTCGGGTGGAATTGCACGAATTCGCTGTCTTCAAGCTGCAGTCCCGCTTGCAGTGCGAGAGCCATGCCGTCGCCGGTCAGATCCCATGAATTGGAGGTGGTGTGGAATAGGCGGCCTGCGCCTCCGGTGGCCAGAAGCACGTTGCGTGCGTGGATGGCGTGCGTTTGGCCCTTATGCGTGTCAAATGCCACTACGCCTTCGACTTTGGATCCGTCTTCGGTGATTACCAGATCGGTCACGTACCATTCCTCGGCGAATTCCACGCCTTCGGCCACGCATTGCTGCCACAAGGAGAAGAGGATCTGATGACCGATGCGGTCGGCCGCATAGGCGGCGCGGCGAACCGGTTCCTTGCCGAAATCCTTGGTATGTCCGCCAAAACGTCGTTGTGCGATATGGCCGTCCTCAGTACGGGAGAACGCCACACCGTCATGTTCCAGATCGATTACGGTTTCCGACGCCTCTTTGGCGAGCAGTTCGGCCGCGTCCTGGTCGACGAGCCAATCGCCGCCTTTGACCGTGTCGAAGTAGTGCCAGTGCCAGTCGTCTTTTTCGACGTTGCCGAGGCTGGCCGCAATGCCGCCTTCCGCGGAACCGGTGTGCGAGCGCAACGGCTGGAGTTTGGAGATCACCAGGATGTTCGGCTCGATGCCGGCTTCCTTCAGGGCTTGCATTTGTTCGCTTCGCAGCATTCCCAATGCTGCGGACAGGCCTGCCGCGCCTGCGCCGACGATTACTGCATCATACATATCTTCAACATGCTTCGGACTCATAGCAACGATTTTCGCACAAGGTGTGACCTCATTGCGGTTTGCCGGTTGGCGGGTTTGCCGCTGCATGCGTGGTTATGCGTGTCTGATGCGTATGTTTTCGATGGATTCCGTTGATCTGTGCAGGCTTGGCGGTGGCGTTGTTGGGCGTGATGTCATGTGGCGCTTGCGTCGGTGATGGTGATGTTGCCATGCTGTGTGCAGATAAGTCCGTTGAGTTCCATTAATCCCAGCTCCATGCTGATTCGTGAGATTGAGTATTCTCCGGGATTGCTTTCGGCCAGGATGGCGAGTAGACCGTCAGTGGAGACGTGGCCGTATTTCGCGCTGCATGTTCGTATGGCTTTGAGTATGGCTGCAGTGGCGTTGGTTGGTTGCGACAGACTGGTGTCGGTTGACTCTTCCGACGGTTCGTCGTCGTTGTCTGCCGCGTCGGCTGATTGCGGGCGATGCGCTGCGTGGCAGAATTCGTCGATATCGGTCAGCGAGCAGATGATGGAGGCTTGGCCTTCTTGTATGAGTCGGTTGCATCCTGTGTTGTGAGGCATGGTTACATCTCCTGGCACGGCGAATACACGGCGGTTGAGTTCGTTGGCCCATCCTGCGGTGTTAAGCGCGCCGGAGCGTGCGCGTGCCTGGGCTACGATGAGGGTGGATGATAGCGCCGCTATCAGGCGGTTCCTGATAAGGAATCGTCTGGCTTCCGGAACGGTTCCGGGGCAGAGTTCCGAGATGAGCGCGCCGGAATGGTTGATGATGGTTTCGAAGAGGCGCTCGTTGCTTTTCGGACCGATATAGTTGAGTCCTCCGGCGAATACCGCGACGGTGCGTCCTGCGAGGGGCGTTCCGATCTCGTCCATGGCTTGGATGGCTCCCCAGTGGGCGGCCGCATCGGTGCCCAGAGCGCCTCCTGACACTATGAGATGGCCTGCTCGGGCCGCTTGTTTGGCGAGCTCGTGTGCGCTTTGCCTTCCGTACTCGCTTACGCCGCGTGATCCGACGACACCGACCGGTTCGGAGCATGACACCAACGCTTGGGGGTCACCTTTCCCCCATAGGCATAATGGCGCGGCCCAGTCCGTGTGTATGGTGAGGTCGGCAAGCTGCGAAGGCCAGTAGGGGTGATGCGGCGCGACGATCCACTGCGTGCCGTTTGCGGTGAACCACGTTTTGAGCTCCTCGGGGTCGGTGCTGGGCAATGTGGTCAGGCGATGCTGCCACGAGACCATTGCGCCGTGGAAGGAGGCCATACCTCGAGCATTGATGGTGCGTCCCCAACGTGTAATGCCGTTGATGAGCGCCGCGTCCAAGGTTTTATAGGCTGCCGTGGCCACGCTTTCATGATTGCCCGGACCGCTGTCGGCAAGCAGTTGCAAGGTATGCGTGGCTGATCCGATGCCTTTGACCAGCGCGTACATCATCGCATCGGCGCTGTCCAGACAATAGGTGAGCACCGCGCGTGACAGGGTCTCATCGTCGATGGCGGTTGCGTTGACGCTCGTATCGGCGGTTGTGTTCTCGTTCATGTCAACCTCGTTCTCATGGAGATTCCTTGCATCATCTCTTCCGGTCCGGGAGAGGTTTTGCCTGACAGGTCGGATAGCGTCCATGCGAGTCGCATGGCTCGGTCCGCCCCTCTGAGGCTGAGCCGTTCGCTGGCCAACGCATGGTTCACGAGCTCGATGGCTTTTGTGGACGTGTTGGCGCGAAGCCATGTTCCGGTGGCTTGCGCATTGCAGACCCATCCGAATTCCCGGAAACGTTCCTGTGCCGTTTGCCTTGCCACCATGACCCGCAGGCGGATGGCGTGGCTGGATTCGCCGGAAGGAACCGTGCCTGGGTTGATGCGTTCCACAGGAGGCACTTCGATCTGAATGTCGATGCGGTCGAGGATCGGCCCCGACAGGCGGCTGAAGTACTTGATACGGTCTTTTTCCCTGCACGTGCAGCGCTCGCCGTTGCCGTATGCGTAGCCGCAGGGGCAAGGATTGGCCGCCATGATCAGTTGGAATCGTGCCGGATAGTAGGTGGTACCTTTCGCGCGGGATATCGCCACATACCCGGATTCCAATGGTTCGCGCAAGGTTTGCAGGGTGCGTGCCGAGAATTCGGGCGCCTCGTCCATGAATAGGATGCCCCGATGCGCCCGCGTGATCGCGCCTGGTTGAGCCAATCCCGCGCCGCCGCCGACCAAGGATGCGGTGGATGCGGTATGGTGCGGCGCTTCGAATGGCGGAACATCGCTGATGCCATAGCTGGGCAATGTGCCGCATAGGGAGCGGATCGATGCGACTTCCAGTTGTTCCGATTCGCTGAGCGGACTCATAATGCCGGGAATGCGCGAGGCGAGCATGGTTTTTCCGGTGCCGGGAGGACCGGTCATCATCAGATGATGGCCGCCGGCAGCCGCCACTTCCAACGCCCATTTGGCCGTTTCCTGCCCCATGACTTCGTTCATATCTCCGGGAGGAGGACATACCGACATGGCGCCGTCGTTGGCATCCACGTCTCGGATCATATCGGGTATCGTATAGTTCGCGGTGCCTCCCATCAGTTCGATCAGTTCGCCGACGTGACGTATTCCAATGGCGTCGACGTCGGGCACAAGGGCCGCCTCGTCCAAATTGGCATGCGGTACGATCACCTTGCATACGCCTTGATCGCGTGCATGCAGCAGAATCGGCAGCAGACCGTTGATGGGCAGTACCGTGCCATCGAGATTCACCTCTCCGAGCACGACGGTGTCGTTCAAGCAGTCATGCGGTATCGTTCCGGATGCGCTAAGCACGCTCGCTGCGATCGCCAGATCGTGTGAGGATCCGCGTTTGGGCATGGACGCCGGCGAAAGATTGACCGTAACCCGTGTCTCCGGCCATTTGGCACCGCTGGCCTGACATGCGGATTTGACACGTTCCCTCGCTTCGGAGAGCGAGGTGTCGGGAAGTCCGATGATGGAAAAGTAGGGGAGTCCCGGAGATACGAACGCCTGGATTTGGATGATGAAGGCTTTCAGGCCGATGAGACCCACGGAAAGCGCGCTGCCGATAGCCATCAGAACGCTCCTTCGATATGGTGGACAAGCGGTTTGCCATCACGGACGATGACGGTGACGACGTCGAAGCGCACGCCGTTATGCGGCGTGCGATGGTCGCTGTCCGACAGCCATTGCACGGCCGCGTGGCGCAGGTTGATCTGCTTGGATGACGTCACGGCTTCCTGCGGAGTGCCATAGCGGAGCGTCCGCCTGGTTTTGACTTCGACGAAGACGATGATTCCCGTATCGTCGCGTGAAACGATATCGAGTTCGCCATATCGGCAGTGCCAGTTGCGGTCGAGCGTCTGCCAGCCTTGGCCTTCCAGCCATGCGGCCGCATACTGTTCGCCGAGTTCGCCGACCTGTCGTGCGCACAGTGTGCCATCATGCAGTCGCCGTGCGATGGAATCAAGAAGCTGTTCCGAGCGCTGCGTTGCGTTCGGAACGTTATGTGTTGTGTTGCCGTTCATGATTCAAGTCCAGCAGAAAGGACCGGCGCGAAGCAAGGGCGAACGGCGAATGTGGATAGAGGATGCGGTTTCGGGCGTGTTTGGGATAGTTGGTGGATAACTTGCCGTTATCCACATTGCTCCACAAGGCGAGCGGCCATGGAGCGCCCGAAACCGCATATGGTTGGAATGTTCAGCGGCGAACCAGACGCGTCAACTCGTCAAGGTTCAGCTCGAAGCTCACACCGCGCTCAGTGTGGTTCGGCTGGAATTGCGTGCTTTCCATGGCATGGCGTACGAATTCGCCGGCGATATGCGCCGATTCAGCCAGAGGTCTGCCGGCCATCACCGCACCGCATAATGCGGATGCGAAGGCGTCGCCGGTGCCATGTGTCATGAACGGCAGCTTGTCGTGCGCAATCTCTTGCTTGCCGGATGCGCCGGAAGTGGCCGATGCCACATAGTTGCGAATGATGCCATCCTGACGGTCAACGCCTTTGAGCACCACGTTTTTCGCTCCCAAGGCAAGCAGCGCGTCAATAATGCCGTTCACTTCCGCGTTGTCGATGTTCTGCCCCGGGTAGGTGCGTCCCGTCAGCATGGACGCTTCCGTCAGATTCGGCATCAGCACGTCGGCGCCATCCACCAGCGTGCCCATCGCCTCGCATAATTCCGGCGTGTATGTGGCGTAGATCTCGCCGCCGTCTCCCATCACCGGATCCACCAAACGCAAGGCGTGCGGGTAATCCGCATACAGACGTTTGATAATCGCGACTTGTTCGGCGGAACCGAGGAAACCGGAATACACGCCGTCCAAATCGACGTTCTCCTTGCGCCACGCATCCAGATAGCCGTCCAAAATTTCGGTCGTATCGTGGAACGTGAACACGCTGTAGCGCGTATGCGCCGAAAACAGCGCCGTCGGCACGGGGCATACGTCGCATCCGGCCGCCGACAGAATCGGAATGGCCGCCGTCAGCGAGCACTTGCCGTAACCGCACATGTCGTGCACCGCGGCCACACGTGGAATGTACCGTGGGTCACGGTCGAACAGAATCACATCATTCATGGGAACCCTCTCTTGCGATTGCCTGACCATGACTTTAGCCGCTTGCCTGACTTCACCGCCCCATCGCCTCGTACGGCGAGTCACCATGATGCCGTTTGCTGGCGTGTCGCAAGTTTTTTGATGGCTACCAGAGTAGTTTTGCAAAGCCTGGATGGCAATGATTGCAACGGTTTATAAGGGGATATAGGCAAGTGCGATAACGTTTGGCTTGCATTGCGGAGCGCGGCCGGATTATTGTCGCTACCAACACCTGACCAACCGCCACACACGGCAAGGCGGGTGGTCAGCAAGACAAGCAACGAACCACTTCCCCACAAGGAGCAGAAACCATGGCAGATTCCAAGAACTACCGCTTCGAAACCCTGCAGCTTCACGTCGGCCAAGAGCAGGCCGACCCGGCAACCGATTCCCGCGCGGTGCCGATCTACCAGACCACCAGCTACGTGTTCCATAACTTTGATCACGCCGAGGCGCGTTTTGGTCTGGCCGATCCGGGCAACATCTACGGCCGCCTGACCAATTCCACCCAGGGCGTGTTCGAAGACCGCATCGCAGCCCTTGAAGGTGGCGCCGCTGGTTTGGCAGTCGCTTCCGGCGCCGCCGCGGTCGAATACGCCGTGCGCAACATCACCCAGTCCGGCGACCACATCGTGGCTGCCAAGAACATCTACGGCGGCACCTTCAACCTGCTGCGCCACACCCTGCCGCGTGACGGCATCACCACCACCTTCGTCTCCGCTGAGAACCCGCAGGAGTTCGAGGATGCCATCCAGGAGAACACCAAGCTCGTCTACTTCGAGACCTTCGGCAACCCGAACGCCGACCTGCCGGATTTCGAAGCCATCACCGCCATCGCACACAAGCATCATCTGCCGGTGATCGTCGACAACACTTTCGCCACCCCGTACCTGTTCCGCCCGCTGGAGCACGGTGCTGACGTCGTGGTCGAATCCGCCACCAAGTTCATCGGTGGCCACGGCACCACCCTCGGCGGCGTGATCGTGGAAGGCGGCAACTTCAACTGGGCCGAAGTGCCGGGCAAGTTCCCGACTCTGACCGAGCCGGATCCGTCGTACCACGGTCTGAACTTCTACGAGGCTCTGGGCGGTTCCGCGTTCGTGACCCGCATCCGCGCCATCCTGCTGCGCGACACCGGCGCAACCCTGTCTCCGTTCTCGGCCTTCCTGCTGCTGCAGGGCACCGAAACCCTGTCGCTTCGCGTCGAGCGCCATGTCGAGAACGCGCTGAAGGTCATCGACTACCTGAAGACCGTTCCGGAAGTCGAATCCATCTCCCACCCGTCCATCGAAGGCCGCAAGGACAACGAGCTGTACAAGAAGTACTTCCCGAACGGCGGCGGCTCCATCTTCACCTTCGACATCAAGGGCGGCAAGGACGCGGCACGCGTGTTCATCGACAACCTGCACCTGTTCAGCCTGTTGGCCAACGTGGCCGACGCCAAGAGCCTCGTGATCCACCCGGCCTCCACCACGCACTCTCAGGAGACGCCGGAGGAGCTTGAGGACCAGGGCATCCACCAGGGCACGATCCGTCTGTCCATCGGCACCGAGAACATCGAAGACATCCTCGACGATCTCAAGGGCGGTTTCGCGGCTCTGCGCGAATCCGGTCTCGCCAAGTGAGGCGTATCGGATCGGCGGAATAACGCCATCCTGAGCAAATGAAACGGTTTGTGGCACCGAAGAGAAGGTTGGTGCCACAAACCGTTTCGCCATATTCGCGGACGTTGTCATCGTAATGTAGCGCAGATGGTATAGAATCTGCGATTGTTACGAAAAGTAATATCTAAATTCTATCTTTTGAAAGAAAGAAGTTCAGATTTCTTTCAAAAAGATAAATAGTGGTAATGATATTGCGGATTACGTAAAGAGAGAAGAGAGAGGCGATTATGGCTCAAGAAGTCAAGAACGATATCAAAAAGGCGTTGCAGGTCAACACCATTCCGCTGATCGCCATTATGACCGCGGTCACCACGGTGCTGACCATGCTCGTGAAGATCCCGACCCCGATCCGTGGCTACCTCAACCTGTCCGACACCATGATCTATTTCAGCGCGTATGCGTTCGGACCATGGGTGGGCGGCATTATCGGCGGTCTTGGCCCGGCGTTGAGCGATCTGATTTCCGGTTATCCGCAGTGGGCCATCTTCACGTTCGTCATCGATGGCCTGCAGGCCGTGCTCGTGGGCCTGCTCGTCAAGAAGTTCAATCCGGCGAACATCATCATCGGTTCGGTGATCGCAGGCGTATGGAAGGTGTTCGGCTATTTCATCGCAGGCGGAATCCTTTCCGGATTTGGCCCGGCGTTGGGTGAGATCGCGGGCAACTCCTTCCAGATGGCGGTGGGTCTGATTGTGGGCTTCGCGCTGTTCACCGCCGTTCGTCAGGCCTATCCGCCGCTGGTACGTTTGGGCAACCTCGGTATTAAGGCGGGGGAGTGATACATTAATATCATGTGAAGGCAGGCCCGTGGATTTGCCGATGAAAGGCGATTCCACGGGTTTTATTGTGAAATGCGGTTACCGGCTGCGGAAAAAATGCGTGAAAGCACGGGGTGAGCGTCATGATTACGGTTCGCGACTTAGGATGGAAGTACGCGCCACTGACCGACGGGGGCAAGCCGGTGGAAAGTCTCAAGCGCGTCAGCTTCGACATCCGGTCCGGATCCTTCGTCGGCATCATCGGACCGACCGGAGCGGGCAAGTCCACGCTATGCATGGCATTGGCCGGCATCATTCCGAACCTGGCCGACGGCACCATGAGCGGCGTCGTGGAAGTTAACGGCATGAATACGAGCAGGCACTCCGTCTCGGCACTGTCGGAGCGCGTCGGCTACGTGCAACAGGATCCGGAAGCGCAGCTGTTCTGCTCGAGTGTCGAGGATGAGATCGCTTTCCCGCTGGAAAACCGCGGAGTAGCCCCAAGCATCATCGACAAGCAGATCGACATCATGCTCGACTTAGTCGGCATGGCCGGATACCGCAAGCGTGTGCCGACCAGCCTGTCGGGAGGCCAGATGCAGCGCGTGGCCATCGCCGCCGCGCTCGCGGCGGAACCCGATGTGCTTATTCTTGACGAACCCACCGCGGCCCTCGACCCCGAAGGCAAGCAGGAAGTGTTCGACGTGCTCGACCGCATTCGCCAGACCCGTTCCATGACGGTGATCATGGCCGAGCAGGATACCGAACACATCGCCTACTGGGCCGATCAGGTGCTCTTCATGGTCAACGGTGAAGTGGTGCGCAATGGAGACGCCAGCCTATTTACCCGGGAACGTAGACTGTTGGAATCCTCCGGCGTGCGGGTGAGTGACGGACCATCTCCAGTCATCAAGGCGTTGCCGGTAGGGAACGACGCCAAGCCGAAGCATGCGATCATCAGTCTGGACCATGTGACGCACCGCTATGGGCAGGGCGGCAATGCGTCTCCCGCACTGGACGACGTCAGCTTGGATATCGAACAGGGCGCCTTCGTAGGGCTTATTGGGCGCAACGGGTCAGGCAAAACCACGCTCGCCAAGCATCTGAACGGGCTGATTCAACCCACGCAAGGAATCGTGAATGTGGATGGGCTCGACGTGTCGAAGCATAGCGTGGGCGAAATGGCCGCGCACGTCGGATTCGTATTCCAAAATCCCGACCATCAGATTTTCTGCTCCAGCACCAAAGAGGAGATCGCGTTCGGCCCGACCGCGCTCGGACTTGACGCGGCCACCGTGTTCAAACGTGTCGACGAAATGATGACATTGTTCGACCTGCACCGGTATGAGGATGTTTCGCCGGCCACGCTCGGCTACGGCGAACGACGTGCGGTGGCATTGTCTTCGGTGATCGCCATGCGTACGCCAATACTCGTCCTCGACGAACCTACGGCGGGTCTCGACCATCGTCTCGCATCACGATTCCTTGGAACCGTGGAAAAACTCAACCGGCATGGCGTCACCGTCATCATGATCAGCCATGACATGCGTGCCGTATATCGGTATTGCACGCACGTGCTCGAATTGGAAGACGGTCATATCGTGCAATATGGACCGATCGACAAATCGCAGGAAGCGCAACAATCGCCCGCGCGACAGGCGCGTCAGCCGTACAAGTCGCGCGGTCCGGTATCGGCGACCCACGTATTGTTGAAAATCGCCAAGGATGAATGCGACAAGGAGGAACGCTGATGGATGCCGACCTGTATGTGCCAGGCGACGGATGGTTGCATCGCACCGATCCGCGCGTCAAATTCCTCATCTCCATCGTCATGCTGGCCCTTTGCCTCGTATGGCGTAACTGGGCGTTCATCCTCGGCATCCTCATTCTCGAACATGTGATGCTCGCCACCGACCGTGTGCCCGCCGAACGCATTGGATGGGTGTGGAAGATCCTCGCCGTGCTCATCGTGTTCATCGTGGTGCTTTGGCCGGTCTTCGACCAGAGTGGAACGCACGTGCTCTGGCAGTGGGGATGGTTGCGTCTCACGCAGGAGAACCTGCTCATGGCGGCGGTGATGGGTCTGCGCATTCCAGCGCTCGGCTTTGCATGTTTCATCACGCTGTTCACCACCAGCCAGACCAAACTGGTTCGTGGCCTTACCTCGCTTGGTATGCCCTACAAGGCCGGGCTTACCCTGGCAACCGCATTACGGTATATTCCCGTGTTCTTTTCCATCTTCCAATCCGTGTCCGAAGCGCAGCGTGCGCGAGGGCTTGATCTGAGCGGCAAAGTCAATGCGGCAGGTAAAAAACGCAACATATTCGTACGTCTCGTAGACCGGTTCAAATCGTATCTGCCGATCATCATCGCCGTATTGATCCGCGCCTACAAAATGAGCCAAAGCGTGGGCTGGGCCATGGAATCGCGCGGACTCAACCTGAATCGGAACGGTGTGAAACGCACATATCGGGTCAATCTCACGATGAGCATTGCCGACTGGATTATTCTCGTGATTGCCATCGCCGCCGCCGCAGGCAGCGTGTGGTTGATGACATGGCTGTCATAGGGGGTGCAATGACACAGGATGAAGGGCGTACCACAATCACCGCACGTGATTTGAAGGTGGTATCGGCACTGCAATGCAACGGACGCATGACCATGCAGGCGCTTGCCGATAAAATCGGCATTTCCGTATATGCGGCGACGGAAAGCTACAAACGGCTCACCGATGCGGGCATCATGACCATTGTGCCCGTATGCAATCCGTTGAGTCTCGGCAATTACAGTCAGGTGCTTGTGGGACTGCGCATCAACGGCAATCGCAACGAGGCGCTCGCCATGCTCAAAGCCATGCCTCAGGTCACCTATGTGGTCTGCACGCTGGGCGATGCCGACATCATCGCCGAAGCCGTGGTGTATTCAGCCGACGGTATGGACCATTTCCTGAAGTACGATTTGCGCGCACTGCCCGGATTGACCCGTCTGCAAGTGTTCTCCTGCGGTCGATTGGTGCTTGACGACCATAATGTCAGCGTGGTCAACCGTCTGCTGGCCGAACGCGGCGAAACTGGATTCATGACCAAACGTGAGGCCAGCGTCGGCACCGATATTCCCGTGCATCGGTTGGACGCGCGATTCGTGCACACGTTCAACGAATTGCAGAAAGACGGCAGGGCAAGTTACGCCATGCTGGGGGAGCATCTTGGTGTGACGCACACCGCGATTCGTGGGCGCGTCAAAAAACTGGAGGATTCCGGTGTGATGCGCATTATGGCCACGGTAAGCCCCATGCGTTTAGGCGGATTCCGCCAAGCGTTTCTCGGCATCGGTGTGAAGCCTCCGTATCGCCTCGACGTCGAACAGTTGTTAGCGATCGACGAGGTGACATATGCAATGAGCGGAGTCGGTTTGAATGGCGCCGACTACCTCATCGAAATCATCGCCGGAGATGACGAGGACCTGTGGCGTGTGGTGGATGAGTCCATCCGTTCGCTGCCAGGCGTGGACCAGACATGGTGGGCTTCCACCGTCAGCGTGGAAAAAGAGTCGTACTGGCTCGAACCTCCGCAGGATGGTGTACTTCTCGACGATTGATGAATCAATGGTATTAGGCGCCTCGTCTTTGCTCATTCTCAAGGATGAGATGATAATTCAGACCAACGCATGATATTCGAATCAGCTGTTTTTCCGTAATTTTGGAGGTAATCCAAAGAAAGGAATGACAGCATGGATATCAGGGACACCATCAAAGCTACCAATACGGCCATTGCAACCGTGGATCTTGTGAAGGACTACGGTTCCGGAAATAACACGGTGCATGCGTTGCGTGGCGTCAACGTCGCTTTTGAAAAAGGAAAATTCACGGCGATTATGGGACCTTCCGGTTCCGGCAAATCCACGTTGATGCACACGTTGGCAGGACTGGATTGTGCAACCGGCGGGCACATCATATTCAATGGCGACGATCTGACGCGCATGAACGACAACCAGCTTACGTTGCTGCGCCGCCGCGACATCGGATTCATCTTCCAAAGCTTCAACCTGCTGCCGATGTTCACCGCCGAACAGAACATTCTCATGCCATTGACCTTGGCTGGAGCGAAACCCGACCGACAGTGGTTGCGTCTGCTGGTGGAAACGCTTGGCCTTAAGGAACGTCTCAACCATCGTCCGAACGAACTATCGGGAGGCCAGCAGCAGCGTGTGGCCATCGCACGAGCATTGATCACCAAACCGAAACTGGTGTTCGCAGACGAGCCCACCGGCAATCTTGATTCCGTATCAAGCGCCGAAGTGCTGAGCTTCCTGAAACGTTCCGTCAACGAACTTGGCCAAACCATCATCATGGTCACGCATGATGCGGTCGCCGCGTCTTACGCCGACCGTGCGCTCGTGTTCGCCGACGGCCAGATCGTGGCGGACGTAAACAAGCCGACAGCAGACCAGATGAGTGAACTGCTGATGAAGGAACGTGAGGCCGCCACAATGAATGTGGCTTCCGCGAGACATTCCCGCTAAACGCACTATAGAAGCATTCGAAGAAGGGAACAGAATCCACCATGTGGTCCATCACTTTGAAACTCATGCGAAAAACCAAGCGCATGCTCATACCCGCAGGCATCGCCATCATGATCGGCACGGCGTTCATCGCCAGCACCTTCCTGTTCGGCAATGCCATGAACGACTCCCTGACACGGCAGCTGACCGCCATGTTCGGAAACGCCAACTATGCGGTGACCGTCAACAGCTCCGACCTGAGCGATAAGGAACTCAACGAGGCGTATTCCAGCACTGTCGGCGACTTTCATCTCGACCAGATCGCCGGCATCGAAGGGGTTGGCGGCGTCCGTGCCTCGGTGGAAACCGGCGTCAGCGTTTCCAAGGGAGACAGCACCGTCAGCGGCGAGATCATTTCCACCGCGGCACAGAAGAACATGCTCCCCGTGAATATCACGGAAGGGGACCAGCCGAAGGATTCCAACGAAGTCGCGCTGCCGGAAGACATGGCGAAACAGTTGAACGTCGGCGTTGGAGACACTGTAAGCCTGACCTCCCGATATGCGGTAGGCGACGATGGCAAAGCCAAGGCGGACAACGTGCGCGTGGTAGGACTCACGTCCGATCCGAACGGCGCCTACTCATACTATGGTGGTGCGATCGTAGGATCCAACAATCTGCTTGCCGCAATGCAGGGAGTGGACGATTTCAACGCCACCGGAACAACAATGGTGTATCTCGACCTTGCCTTGGATGGAAACAGCGTATCCGCAAAAACCATCAACGGTGTGAAAGCGTTGCTGCCAAAGCATTTCGATCTGATGTCACGACAGCAAATCAGTGACGAAAGCATCAAATCCTTAAGCGGCAACCAAACCAACATCGTCACCACATTCCTTATGTGCTTCGGCGTGCTTGCCATGTTCGTGGCGGCTCTGGTGATCGCCAACACGTTCCAAGTGCTCGTGGCGCAACGCCGCCGCACACTCGCCTTGCTACGCACCATCGGCGCAAAGAAAGGCCAACTGTATGGTTCCGTGCTGTTCGAAGCGGTGGTGCTCGGCTTCGTCGCATCCGTGCTTGGCGTGGTGCTTGGAAGCCTGCTCATGTGGGGCATGTGCGTCAGCGACATCATGCAGGCGGGTATGCGGTTCAACTTCTCCTGGCAAGCCGCCGTCGTACCGATTCTCTTCGGCATTGTGGTGACGGTGCTTGCATCCATGGGATCCGCACGTTCCGCCACCGCGGTAACGCCATTGGAGGCATTGCGTCCGATTGAACTGACCGACAACCGTCGTTCCAGCCTTACGCGAGCCATAATCGGTATTCTGATGGTGGCGGTCGGTATCGCCATGGCCATATTCTCCATCTGGCAGGTGCAGGCCACCAACGGCGGCGAGGATGCGAGCGGCGATCAATTCACGATGATTCTGCTCATAGCCATCGCCGGTGCCGCACTGGTGTTCCTCGGCATGGTGGTCACCGCGGTATTCTGGATGCCGACCCTCATGAAGGGCGTTGGAGCGTTGGCCTCGCTGACAGGTCCTTCCGCAACAGTTGCACACGCCAACATTCAGAAGAATCCGCGACGCATCGCAGCAACCGGTGCCGCTCTGCTCATCGGTGTCACCTTGGTCTCCACCATCGCAACCGGTGCCGCTAGCGCCAAAGAGACTATGAATGGTGCGCTCGCCACCCGTTATAGCGTCGACATCGTGGCCATGGGCGATGACATCAGCCAGCAAATGGTCAAGGATGTATCTGACATCAACGGCGTGTCCGACACGTTGTATGCGCCGGCGGTTTCCGTGACCTTGGAGAAAGCGGATGGAACCCAGCCTACGTCCGCATTGCTGGTTGGCGTGAAAAACATCGATCAGGTCAAGCAGGTCATGCGTGCCAACTTGGGTAACGCCTCCATCGACAGTGATAGCGTGCTCATGCCAACATACAATGCGCAAACCGGCAAGGAGCTGCAGTTCGCCAATGGCACGGCTGATTTCTCCACTGAATGGAACCAGAACGGCGACGCTACGCGTTCGCTGACATTGCAAGCCAACCAAGCCGACTACCGTCGTGTATCCGCGCAATATGGAGCTGTCGGATTCGTGGATGAAAGCCATTTCACCAATGGTGACCTTGACGCCGCCACCCATGTGTTGCTGGTCAAGGCAGACACTGACAAGTCGGGAGTTTCCGTTGACGACATCTACAACGACATGCAGGCCGCATTGGAGAAGAGCACTGATGCGACAGTGACCGGACCGATCGCCGAACGCATCGTATGGGCGAACATGATTGACTCCATGATGATGCTTCTGGTGGGGTTGATCGCCGTGGCCGTGCTCATCGCACTTGTCGGCGTAGCCAACACGCTGTCGCTGTCAGTGATCGAACGCACCCGAGAATCCGCCACACTGCGTGCCATCGGCATGACGCGAGGCCAGTTGCGACGCTCCCTCGCGGTGGAAGCCCTGCTCATCTCGCTGGTATCCGGCATCTCGGGCGTACTGCTTGGCACACTGTTCGGCTGGCTGGGCGCATACGTGGTGTTCAGCATGTACGGCAAAGTGGTGTTCCCGTTCGAATGGGGCATTAACGGCATCGTACTCGCCGTGGCAGCCGTGGCAGCACTGCTCGCCAGCGTATTCCCCGCACGCAGGGCAGTGAGCACGCCTCCTGTTGAGGCGCTCGCCGAAGCCTGAGCTTCATAGCAAACACAACGAAAAGGACTCCTACCACAAACATGGTAGGAGTCCTTTTTGCGTATCATGCATACGCAAAACAACAAACCAGTCAGACCAAATGGTTTTCGTAAGCGAACACCACCGCCTGTACGCGGTCACGTGCATTGATTTTCGCCAGAATATGCGCCACATGCGTTTTCACCGTCGGCAGGCTGATGAAAAGCTTGTCGGCAATCTCCTGATTCGACAATCCATGCGCGATCTCAATAAGCACTTCGCGCTCGCGGTCGGTCAGGTCATCCAATTCCGGATCGGTATATGTTGAATCCGTAGTAGAAGTAGTTGCGGAATTTTCAGGCCTACCAACGTTCGCAGCCATGAAATCGCCTTCCATCATTTTCTCGATAAGACGTTTCGTGGCGGACGGTGCGATAATCGCATTACCTTGAAAAACCGTGCGAATCGAATTCAGCAATGTTTCCGGTTCCGTATCTTTCAGCAGAAAACCGGACGCTCCGGCAGTGATCGCAGCCATAACATATTCATCCAAGTCGAATGTCGTCAGAATGATCACTTTGGTATGAGTGACTTCTGATTGCGTTCCATCGGCAGCGAAGCGATGCCGCAACGCACTGATCTGCCGGGTCGCCTCGATACCATCCATGCCGGGCATGCGCACGTCCATCAACACCACGTCAGGATGCAGCGTTTCCGCCAACGCCACAGCTTCCGCGCCATCGCGAGCCTGCGCCGCAACCGCCATATCAGGTTGGGAGCCGATCACCATGGCGAAACCGGCACGTACCAATTCCTGATCATCGGCAATGACCACACGAATCTTCTGTTCCTCGCTCATACTCTCCACCTTATCGGCATTGTTCCGCTCACAGCGCGAAACAAACCCTTAAATCTCCCTGAAAAACTTGAATCGGCTATCGAGACACGCGCTGCAGCTGCTCCTCCAACGGTGCCGCGGGCCTCAACTGCAGTTCGCTCGCACTACCGGCATGAGCGTCATCGCTGAAACCAGTCTCACGAAGCACGCCAAGCAGTTCGCGCATACGCTTGAGCGCGGCGCGCCCCTGCTCGCCAATGGCTTTGAACGCTGCGGAAATCTCGTCGGCGGTAGGCTCCTTGCCTTGTGCTTCGGCGCTGTCCAACATATGAATACCATCGACGGCCTGGCTGATCACGCTGTTCAACGTGGCGGTGACTTCAGCCTGAATGCTGGCACTGATACGGTCACGTTCCATATTCGCCGCGAGAATACGCTGCTTCTCCTGCTCGGCCACCAGTGCCTCTTCGCGAGCCTGCAATACCAGTGCGTTTGAATCGCTGGAACGCGCCCAACGTGCCCACGCCATGATGCCGGCGCACAGCATCAGCACTGCAACCGTATACATGACACCGGTAAAGAACGCTGCACTACTACTTGACGTGGCTGAAACCGGTTTTGTTAAGCCCGCGGAAGCGGCGATGGCGCCGAACAAGGTAGTGTATCCGTGCTGGTCGGCTGCGATTTTCAAGCCCATCAGAGCTGAACAGGTGACAGCGGCAAGACCGGTCCAGCGCCATGCGTGTTCACGCCCATACAATACGGCTGAATACAGCGCACACAGCGACGCTACGATATGTCCAACCTCAATCAATCCCAAAAGCACCAATTGCACAACCGACAATACGAACACAATAAGCGCGCAAGTCTCGGGGAACCTGCGTCGAAGAGCCAGCGCCAGCAAGCAGCATGCGGCGATCGCATGAGAGAGCTGCGCATCGCGTGAACTATCAAAAAAGAACGTAATCGACATGCGATTCAGCAGCATGACCAATATCACGGCGCCAACGGAATCCATGAGCACATAATGGTGCTGCGTCCACGCGGAAACACGTTCCACCCAATTCAGCCCTCGCGAATTGGATGTATTGGCAAGTTCTACGGATTTCAGTTTCAACGATATGAGCAAATCATGCAGATTGGGTGCGGTAATGCGCAAGTGTTGCAGGGCGTTCGAACGATGATCGCGACCGGTTGGTGGGTTGGTTTCCTGCGTCTGTTCCGATGGTTGATCTGGGATTCGCGCCGATATGTTGACGGCTGTGTGAGGTGCGATTGCTTCGTCGGATAATTTCGCTTTGCTGGATATGGCAGTTGTGTTGCAAGATTCGGACTGTTCCGAGGCATACTGTTCGCCGGTTTCGTCTGTCGCTGGCTCTTTACCGCCGTAAGGCAGGGTGGCCATAACTTCGAAGCCTCCGCCGAGTTGAGGGCCAGCCTGCAATGAGCCTCCGGCCGATTCGATGCGTTCCTTCATGCCCAACAGGCCGTAACCTGGCGTATGCCCGTCGATATTGGCCGCCGCGCCACGACCATTGTCGGTGACGCTCAAAGTGAGCAAACCGTTGTTCCATGACTCTTTGATATGCACATCGACGTGCGGCCCCGCATACTTGCGGATATTCGTCAGCGCCTCCTGCACTACATGGTAGGAAGCTATCGAGGCTTGTTCACCGAGTTGTTCTGGGCTGGCGGTGCCGGTGATATTCCGTCGGATTCGAATGTCGGGGGAGACGTTTCGCGCTTGTTCCACAAGATTGCCGATATCGTTATAATCGGCGTGCGGTGAACCCCCGAATACTCCCAGAAGACGTTGCATGTCATGCAGTGCGCGTTCCGATTCGTGTCGAATCGTCTCCATGGTGTTTCTAGCCACCGCGGGATCATGCGTGCCTGCATAGCGGCCGCCATCAGACTGCACGATGATGATTGACAGGGTGTGCGCCACCACATCGTGCATGTCACGTGCGATGCGTGCTCGTTCCGCCAACGCGGCGATATCGCGTTCGTCCTGGTCTCGCGCGGCGATTGCCTCATTGCGTTCCCGCATCATGCGAACGGTTGCCAGACGGGCACGCTGCCAGAACGCTACAATGACGGTGGAAATGATACATACTTCGAAAATCGGCGTCAGCACCAGCATGTATTGCGCCACCATGTCGGCGACTTCCGACATGGATGTTCCTGTGTAGATGGAGCCGAGAGTGACTTCCGTGACCATTGCGCCATTTGGATTTGAGCCATTCCAACTGCTCCACGTATGCACTTTGCCACCGGTGAGCAGCGGCCCATTGGTCATGGTCCATGCCATCAACGCCGAAGCCAGAAGACCGATGGCCAACGCCAAAATAATGAAGGCTTTCGTGTTTTTGGGATTGCCGTAGACGATCACCGAATACAGCATGACCAATGCCAGAATATCGGCGCCCAATATGCAAGGGCCGAATATGAGATGCGTCAAGGCCAATGCCACACAGAGCAACGCTCCGGTCTGTGGCCGCCATCGACGAATCAGCAGCGGGATCAGCATTGCCGCTTCCCACGCCATCTGTATGGAAGGATTAAGGTCAAACAGCAATCCCGGATTATAGGTGATGCTGCCGGTCACGCCGAACAGCCGAACACCTATAACAAGCGTGAGGATGAGATCGCCTGCGAAGACATGACCATGCATCCACGACAAGAGACGCTGCTTGAAATTCGACATATGCTCCACCCTAGCGCCAGATACGCTGTGGCGCCATCATGCGCAGGAATGAAATGGCGGTAAGATAAAGCCGCTTTTGTGAGGTAAGGTTGTCTCCGCGTGTGGGTGGGATGGAAGCCATCAAGAAGCCACTACTCGCATTGAATATGCCGATGACGCCAAAGGAAAGGTGAATGCATGACGTTGCTGAGCGAATACTACGTGCCCGGATTGCATATTGAGGATCGTTCCATCAAGGTGCCGTTGGATTGGACGGGCCACGAGCCCGGTCATGGGTTCGATGGCGAATCGATCAGCCTGTTCTACCGTGTGGTCACCGCTCCCGAACATGTGCATGACGACCTGCCGCTACTCGTGTTCCTGCAGGGCGGCCCAGGCGGTTCCGGTCCACGTCCGCTCGGCCCAAGTTCCGATGGCTGGATCGAGGAAGCGATCAAGCATTTCCGCGTGGTATTGCCGGATCAACGTGGTACGGGGCGTTCGTCTCGTGTCGACACGCATGTGATTGAGGGCATGGACGGCGACGGCAAGGCCGGTGCCGCGTTTTTGAAGCGTTTCCTCGCTGATTCGATCGTTCGTGATTTCGAGCATCTGCGTCGCACCGAATTCGGGGGCGCACGTTGGGTCACGCTTGGTCAAAGCTATGGCGGATTCCTGACATTGACGTATCTTTCGCTGTTCCCGCAAGGGGTTATCGCCAGCTTCACTACGGGCGGTATTCCGCACGTTCCCGCCGATGCGACCGACGTGTACCGTCATACGTTCCCGCGCATGGCGGCAAAGACGAAGCAGTTCTACGAGCGCTACCCGATCGATATCGAACGTGCCGCTACGGTTGCCGACATACTGCGATCTCGCAAGGTCACATTGCCGAACGGCGATCCGCTTACGGTGGAACGCTTCCAATGCTTGGGATCCGATTTCGGTATGAAGCCAAGTTTCGAACGCGTGCATTGGATTCTTGATCAGGCATTCCTTGACGGAGACGGTTCGGCCTCGACATCGACGGAACTGTCTGACGAATTCCTGTCTTCCGTGATGGATGCGACCTCGTCTCGCCCACTGTATTGGCCGTTGCAGGAGTTCATCTACGCCAACGGCGAGCTGAAAACGCCGATTCGCTGGGCCGCCCAGCGCGTGCGCTGCGAGCATCCGGAATTCGCGGGTGACATTCGTCCGCTTAATTTCACCGGCGAGGCCATGTTCCCGTGGATGTTCGAGCAGGAACGTGCGTTGCGTCCGTTCAAACCTGCCATGGACGTGCTTATGGAAGACACGCACTTCGGCACGATCTACGATGCCGACCAGTTGGCTCGCAACGAGGTTCCGCTGCAGGCCGCCGTCTATTTTGACGACATGTACGTCGATTCTGGATTGCAGCTCGACACGCTGTCTCGCGTCGGTCGTTCACATTATTGGACTACCAACGAGTTTGAACATGACGGCGTGCATGGTTCCACCGTGTTCAGACATCTGTTTACCGAGGCGTTGAACCGCGGAGATTTGGCGGAGTTGTTCTGACGATTGTTCGGCAACGACGAGTATCGATAGCAAAGGAAAGAAACATGGCCAATCCAACCATCGGATTCATCGGATACGGCAATATGGCACAGGCGATCGCCGAAGGCCTAGTCAACGCTGGCGTCGTCAATGGCGGCGACATCGTGGCCTGTGCCGCGCATTACGACAAGCTGGAACGCAACGCCGCCAAACTCGGCGCAAAAGCGGTGCGTACCGCCGCGCAAGTCGCCGAAGCAGCTGACATGGTCGTCATCGCCATCAAACCGTATCAGATCGAAACCGTGATCGCACCGATCATTGATCAGCTGGCGCAAGAGAACACCATCGTCGTGTCCATTGCGGCAGGCTGGGATCTGAACAAATTCCGCGACCTGTTCGGAACGTCTTTCGAACAGGCACACATCCAATGCACCATTCCGAACACGCCGATGGCTGTCGGCAAAGGCGTGCTGGTCACGGAAATCGACAACACGCTCACGCAGGAACAGACGGAAACCTTCGAAAGCCTGTTTTCGTCAATCAGCCTGATTGAACGCGTGGACACCGCACACATGGGCATCGGCATGTGCATCGCCGGCTGCGCGCCGGCCTTCACCGACATGTACATCGAAGCATTGGGCGATGCCGGTGTGAAATATGGATTGCAGCGTGCTACCGCGTATCGTCTGGCTGCCAAAATGGTGGAAGGCGTGGGCGCGCTCTATTTGGCCAACGAAACGCATCCGGGTGCCATGAAAGACGCTGTCTGCTCTCCGGGAGGCACCACCATCAGGGGTGTCGCATCGTTGGAGGAAAGCGCGTTCCGTGGTGCCGTTATCAAAGCAGTCGACGCCATCGAAGCCTAATACTAAGCTAGGGAACCATGTCTCTTACTATCGGAATCGTCGGACTGCCGAACGTCGGCAAGTCCACCATGTTCAACGCATTGACCCGCAACAACGTGCTGGCGGAAAACTATCCGTTCGCCACCATCGAACCGAACACCGGCATTGTGCCGTTGCCGGATGACCGTCTGCCGGTGCTCGCCAAGCTCGTGCATACGGAGAAGATCGTGCCGGCCACCGTCACCTTCGTCGACATCGCAGGAATCGTCAAGGGCGCTTCGGAAGGCGAAGGCCTGGGCAACAAGTTCCTCGCCAACATTCGCGAAGCCGACGCGATCTGCGAGGTCGTGCGTGCCTTCGAAGACGATGATATCGTGCACGTCAACGGCAAGGTCGATCCGTCCGACGACATTGAAACCATCAACACCGAGCTGATCCTCGCCGATCTGCAGACCATCGAGAACGCGCTGCCGAAGTTGGAGAAGGATTTGCGCGGTAAGAAGATCGAACCGGCCTACATGGAGGCCGTCAAGCAGGCGAAGACCATTCTTGAAGCCGGCGAAACCATTGATAAGGCGGCTCGCGAAGGTCGTTTCGACAAGGATTCCGTCTACGATCTGCACTTGATGAGCGCCAAGCCGTTCATCTATGTGTTCAACGTGGACGATGCCGAACTGCAGAACAAAGACATGCAGGCCAAGCTCGCCGCATCCGTGGCTCCGGCTCCGGCCATTTTCCTCAACGCGCAGTTTGAAGCCGACCTGACCGAACTCGACGAGGCTGACGCTCGCGAGATGCTTGCGGACGCCGGTCTTGAGGAGTCCGGATTGGATCAGTTGGCGCGAGTCGGCTACGATACGCTCGGCCTTTCCACCTTCCTCACCGCAGGCGAGAAGGAAGTTCGCGCATGGCAGATTCATAAGGGCTATACTGCCCCGCAGGCTGCCGGCGTGATTCATACGGACTTCGAAAAAGGCTTCATCAAGGCCGACATCGTCTCCTACGACGATTTCGTGGCTGCCGAAGGCTCCATGGTCAAGATCAAGGAGGAAGGCAAGCTACGCCAGGAAGGCCGCGACTACGTGATGCAGGACGGCGATATCGTCGAATTTAAATTCAACGTCTCCAAAAAGTAAGTGTTTCTCTGGCTCCCCTCTTTGAGGGGAGCTGTCGCTACAAGCGACTGTGAGGAGCGGCACGGATAAGGCCTGAGAAGTCGTCTTCTCAGGCCTTTGTCATGACATTGTTCTGCAAGGACTGGCTGCTGCAGCAGCATAATGTGTGTTTTATTATTCGGCCTTGGTGGCTTGCTGGTCAATCCAATTGTTGACGTCGGTGACCGCCTCGTCAAGGGTTGCTTTGGCGGCTTTGTAGTATTTGGAATCTACAGGTTGACGATTTCCGCGCCGAACGGCCAGAGCGCAAGCTTGGTCATCTTGAATGATTGCAATCCGAACGGAATACCGATAATGGTGATGCAGTTGAGCACGCCGGCTCCCAGATAGCCGAGCGCCATCCGCCAGCCGACCAGCACCACCCACAGGATATTGCCGAGAACTCGCATGATTTGCCCCTTTCCGATTCCGGTCGATGCCTCGCATGTTCGGCTTCACTATTTTGCCAGACAGCATGACGGAAACACGAGACGTAACCTTTAGCTCGCCCCTGATTCATTCTCGGACCGCTATTCAGGCGGATCGTATGCGGTAAGCCCAATCCTTTTGTGAAGATTTTGTGTATTGTCGGGCATACGTGGTTTTCACCGTCGATTTGAATGATGATAGGCTTCTCGATGTCTGCCGTATGAAGACCCATCAAGGAGATGCCATGAACCTGTATCGCTACGCGATGTTCATCGCACGCGCCTGCCGTGGGTCGTTCGTCGGCAATGTTCTGTTTGCCAATCCACAAATGGCCCTATTCTCGATGCTGGTGTAGCGGGGACACGCCTTATGCCGGGATGTACCGATGGCCCATCCGCAGTCGACGTCGCATGAATCGCTCACCATAGCCATCAACTTACGCAAAGCCGCGAATCGTTTGCCGTATATGAATGCGGAACGGATGGCGGCTTTTCCTTTACCCCGGACTCATCAGTGTCCCCGCGTCTTGACACAAGTATGGGGCCGGATCGTCCATACATGCCGTTACCAACAGAAGGAAATGCTGTGACCTCACAGAAGACCGCGGAATTTGGGTCCGCCGCCAGTTCCGTAAAGCCTATTGATTCGCACGCCCGATTCATCGTCGTGGGCGTGATCGTCGTCGGCTCGTTCATCGCGCTGCTCAACCAGACCGTCATGTCACCGGCCTTGCCGGCACTGATGCGTGATTTCAATATCACCACCGGCACCGTGCAGTGGGTGACCAGCGTCTACATGCTGGTCTCGGGCATCATGGTGCCGATTTCAGGCTATCTGATTGATAAATTCTCCACCCGAAAGCTCTTCGCCGGAGCTCTTGCCACTTTCATGGTCGGCACACTGCTGTGTGCCGTCGCACCGAATTTCATGCTGTTGCTCGTCGGACGCATACTGCAATCCGCCGGCTCCGGCGTGCTGTTGCCATTGGTCGCCGTAGTGCCGATGCTCGTCTATCCGCCGGATAAGCGCGGCACTGCCATGGGCATGGCCGGTATCGTCATGGCCGCCGGCCCGGCTATCGGCCCGGTTGTCGGTGGTCTGGTGATTGACAGTTTCGGATGGCGCCCGATGTTCATTGGCATCGCAGTTGTGGCACTGGTCATCCTTGTCGGAGGCACGATGATGCTCAAGAACGTCGGCGAGTTGAAGAACCCAAAGCTCAACATCCTGTCCGTGATCCTTTCGACCATCGCGTTCGGTGGCCTGCTCTATGGCTTCTCGTCTGCTTCCACGATGGGATGGACCAGTCCGGTCGTCATTATTTCAATCGTCGTTGGTCTTGTGGCCTTCGTCGCATTCGTATACAAGCAAGTCAAGCTCGATGAGCCATTGTTGCGCGTTGACACCCTTGCCACCCGCAACTTCCGCAACTCCGCGATTCTGGTCACTCTGATTAACGCCGCAGTCGCCGCAACCAACGTGACGTTGCCTATCTTCATCCAGAATGTACTCGGCCAATCCGCCACCGTCACCGGCATGGTCATGCTGCCCGCCGCGGCGGTCGGCATCATCCTGAGTCCGGTCGCCGGTGCCGCATTCGACAAATTCGGCCCGCGCGGCGTGGGCATCGGCGGCCTTGCGCTCATGACCATCTCTCTTGGTCTTCTCGGCACCATCAATACCAGGACATCAGTGCTGTTTGTCGCCGTGTTCTGCGCATTGCAGGCATCCGGTCAGGCTATCGCCAACATGCCGATCAACACTTGGGGCGTCAACGCTTTGCCGAACGACATGATCGCCCATGGCAACGCCATCGCCAACACCGGCCGCCAGATCGCGGCAGCCATTGCGACCTCGCTTCTGGTCACCGCAGAAACATCCGTGACCGCCTCGCACATGTCTCAGGGTGTGAAGTCCGCCACGGCCAGCGGCATCGCGTTCTCCTACCTGCTGTGCGCCGCCATCTCGCTGGTCGCCCTGATCATCTGCATCTTCACCGTCACCAGCCGTGCCAAGGAGAAGGCCGCACGCAACGCCAAGGCCTACGAGGCGCAAGCCTCCGCCGAAGTCGCGGTCGAAACCACTGAAGGCCAGCCCGCCGAGCATCACTACGCCGGCGCATACGTGGCCCCCGCCGCCTCCCTGTTCAAGCAGGCCCAGGAACAGTCCATCGGCGGAATCATGGACGATCAGCCCTACAGCTGCCTGGACAGCGATGACATCACGCATGTGGTGCACGAGTTCATCCGCCTCAACGTCTCCAGCCTTCCCGTGGTGAACGGCGATGGCAGGCTCGTCGGCTTCGTCAGCGACGGCGATGTCCTGAAAGCGATTGCCACCTATGAATCCCGTACGGTTCCCACCGGCACCGGTTCGACGATGGTGGTGTTCGACGACGAAACCGTGGCCTCCAAGGTGCAGGCGCTCTCCGGCAAGAAGGTGATGGATATCGCCACGCGTAAGGTCGTTGCCGCCACGCCCGACCAGCATGTTGGAGAGGTGGCCCGAATCCTCGCCAAGAAGCAGTTCAAGAAACTGCCGGTGGTGGATGGTGATGGCAGACTCGTCGGTGTGATCCGCCGTAAGTCCGTGATGGAACATGCCTTCGACGCGCTGTTCCCAAAGGATGATCGGTGATTCGGCGTCATCATCGCTGAATAGAATGAATGAAATATGAGGCTTCCCTTCTCGCGGGGAAGCCTCATTGCTTTGTCCGCGGAGTCTTACGGCACCTGCGCAAGGGCAACGTCACGCCTTCATGATGCACTATTGAATAGTGTGTTCCTATCGTTGCATGGTGACGCTAACGCATGGCGTCACGATACTGAAGCCTGCCATCTAACGGCGGGTACGGCTCGTTGCTGGAGTCGTGCACGCATACGCGCGTCGGCGTGCGTGGGATGTCCATTCAGGTTTTTCCCATCTTCGGACTCGTAAAATAGGCGAGGTTAACAAGACGAAGAACGATGACATCCGTCGATTCGCAAGGGGTGGACGCATATGGATTATCAGTATCAGGCCGTTGAACAGCCTTCCAATCCCCGCAAAACCTGGCCGATTGTCTTTTCCGTGGTCGTGGCGCTCACTGTGGCATGCAGCGCAGGAGCGTACGTCTACCACAACAAACGGCAGGAGGCGTTGGACACATGCCGGCAATCGCTTGCGGAATTCAGCTCGGCCCGTAAGGCCGTGCTCGACACATCCGAAAACGGTAGCGAGCTGCAGAAATTGATCCGTGGTGCGCTCGGCGTGAACGACATCATCGACGCGTTCGCGGACGCGGCTACCAGCGCAGAGAACACGGTCGATACGGAAGGCTGTAAGGCGGACGCCACCATCACGCAGCTCAATCTCATCGCCAAAACACTAGACAGCGCCACGGACTCCCTGAATAACAGCCTGAAGGACATCCGGGAGAAGAACGGCACGAATGCGCTGCAGGATTCGCGGAACGATTCGGATGGCACGACAACGAACGGACCATCCTCCAATACTCAGTCCAATACGTCATCGGGGCAATTGCTCGACGTTCCTTCGAACGGTTCTTCCGCCACGGAATCGTTGGATGAATCGAAGAAGGAACTGCAGCAGTCGCTCGACAAGGCGGACAAATTGGTCAACAAGCTTGGCAAGGACGAAACACTGACGTTGACTGGCCGTAAACTGCTGTCCGCATTGTCCAAAGCTGTGGATTCCGGTCAAAAACTCATTGAAAACAGCAATATCAAGGATTCCAAGTACTACAAGGCAGCCAAAGTCACGCTCGATGAGGCCATCGATGTGGCCGAGAATTGGGTGGACAGACAGGCGTCCAAAGCGCAATGACGATTCTCCCTCGTGTTGCTTCCATACGCATGTCTAAAGTTTCCCGGAAAAACGTCGACGATTATGACATCAGAGAATATGACGCCATGACGGATGGAAGCGTAAGAGGGGATACGAATGACGAAATCGGGGTGTGGGCCGTCGGGAAACCTCGCGTTTGCGAACCCGGTCGCCCGTCCATATCCTAGGCGATCGGGTTCGCAAGACCGATCAGAAGAACAGCGCTGAGACTCCGGCCGCAAAGCACATCAGCAGCACAGACGTGATGAAACTGGCTAGGAATGCCTTCTGCCCCTTCTTGGCGATGGCGCTGAAATTCACGTTGATGCCGAGCGCGGCCATGGCCATGCCGAGCACGATGTACGCGAAATCGACCAGATTCGGTGCGATGGCACCGATGAACGGCACGAACGTGCCGATGATGGAAGCGCCGATGAAACCGAGCATGAACCATGGGAACGACACTTTGCGTTTACCGTCCGCTGGCATTTCGGAATGGTTTTTATCCCACCAAACGGCGATGACGATGGCTGCGAACACCAGCATCAGCACTCGCGACAGTTTCATGATGGTTGCGATGTCCACCGCGCCGAACGCGTCGCCGGCCGCCACGGCATGGGCGATTTCGTGCAAGGAAGCTCCGGCGGTAATGCCCAGCTGTGTCTTACTCAAACCGGTCAATGGTCCAAGGGTGATTTCCAGTAACGCGAAGATGGTGCCCATGATGGCGATGATGGCCACGGCCATTACTTCGTTGTTGGCTTTTTCATCCTCTTTTTCCGGCGGTACTTTGATGGAGCCAGACAATCCCATGACGGCGGCCGCACCGCAAATGCCGGTGCCGCCCGCCACCAGAATGGCGAGTTGCGGGTCGACGCCAAATTTGCGGGCGATGGCGTAGCACACCACGATGGTGAGTGTCACGACCACGGCCGCGATGGGCAGACACTTGATGCCTTGGGTGAACAATACGGTCAGATTGAGCTTGAATCCGAGCAGAATGATTCCCAGACGCAACAGTTTATTGGAAATAAGTCCTGCTGCGTCCTTCACGCCGGACCTGTGTTCCACGGAACGGCTGGAATACCATTTGCGAATCGGAAACTGGACCGCCATGCCGATGAGCAATGCGATGATCAGCGCGCCGAACAGACTGAATCCCGGAAACTGTTTAAGCCACGAAGCCACTAGTGAGGCGGCCAAAGTGACGATGCTGACGAAAACCATTTCCTTGGTGGCTATGCGAGCCCACCATGTTTTGCAAAAATCAATCACGTGTCTCAAGTGTTCCGGCCGGTTCGGACATCGGTATGGTGCAGAAAGCGATAACTTCAGCGCCGTGCCAACGATACTGAAATCCAATGCGCGATCGGCAGCAGGTACAGGAACACTGCCAATGTCAGACTGGACGTGGGCGCTCCCACCGAAGCGAGCGGCACCGCTCCGGCGATGGACCATGGAATCAGCGGAGCCACCACCACGGCGGTATCCTCCAGATTGATGGCCTTGCGATGCTCGTCGGACTCCAGATGGTCGCATAGCTGATTTGTCAGCATGATCGACAACGTTTGATTGCAGGCGACGGCACTCGCTACGAGAGACGTTACCAGCGTGGCGCCGAATACGCTGATATGCCGGGCAAGCGATGCGACCATCCGATGCGCGCCATCCAGCAGTTCCGTCTCTTGGAAAATGCCGGAATATGACGATGAAATGCATACGATCAGCATCACTTTGACCATTGAAACGATTCCGCCACCATCGATCAGCGGTGCGACGCGCGCGTCAGCACAGTGGAATCCGAATACCAGTGCGTGGCCAATCGCGGTCCAATCCATATGTTGTACTGCAACGCAAATCGGCAATGCAGTCAGTATGCTGGCGGTCATGGTGATGCGCACGTCAACCCTGGCGATCGCCAGCGCGACCAACACCACTGCGGGCAGGACGGTGACCCAATCAAGATCGAACGCGTTGGAAAACAGTCCGGCAATGTCAATGGAGCTGTTGGAAGGATGCGTGCACAGCGTCAATGCCGCATACACTGCGCACGTCAGCACGAACGGTACCGCGGCGGTTTTCAACATCAGTCGGATATTGTCGAAAATGTTCGTGCGCGTCAGCGTTTTGACCAATTGGGCGCTGGTGGATACGGGGGAGCAGCGGTCACCGAAATAGATGCCGGACAGTATCGCTCCACCGAGGAACACCGGTGGAACCTGCATGGAAGTGCCCAACGTCATCGTGATCACACCCATCGTCGCGGCCGAAGCGAACGATGATCCGGTCAGCAGAGACATCAGACAGTTGAGTAGGAACGTGAGTAGGACCACCACATGAGGATGCACCAGACCTGCCGTATTCGTCACAATGAACGACACAGTGCCTGCGGCGCGCCACAGGGTGGTCAGCAGGCCGATCAGAACGAACGTTACTACCACGATGCTGGCTGCACGCATGGTCGCGAAACCTTTGGAAATCATGGCGGTGAACGTATGCCCGGTAAGACGCCCATGAGCTAGGAAGATCACCACGCCGGCCAACAACGCCGGAATAATGGAAATGCCGGCGATAATGCAGACGATCAACGCACCACAGAACAACGCCATTGTGATGAGCTCGGCCATGGATACACGTCCTTCCTTCATAGGTGCCATGCGAAACACCGCACCAGTGAACCCGATTGGCATGGTTGATGCGTGGACTGTTTCGATATATGACTATCGGTGTGGCATGTGGCCGTTGCGCTGCGTCGGTTTGCTTCAAGCTGACTTGAAGTTGGTAATCTGGCTCTGGAAGCAAAATCGAACAGAATAAGGAGAATTCATGGCTGATTTCGAAGCAAGGAAGCTGGACGAATTGGATCATCGCACTGATGATGCCTCCGCGCCCGAAGTGTTCTTCACATCTGTGATCACGCCGGAAAGCCTGATCGGAGCCTATCATGCGCTCGGACGCAAGCCTCAAGGCAACGTGGCCATTAAAATCCATTCCGGCGAATCGGCGAAATCCAATAACCTCAATCCGGCGCTCGTCAAGGATCTCGTGCAGGAGATCGGCGGCACGCTCGTCGAATGTGCGACCGCATACGATGGCAATCGCGAAACGCCTGAGAAAAGCCTTGCCGTGTTCAAGGAACGTGGATACGCGGATATCGCGCCGATCCAAATCATGGACATGGGCGGTGAAATCGAAATTCCGGTAGCCAAGCACCGTCATATCGCCTATGACATCGTCGGCAAACATATCGACGACTATGATTCCATCTTCGTGCTCTCGCATTTCAAGGGGCATCCGATGGGCGGCTTCGGCGGCGCGCTCAAAAACGTGTCAATCGGCATCGCATCGTCGAACGGCAAACGCTGGATCCATTCCGCGGGCGTGGCCACCGACCACTGGGTGGAAACCGCCCAAGATGACTTCCTCGAATCGATGGCCGAAGCCGACGAGGCGGTGATCAGCCACATGCATGGCAACATGATGTATCTGAACGTCATGAACCGCCTATCCGTGGACTGCGACTGCATCCCCACCCCATCCGAACCGGACATGCACGATATCGGCGTGTTGTCATCGCTTGACCCGGTGGCGCTCGATCAGGCATGCGTGGACCTTATCCACGTTGCCCCCGACGGAGCTTCCGTCACCGAACGCATCGCTTCCCGCCACGGCGAACACACGCTCGAATACGCCGAAGAACTCGGCATCGGCTCACGCTCGTACCGTCTGACCGTGCTCGACTGACAGTGTCCGTAATGACCACGAAACCGGCGGGAACAGGCGGTGTCGTAATCGCCCATATTGAAGCGCTGCTTGCCGAACGCGACCATGTGCTCGTTGCGATAGACGGGCCATGCGCATCCGGCAAAACCATGCTCGCCGCAACCGTCAACAAGCGTTTCGGCGGCAACGTGCTGCATATGGACGATTTTTTTCTACGTCCCGAGCAGCGCACGCCGGAACGATTCGCGCAACCCGGCGGGAACGTGGACCGCGAACGGTTCGAAACGGAAGTATTGGCTCCGCTTTTCGCCGGAAAAACCGTGCAATACCGTCCATGGGATTGTCATTCGGGCGATTTCGCGGTCTCTCGTACCGTCGAACCGGCTCGGTTGACCATCGTGGAAGGCAGCTACAGCATGCATCCCGATCTGCGCGGGTACTACGATTGCATGATCTGTCTTGCGATTACGCCTGCTGAGCAACTGCGTCGGCTTGAGCAACGTAATCCGCGCATGCTGCGACGTTTCGTCGACGAGTGGATTCCGTTGGAAAACCGTTATTTCGAAGAGACCGGAACCGAATCGGCTGCCGACATGATCGTCGACACTGCATTGCCGGATAACGTATGACGACCATTGAAGAGAAGAAAACAAAAGGAGAATGAATATGTCTGATTCTGCAACTATGTCCGTGCGCGCTTTGCATCGTACCGAACTGCCGAAGCTGAGCCTGAGCACCAAAGCCGCGGCCACCGTGTTGGCCATTGTGGCCGCGGTCGCATTGCCGCAGCTGTTCCATGTCATCGGTGCCGTTTCCGGGCAGGGCACCATGCTTGGCGTAGCATTTCTGCCGATGCATCTGCCGATCATCTTTGTCGGCCTGATTGCCGGTCCTGCCGTCGGCGCCATCGCCGGAGCCGCCGCGCCGCTCGCCAGCTTCCTGCTGTCCGGCATGCCGATGCTGGCGATGCTGCCGCTGATGATGGTGGAATTGTGCGCGTATGGTCTTGTGGCCGGTCTGCTGCGCGAAGTCAAGCTGCCGAGTCTTGCGAAGGTGGTCATCGCCCAGCTGGCCGGCCGTGTGGTGCTGACCGCGGCCACTGCGATCGCTGTGTTCGCGTTCGGCTCAAGCAAGGCGGTCGCCGCAACATGGACGAGCGACCTGGCCGCCGGTCTGCCGGGACTCGCCTTGCAGTGGGCGCTGATCCCGCTCGCCGCCTACTGGACCGAGTCGCTGATTGCCAAGCGCAATCACTGAACAACGATAGTTCAAACGCGGCAGTCAGCCACGTTCTGAACAAAACCGATATTTTCGGGAGCCAAGCCATTACGCTTGGCTCCCGTTGTCATATCAGTCGGGAAATCGGGAGAAACGGTCATGATCGCGGGAGTGTCCATCACCACATTGCTGCTGGTGCTCGCAGCCGGCATCGGGGCGGGATTCGTTGGATACGCGGTCGGCGCATCCTCGCTGATATCCTATCCGGCGTTGCTGGCGTTCGGCATTCCGCCTGTGCTGTCCAACACCACGAACACGGTGGGCGTGTGCGGTACGGGCATCGGCGGACTGCTTTCCGCCCGAAAGGAGCTCAAAGGCCAAGGCGTGCGCGTGGCCGTCTACGCCTGCATCGGATTGGTCGGTGGCATTATCGGCGGACTGTTGCTGCTGGAACTGCCGGCAGAAGTGTTCGAATGCGCGGTGCCGCCGCTGATCCTGTTCAGCGCGATCATCATCGCACTCAATCCACGGAAGAAGGCGGCCGCGCGAGACGCCGTGGCGCAGGCGCTGCCGCAATCGCATCAAGGCGAACGAGCCGCGCGGATCGCCAGCAAAACCGCAAGCGGCACGTTGCGCAACGATCCGTGGTGGCTATGGCTTGGCGTAAGTTTTGTCGGCATTTATTCCGGCTATTTCGGTGCCGCAGCAGGTACGCTTGCCTTGGCGATTCTCGACTTGGGTAAGATCGGCCCGTTCCACCAGATCAACGCGCTGAAGACGGTAGTCGGGTTCGGTGCGAACATTTCCGCCGCAATCATGTTCATCATCCGTGGTTCCGTCGATTGGCCGTTCGCCATCATGATGTGCCTCGGTTGCACGATCGGCAGTGCGATCGCACCACCCGTCACCCGCCATATTCCGGAGAACATCATGCGCGCCGCCGCTGTGCTCACCGGCATCATCCTCGCCGTCAAGCTCGGCTGGTCCACCTACCTGTGACATGCGCTGTACATTGATTCGCAAGGTGAAGTCCCGCTGGAAGAACCGGTTTCTCCAGCGGATTTCTTTTTCTAGCTGCCTTGCGATTGAAGGACCTGCGAGCCGTCCATCGGTATCTCGCAAAACAGCATCGTGTCAGATAAGCGTCGACAGCGCTCGCATGACGATGTCCACGTCCTTGTTTTCCAATTCGCGAATGACATGCAGATAGGTTTCCTGTGTTGTGGTCATGCTGGCGTGGCCGAGGCGGCGCGACACGCTGGCGATCGATACGCCGGCGAACAGCAGCAGTGATGCGTGCGTATGCCGCAATCCGTGGATGGAAATGACTGGCACATCCACGTTCTTGCAATGTCTGGCAAGCACGTCGTTGGCTGTGGAATTGTAGACTTTGCCGTGCACGAAGATGGGTTTGTCATGCGGAAGATTCTTGAGCAGTCCGGAAAGCTGCATGATGAGCTGCCAGTCAAGCTGCACTTTGCGCACGGAGGATTCGTTTTTCGTGGGTACAAAACCGCCGCCGTTTTTGTAATCCCAGGTTTTGCTGACGGAAAGCGTTTGGTGGGCGAAATCGAAGTCGTCGGGCGTGAGCCCAAGCGCTTCGGAGAAGCGGAGTCCGGTTTTCGCGATGAGGAGAATGAGCCAATCCCAACTTGCCTCATCGCCAAGATCAAGATCAGCGAGCATAGCGTGCAGCTCGAATTGGTTGAGATACTTCATTTTTTTGATGCGTGGCTGCTTGCCTTTGATAATGACTTTGCGTGTCGGATCACGGGGAATGAGTCCTTCATCAACGGCATCGAGAATGGCGCCTTTGATCTGGTGATGAAAATCCATGGTGGTCTGGCGCTCATGATGCTGCGCGTAACCGTTAATGAGCTGCTGATAGGCGGTGCGATCCATATCGGCAAGTCTTAGTTCAGGGATGAGTTTGCCGATCCAAGATTGTGTGAGTCGATATTTACCCATGGTCACGTCTCTGATGGCACCTTCCTTATACGTTCTCACCCACTGGGCGTAGTAGTCGCAAAACAGCGATTCCGAAGTGATGTTTTCCTGCATAGTGTGCACCTTTCTAAAAAGATGGGGGATAAGGTGCAGCCATCATACTTACGCTGATGAAGGGTGATGAGCGAGTCCAGACAGTCGAAGAACGCGCCGATTTGGCGCTGCTCTGGTAAAGACGGAACGAGAATTTCCTGCTCAAGGAAGTCCTTTACAACTAATTCGTTCATCATAGTGCCACTTTTTGTGGAATTCACAAGAATTGGCCGCATAACTTCCTCGCTGTGAATAAAGTACTTCCAGAATGAGTACTCCTGTTCAACAATTGGTCGCAAGCAAGTGAATCTTGGTGACATAATGCCGTTTCCAGCATCATTAAGCACGAACCTTCCATAAGCAAATTCTTTGTTAGCATGTCCTTCAAATGCGATATCGCCTAATCGAAGCCGCTTGTAGCTCGGCAAGGAAGATTCATCAGCTCCGTTGCCTGTAGAGTTAAACGTCATTGAAGCAACGGATAAGGTTCGTTCAGATCCTAAACCATCAGTATTTCGCTCATCATTTTTCTGATATAGCTCACCCAGCTTACGCTGTTCCCAAGCGGGGGCGCGGTATTCTTATGGAAGATGTGCAGTCACTCGTGGAGCCGTGCATTGGTTTGCCGGTACCGCAATGAGGAGGGATAGATGAATAAGCAGCAGCTCGCTTCGAAGATTTGGGAATCCGCCAATAAGATGCGTTCCAAGATCGAGGCGAACGAATACAAGGATTACATTCTTGGCTTCATTTTCTATAAATTCCTTTCGGAAAACGAGCTGATGCGCTTGAAGGCCAACGATTTCACCGAGGATGACCTGCCACAACTTACGGAGGATAATCCGGACATTGTGGAAGGCGTACAGGATGAGTGTGGCTATTTCATCGCCTATGACAACCTGTTTTCCACATGGATCAAAAAGGGCAACGATTTCGAGATTTCCAACGTGCGTGATGCGCTTTCGGCGTTCTCCCGCAACATCAATCCGGCGCGTAAGAGAGTGTTCGACGGTATTTTCGACACGTTGCAGACCGGGCTTTCCAAACTTGGCACCGACGCGAGAAGCCAGTCCAAGGCCGCGCGAGATTTGATTTACCTCATTAAAGACATTCCGATGGATGGTCGTCAGGATTATGACGTTCTCGGCTTCATCTACGAATATCTCATCAGCAATTTCGCCGCCAATGCGGGGAAGAAGGCCGGCGAATTCTACACACCTTCTGAGGTTTCCCAGCTGATGAGCGAAATCGTCGCCTGGCATTTGCAGGGGCGCGAGCAGATCAAGATCTACGATCCGACATCCGGCTCCGGTTCCTTGTTGATTCATATCGGTCAGGCGGTGGCTCGACGTAACGGCAATCCGGATTCCATCATGTATTACGCGCAGGAGCTCAAGGAGAACACCTACAACCTCACGCGTATGAATCTGGTGATGCGTGGCATTCTTCCCGACAACATCGTTGCCCGCAACGGCGACACTCTGGAGGACGACTGGCCGTGGTTCGACACGTTGGAGAACAAGGAGGAAACGTACAATCCGCTGTTCGTGGATGCGGTGGTCTCCAACCCACCCTATTCGCAGAATTGGGATCCCACTGACAAGGAGATCGATCCGCGTTTCAGCTATGGCATAGCTCCGAAGTCCAGGGCAGATTATGCTTTCCTGCTCCACGACTTGTACCATCTGCGTGCCGATGGCATCATGACCATCGTTCTGCCGCATGGCGTGCTGTTCCGCGGCGGAGAGGAAGGTCAGATTCGTAAGAATCTGATCGAGAACCGTCATATTCAGGCGATTATTGGTCTACCTGCGAATATTTTCTTTGGTACGGGTATCCCCACCATCGTGATGGTGTTGCGCAAAAAACGTGACGACGACAGGGTGCTCATCGTTGATGCGTCGAAACATTTCATCAAGGACGGCAAGAACAACAAGCTACAGGCTTCTGATATCAAACGCATTGTCGATGTGGTGTCGAACAATCGCACGGTACCCAAGTTCAGCCGTCTGGTGTCCATCGATGAGATTCGCGCCAACGATTACAACCTCAACATTCCGCGTTATGTCGATTCATCCGAGGATGCGGAAATGTGGGATGTGTACGCTTCGATGTTCGGTGGCGTTCCGAAGAGTGAGGTTGAGCAGCTTGAGGAATATTGGAACGCTTGGCCGAGTTTGAAGGCTGAACTGTTCCGTGATAATGGTGCCTGCTATGCCTGCGATCACGATGATATCGCCACTGTGGTGCGCAACAATGCCGACGTACAGGCGTTCATTGCCTCGTATGGGCAAGCCATTTCCGGCCTGCCTGCTGACCTGCGCTCCCGTTTGGTGGCGCATCCTGAACAGGTGGATGCGCTCGGGCAGGAAACGGCCATCGGCAAGGAATTGGATGCGATGGTTGCCGATACCGCGCTGATCGATCCGTATGACGCCTATCAGAAACTTGATGATGCGTGGAACGGCATCTCCATTGATCTGGAAGTGTTAGGTTCCGAAGGTTTCGATGCGGTAAGAGCCGTGGATCCGAACATGGTCGTCAAGAAGAAGGCCGGCAAGGATGTGGAAGTGCAGGATGGCTGGATTGGCCGCGTTCTGCCGTTCGACCTGGTTCAGCGCGAGCTGCTGCACGATGATTTGGCCGCAATCGAGACGGACGAACGCCGTGTGCAGGACATCGATTCCGAGGTTGAAACCATTTTGGAAGGTTTCGATGAGGATGACAAGCAGAACAGCGATGCAATCAATCAGGACGGTGACGCCTTCGTTGCCGCCGAGCTGAAGAAAGCGGTCAAGGCGATCGGCAAGAATCCGTCCTCCGATTTCGAGCGTGGCTTGGTGCAGTCCCAGAAACTGTTTGATGAGGCGAAGAAGCTGAAGTCCGGCATCAAGACCAAGCGAAACGCGTTGGAGGAGAAGACCTACAACACGATTAAGGCATTGAGTGACGAGGAAGCCAGAAGGTTGCTGGAAGCCAAGTGGATTACGCCATTGCAGAAGCAGTTGGAAGAACTGCCGAATGCCGTGATCGACGAGCTCATTGGCAAAGTGAACGCGTTGAAGAACAAGTACGCCACCACATATGCCGATGTATGCGGCCAAATCGATGAAGCGGAGAAGGAATTGGCCGGAATGCTGGGCGATTTGACCGGCAATGCTCGCGACATGGCGGGTCTGGAAGAGCTCAAAGCACTGCTCGGGGGTGAATGATATGGCCGAACAGCATGGAAAAGCGTTGGTTCCGCAGATTCGTTTTGCTGGTTTCACTGACCCTTGGGAACAGCGTAAGCTGGGGGAAGTTGCGCATTTCATCAACGGTAGAGCATATTCGCAAAATGAGCTCCTCTCCTCTGGGAAATATCCTGTTCTTCGGGTCGGGAATTTCTACACAAATGATTCCTGGTACTATTCAAATCTTGAGTTAGAAGATAAGAACTATGCTTATGAAGGTGATTTGCTGTATACATGGTCAGCAACTTTCGGTCCGCACATTTGGCATGGCAACAAGGTTATCTACCATTATCATATTTGGAAAGTGCAGCTAGAAGCAGCTCTTGAGAAACTATTTGCATTTCAACTTTTGGAGCGAGACAAGGAACGAATTCTATCTGACAAAAATGGCTCTACGATGGTGCATATCACCAAAACAGGAATCGAAAATACGAGCGTGTTAATGCCTTGTTCGGTTGAAGAACAGCGCCGAATCGGCGCGTTCTTCGACCGTCTGGACTCCCTCATCACCCTTCATCAGCGTAAGTATGACAAGCTCTGCGTGCTGAAAAAATCCATGCTCGACAAGATGTTCCCTAAAGGGGGTTCCCTGTATCCGGAGATTCGTTTCGCTGGTTTCACTGACCCTTGGGAACAGCGTAAGCTGGGTGAACTGTTCGAGGAGAGTGATGAACGAGCTTCCGATAGAGAGATTTTGTCTGTCAGCGTAGCCAACGGGATATACCCAGCATCTGAGTCCGATAGGGAGACGAATCCTGGCGCGAGTCTCGCGAACTACAAAATAGTGCATTTCGGAGATGTCGTTTACAACAGTATGCGCATGTGGCAGGGGGCTGTAGATGCAAGTCGGTACGACGGCATCGTAAGCCCCGCATATGTAGTAGCAAGGCCCAATTCCGAGGTTTATGCACGATTCTTTGCGCGCCTTCTTAGGCAACCGATGTTGCTAAAACAGTATCAACAGGTTTCGCAGGGCAATTCCAAGGACACTCAAGTTTTGAAATTCGATGACTTTGCTTCAATCGGAATTTCTATGCCTGCCTCAGAAAACGAGCAGCGCCAAATCGGCGGGTTCTTCGACCGTCTGGACTCCCTCATCACCCTTCATCAGCGTAAGCTCGAATTACTCCGGAATATCAAGAAATCCATGCTTGACAAGATGTTCGTATAGGGGTGTTCATGGCAATAATCACGCTATTTCACGGTTCCCCGCACGAGTCAGTGACCCCCGAATACGGTTTAGGTAACGACAAACACGACTATGGCCGTGGTTTCTATCTGACTAAAAGTGTCGAGCTCGCCAAGGAATGGGCCGTGTGCAGGCCGGATGAGTCCAATGGCTGGGTCCACCAGTACGAACTGGACACGAATGGGCTGCGCATCCTGGATTTTCAGGAACATAACGTGCTTGCCTGGCTGGCCGAGCTGATGAAGCATCGTGATGCCGCCGATTCCAAACGTTATCGCGTGCTTGCCGCGAAGTTCATCGCCAAATACGGCATTGAAACCAGCAGTTATGACATCATCAAAGGTTGGCGTGCGAACGCCTCGTACTTCTACATCGCTAAAGAATTCGTTCGAGATAATGTGGACGTCGATATCTTGGAGGAACTGCTGTCGCTTGGCGGACTGGGCATCCAATATTGCATCAAAAGCGAAAAGGCATATGGGCAACTGCGAGAAGTCAAAGATGGCTTACTTTCCGTCAGCTATAGCGAATTCAACGACAAATACAATCAGAGGGATGTTGAGGCACGGCAGAACATGCGTGATCTTATCGATTCCGATGCCAATACGGTGACCAACGTGTTCAGCACGTTGCTCTAGGGGTGATGACAATGCAGGCATATCCAGAGGTCTACCGGGATGATGTGGTGGAAAGCCAAGGCAAGCTCTTCGACTACGTGGCGCAGTCGTTTCCGGGCAAGAGCACAGAGGATTTCATCGCCACGTATATGACGAGCAAAACACGCAAAAGCATTGATGAAGCCAAAGCCTACGTCAATACGATGGATGCGGAAGAGCTGTGGAAGTATTTCACCGAGACTGAGCATTACCAATTGAAGGACGGCAAGGCGCTTAAAGGGTTCATGCCCGATTGGATCGGTGAGTTCTATGCCTACTACCAATGGTTCTACGGTCTTCCCAGTTCTGAAGTGATTACCAGGGTGCCGTTGAACTTCCTGAAGAAAGCCTATTTCGGGCTGCATGATCTAGATCTGGAACTTGCGGTGCGGAAAGTCGGCGAAGAATGACAGGCATCGTTTGCTTCCATAATCCCGATGAGGAGAACGGGTACCTGAGCAACTGGTATCCGTCGCACTTCGTTGTGGATGATGTTGAGTTTTCCTCAATGGAACAGTACATGATGTACCGCAAGGCATGCTGTTTCAGCGATGCCGAAACAGCCGCGCGAATCCTCGAAACCGATGACGTGGCCGAGATCAAACGCCTTGGCCGACGGGTGGCCGGTTATGACGATCACGTATGGAACGGCGTTCGCCAAATCGAGGTCTATGAAGGATTACTTGCCAAATTCAGACAGAACGCCGAACTCGGGGCACGGCTTGAGGTAACCGGCATCGCGCTGCTGGCGGAATGCGCCGTCAAAGACCGCATCTGGGGCATCGGCCTGTCGATGCATGACCCAGCCAGGTTCAATCCGAGCCAATGGCGCGGTCGGAACCTGCTCGGATACGCTCTAATGCTCACAAGAAGGAAGCTCAGCCGTATAGATTGATGGTAATACGGCTGTTTTCCGGGCTCTAATTGTCCCCGCTTGGGAACAGCGTAAGCTGGGTGAACTGTTCGAGGAGAGTGATGAACGAGCTTCCGATAGAGAGATTTTGTCTGTCAGCGTAGCCAACGGGATATACCCAGCATCTGAGTCCGATAGGGAGACGAATCCTGGCGCGAGTCTCGCGAACTACAAAATAGTGCATTTCGGAGATGTCGTTTACAACAGTATGCGCATGTGGCAGGGGGCTGTAGATGCAAGTCGGTACGACGGCATCGTAAGCCCCGCATATGTAGTAGCAAGGCCCAATTCCGAGGTTTATGCACGATTCTTTGCGCGCCTTCTTAGGCAACCGATGTTGCTAAAACAGTATCAACAGGTTTCGCAGGGCAATTCCAAGGACACTCAAGTTTTGAAATTCGATGACTTTGCTTCAATCGGAATTTCTATGCCTGCCTCAGAAAACGAGCAGCGCCAAATCGGCGGGTTCTTCGACCGTCTGGACTCCCTCATCACCCTTCATCAGCGTAAGTATTGTGGTGTTGCTTCTTGGATGTTAGGGGTTGCGCTCGTAAGATTGGGCTCAGAAAGTGACGGTGCATTCGGGGAGATGAAACATGTTCTACGATAAAGAATCGGATTTCGAAGACGATCTGGTTGCGGTGTTGAAGCGCCATGGATGGACCGATGGCGTGTTGGAATATCCAACTGAACAGGACCTTATCGACAATTGGGCCAGTATCCTGTTCGACAACAACAAAGGCATCGATCGATTGAATGGGCAGCGCCTTACCAAAGGTGAGATGGCGCAGATCCTCGAACAGATCGAAACATTGCGCACACCATTGGCGCTGAATTCCTTCATTAACGGCAAGACCGTGTCCATTAAACGTGATAATCCCAGGGATGAGGCTCATTACGGTAAGGAAATCAGCCTGAAGATCTATGATCGGCAGGAAATAGCAGCGGGGCAAAGCCGGTACCAAATCGCAAGACAGCCTATTTATCCAGCTAAAAATAAGATGTTGAACGATCGCAGGGGAGACGTTTGCCTGCTTATCAACGGCATGCCGGTCATCCACATCGAATTGAAGAAAAGCGGCATCCCCATAAGCCAGGCCACCAATCAAATCGCCAAATACGCGCATGAAGGCGTGTTCACCGGACTGTTCAGACTCGTACAGGTCTTCGTGGCGATGAACCCGGACGATGCCGTGTACTTCGCCAATCCCGGTGAAGGCGATTTCAACGACGATTATTTCTTCCATTGGGCTGACTACAACAATGAGCCCACAGCGGCGAACAAGCATGTCGGGCAGGATGAGTGGAAACGGTTCGCGTCGGACCTGTTGTCCATTCCCATGGCTCATCAGCTCATCGGTTTCTACACGGTCGCGGATTCCGCGGACGGATGCCTCAAAGTGCTGCGCAGCTACCAATACCAAGCGGTGAACGCCATTTCCGACCGTGTCCGCACCTGCAAATGGGACGAGCCTGTGCCGAGCGGCACTCCGGGCCGACCGGGCGGTTATGTGTGGCACACTACCGGTTCGGGCAAAACCATGACCAGTTTCAAAGCGGCGCAGCTTGTCGCCGATTCGAAGGATGCCGACAAGGTTGTCTTCCTCATGGACCGTATCGAGCTGGGCACGCAGTCATTGCTCGAATACCGTTCGTTCGCCGATGATGTCGACGATGTGCAAGGTACGGAAAACACGGATGTGCTCAAGGCGAAGCTGGCAAGCATCGACCCGAAGGACACGCTTATCGTCACGTCCATTCAGAAAATGAGCAACATCAAGGCCGGCGAAGGGCATATCACCGAAGAGGAAGTGAAGAAGCTCGCCGGCAAACGCATCGTGTTCATCATCGATGAATGCCATCGTTCCACATTCGGCGAGATGCTGCAGGATATTCGCCATTCCTTCCCGAACGCGTTGTATTTCGGTTTCACAGGCACTCCGATCCATGAGGAGAACCGCAAGAAGGGCTCAACCACATCAATGGTATTCGGCGATTGCCTCCACCGGTACAGCATCGCTGATGGTATCCGCGATGGCAATGTACTCGGATTCGACCCGTACATGGTGTTGACCTACCGAGACAAGGATGTTCGCCAGGCTGTCGCGTTGCAGAAGGCGAAAGCGGCGACGGTTGAGGAAGCCCAAGCGGATCCGGTGAAAGCCGAAGTGTTCTACCATTACATGGATCCGAATCAAATGCCGATGGGACCTATGGAAACGCAGGCCGGAGAACGTATCAAGGGCATTGAGGATTACCTGACTTCGGCGCAGTACGCGCAGGGCACCCCGCATGAGGGCAAGGTTGTGGAGGATATCCTCGACCAATTCCCATTGCTGAGCAGGGGCAACAAATTCCATGCGATGCTGGCCACGAGTTCCATTCCCGAGGCGATCAGCTATTATCGCTTGTTCAAGGAGCGTGCGCCGCAGATGCATGTGACTGCGCTGTTCGATCCCAATGTCGATAACTCCAACGGCGCGATTCTCAAAGGGGACGCGCTTCAGGAGATCATCGGCGATTACAACGAACTGTTCGGCAAGGATTTCATCATCCCCACATGGCCGAAGATGAAGAAGGACATCACTGCGCGGCTTTCCCACAAGCGGCCATATCTGACGGTCGATCAGCATCGCGAGGAACGGCTGGATCTGCTGATCGTGGTCGACCAGATGCTGACGGGCTTCGATTCCAAGTGGGTCAACACGCTGTATCTCGACAAGATCATCGACTACGAGAACATTATCCAGGCGTTTAGCCGCACGAACCGACTGTTCGGCTCCGACAAGCCCTTCGGAACGATACGCTACTATCGCAAGCCGCATACCATGAAAGGGTATATCGAAGCGGCGGTGAAACTGTATTCCGGAGACAAGCCGCTTGATCTGTTTGTGCAGAAACTGCCGGAAAACGTGCGTCTGATGGATGCGCGTTTCGAAGAGATCGCTTCCGTGTTTCGTGCCGAAGGCGTGGAGGATTTCATGAAGCTGCCGGAGTCTGTGGAAGCATGCCGGAAGTTCGCGAAGCTGTTCTCGGAACTCAATGATTTTCTTGAAGCCGCCAAAGTACAAGGATTTACATGGCAGCAGCGTGAATACTCCGTCACCCATGACGATGGTTCGGTGGAGGTTGTGCGGCCGGAGCTCGACGAACGCACATATCTGATTCTCGTTCAGCGATACAAGGAGTTGTTTGCTGGAGATGGCGAAGGCCATAGTGAGGGTCCTGAGGCTCCATACGATCTTGATGGGCACATCACCGAAATCGACACGGGATTGATCGATACGGATTACATGAACGCCAACTTCACCAAATGGCTCAAGGCACTCGGCGGAGGAGATACAGCCCTGTTGGCATCCGCCGAGGAGGAGCTGCATAAGTCATTCGCTTCGCTCAGTCAGGAGGAGCAACGGTACGCTGAACTGTTCATGCATGATGTGGAGCGTGGCGAGATTGAGTTGGAGGAGGGCAAAACGCTGCGTGACTACATTACGTATTATGCTAACAGCGCCAAGAACAGCCAAGTGGAGAAGATCACCAAGGCGTTTGGCGTGGATGGAGCTTTGCTCAACGAGATGATACGGCTTGATCTTACCGAAGCGACGCTGAATGAATTTGGTCGGTTCGACCGGTTGAAAGCGTCCATCAACAAGCCTTTGGCAAAGGCGTTTTTCAGCAAGCCGGATAGCTCTGTCACCCAATTCACTGCGAATCTTCTCGCCACCAAGTTGCTGAAAAGCTTTATCCTTGAAGGAGGATTCGATCTGGACGATCGTAAATAGCGGACGGTAGTAAAACAGGGGGAGAATCATGTCGGTTGTCGATGAGGCGAAACTGGGGTATCTGGACTTTCTTTCGCGTGAGGATCGGGTACGCCACCATCGCTACGTTGAGGAAATGAAGCAGTATGACATGATGCGCTCCGGCGACATCAATGCCATTTCGGAAAGCGCGAAACTGTGGGATTCCGGACTATACGGCCATCTGTCGGACGATCCTCTGAAAAACGCGAAATACCGTTTCGTCACCACCATTACCTTGGCCACGCGTTTCGCCATTGAAGGCGGCATGGACGAGGAAGACGCATACAACGCCTCCGATCTGTACATTCAAGATCTTGACAATTGCAAGACCCCGGAAGACGTGCGCCGACTGCACACCGACATGATGACCTTCTTCACTTGGGCTATGGCCGACATGCAGAAAACCGACACCCATTCCAAAGCCGTCAACGAATGCATGGACTACATCCACTACCATCTGCATGAGAAAATCACTGTCGCGATTCTGGCACAGCACGTGCATTTGAATCCCACGTATCTGTCAGAACTGTTCGCACGCGAAACGGGAACGTCATTGTCGCAATACATTACCGACAAACGTATGGAAGCCGCCGAAAACATGCTGAAATATTCGGAATACAGCTTCAATGAGATCGCACAGATCCTCGCATACCGGTCGCAAAGCCACTTTTCGAAAGTGTTCAAAAAACATAGCGGCATGACACCGGGTGAGTACCGCGCCAAGTATTCACAGAACGGCATCTGGCCGGAGTAGTAGCGCCTCGGCGTGTCGCGGGCGATGCGGTGAACCGGACGTAACGACATCGCGAACTTCGGGTGTGCCAATCGTGAAATCGATGTGGTTTCGCGTGTGGCATACGTTCGAATCGACTACGGTGAAAGTATTCAATGATGATGCGCGCCGGCCGAATGAACGACAGAACGGAAACGCGCGCAGGATGTGGATGAAAGCAAAGGAATAAACGAATATGGGAATGCCCCTTGATTTGTATGTGATTCGACATGGCGAATCCGAAGCGAACGTGATTATCAGTGCCGGTGAACAGGGTGACAACTCGCTGTATACGCAGGACAACGTCACCGTGCCCGACCGTTCGTGGAGGCTTACGGCCACCGGCCGCAAGCAGGCGGACTGCATCGGCCGCTGGTTGGTCTCACAGCAGCCGTTGTTCGACCGCTACCTCGTCTCGCCGTACGTGCGCACGCGTGAGACGGCTGCCACGATGGCCCTGCCTAAGGCGAAATGGGAGGAGACGCGCGTGCTGCGCGAACGCTCCTGGGGTGAGATCAATACCATCACGAAAGACGATTTCAAAACCAATTACGCGCGTAACTGGATGTTCAAGAACACTGATCCACTGTATTGGCGTCCGCCGGCGGGCGAATCGATCGCCGATGTGGCCGAAAACCGCGTGCATAATCTGCTCACATCCCTGAACCGCAAGTCGGACGCAGAATCCGTGGTGATGGTCAGTCACGGCGACCTCATGCTGGCGCTTATGCTCACTTTGGAGGACTTGTCCGACGAGGAATTCATGCACCGTGCGGCGTCCGACGAATGGAAGATCACTAATTGTACGTGCTTCCATTATTCGCGCCGTGATCCGGCGACCGGGCGTACGCATAAGCGGTTCTGTTGGGAGCAGACCGCCCGCCCGGTGTTCGACGATGCGGAAGGTCGTTGGGCGGTGAAAGTGGACGATTGGCGTGAATTCAAGCGTCCAGTGCTGTCGAATGGCGATTTGGTGGACGTTGTTCATGCGGTTGACCGTCACCTGTGATGTGTGTTGGTCTGTTGATTGCATGATCGGATTGGCTGATATCGACGATTGATGCCCCCATCTTGCGTGTGCAACGCGCCCGTGTCCACGCCCCACTACAATGGCTGTGACACGCGGCGCGTTTTTGCTTGCCGCGAAAGAGAGTTAAGGAGACAATCACATGTCCAATCTGTTCACGTGGCAGGTCCACGGTGATGGCAAGACGCTGAAGCCGGGCGAAGTCGTTGAGCCTGACGAGCGCCTGACTTGGCCGCGCACCGCCGAAATTGGCGCACAGCATGTCATCGCCATGTTCGGTGCCACGTTCCTCGTGCCGATTCTGACCGGTTTCGACCCGTCCACCACTTTGTTCTTTACGGCCATGTCTACCGCACTGTTCCTGCTGATCAACAAGAACGTGCTGCCGAGCTACCTGGGCTCGTCCTTCGGTTTCATCGCGCCGATCGCCGCCGTGGCCAGCGCCCACAAGGGCCTCGCTGTCGCGTCCTTCGGCATCATGGTCACCGGCATCCTGCTGGCCCTGATCGGCGTGCTCGTCCATTACGCGGGCGCCAAGTGGATCGACATCATCATGCCGCCGGTTGTCAACGGTGCCATTGTGGCTATCATCGGCTTCAACCTGGCTCCGAGCGTGTGGAACAACTTCAAGGTCGCTCCCGACACCGCCATCGTCACCCTCGTGGCCGTGCTGCTCGTCGCCGTGTTGTTCAAGGGTCTGCTCGGCCGACTCAACATCCTCATCGGCGTGATCATCGGCTATGCGTACGCCTGCTTCCGTGGTCAGGTCGACTTCTCCGCCATCGGCAAGGCCGCATGGATCGGCCTGCCGGAATTCCGTCTGCCGCAGGTCGACTTCACCATCCTGCCGATGTTCATCCCAGTCGTGCTCGTGCTCATCGCCGAAAACGTCGGCCATGTCAAGTCCGTGTCCCAGATGACCGGCCGCGATTATGACGACCAGATCGGCACCGCGCTGTTCGCAGACGGTCTCGGCACCACCATCGCCGGCTTCGGCGGCGGTTCTGGCACCACCACCTACGGTGAGAATATCGGCGTGATGGCTGCCACCAAGGTCTACTCGACCGCCGCATACTGGTGCGCCGCCGCGTTCGCGCTGATTCTGAGCCTGTGCCCGAAGTTCGGTGCAATCATCAACACCATTCCGGCTGGCGTGCTCGGTGGCGTGACCACCCTGCTGTACGGCATGATCGGCATGGTCGGCATCCGTATTTGGGTTGAGAACAAGGTCAACTTCGACAAGCCGCTGAACATCATGGTTGCCGCAATCACCATGATCATCGCCATCGGCCAGTTCGCGTTCGCTTTCAATGGCATTTCCTTCAACGGCATCGCCATTGGCACCATCGTGGTCCTCGTCGCCTACCACGGCCTGAAGGCCATCGGCAAGGCTACCGGCACCATTGCCAAGGACGATCCGGACATTCTGTGACGGACGGCAATCAGCCGTATCGGACCCGTCGGTCTTATGACCGGCGGGTTCTTTTTGTATGTGTTTTCATGCAAACGTTCCAACATATTTCGTCAATCGATCAATGTGTTGCGTTGAGCAGGTTTTATGATGGTGCGTGTAAGTGAATGCGCATGCGGCAAGGGAGGTATGATGAGCACTGCAGCAGGAAAGAAGATCGCTATCGTCACCGGTTCCGCGCTTGGATTGGGATATGAGCTGACTCGACAGCTGATCGCCAAAGGATGGTTCGTTGCTGGTATTGATTTCAATGGCGCACGTCAGACGGAGTTGTCAAAGACTTTTGCTGCCGACGAATACAGAGCTTTTGTGGGCGATATTTCCGACGAATCGTTCGTGAAGAACTCTATTGCCGCAATCTCGAAAATCGGTCATATCGATTTGCTGATCAACAATGCCGGGCAGCCTTCGTTCAAAGTCCCGACCGCATACGAGGCGGCCGATGTGGACAAGTGTCTGAAGGGGCTGAAAGGCATGGTGTTGTGGAGTGTGGAAACGCTGAAAGCAGACGGTGAGCGGGATCTCAAAATCGCCAACGTTATGTCTACTGCGGCAACGCGAGGCAATCCCAACGAATCCGTGTACTGCGCCACCAAGTGGGGCGAGAAGGGCTACACCAAGAGTTTGCAGGCCGCATACAAGGGGACCAGTGTGAAAATCGTGGGTGTCTATCCGGGTGGCATCGACACCCCGTTCTACCGTGACAGCCATGACTACGTTTCAGAAGAAAAGCAGCATACCTTCATGCGTGCCAACCAACTGGCCGAAGTGATTCTGTTCAATCTGGTCAACGAAGCGAATCTGACCGTCACTGATATCGAAATCAACCGCAATCCGGCGTGAATATAACGAATATGAAGGATTGAAGGAACGTAAGAAAAAGTATCGGGCATAGGCTACAGTTATCAGGTTTGCGCAACGTGCGTAATATTTGACATGAAAGGCCATTGTGCCCGATACCGTTTTTGATGAAGATACCCTCGCAGCCGCTTCCGAAGTGATGGGCGAGGAAGAGGAACGCCCGCTGACATTCGCCGAACTCGGCGTTCCTGGTCCGCTGGTCCGCGTGCTTGCGGCTGATGACAAGAAAACCGCTTTTCCGATTCAGGCCGACACACTTCCCGATTCGTTGGCTGGGCGAGACATTCTTGGCCGCGGTCGTACCGGTTCCGGTAAGACGTTGGCGTTCTCGATTCCGCTGGTCGCTCGTCTGGGTGAAGTGGATGCCAACGAATATGAGAATATGAGCCAGTTCCGCCATGAGGTTGATCGTGTGAAGCAGGCTCATGCCAAGGAGCGGCGCGCCGATGATTTCGTGCCTCATCCGCGTGGCTTGGTGCTTGCTCCAACCCGTGAGCTTGCCAACCAGATCAACGACGTGCTGATGCCACTTGCCCAGATATACGGCATCAACACCACCACCGTGTATGGCGGCGTACGTTATGCCCGTCAGATCCGTGACCTTCAGGCCGGTGCCGATATTGTGGTGGCTTGCCCAGGTCGTCTTGAGGATTTGATCGAACAGGGCGCGCTCACCTTGGACAAGGTTGAGGTCGCGGTTATTGATGAGGCCGACGAAATGGCCGATATGGGCTTCCTTCCGCCAGTCAAGCGACTGCTCGGACAGATTTCGTTCGACGCGCAGATCATGCTGTTCTCCGCCACGCTCGACCATGGTGTGGACGAAGTGGTGGAAACCTTCCTGTCCGATCCGAAGGTGCATAGCGTTGATTCCGCGACGGCGACCGTTGACGAGATGACCCACCATGTGTTCAAAACCACGCAGGGCAACCGTCACGAGCTGGTGCGCACCCTCGCTTCCGGCAAGGGCCGTCGCATTCTGTTCACCCGTACCAAATTCCAGACGCAGAAGCTTGCCAAGGATTTAACGCAGAACGGCATTCCTGCGGCCGAATTGCACGGCAACCTGAGCCAGAACCAGCGTGACCGCAATCTGGCCGCCTTCAACTCCGGCGATGTGAACGTTATGGTGGCCACCGATGTGGCCGCGCGAGGCATCGATGTTTCCGGTGTGGAACTCGTAGTGCAGGTCGAACCGCCGGAAGATCCGAAATCCTTCCTGCATCGTTCCGGACGAACCGCGCGAGCCGGTCATTCCGGTGACGTGGTGACCATCATTCTGCCGAACCAGCGCCGCAGAACCCGTCGCATGATGCGTGAGGCCGGACTGACGGTCGAACCGATCGACGTGACCCCTGATTCGCCGGAAGTGTTGGAGCTCGTTGGCGAAGTGGCCGAGCCGGTGTTCGGCTGGACGCTTGAGCAGTCGCAGCCGGTAGGAAATCCGCGCCGCAGGAAGAATGGCAAGGGGGATGCCGACGGCGAACGTTCCGGCAGGCCGAACCGTTCCGGCGGGCGTAACAAGGATCGCGGCAAAGACAAGGGCGGCAAGCCGTTTAAGTCCGAACGTAAGGATCGTCGTGATCGCGACCAGCGTGAGGAGCGTAACGACAGCGCGAAGAAGTTCGAGCCGAAGAAGAACCGTGCGGAACGCCGTGCCGCCAAGTTCGAAGGTCGTGACAATCGTGAATTCGAAGCGCGTGAACATCGTTGGGAACATCCTGAAATTCAGGAGGAACGCCGCGAACAGCACGAGGAAAAGCGCAACAACAAACGTCGTGAAAAGTACACGCGCCTGCATGAGCAGCAGCGCAGCGACAATGAACAGCGCGAAACAACGAACAAGCGTAGGAACGACGGTGATTACGGCAATACCGACAATCGCAGGAAGCCGGGAAAAAAGAAGTCCGGACAGCTTGCGAAAAAGCAGGGTGCGCCAAGCAAGAAGCAGCGCAAGTCTGAAGCCCGTGCCGAGCGTCGATATGACGACGATCGTCGGTCCAAAGGCAAGAAGCATGACGAGCGTTCCTCGGACGCGAAACGCTATGACCGTCATACGGAAGTCAAGCGTGGCGGCCGTGGCGAACGTCACGACAAGCATGCAGGGCAGTCACGGCATCGCCATGCGAACATCAGGAAAGCGCCATTCCGTATGCGTTGATCGCTGAAAAGCAAAATCAAAGTTTGCGTAGCTGGCAAACAATAGAAAACGGTGTCCGCCAAAATCTATGAACTTTTGGCGGACACCGTTTTCTATTAAATCTGATCATCTATTAATTTGCTTGGCTATATGAAAAGTTGCTCAGCCTGTAATCGGATTGTATTGGTCGTCTGCAGTGAAGCACTTACGGTACGCCATCACCATAATGAGACTGTCAGCCAGAAGCGTCAACGCTGCGATGGCGGCGAGAATCAGGAACTGGTATTTCGCAGCATCGATAGGATTGCCGCCGGCGATGATCTGACCGGCCATCATGCCAGGCACCGTCACAATGCCGCTGGAAGCCAGCGAGGCGGTAGTCGGCAGCAAACCCAAACGAATCGACGAGACGATGGACGGGCGTGCGGCCTCCCAAGCGGTCGCACCCAATGCCAGCAGCGTATCCACTTCGTCACGGCGTTCCTTCATGCTTTCGAAGAACCGGCTCAATCCAACCGCCAAAGCGGACACGGTATTGCCAAGCAGCATGCCGGTCAACGGTACCACCAATTGCGGCGCATACCACGGTTGCGGGCGAATGATCAATTCGGTGACCAACGAAATCATAATGAGCATGGTGATGACCAAGCTCAAAAACACGGGACCGGCCAAGCCCCTCGGCACACCCTTGGCACGGGACAGGGTGATTTGCACGGCCGCGATCAGCATGAACATCACCAGCAGCAGCACCAGCCATGGATTGTTCGACTTGATGACGAACTCCATAATGAAACCCATGGCGCACAATTGCAGCAACGCGCGGCACGCCGACCATAGCAGTGTCTTGCCAATACCCATGCGCATCGCTTCGGAAATGCCCGCGGCCACGGCAACCATAACCAATGCGATAAGCAGACCCCAAATATCAATGGAATAGTAATTGCCGCTCATGCCTGCGCTCCTTGCATCGAATCGGACTGTGCCGCGAAATCATTGGAATCATTGGTTGCTGTGGTTCGCGGAGCATTCGCACTTTGCAATACGCCATTGGCCAGTGTAAGAATACGCGTGGCACGTCCATCCGGTGGGCGATGACGAATACGGATCACCGTCATGCCCCGCTCTGCGGCCTGAGCCATGATGGACGCCACCTTATCGGCGTTCTCATCATCCAAACCGGCGTCAACCTCGTCGGCAAGCAGCACTTTTGGCGAAGTAAGCAAGGTGCGCGCCAAACTCACGCGGGCGGCCTGGCCTCCAGACAAGTCATGCGGAGCACGCCCCAAATCAATATCCGCGCAGCCAATGGCGTCAAGCGTGGCTCGAATGCGATCATCCGGCAGTAGATCGGCGGGTTTGAGAGACTTGCCGGACGACCATTTCTTGCCGAATCCTTGCTTGCCTTCGCCCGCACGAATAGCCAATGTGAACGGTAGACGAATCGCCTCGGCCACACTCGAACCGATCAATACTGGCTTCTGCGGCAAATACGCCACCTGACTACGCCACTGCTGCGGTGTGAATTCGCTGGCAGAGCGCCCTTCAAGCTGAAAATCGCCGTTCGCATTCGGATTCAATCGTGCGAAAGCGGTAAGCAGACTACTCTTGCCTGATCCGGAAGGGCCAACCAAATCCACAATCTCACCAAGCTTCATATCAACGGATAATCCGCTGAGAATCGTGCGTTGCTCACCATCGACAGGCACGACACAGGAAACATTCGAAGCCGAAAAAACATACTGCATAATCCAACACCATACCGCTTGACTGCCGGTCGGAAGCATTGGATGCGTTTCTTAGTGTCTTCTAAGCTGGATCACATTGCATGGGAATATTGCATCTGCCAGTCACGAATTGAAAACACTGCTCGCCATCCTCTATACAAGAGCCGATCTTATTGAATTCCGCCATAAGCGAGATAAGTCCATCGACGAGCCGTTGAATGAGCTGAGATTCGATGTGGACCGCATGAACATGATCATCTCCAATCTGCTCGACGTGGTGCAGGCAGACAATCCGGAAAACACCGTCAATGCGGCACATGATGGCGTTCGAGGCGTGATCGGCAAAGGCAAGAACGCTACCGAATAGCATCATTCATTCAGCTTGCTCACAGTATTTTTCGTTGATATTCCAAGGAAAATCAGCCTCAAGGATGAGGTCGTGCCAACGTTTCGTGGACTACAACTGGCACGTTGGAAGTGAAAAATATGAAAGCAAGAAGTGAGCATGCGTGCATGGTTGGTGAACATAAGTTTGGTGGATGGCTGGTTTCCGGCAACGTTGTTTTCGATAACCGCGGTGCTGGCGGCGATACTGCTGGGTATTGCGATATGGGAGATGGTTGGCGGAAGCTGTGGCGGTGGTAAACGTGCAATTGCCGTAGTTGCGTGTCCGATGGTGATTGCGGTTATTGCCGGCATTGTCGGATTGGTGATTGCCTGGTTGCTGTCGGACGTGTTTGTGGTGTTCGGTGTTGAGCTGGGCCCGCGTGTGATCGCGTGGGCTGGTTGCAGTTGCGCGATCATCGGTTTTGCGGTCAGCCATGCGATGCTGCATAGGGGAGTGTTGCGTGCCGTCGCCGTAATACTGGTGGTATGCGCAGTGTTTTCCACCGCCACCGGCATCGATCAGGCGTATGGAGAATATGCCACCATCGGATCATTGTTCGGCCAAGACGCCTATAACGAAGCCGACCTGACGGGAATGGCGAAACGCAACGATTTGATTAGCGTCACGCAATGGAGGCAGGAAGCGGCAGACGGTAGCATCAGCGATATTCCCGCACATGGCGAAGTCAGTAAAGTAAATATTCCAGCCACAACATCGCATTTCGAAGCGCGACAGGCGCTGGTATATCTGCCGCCGGCAGCGCTTGTCACAGCCAAACACAAGCCGGCGTTGCCGGTCATACTGATGATGAGCGGCCAGCCGGGCTCTCCGGGGCGCGTGTTTGCCGCGGGCGGCATTCAAACCATGATGGACGATTACGCGCAGCATCATGGCGGACTCGCACCCATTGTTATTGCGGCCGACCAGTTGGGAGACGATTCGCATAACACCCTATGCGTGGATTCGCCGGTGTACGGCAAGGCGTTGACCTACTTGACGAAAGACGTGGTCGACTGGGTGAAAACCAATCTTCCTGCGGCACGGCAAGCACAAGATTGGGCGATCGCAGGTTTTTCACAGGGGGCCACATGTTCGCTGCAAATCGGTGCGAACCATCCGAATTTGTTCAGCACCATCATCCCCACCGGCAGCGAACTCAAACCGACCAATGGCAGTGAAAGCAGTATGATCAGCCGGTTCTTTCACGGCGATCGCACCGCATATGAGAAGCAGATTCCCATCAACGCCATTCGCAACCATGCGCCTTCGAACCAGACGCTTGTGATCGGCGCGGGGGAGCGTGATCGCGAGTCTGTGCGCAATGTCGAACTCATCGCACCGGTTGCTCAACAGGAGGGCATGCATGTTACGGCAGTCGAATCGCTCGGCAATGCGCATGACTGGCATGCCGTGCGAGACACGTTGCGGTATGGGCTTGTCGTATTCGGTTATAACACGGGACTGAGTGATGCTAAGCCGAAATTGGCTGACTATCCGAATCTTAAACGCATTTCAATCTGAATCATCGAACGGAAGTACTGTATTATGACGCAATCGCAGGAATCAACAGTGAAACCATTATTTGGCTTTCGTGCGCTTATGGCCGATCTTGCCGACTGGATTCGTGAGCATCGCATGACCTTGGGGTTTGTGCTGTTCATCACGCTGTTCAATGTCGGCATGCAGCTCGTATGCGGCATTAGACATACGCAATTTCCGCCGCAATTGTCGCGCGTGAGTTTTGACGCGCTCGCGCATGGGCGCTGGTATACCGCGCCGATTTCACTGCTGTCGGTGCCTCAGTTGGGTCGTCTGCTGATCGACATTCCACTGATACTCATCGCATTCGGCTTATGCGAAACGGTGATTGGAAAGGCGAAGACGGCATGGGTGTCGCTGATCACCACGCTTGGCGGCATAGCGCTCGGTATGGGATTATGCTCGCTGTTCGCAGGCAAAAGTCCGCAATGGCATGCGATTTCGCATGATGGTGCGATTTTGGGGCCGCTGGTTGTTGTGGTGGGCACGCTGATGTGTGCCAGCGCGTTCACCGCCATGCTGTGGCGTCGGCGTATTCGTGTGATCGGCTATAGCGTGGTGCTGATCCTGTTCCTGTATCGTGGTGAAGCCGGCGATTACTGTTTGCTGGCGTCGGCGTTGCTTGGCCATGTGCTTGGCTATTTGATGGCTTCCGAGAGTCAAGGTGATGTGTATAGGCATGGTGCCTTGTATGAGATGCGCAGGCTGATTGGTATGGCTGCCGGCGTACAGGCGGTCGGTTCGCTGGTTGCCGTTTCCTCAAGACAATCATTCGGATTGCTCTCCATGTTCGGCTTGCTGACAGGTTCCACGGAATTCGACACGGAACAAGTGTTGGATTGCCTCAACGGTTCCTCGCATGCCAACTGTTTCGCGCAATATCGTATGATGCGATTCACCATGCCCGGAAACTGGCTGGTGTCGTTGATGCCGACGCTGATGCTGCTGTTGATCGCATGGGGTCTGTATCGCGGACGCCGTATTGCCGCAGCGTTGAGCGTGCTGTTCAATGCGTGCACAGTGGTGCTTGCGATGCTGTTTTATGTGGTGCTTCCGCTGCAATATGTTGGCGATTCGCAGGCTGATGCGTTGCCTGCGTTGGCTCGTCATGGTGCGTTTCATGCGATGTTTTCCACTATGGCATTGCCGTTGATTTTTATCGTTATCGTCATTGCGTTCCGTCAGTGTTTTACGATTCGCACTAGAAGTGAGATTATGTTGCGTGCTGCGGCAGGTGCATTGTCGGCTTTTCTGTTGTTGGGATTGATGTATGCCGGATATGGGCTTGCCTCTCCCGACGATTTCAATGAAAGTCCGCAATTGATCGCATTGCTTGCCGATTATGTGCAGCGATTGCTACCAATTGGTCTGTTGAGTGGTATCGAACCTGAGTTTGTGCCCGTCGGCCGAATTTCCTTGCTGGTATATCAGTGCGTCGGTCCGGTGTTTTGGATTATTGCATTGCTTTGCGCTTGGGATTGTCTGCGAGATCGTTCCATGGTGAATGATGCTTCACGTCATCGCGTTGATGAAATCATTCCTCTTGGCGGCGAATCCATGTCGTTCATGACTACTTGGGAAGGCAATGACTATTGGTTTTCCGCAACCGGACGTTCCGCGATCGCCTATCGAGTGTCTTACGGCATCGCATTGACCGTGACCGGACCATTCGGAGATCCCAGCGAATATGCGGATGATCTCATTGATTTCGCAACATTCTGCGCACGGCATTCTTGGACGCCCGTGTTCTACAGTGTGCACGAATCGCAGCGAGCCGAACTCACCAAAGCCGGATGGGATTCGCTTGACGTCGGTACGGAAATGGTCGTCAATCCCAACGAATGGCAGACCCGAGGCAAGAAATGGCAGGACGTGCGCACCGCCATCAACAAAGCCAAACGAGACGGCATCACCGACGTGCTCACCACTTTCAAGGAGGCACCCTTCTCAGTACAAACGCAGATTCGTGAGATCTCCGCACAGTGGGCCGGCAAAAAGGCCCTGCCGGAAATGGGATTCACCTTGGGAGGCGTCGACGAACTGATCGACTCCCGGGTGCGCCTACTCTACGCGGTTGACGGCAATGGCAAAGTCCTTGGCGTAACCAGCTGGCTGCCCACCTATCGTGACGGTACGATCATCGGTTGGACGCTTGACTTCATGAGGCATCGCACCGACAGCGTCAACGGCATCATGGAATTCCTGATTGCACGCATGGCTGAACGACTACGCGACGAAGGCAACGTGGAATTCATGAGCTTATCGGCGGCGCCGCTGGCCGGTATGGGATCCAACAAAGGCGAACACGAGGAAAGCGAAGTGTTGCGTCATGCACTGCAAATGGTCGCAGACATCATGGAACCAGCATACGGATTCCACTCACTATTCCGTTTCAAACTGAAATTCCACCCCGATGAAGAGAAAGTGTATATCTGCTATCCCGACGCAGCCAAACTGCCGCAAATATCGCTTGCCGTGGCACAAGCCTACGTGCCGTCGCTCACACCTGCCGAAGCCATGCGATTCGTACGTACGATTGCGCCGCGTGATTGACATGATGTCAGACTTGAGACGGTCCATGGTTCTGGGGTAGCTCGGGTCTACACTAAAGAACGGTTCATAAAGTACTACTTTTCCTGATGGAAGGGGCCAGCATGTCAGCTGAAGCAAACGTCGGCGTAGTCGGTCTTGCCGCAATGGGCGGTAGCCTCGCACGTAACCTCGCACACCACGGCAACAAGGTGGCAGTGTTCAACCGCTCTTACGGCCGTACCGAAAAGCTCATGAACGAACACGGCAACGAAGGCGAATTCTTCCCGGCAAAAACCCTCGAAGAGTTCGTGGACAGCCTCGTCAAGCCGCGTACCGCCATCATCATGGTCAAGGCGGGAGAGCCGACCGACGCCATGATCAACGCGCTCGCCGACCTGATGGAGCCGGGCGACATCATCGTCGACGCAGGCAACGCCTACTTCCCGGACACCATTCGCCGCGAGAAGGAAATCAGCGCTCGCGGACTGCATTTCGTCGGATGCGGTGTGTCCGGCGGTGAGGAAGGCGCTCTGCTTGGACCTTCCATGATGCCGGGTGGCTCCGAAGAATCCTGGAAGACTCTGAAGCCGATTTTTGAATCCATCGCGGCCAAGGCCGAAGGCGAACCGTGCGTCACCCATATCGGTCTCAATGGTGCTGGCCACTTCGTCAAGATGGTGCACAACGGTATTGAGTACTCCGACATGCAGCTCATCGCTGAAAGCTACGATCTGATGCGTCGTGGCCTTGGCATGACTCCGGCTGAGATCGGTGACGTGTTCGAAGAGTGGAACAAGACCGAACTCGACTCCTATCTGATCGAAATCACCGCCGAAGTGCTGCATCAGGCCGACAAGAAGACCGGTGAGCCGCTGGTTGACGTGATCGTCGACCATGCTGGCATGAAGGGCACCGGCACGTGGACCGTGCAGACCGCACTGTCTCTGGCCGTACCGGTCACCGGCATCGCCGAAGCCGTGTTCGCCCGTGGTCTTTCCTCCGAAGCTGATCTACGTGAGGAAGCCGCCAAGCAGGGCTTCAATGGCCCTGACGGCAACCTGAACCTCACCGACGATGAGAAGAAGGCCTTCATCGAAGACATTCGTCAGGCACTCTACGCTTCCAAGATCGTCGCCTACGCCCAGGGCTTCAACGAGATTACCACTGCTGCCGAAGAATATGGCTGGGATATCGATCTGGCTGCCGTGGCACGCATCTGGCGTGGCGGCTGCATCATCCGTGCGAAGTTCCTCAACCGTATTTCCGAAGCGTTCGAATCAGGTGAAGCCAACGTGTCGCTGCTGTTCGCTCCGTACTTCAAGAACGCCATCGAAACCGCCGAAAAGTCTTGGCGTAACGTGGTGGCTCAGGCCGCCGTCAACGGTTTGCCTACTCCGGCGTTCGCTTCCTCGCTGTCGTACTTCGACGGACTGCGTTCCAAGCGCCTGCCCGCCGCCCTGATCCAAGGTCAGCGCGACTATTTCGGCGCTCACACCTACCAGCGTGTGGATCAGCCGGGCGCATTCCACACGCTGTGGGCTGAGCCGGGCCGCGAGGAAATCGAAGCCTGATAGACGTATTTCTGCAACGAATCTAGCGGATTAACAGATGAAAAGAGCCTCACGCTTTATGAAAAGTGTGCGGCTCTTTGTGTTGCGGCAAATATGATCAGCCGCAAGGGAAACTCGTTGAGTTGCCTCCTGAATTATTCGCGATGCTGGTTGCGTGGGTTGCCGCCATTCATGATTGCGGCGACCCGTCGCGTCAGAGCGCGGGGGAGTAGTCGTTCCGCTGCGGCTCCGGCTTTGGTGAGGTAGCCGTGGTAGGCAAGCGTGCGCCCCTGCTTCATCTTCCGATACGCGTAGGTGGCAAGCTGGTAGGCGGTGGCCGGTTTGGTCAGCGTGAAGAAATTCATGCCATGCATGTTCGCGGCCTTGGCGAACCCTGTGGATGTCGGTCCGGGGCATACGCAGGTCACACTCACACCGGTATCTCGCAATTCGTACGACACCGCTTCCGAAAGCGATCGTACGAACGCTTTCGACGCGAAATATATCGCCATATATGGGCCTGCCATCATTGAAGCAACAGAAGAGATGTTCAATATGCGTCCGTGACCCTGCTCGCGCATATCACGACCATAACGGTACGTAAGTTCAGCCAACGCGGCCATGTTGAGCTGCATCATCTCATGCTGGCGATGCCAGTCGGCGTCGAGAAAACCCGTCCAATCCGCAAAACCGGCGTTATTGACGAGATGATCCACTTCAAAACCTTGCGAAACTGTGTAATCATGCAACTGTTGCGGTGCGTCAGACTCGCTTAGATCAAGCGCAACCGTCTCCACATGCACGCCATAGCGATGTTCCAGCGTGCGCTTCACGTCATCAAGTTTGCCTTGACTGCGTGCCGTAATGATGAGATCATGCCTGTCGGCCGCAAACAATGCCGCCATCTCACGCCCAATGCCACTCGAAGCCCCCGTTATCAACGCATATGCCATAAAACCACCTTTCTTAAGTATTGATGTTCATGGTAGTCAATACGCATGCAATAACGCCATTTGCAACGCAATGGTCCGGAACTTTTCGACTGGGCTGGCTGATTGACAGTTTTCATGCACTTCTCGCATGGAAAGTAATACATCATTTACATTAGTTATTTTGGTTTGGTTCGTTCACAATGGGTGCGTCAGCATGAATGTGAAAGAACCAGTATGGAATGTTCGAAAGGCCATGTTTTTGAACTCATACAACAGGGCGGCCCGACCGACAAAGTCATTACAATGCATGTCGTGAAACCGGGATCATTCACAGCTTGCATTTGACTTCGTCCACTTGAAGTTCTTAAGTTTGATGGCATGACTTACGATTTCGACACTCCCGTAGACCGATCCGGCACGTATTCGCTCAAGTGGGAAGAGGCAGGAGATGCGCTGCCCATGTGGGTGGCGGATATGGAATTTCAAACCGCTCCACAGATTCGAGCCGCACTGCAGCAGCGTCTTGACCACGGTATTTTCGGATATTCCATCGTCCCTCCTGAATGGAATCAGGCATACGTTGACTGGTGGCACCGTAGGCATAATCTTGATATCGACCCGGAATCGCTCGTATTCAGCACCGGCGTGGTGCCGGCAATCTCCAGCATGGTACGAAAACTCACCACAGCAAACGAAAACGTGCTTATCCAAACTCCGGTCTACAACATTTTCTTCAATTCGATTATCAATAATGGATGCCGCGTGCTTGAATCACCGTTGGAATACGACGGTTCCGGACATTACTCCATCAACTGGGCCGATCTGGAATCCAAGTTGGCCGATCCGCAAACCACGCTGATGATCCTGTGCAATCCACACAATCCCGTAGGCCGAATCTGGGATCGCGACACCCTCGCACGCATAGGTGAGCTTTGCTGGAACCATCATGTGACCGTAATCAGCGACGAAATTCATTGTGATCTTACCGATCCGGGATATGATTACGTGCCCTTTGCCTCGGTGAATGAGCAGTGCGCAATGAACTCCGTGACCTGCATGGCACCGACCAAAACGTTCAATATCGCCGGTCTTAACACGGCTGCCGTAATGATTCCAAATCCCGTGCTGAGGCATAAGGTATGGCGTGCGCTCAACACGGACGAAGTGGCCGAACCGAACGCCTTCGCCATGACGGCCACGCTCGCTGCCTTCAACGAGAGCGAGCCTTGGCTTGAGGAATTGCGCGCATACTTGGCAGGCAACAAAGCCGAAGCACGAGCCATGATCAACGAATACAATGCTGCCGCGGCACCGGAACGACGCATCGCCCTGATTGAAAGCCATGCCACCTACTTGTTGTGGGTCGATTGTTCGAAACTGACGCACGATACCGCTCTGTTGTGCGAACATCTCAAGCGCAATCATCAGGTGATGTTCTCCGAAGGTGCCGAGTATGGCGGCAACGGGCATGATTTCATTCGCATCAACGTGGCCTGCCCGCGAAGCACCATGCAAGAAGGATTCAATCGTCTGTTCGCCGGATTACGTGATTTTCGGTGAATTAATATAAGACCATCGGCTGTGATATTGCTCACAGCCGCTAGGAAACGGCTGGTTTTGTGGGTTTTCACAAAATATGGAAAGGACGTTTTTCGGATGGGCACCGCCGTCCGTGACCTGTTGGCGATACTATGAGGCATATGACTGAAACTGTTTCATCCGTACTTGGCACGCCTGAAGAGTGGACGAATCCGCTGCGCGATCCGCGCGATCTTCGACTTCCACGTATTGCAGGCCCGTGCAGTATTGTGATTTTCGGCGTGACCGGCGATCTGTCACGCAAGAAGCTGCTTCCCGCCATTTATGATCTGGCTAATCGTGGCCTATTGCCGCCAAGCTTCGGTTTGACGGGTTTTGCACGTCGTGATTGGACCGAGGATCATTTCAAGGATTTCGTGAAGGAGAACGTGCAGGCGCACTGCCGCACGCCATTCAAGGAGGCGACCTGGAAGCAGCTCGCCGACGGTATTCGTTTTGTGCAGGGCACGTTCGATGATCCGAAGGCGTTCGAACGATTGTCGAACACTGTTGCCGAGCTTGACCGTGATCGTGGCACGCGAGGTAACCATGCGTTCTACATGTCGGTGCCGCCGCGCGCGTTCCCGCAGGTTTCCCGACAGTTGGCGGATTGCGGTCTGGCGAAGTCCGACAAGGGCGCTTGGCGTCGTGTGATCATCGAGAAACCGTTCGGGCATGATCTGGCCAGCGCTAAGGAGCTGGATCGTGTGGTTTCCGAGGTGTTCGACCCATCGAGTGTGTTCCGTATCGATCATTATCTCGGTAAGGAGACGGTGCAGAATATTCTGGCGCTTCGTTTCGCGAACGCCATGTATGAGCCGATTTGGAACAATAATTACGTCGACCATGTGCAGATTACCCACGCCGAGGATATCGGCGTGGCCGGTCGTGCCGGATACTATGACGGCATCGGTGCCGCACGCGACATCATCCAGAACCACCTGCTGCAGCTCATGGCATTGACGGCCATGGAGGAGCCGGTCTCCTTCTCCGCCGCTGATCTGACGGCTGAAAAGACGAAGGTGCTGTCCGCAGTGCGCTTGCCGAAGGATCTGGCGGCGCATACGGCCCGCGGACAGTATGCCGCCGGATGGCAGGGTTCTCATGAGGTTGTCGGCTATTTGGATGAGAAGGGCATTAATCCGGCTTCAACCACAGAGACTTACGCAGCGATCCGACTGGATGTCGATACGCGCCGTTGGGCCGGCGTGCCGTTCTACCTGCGTACGGGCAAACGTTTGGGCAAGCGTGTCACGGAGATTGCCGTGGTGTTCAAGCGTGCCCCGCATCTGCCGTTCGAGTCGACCGCAACGAAGGAGCTCGGCAAGAATGCGATCGTGATCCGCGTGCAGCCCGATGAGGGTGTGACCATGCGGTTCGGCGCGAAGGTGCCGGGTGGCACGTCGATGGAGGTCCGTGACGTGTCGATGGACTTCGGTTACGGCCGTTCGTTCACCGAATCGTCTCCGGAAGCCTATGAACGTCTGATTCTTGACGTATTGCTGGGCGATCCGCCACTGTTCCCAACCACACGCGAAGTGGAATTGAGCTGGCAGATCCTCGATCCGATCGAAGAGTTCTGGTCCACGCTTGGCCAGCCGCAGCCGTATCGTTCCGGAACGTGGGGCCCTCAGGAAGCCGTTGAAATGCTGGCCCGCGATGGACACCGTTGGAGGATGCCGTGATCATTACCATGAAGAACACCGAAACCCGTGAGATTTCGGCGAAAATCGATGAATTGCACGAGGAGCGTGGCGAAGCGGCTCTGGGTCGCGTGCTCACACTGCTGATCTCCACGAATGAGACGTCGCTGGAGCATGATCTCGCCGTGGCGAACAACGCCAGCCGTGAGCATCCCTGCCGTGTGATCGCAATCGCGCCGAATTCACGTAGGGTGGATGCCGCTGCCGATGATGGCAAGCCGCACACCTTTCTCGACGCGGAAGTGCGATTCGGTTCCGACGCTGGCGCGGGCGAAATCATCGTGTTGCGTCCGATTGGTGGGCTGGTTCACCACCCTGATACATTGGTGATTCCGCTATTGGTGCCGGACGCTCCGGTGGTGGCTTGGTGGCCGAACGAAGCTCCGGCGAATCTGTCAAACGATTTGCTGGGTTCCATGGCGCGCAGCCGTATCACCGATGCCATGCATTCCTCGAATCCGATGCGGACCATGGATGATCTGCGCCGCAACTGGTCGTCGAAGAATGTGGACATGTCGTGGACTCGCTTGACTGTTTGGCGCGCAATGCTCGCTTCGATGCTTGACCAGCCGCCGCATCTTCCAGTAAGCGGCGTGCGTGTGACCGGACCAAAGAACTTCCTGCCGTTGAATCTGCTGGCCGCATGGCTTCGTCTTCGTCTGAACGTGCCTGTTGTGGTGGAAGACGATCCGAATGCAACCGCCGTGACCGGCGTGTATCTGACCCGTTCCGATGGCGTGCTGAGTTTGGAACGCCCATCCACCGACGATGGCATCGCCGTATTGAACGTTCCAGGGCAGTCCCCGCAAACCATGAGCGTTCCCGCACGAACCATCGAGGAATGCTTGAGTGAGGAATTGGGTCGACTCTATCCGGACGAGATCTATGCGGAAGTCGTGACTCAAGGCTGGGATCTTATCAATTCGAAGCACTGAATCGATTCTCCGAAACAATAAAGGAACAATGCAGGAAAAGCATATGGCAGAACGCACCACCGTTGTATATCCCAATCCTCAGATTCTGGCTGAAGCCGTGGCCGCACGTACGCTGTTGACCATCACCGATCTTCTGTCGGAACCGAATCGCACTCGCGTTGACATTGCCGTGACCGGTGGAACCGACGGCAATCGAGTGTTCGACGCCATGAACGCGAGCCCATTGAACGATGCCGTGGACTGGAGCCGCGTGCACGTATGGTGGGGCGACGAACGATTCGTGGCCGCCGATGACGATGATCGCAACGCCAAGCAGGCGCGTGAGGCATGGTATGGCAAACTGGTTGCCGACGGCCGTATGCCGGCAGGCAACATTCATGCGATGCCGTCCGATGAGCGTAACTTGGAAAGCGTCGCGGCAGCCTCACCCGAACAGACTGATGCGGTGCTGGCTGAAGCCGCCGCGCAATACCAGCGTGAACTCATTGAACAGTTGGGTGAGAATCCAGCTTTGGACATCGCCATGTTCGGTATGGGACCGGACGCGCATTTCGCATCCCTGTTCCCCGACCATGGCGAGTCGGAGATCGACGATCCGCATGTGCTTGTCGCCGGTGTGCGCGATTCACCGAAGCCGCCGCCACTGCGCCTGACGCTGACCGTGCCGATGATCGCACGATCGAAGCACACGTGGGTGTTCACATCTGAAGTACGCAAGGCGGATGCGGTTGCTGCAGCATTCGCGCAACGCAACAATCCGCATGCGCCAAGCTCTTATGCCGATGGTGAGGAACTGCTGTGGCTTATCGACAAAGGTGCCGCCTCCAGATTGTGATGCAAGAACCGGGACTATGGAATCCCGATAGCCGGGTTCCGTTGGTTCCGTGACGGGCACGTCACCTAAGTCTCTGCCTGTCATGGATTACTCCCATGGCTAAACATCAAGGCTGAATCGTTTGGATGAGTGAGCGCGCAACGCCATGCGTGTAGTATGGCGGCAGTCAAACATGACAGACCCTGCATTATGACTATGAGAGGAAACGGCATCATGGAACAGCCATCTAAGTTCCAACATCAGCTTCAGCCCGATATGCCATCGTCTTCCACGATGTCCACGTCACCTCATCCGGAACAAACTCCGCCATGGGGCGCGCTATGGGTGTTGGCTTTGGGACTGGCCATGATTGTGCTGGACAGCTCAATCGTCAACGTCTCCATCCCCACCATTATCGACGATATCGGCATCGACCTGACCGACGCCCAGTGGGTCACATCACTGTACAACATCGTACTCGCCGCGCTGCTGCTTCCCTTCGGCAAGCTTGGTGACGCCAAAGGACGCAAACTGGTATTCCCAATTGGAACTGTGATTTTCGTGGCAAGTTCATTGCTCGCCGCCACATCGCAGGACGCTGGCATGCTGCTCACCGCTCGCGCGTTGCAGGGCATCGGTGGCGCGATGATCATGCCGAACACCCTGTCCACGGTGTCCGCCACGTTCCGTGGCAAGTATCGCGCTGCGGCTTTCGGAGTCTGGGGCGCGGTAATGAGTTCAGCCGCCGCTCTCGGACCGTTGCTCGGCGGCGTGCTTACCGAGACCTTGGGGTGGCGATGGATTTTCCTGGTGAACCTTCCGCTAGGCATCATCATTTTTGTGGCAACCATTCCTTTGGTGCCAAAGACCGGTGGCCATACCTCGAACATCACTTCCTCAACCGCTTCTTCTACCATTCGATTCCAAAGCATTGATGTGGACATTCCAGGCGTGGTGCTGTCCGCACTGACTTCTGCCCTGCTCGTATTCGGACTTATCGAAGGCGAGACCTACGGCTGGTGGAAGCAGACTTCCACTCAGTTGAAGATGGGTGGTCTGACATGGAACCACGGCTGGCTGTCGCCGGTGCCGATTTGTCTGGTCGCCGGTATGCTCCTGCTGGTCGTCTTCATAACCGTAGAACTTGCACGAGGCAAAGCCGGGCGACCGGTGATGCTGGACATGACCCTGTTCCGCATCAAGACATTCTCGTGGGGCAATCTGTCGGCTGCGGCCATCGCCGCCGGCGAGTTCGCGCTGGTGTTCGCGCTTCCGCTGTATCTCATCAACGCGCGCGGACTCGACACGCTACAGGCCGGTGCGATGCTGGCCGTGATGGGATTGGGCTCTATTATCGCCGGTAGTCAGGCACATATGCTGGCCTCCAAATTCACTCCGGTCGACGTGGTCCAACTTGGCTTGGTGATTGAGATCATCGCGGTAGCCGTGATTGCAGTCCTCATGCCGGTGGAATTCGCAGTGTGGTGGCAGCTTCTTCCTTTGACCGCCTACGGCTGCGGCTTAGGGCTCGCTTCCGCGCAGCTGACCAGCGTGGTGCTGTCCGAAGTGCCGATTCCCCAGTCCGGTGAAGGATCGGCCACCCAGTCCACCGTCCGTCAGCTTGGCACCGCCATGGGCTCGGCCATCTCAGGCGCGGCATTGACCATGGCCATCAATGGGACGTTGCCGGCACGACTTGAATCCCTTGGACTGCCCGCTAAAGTCGGCGATGGACTGGCCAAGGCGGTCAGCAGCTCGGCTGGCGGTGTAATTGGCTCGTTCCGCAGCGGAGATGGATCGGCGGCCCAATTCGGTGACGAAGCGCCGAAAATCGCCGATGCGATGACTTCCGGGTTCATTGAGGGCAACCGTTGGACACTTTTGGTGGCAGGCTGCATGCTGCTCATCGGTTTGCTGGCTTCGGTCGCTGTGCGACGCGCGGCATCAACGCATAGCACACACTGACAAACATGAGGCAGGGACGATCTGCTGAATGGTTTTGGTGGGCCAGCAGCTCAACGGCGAAAAGTTCTACTGAAGCCGGCCGATACCAAGGCGAAACTGATCGCGCGGTAAGGTGGGGTTATGAAAGTAGTAGTGCAACGAGTGAGCCAAGCCAGCGTTGACGTTGTCAACGAACTGGGCACCATCGACCCCACCTTCGAACCGCAGCAGATCGGATCCGGATTCATGCTGCTCGTAGGCGTAACCGATGAGGATGGTGAGGAGCAGATTTCTTGGCTTGCCCACAAAATCCTCAACCTGCGGGTTTTCGAAGACGAGCAAGGCAAAATGAACCGTTCCATCAAAGACATCGGCGGTGAAATCCTGTCCATTTCACAGTTCACGTTGTTTGCCGACGTGAGGAAAGGCAACCGTCCAAGCTTCGTCAAAGCGGGCAAGCCGGAACATGCCAACATTACTTGGATCAAATTCAACGAAGCGCTGCGATCCGGCGGTGTGCCAGTACGCGAAGGCCGCTTCGGAGCGCACATGCGCGTTGGACTGATCAACGACGGTCCGGTAACCATCGCCATTGATACCGACAATCTGTAATCAATAGTAAAGCGACGATTGCTTGGTGATATAAAAAATATTTGAGGAGCTGTGATATAATTTGCAGCTCCTCAAATATTGTTTTTTGATTGACAATGATGTTTACCTGTTGTCGGTAATTATCGTCACCTTGTTCGGATCAATCTTCATTGGGTCAAGAGTCAATTCCTTGATGACATCCGCACGAATCGTGCCGGACGAAGGATTGAATACACTATCGATAGTGCTGTGAATATCGGCATCCACATTCGAATATTCGAAAGCAAGCGTCGTATTGATTAGACGGCAATTACGTAATACGAGATTATCCACATAGCACAAACCCTGCAGACTTTCGATCGTACAGTTCTCAAACGTGACATTACGGGAATTCCAAGCCAAATACTCGCCGGAAATGAATGAATCACGTACTGTCACATTCTCGCAATTCCAGAAGCAATCCTTGGAAATCAATCGAGAATTTGTGATTTCAATATTACGTGCGCCATCAAATGGATAATTGCCAACCAAACGCAGATTATAGGCTTTAATATCGGAACAATTCATCGCCAGATAATCGCCACGAGCACTCACATTTTCCAGTGAAACGTTCGAACAAGCCCATAATGTTTCCTCGGCATTGACGAAATCAACATTCCTCAACGCAACATCATGGCACCGGCGGAAATTCTTCGGCGCTTCAAACGTGCAATCCTCAACACGAATGGTATTCGTATACCACACGCCCGCGCGTGCCATCTCGAACCATGTGCAATCCTTTGCCAAAATATCCGAGCAATACCACAGCGGATACTTCCATTTGAACGAACTCGACTTAAGCTCAATATCATGCGCATGCTTCAACGGTGATTCGCCATCATCGAAAATCGTGTCGATATATCGCTTGCCTGATGCTTGGAATTCGGCGCGTTCGCCGGTCAGTAACGCCTGACGAACCTCGTGCATGTCACTCACTGATAACTCTCCTTGAAAACGTTCTGTTGCCAAGATAGAAAGTTCAAGTACTTGAAGTCAAACGCATGCCCATGTTTCGCTGGCGGGCGAAGCGGATGAGCGATGGAACGCGTTATAAGCAATGTCGATATGCGTGCGGGTGTTTGCGAAACATGACTGTCGGTACCATGAATTGAACGATTAGACAATTGGGTGGTTACAAGGCATTGTGGTCGCGAACGGGCTTGCCACGTATGGCAGGGAGGAATGCGGATGAGCCAGCGGAATGGGGGAGTGAAGACGCGTGCGTTCAAAGCCGCGTTCCCCAAAGTGCTGCCGATTTGCATCAGCTTCTTCTTTCTGGCCATGTCGTACGGAGTGCTTATGGGAACCCGCGGGTTTTCGTTCCTGTGGCCGTTGTACATGAGCGCGTTCATCTACACCGGTTCCATGGAATTCGTTACGGTGAATCTGCTGGTTTCCGCATTCAATCCGTTCGCCACGCTTATGTTGGCGCTGATGATGGGAACAAGGCACCTGTTTTACGGACTGTCCATGCTGGGGCGTTTCAAGAACATGGGGGCGAAAAAACCGTATTTGATTTACGCCATGTGTGATGAGACGTTCGCGGTCAACAACAGCGCGCAAATACCGGCGGATGTTGACCGCGGCTGGTTCTATTTCTTCGTGTCGCTGCTGAATCAGGTTTCCTGGGTGGCTGGAGCGACGCTCGGAGGCATTGTCGGCTGGCGATTGACGTTCGACACCACCGGTTTGGATTTCGTGATGACCGCATTGTTTGTGGTTATTTTCGTGGATCAATGGTTGACAACGAAACGCAAAAGCCATATGGCGGCGTTGACGGGCACTGTGGTGCCGGTGATTTGCATGGCGCTGTTCGGTGCTGACAATTTCATGATCCCGTCGTTGATTGCCATGCTGGTGATGTTCATTATGTTGCGTCCGTATTTGGATGATTTGAAACCTGATAATGTTGGGAAACGTGATGATGCTGATGGTGCGGTCGAATCCGCTGCGGATCGTAACGAAGTAGGGGAGGCGCGGTCATGATCATGACCACATGGCAGGGCGTCGTCACTGTACTGATGGCGGTGCTTGGCACCATCATCACCCGTTTTCTGCCGTTCGTGCTCTTTCCCGAGTCAAAGAAACCGCCGCACATCATCGACTATCTTGGCAACGTGCTTCCGTATGCTATGACCGGACTGCTGGTGGTGTATTCGCTGAAAAACGTCAATCCTTTTGCTGGAAGCCACGGCATTCCCGAAGCGATCGCCATCGCCGCGATCGTCGTGCTGCACGTATGGAAACGCAACATGCTGCTCTCGATCGCCGGCGGCACCGTCGTGTATATGGCATTACTTCAGCTTGTTTTTGCATGATTGTCTGTTTTGTAGGATTGCCCAAATCTGAAGTGAGTTTTATAGGGATTTTCCACAGTTGTTATTGCTGATATCCCATATCGTGAGAAGAAATGCGTTGATGCGATTGACGCGCCTACTCTTTTTCTTTAGCCAATAAGGAGCTGTGTTGAGCGGCTCTGGCTGTATAGAAGAGTTATATCTAACGAGAGAGAACAATATGACTAGTGCAGCAAGCACTGCCAATGCCGCGGTTCCAGCGCCCGGCAAACTGGAGTTCAAGGATGATTACACGCCTGAGGAAGCGGAACGCGTCATCCGCAATTCGAAGGGGCTCCCTGTCGGTGTGAAGCCGAAGATGGTGTGGACGTGGCCGAAGGCCCTGCTGTGGGCCGTCATTGCCATTGTGTGCGCTATTGGTTGGGCTATTCTGGCGGTTTCCCGTGGCGAGCAGATCAGCGCCATCTGGTTCGTGGTTGTGGCATTGTGCTCCTACGCGATCGCTTACCGTTTCTACGCGTACTATATTCAGATCAAGATCATGCGTACCGACGATGCGAACGCGACGCCGGCCGAGCGCGTGCATGACGGCGCCAACTTCGAACGTGCCGACCGTCGCGTGCTGTTCGGCCAGCATTTCGCCGGCATTTCCGGTGCGGGCCCGCTTGTTGGTCCTATTCTGGCCGCCCAAATGGGTTATCTGCCGTCCGTGATGTGGATCATTCTCGGTGTGATTTTCGCCGGCGCCGTGCAGGATATGCTCATGCTGTGGATCTCCGCCAAGCGTCGCGGCCGTTCCTTCGGTCAGATGGCAACCGACGAAATGGGCAAGTTCGGCGGCACTATCCTGTCGATCTTCCTGATCGTGATGACCGCCATCGCCATGGCATTCCTTGCGCTCGTGGCCATCAAGGCCATGGCTTCCTCGCCGTGGGCCGTGTTCTCTATTGGTATGACCATTCCGATCGCCTTGATCATGGGCTGCTTCCAGCGTTTCCTGCATCGTAGCGTTATCGAAACCACGGTGCTCGGCTTCGTGCTGCTCGTGATCGACATCATCGCTGGCGGTTGGATCTCCAGCGTTCCGGCAATCGCCGACGTGTTCACGTTGAACGCCAAGGAACTGGTTATCGCACTGGTGATCTACTCCTTCGCCGCCGCCGCGTTGCCGCACTGGCTGCTCGTCACCCCGCGTGACTACCTGTCCACGCTGATGAAGATCGGCACGCTTGTGCTGCTCGTGCTTGGCATTCTCATCGCCAATCCGTCCGTGCAGATGCCGGCTCTGACTGAATTCGCGTCCACCTCCACGGGACCGACCTTCGCAGGCGACCTGTTCCCGTTCCTGTTCATCACCATCGCGTGCGGCGCTCTTTCCGGCTTCCACGGCGCAGTGAGCTCCGGCCTGACCCCGAAGGCTGTGGAGAAGGAAAACCAGATCCGCATGATCGGCTACGGTTCCATGCTGGTTGAATCCTTCACCGCCGTGATCGCACTGATTACAGCCATCACCATTTCCCAGGGCATCTACTTCTCCACGAACATGTCCGCCTCGCAGATCTCCACCGCTTCCGGCGTGACCCTGACCGCCACTTCCACTCCTGACGAGCGGGCTGAGGCCGCGGTCAAGGCCGTGGATTCGATGAAGGTTTCCGACATTGAAGGCAACCAGATGAAGGTCACTTGGGATTCTGTCGACGAGAACGGCAATGCCAAGACCTATGAAGGCGCCGACGCTTTGAAGCAGGCCGCTTCCGACATTGGCGAGAACACCATCGTTTCCCGCACCGGCGGCGCCACCACGTTCGCTATGGGTATGGCCAACTTCCTCAAGTCCTACCTCGGCGGTCATGACTCCATGGCCTTCTGGTACCACTTCGCCATCATGTTCGAAGCGTTGTTCATCCTCACCACCGTTGACAACGGCACCCGCGTGGCCCGTTATCAGATTGGTGAGTTGCTGGGCAACGTGCGCAAGCTGAAGAAGTTCGCTGATCCGACGTGGAAACCGGGCAACATCATCACCACACTGATCGCAACCGCCCTGTGGGGTGGCCTGCTGTGGGTCGGCGTGTGCGATACGAATGGTGGTATCAACGCCATGATGCCTATTTTCGGTATTTCCAACCAGCTGCTTGCCGCCGCATGCTTCATGCTGGTCACCGTTTGCGTGGCCAAGCTTGGCTATAAGAAGTACCTGTGGATTCCTGTTGTTCCTCTCGTTTGGGATGTGGCCGTGACCTTCACCGCCGACTTCCAGAAGATCGTCGGACCGATCAGTTACTTCGCCACCGCTTCCAAGTATCAGACGCTGATCGATGGTGGCACTTTGGAAGGCGAAGCGTTGGTCAACGCCAAGGCCGCACTCTCCAATGCGTACCTTGACGGCGTGCTCTCCGTGTTCTTCATGGTCATGATGGGAGTCTTCCTGGTCGTCGGCATCTACCAGACCGTGAAGATTCTTGCCAAGGGCAAGTTCGGTGTGGAAACCACGTCTGAGGAGCCGTTCGTGGAATCCGAATGGTTCGCACCGTCCAGCCTGATCGCCACCAAGCTCGAAAAGAAGGTGCAGCGCGAATACGCGGCCAAGAGCTATGAGCTGGCGCAGAAGGAACAGGCAGCAGCCTGATGCAGGGATTCACCACCATGGTCAGACGAATCTGGTCCGCATTATTGAAAGCCAAGGCCGGATTCGTCTGGTATGTGCGCGAATTCAGCGGAGAAGCGAAATACGACCACTATCTGGAGCATTTCGCAAGCGAACATCCCTGCGAAACCCCGCTGACCGAACGCGAATACTGGCGCATGCGAGAGGAATACGATCGCAAGCATCCCAACACCAGTTGCTGTTGCTGAAACTAACGGCCATACATAAACAATCCCCGTCTTTCATTTCGGAAGACGGGGATTGTTTTTCTTATATTTATGTTGCTTGCTTGCGATTATTCCTATACCGAAGATATTCGATTGCATGTTCCGCAATCAATATTTCGCAATCAAGAAGCGAGTCCCATGCTGTATTTCAATGTCATCACACGAATCGCGGACTGCGTTACTTTGTCTGCAAAAGCGGAATCAGCCGCGGCCTTCGCATTCAAACCATCCAAAACCTGCTGAACATAATCGAAAGCGCCAATGCAGGCAAGATCACCGCCGGCCTCAACCAATCGCACACCCAAATCACTCGGCTGAATGCCACCCAACGCAGTGGCGGACAAAGAATCCGAAGTGATGACACCTTGGAATCCGACCGTATTGCGCAAATAATCCGTTACCAAAGCGCTGGAGAACACGGCGGGATTATTCGGATCAATAGCCTGATAGGTGGCAAGCGACATCATCACCATGGAAGGGTTCGCCTCCAACGTACTGTTGAACGCGCCGATTTCCGCACCGTCCAACGTGGTGGTGGTATCAAGAATGCCGTCGGCGGTGAAATCGGTGTTGCCCGTCACCGAACCCAAACCAGGATAGTGCTTGATGGCGCTGCCTACACCCGAATCCGCCATGCCCTGAATGAACGCCTTGGCATGGTCGGCATTGCCGTCCGCATCAAGACCAAAATCACGATACAGTGCGCCGATCGGGCCATTGGAAGCCCTATCTACCGTTACCGTGCCCACCACCGGCGCCAAATCAACATTGATGCCGGCCGACTTGAGTTGGGAACCCCATACGGCAGCCGATTGCCGTAGCTGGTTGGTCGACATTGAACCCTGATTGGTGGCGGAAGGCATCTGGTCGAACCCATCACCCTGCAGATGCTGCACCAAACCACCTTCCTGATCGGTGGTCATCAGGAGTTGATTATTACCAGGGGCATACGATTGCAAGGTGGATGTGGCGGTGGCCACGCCAGCCGTTCCCGAATTCCAATTGCCGATGATCAACACCGATCCGACATGCTGGTTCACAATGAGATCCTGTAACGAGGAAGGATCGGATCCCGCATACAGGGGTGCCATGACGAGCTGACCGACGCGCTCTGCAAGACTCATGGCATTGACTGCAGCCACAGCTCTGCCATGCGGCGAGTCGTCCACCACGCTTGGCACGTTGGATTTGTCAAGCGCATCATGTGATGCATCGGACTGCTGCGAATTGGATTGCTCGGATTGGTTGGAGCCAGCATTCAAACTCGCGCTGGATGAACACCCAGCGAACGATAGCGGCAGTGCGATGGCGCACAGTGCGGCAGCACAACGAGCGAAATGAACGTGAACTCTCCTCATAGTGTCATTATCTATCACATGCCGGTGATGGCGAATACGATCGCATAAGAAAAGAACGGGTGGATTCGTGTTCGTGAATTGCGTAAACATTAGGCTAGCGGCATAAAGCACGTTCCGTGCCTGTCGATAGGCTATTAGTATGTCTTTTTTTGATATGTTTGGTCCCATGTTCGACCCGGAAAGCGGTCCGAACCGCTCCCAAGGGCAGCGTGCCAATAAATCCGGCAACGATGATCCCATCATTCTCAATGTCGAAACCGATGGTGATAACACCGCCCGGTCTTCGGCGAACATGCCTCCAAGAGGTCCGTCCGGTCCGCGTATCACACGCCAGCCGAACCGTCCGCGCAAATCGTCGAACGGCAACAAGATTCTAATCGGTGTGGTGCTGGCGCTTGCCATCATCATCGGCCTGTTCTTTGGCTTGGCGCAGTTCATCACCGACGTCATGTGGTATGCGCAGCTTGGCTTCCAAAGCGTGATTTGGACGCAGTTGGGTACCAGGGTAGGCCTGTGGGTGGCGTATGCGCTGCTGATCGCCGCGGTCGGATTCCTGTCCGCGTCGCTGGCGATCTGGGCTCGCCCCGATGCTGCCGATGGTTCCACGATTCGTATTAACGGCGACACCATCGAAGTGGGCAAGGGCGTGAGCTCAAAGAATGCACGTCGTGTGGCTGTGGTGATTTCATTGATCGTCGGCTTGATGTTCGGATCGCAGTTTAATGCGAATTGGTCTGAAATCCTGCTGATGTTCAACGCGCAGAGTTTCGGCACCACCGACCCGCAATTCGGCATCGACAATGGTTTCTATGTGTTCGTATTGCCTGGCTTGAAGCTGATCATGTCGGCAGTGTCGTTGCTGCTGCTTGCCGGCATCATCTTCTCCATCGTCACGCATGTGATGATGGGCGGCATCCGAATCACCATGCCAGTGCATGGTCGTGGACTGTTCCACATCACCAAGCGTGCGCGTAGACAGATCGGCATCTGGCTGATGCTCAACATGTTCGCATGGGCGACGAATCAGGTGCTTGGCGTGTTCTCCCACCTCACGCAGGAGGGTAGCCGCATCACCGGTGCCACGTATACCACGGTCAACGCCACGATTCCCGTCACCTTCATCATGGCTGCCATCACCGTCATTCTCGGTGTGATTCTCGGCGTGTGGATCATGAAGTCGCATGCGTTGGAAGGCCAGGCTCCGATTGCGGTGCGTGCTTCCGAAGCGCTTAAAGCGTGGAAGGTGCCGACCGTGGCCATCGCATCCGCCATTGTGGTGAGCTTGGTGCTTACCGTGGCATGGCCGATGCTGCTGCAGCGTTTCCGTGTGAATCCGAACGCGCAGGAAATGGAATCTACCTATATCCAGCGTAATATCGACGCCACCCGTGAAGCATACGGTCTGAACAATGTGAAGACCGAACAGTATCAGGCCACTACGGAAGGCGAGGCTGGTGCGTTGGCTGATTCCGCGGAATCGACCGCGCAGATCCGACTGCTCGATCCGCAGATCGTTTCCCCGACATTCAAGCAGCTGCAGCAATCCAAGCAGTATTACACGTTTGCCGATACTCTTGCCGTCGACAAATATGAGGTCGACGGTGTGAGCCAAGATACGGTGATCGCAGCACGAGAACTTGACCTTGCCGGTCTTGACAATCGTAACTGGGTCAACGACCATACCGTGTACACGCACGGCTATGGTGTGGTGGCCGCCTACGGCAACAAGGTGACGGCCGACGGCCAGCCGAAGTTCTTCGAGGCGGGTATTCCAACCCAAGGCAAGCTCACCGAATCCGAACAGTACGAGCCGCGTATCTACTTCTCGCCGAACGCTTCCGAATATTCGATCGTGGGCGCTCCGGAAGGTACGCAGTCGTGGGAGTTCGATTACCCGACCGGTTCCGAAGGCGCCACCAACACGTTCGGTGGCAATGGCGGCCCGAAGATCGGTAATATCTTCTCCCGACTGCTGTATGCCATCCGTTTCGGCTCCGACCAGATTCTGTTCTCTAACCGTGTGAACTCCGAATCGCAGATTCTCTATGATCGTTCCCCGAAGGAGCGTGTGGCCAAGGTCGCGCCATACCTGACGCTTGACGGCCGTGTGTACCCGGCGGTCGTGGATGGTCGTGTCAAGTGGATCGTCGATGGCTACACCACGTCTGACGCCTACCCGTATTCGCAGATGACCGATCTGGGCGAAGCCTCCAAGGATTCCACTACGGAATCTTCGGCCACGGTGAGTGAGCTGGCTTCGAAGAACGCCAACTACATTCGCAACTCCGTGAAGGCCACCGTCGATGCGTATGACGGTTCCGTGGACCTGTACGTGTGGGACGAATCCGATCCGGTGATCAAGGCATGGCAGAAGATCTTCCCCGGCCAGTACCACCAGTTGTCGGAGATTTCCGGCGATCTGATGAGCCACCTGCGTTACCCGGAAAGCCTGTTCAAGGTGCAGCGAGAACTGTTGACCAAGTACCATGTGTCGAGCGCCAGCCAGTTCTTCTCCGGTGAGGATTTCTGGCAGACTCCAGTCGATCCGACCGAATCCCAGCAGGCTCAGGAACGCGACATTCTGCAGCCGCCGTACTATTTGACGCTGCAGACCGGTGGATCCAACGAACCGGTGTTCTCGTTGACGTCGTCGTATATTCCCGCAGGCACGTCAACTCGAGAGATTTTGACGGGATTCCTGTCTGTCGATTCCGATGCGGGCCACGAAAAAGGCAAGATCGGCGCGAACTATGGCACGCTTCGATTGCAGGAGTTGCCGAAGGATTCCAATGTGCCAGGCCCCGGTCAGGCACAGAACAACTTCAATGCGTCGGCCGACGTGTCGAAGGAACTTAATTTGCTTGAATCCGGTTCCACCAATGTGCAGCGAGGCAATCTGCTTACACTGCCGCTCGGCGGCGGATTGGTGTACGTGCAGCCGGTGTACGTCAAGTCTTCCGGTTCCACCAGTTTCCCGCTGTTGAAGAAGGTGTTGGTGGCCTTCGGCGACCAGGTCGGATTCGCCAACACGTTGGACGAAGCGCTCGATCAGGTGTTCGGCGGCAACTCCGGTGCATCCGCTGGCGATGCTGAAAACGTCGACGGCTCGACCAGTGGCAAGACTGATACGTCCGATACCAACGGCGATGCCTCCACCGATGGTTCTTCCGGAACCGATGGCACGGATTCGTCATCTGGAACAGACTCGGGCAATGACAGCAGTTCCGGCAATACCGGTAGTAGCTCCGGCACGATGAGCAACGGTCTGAAGAGCGCGCTTAACGACGCTTCCCAGGCAATGAAGGATTCCGACGCGGCCATGAAGAAAGGCGATTGGTCCGCTTATGGCGAGGCGCAGAAGAAACTTCAGGAAGCGTTGAACAAGGCGCTCGAACTCGAGCAGTAGTTTCCGCACAAGTTCCGTACGATTGCTGTTTGCATAAGGCGGGAGACTGGTTCCATATGGAGAACCGGTCTTCCGCCTTATGCATATGCCCGGTATGCTCAAAAACATGATCGAGTATTCCTACCGCATCGCAACGCAAAACGACATTCAAGCAATCACCGACATTTACAACGCTGCAGTCATACGAGGTGGATCATCGGCCGATATAACTCCACGCACATACGAACAGCGCAAAGCATGGGTTGAATCGCATCATGATCCGTACGCGGTGTTCGTTACGGAAACGGTAGATGATGACGGAGAGAGGCGGATCATTGGATTCAGCGCGCTTTCCGTTTTCTACGATCGCGCAGGATACGACGGCGTCACCGATCTCGCCTATTATATCGATCCGCAATGGCAGGGCAGGGGAGTCGGTACATACACACTCACCAAACTGCTTGAAGAATGTCGAAAGCGTAATATGCGTAAGGCATGCGGCATTATTTTCGCAGACAATGCCGGTTCGATCGCACTGATGAAACGGTTCGGTTTTACACAGTTTGGCCTCATGCCAACTGCCGCCACCGATTCCACCGGCACCATGCGTGACATGAGTTACTGGTATCTCGACCTGTAAGTACAATCTTTGCGGTTATCAAGACGAGACAACGTGACGCAATATGAACGCGCACAAACGTACGTATGAATGAATGGAACGATTTCAATGGCATCTGATTTCTGGTTGATCGCAGGACTTGGCAATCCGGGATCCAAATACGAAGGCACCCGTCACAATATGGGATTTATGGCGGCCGATCTGTTGGCCGAACGTTGGTCGGTCAACTTTTCCGACCATAAAGGGCTTGCCATGCTCGGCAAAGGCGTGATGAACCTGTCTGGCCGTAACGTCAAATTCTTCCTGGCAAAGCCGCTCACCTACATGAACGAGTCAGGCAATGCGTTGGCTTCCATCAGTGCCTACTATCAGATTGAACCAGACCATATTGTGGTGATTCACGACGACATGGATCTTGATTTCGGACGTATCAAAGTCAAGGCAGGCGGCTCCGCAGGCGGCCATAACGGCATCAAATCAATTGATCGTGCCTTGGGAACGCCAAAGTATGCCCGAGTGCGCATGGGAGTCGGTCATGCGCAACGCGGCGCCCACGCCCACGACAACACGGTGAATTGGGTGCTGGGCGGATTCGGTCCGGATCAGCGCAAGCAGCTTCCGGAATTCCTTGCCGACGGTGCCGACGCGGCGGAAACCATCATCTTCAACGGCCTCGCCAAGGCTCAGGAGCAGTTCAATGGCCGCTGAACCGGTGCAACTGCCGACGTCAGGTTCGCTGGCTGGCATTCTCGACGTACTCGAAACCGATGAGGATTTTCGTGCGCTGATTTCCGATGAGATCGAAGTGCCGGAATCCGACATAGACCCCAGCATCACCGTTGGCGTTCCCGAAGGATTGCGTCCGGCGCTCGCTGCCGGGGCAGCGGGAACACGACCGGTTGTGCTTGTGGTGGCTTCCGGGCGCGAGGCCGAGGAAATGGTTGAGGCGATTCGTTCGTGGTATTCCGGCGATCCAAACGATGTGGCACAGCTTGAAGCGTGGGAAACCTTGCCGCACGAACGTCTTTCGCCTCGCGCCGATACCGTGGCGAGCCGTATGGCGGTGTTCCGCAGACTGATGCACCCTCAAGAGGGAAGCAAGCTGTTTGGCCCCATCAGGATTCTCGTCATGCCGGTGCGTTCCCTGATTCAGCCTGTGGTTGCGGGCTTGGGGGATGTGGAGCCGCTGGTGTTCTCCCAAGGTGAGGAGTTGGCGCTCGATGAGGCGTCGCATCGACTGGTGGAGAATGCGTATACTCGAGTCGACTTGGTGATGGATCGTGGTGAATTCGCAGTGCGAGGCGGCATTATCGACGTGTTTCCTCCAACATTGCCGCATCCGGTTCGTATCGAATTCTTCGGTGACGAAATCGATACCATCAAGGAATTCCATGCATCCGACCAGCGTACGTATGGCAGTGACATTCCGATGGTCTGGGCCACGCCATGCCGTGAGCTGCAGCTGACCGAAAAGGTGCGCGTGCGTGCGAAATCCCTGATCGGCTCCATTCCAAACGCCGAAGACATGCTTGAATCCATTGCCAACGCCATTCCTGTCGAAGGCATGGAATCGTTGCTTCCCGCATTAGTCGATGATATGGAACCGGTGCAGGGCATGCTTCCCAAGCGTGCGTTGGTGATGCTGTCCGATCCGGAAAAATTGCGTCGCGCTGCCGACGATCTTGCCAAAACGGCTAATGAATTCCTTGCAGCCAGTTGGCATGTTGCTGCATCCGGTCATGGTGCCGGTGCTCCAATCACATTCGATCAGGCGAATTTCTACGATTTTGAGGAAACGATTTCCTCACTGGTGTTCTCTAGGCATGACGTATGGAAGCTTACGAGTTTCGGTGTGAACTCCAGTAGGGAAGGCCGCGTTCAGCTCGACGCCACCAATCCTGGAGAATATCGCGGAGATGAGGCCAAGACAGCTTCCGGTATCGAAGGTCTTCTTGATGCCGGCTATGCCGTCACCGTCACTGCAGGAGCGCAAGGCACTCTTGTTCGACTCAAACGTGCCATCAACGAAACGGGAATCGCCAACTTCGACTGCATCAGATCGCGTGCCATCGACGGATTCGTCGATAATGCCGCGAAAGTCGCACTGCTTACCGAACGCGACCTGACCGGACGTACATCGGCCGCGGGACAGGCAAAAACACCTAAACGTCGCCGTAAGGCCATCGACCTTATGGAGCTCAAAGCCGGCGATTACGTGGTGCATGAGCAGCATGGCATCGGCAGGTTCCTCGAAATGCGCCAGCGTACCATCGGAGCGGGCGCCAACCAGACCACACGCGAGTATCTGGTCATCGAATACGCATCCAGCAAGCGCGGCGCACCTGCCGACAAACTGTTCATCCCCACCGACCAGCTTGACCAAGTCAGCAAATACATCGGTGCCGACGCTCCAAAACTCAACAAACTGGGCGGATCCGACTGGGCTGCCACCAAGGCGAAAGCACGTAAGCATGTGCACGAAATCGCCGAAGATCTGGTCAAACTGTATTCGGCACGTCAACGTATGCAGGGGTATGCCTTCAGCAAAGACACCCCTTGGCAGAAAGAACTGGAAGACGCTTTCCCGTACCAAGAAACCGCTGATCAGCTGACCACCATCGACGAAGTCAAATCCGATATGGAAAAGCCCGTGCCGATGGATCGCCTGATTTGCGGCGACGTGGGATTCGGCAAAACCGAAATCGCCGTACGTGCCGCATTCAAGGCGGTGCAGGATTCCAAACAGGTGGCTGTGCTGGTGCCGACCACATTGCTGGTGCAACAGCATTTCGAGACGTTCACCGAACGTTTTGAAGGATTCCCGGTGGAAGTAAGGGCGATGAGCCGTTTCCAAACCACCAAGGAGATCAACGACACCATCGAGGGACTTGAAGACGGTTCCGTCGATGTGGTGATCGGTACGCACAAACTGCTCGGACCGAAGGTCAAATTCAAGGATCTGGGACTGGTCATCATCGATGAGGAGCAGCGTTTCGGCGTCGAACACAAAGAGACGTTGAAGGCGCTGCGTACCAATGTGGATGTGCTGAGTCTGTCGGCAACACCGATTCCGCGAACGCTGGAGATGGCCGTTACAGGCATTCGTGAAATGTCCACGTTGGCCACGCCTCCGGAAGACCGCTTGCCGGTGCTTACCTACGTTGGCGCGTATGAGGATGCTCAGGTCACTGCTGCGGTCAGACGTGAGCTGTTGCGCGGTGGCCAGGTGTTCTACGTGCACAACCGAGTGCAAGACATCGCTTCGGTTGCCGCGAAGATTCACGAGCTGGTGCCGGAATCGCATGTCGGCATCGCCCATGGCAAGATGGGGGAGAAGCAGCTTGACGGTGTGATCCGAGACTTCTGGCATCGCGACATTGATGTGCTCGTATGCACCACCATCATCGAAACCGGTCTTGATATTTCCAATGCGAATACGTTGATCGTCGATCATGCCGACCGTTTCGGCCTAAGCCAGCTTCATCAGTTGCGTGGTCGTGTCGGGCGAGGCCGTGAGCGTGCCTACGCGTACTTCCTATATGATCCAACCAAGCCGATGACCCAGCAGTCGCATGACCGACTGGCCACCATCGCGCAGAACACTGCGCTCGGTTCAGGTTTTGACGTGGCGATGAAGGATCTTGAGCTGCGTGGCACCGGCAATCTGCTGGGCGACGAGCAGAGCGGGCATATCGAGGGTGTTGGTTTCGATCTGTATGTGCGCATGGTGTCCGAGGCCGTCGAGCAGTACAAGGAACCGGAACGTACGGAATCGGTTGCTGTCACCATCGATCTGCCGATCGAAGCGTCCATTCCCGTCAGCTACATCGATTCCGACAAATTGCGATTGGAAGCCTACCGCAAGTTGGCGGGTGCTCGTACGGAAGCCGATCTTGACGAGTTGCGTGATGAGCTTACGGATCGTTACGGCAAGCCTCCGGTCGATTTCGAGGCGCTGTTCGATGTGGCGAGACTTCGGTTCAAGGCAAGGAAGTTGGGCATTACCGAAATCATCGGGCAAGGCCGTAACGTTCGTGTCGCCAAATTCGAGCCACGAGAATCCGTGCAAATGCGCATGGCCAGAATCTACAAGGGCATTCAATACCGTCCGATGACTAAAACATACCTGATTCCCGCGCCGTTCGCAGGTTCGCTGGGATCTGGTCCAATGAGCTCTGATGAAATCGTTGGTTGGACGAACCAATTGCTGGATGACCTTGACTGGAAGCCAACGCCAAAGAAATAGCAGGTGAAGTTCCAGACGCATCCGACACGATTTGTGTGAGCGTTCACACAAATCGTGTCGGATAAGTTTGCCATACGTCCACAAAACGCACTATTCTAGGCAATGTCATCACAACCTAACGTTTATAAGGAGTAGTTGTGGCAGTAATTGAAAGCGTTTACGCGCGTCAGATTCTCGATTCCCGCGGCAACCCGACCGTTGAGGTCGTTCTCGACACCGAAGACGGTGCTCAGGGCCTGGGCCTCGTTCCGTCCGGTGCTTCCACCGGTGAAGCTGAGGCTTGGGAGCGTCGCGATGGCGACAAGTCCGTGTATCAGGGCAAGGGTGTTCTCAATGCCGTCAAGGCCGTGAACGAAGAGATCGCTCCGAAGGTCATCGGCATGGATGCTTCCGACCAGCGCGCTCTCGATGAGGTCATGATCGAGCTCGACGGCACCCCGAACAAGGGTCGTCTGGGCGCCAACGCCATCCTCGGCGTGTCCCTGGCTGCTCTGTACGCCTCCGCTGAGTCCGCGGGCCAGCCGCTGTACCGCTACATCGGCGGCACCAACGGCCACATCCTGCCGGTTCCGAACATGAACATCATGAACGGTGGCGCTCACGCTGACTTCGCCACCGACATTCAGGAGTACATGATCTCCCCGTACGGCTTCGACACCTACAGCGAGGCTCTGCGTGCAGGCGTTGAGGTCTACCACACCCTGAAGAACGTCCTGAAGAAGGAAGGCCTGGCCACTGGCCTCGGCGACGAGGGTGGCTTCGCTCCGAAGATGAAGTCCAACAAGGACTCCCTGAACTACATCATGGACGCCATCTCCGCCGCCGGCTACGAGCCGGGCAAGCAGATCGGCATCTCCCTCGACGTGGCTTCCTCCGAGTTCTACAACAAGGAGACCGGCAAGTACCACTTCGAAGGCGACGATCGTGAAGCCGGCTACATGCTCGACTTCTACGAGAACCTCATCAACGAGTACCCGATCGTCTCCATTGAGGATCCGTTCCAGGAAGAAGGCTGGGAAGACTGGGCTGCCATCACCGCCAAGCTCGGCGATCGTCTGCAGTTCGTCGGCGACGACCTGCTGGTCACCAACCCGGCACGTCTGGCTAAGGGCATCGAGCTCGGCGCCGCCAACTCCCTGCTGGTCAAGCTGAACCAGATCGGTACCGTCACCGAGACCCTCGACGCCATCGAGCTGGCCACCAAGAACGGCTTCACCTCCATGGTTTCCCACCGTTCCGGCGAGACCCCGGACACCACCATCTCCGACTTGGCTGTGGCAAAGAACACCGGCCAGATCAAGACCGGTGCTCCGGCTCGTGGCGAGCGTATTGCCAAGTACAACCGCCTGCTCGAGATCGAGGAGGAGCTCGGCTCCACCGCTCAGTATGCTGGCTACAGCGCTTTCAAGGCCTGCAAGAAGTACATCGCCAAGTGAGCGTAAGCGCATCGAATATGCGCTGATGTAGAGTGCCCGTCGTGTTCCTCGTCGAACGCGGCGGGTATTTTCATTGCTATGAGTTCAAAGTCACGCAAGAAAGCATCCAGAAGGGGCAGCGCTGGCCCCATCGCGTTCTTTGTGGCGGTATTTATCGTGGCTTTGGGATCCATCCAGCTGGCGTCGACGTTCCATACCTATGCGCTGAATATGGCTGAATTGAATGGCTTGAAGAAGCAGGAAGCTGCGCTGATAGCGCAAAAGCAGGAACTGGAAAACGACATTGCGCGTTGGGATGACAAAGCTTACGTTACAGCGCAGGCAAGGGATCGTCTGGGATTCGTATTTCCAGGAGAACAGGCGATTCGTGTGGAACATCCCGAAGCGGTGACCGGCGAAACCACAGAAGATGCAAAAAAGACGGATGAATCGCAGAAAACCGTACTGCCTTGGTACAAGGAGATGGCGTATTCGTTCAAACAAGCCGACCAATCGGACGAAGTGAAATCGAAATCGAGGGAAACGTCCGAAAGTACGTCAACCGGTGAATCGGATGCGAATGGAACAAGCCAGGAATCCGGTGGCCAGCAGCAGACTTCACAAGACAACAACCAACAGCAATCAGGAGATCAGCAGGAGTGACACAGGGTATGACAATCAGCGAACAGGCCAAAACCTTGGCGAAGAAGGTTCTCGACCAGCCTGCCACCGAGCATGATATTGCTGTGGTCGAGCGTCAGCTGGGTCGTTACCCGCGTGGCATGGTGGCTGTCGGAGCACGTTGCGTGTGCGGCAGGCCTTTGGCTGTGGTCACGCGTCCGCTGCTGCCGGGAGGTGTGCCTTTCCCTACCACTTGCTATTTGACTGGCCCGGAAGCGGTGAAAGCCATCTCCCACATCGAAGCCGAAGGCAAGATGAAGGAGTACAACGATCTTTTGGCTGAAGATGACGATCTGAAAGCCGCCTACGAGCGTGCGCACGAACTGTATTTGGCGTTCCGGCATGAAATCGCCGTTGCTATGGAAGACAGCGAAGAGCATATCGAAGGCACCAGTGCCGGCGGCATGCCTGTTCGCATCAAGTGTCTGCACGCCTTGCTGGCGCAAACGCTGGTGATGGGTGAGGGCGCCAATCCGATCGGAGACATGGCATTGGAGGCGATTCGTCATGAATTCGACCCCAATGTATGCCGTTGCACGGTGGAAAACGAAGACTGAACCATATTCAGACAGAAAGAAGAAGCAATGAAATCCGTTACTGTTGCCGGCATTGATTGCGGTACGAACTCGATTCGTCTGAAGGTCTCCCGAGTCAGCGAAGACGGCGTTGAAGATATTGTTCCGCGTATTCTTCGTGTGATTCGCCTCGGTCAGGATGTTGATAAGACGCATCGTTTCGCCGATGAGGCATTGGAACGTGCCTACGCCGCTGCCCGCGAATTCGCCGAGGTGCTGAAAAAGCATCCGGTGGATGGCGTTCGTTTCGTTGCCACTTCGGCCACTCGTGATGCTGAGAACCGTGAGGAATTCGAAGACACTATCGAGCAGATCCTCGGCGTGCGTCCGGAAGTCATTCCCGGTACGGAAGAGGCTGATCTAAGCTTCCTTGGTGCCACGAGCGTGGTTCGTCGCGACGTCGAAGCTCCGTATCTGGTGGTTGATTTGGGTGGCGGCTCTACGGAATTGGTGCTTGGCGGCGATGGCGTAAGCCATCCGAACACGCAGGTGCAGGCCGCGTTCTCCATGAACATTGGCTCGGTGCGTATGACCGAACGCCACTTGAAGAACGATCCGCCTACCGAAGCGCAGATTCAAGAGGCCATTGCCGACATCGACGAGCATATCGATGAAGCGTTCAAAACGGTTCCTGCAGGCAAAACCCGCACTATCATCGGCGTGTCTGGCACAGTGACTACCATGACCGCTCTGGCCATGGGATTGACCGAATACGACCATTCCGCGGTGGATGGTGCCAGCTGCTCGCTGGAAGACGCTTATGCGGTCGATAACAAGTTCCTTACGATGCCGCGCGAAGAGCGCCTGACCTACAAAACCATTCACCCGGGTCGTGTTGACGTGGTCGGCGGCGGTGCACTGGTGTGGAATCGTGTGCTCGCCAAAGTCAGCGAAGCGGCCTATGCCGACCATGGTCAGCATATCGACTCCTTCATGGCCAGCGAGCACGGTTTGCTTGATGGCATTGTGTTGGATTACGGCACGCGATTGCTTGCCGAACGTTAACGTGGCATAATGACTTGGGCGTCGGCTTGTTCGATGCCTTGCCGCCATGGCGAAACTGGTATACGCAACCGACTTAAAATCGGTCTCTTCGGATTGCGGGTTCGATTCCCGCTGGCGGCACCGAATGACGTTGTGAAATATTGCTGGATAGCACGTACGAAACAATCCGTTATTACACTGGCGGCATTGATAACCCCAAGTAGCCGACTGGAACGGAAAAAGTATGACATCGAAAGATATCAAGCCAGTAATCGAACAGCCCGATACGGAAATTCCGCTGATGCTCTCCCAAGCGATTATCGTCGCAGGAGTTTTGGCTGTGGGCGAACTGGCTTGTTCTCCGCTGTATTTCTCGTTGTTGAAGGCGTCGTTGGCATTGATTCCATGGGCTATGGAAGCGGTGTTCATGGCAGTGGCGTTCACGTTCGTTGTGGGCTTTGCGTTGCTGTGGTGCGCCGAATCGTTTACGATCAAAATGCGTGAACGGTTTCGACCGTTCGCATATGCGATTGTTGGACTTATCGGTTACGGCGTGTGGAGTCTGCTGGTGTTCTCCGCCACCATCAATTCCGTGCTTGCCATGGTGGGGGAGAGTGTGCTCACCAATGGCCAGATTGGTGCGATTGCGTTGAATGGCGCAGCGCTTGGTTTCGTCGCCTTCCTGTTCGCCAAGTTACTTGACGTTAAACTCGGCAATCGTAAAACCACGGCCATTATCATGCTGGTGGTGGAAGTTACGGCCGCCATCATTGGTTTGATCATTATGATTCTCATGTTCCGTGCATTGTATGCAGCCTGAGCAAGGCACCTGAGAAGCAAGGCGACGATTGGTATGTTCAGTATTCTCGAAATGTTCAAGATAGGCGTTGGACCAAGTTCCTCACATACTGTTGGTCCGATGGTGGCGGCATGCAAATTTGTCGAATCACTTGAACATACGGGAACGCTTGGCCGTGTGAGCCGTGTGCGTACGGTACTGTATGGATCTCTTGCGTTGACGGGTTTGGGGCACGGTACCGATCGCGCGACTGTGGCAGGTCTGGAAGGTAACATGCCGCAAACCGTCGATACGGACCATGTGAACATCATTCGTCATGAATGCGAGTCGAGTGGGGAACTGCTGCTGGCCGGTAAGCATCGCATCGATTTCGACTATGCGCATGATGTGGTGATGGACGTGTGGCATCGCTTGGCCGCGCACCCTAATGGCATGCGTTTCCAAGCATTTGACCAGCAGAACAATCTTGTTGACGAACAGGTCTGGTATTCCATCGGTGGAGGCTTCGTACGGCAAGGCAATGCCGAGGATCTGATGATCGGCATTCATGAGCGTCCGCCGATCGGAACGTCTTTCGCCGATCAGCAGAGTGATTCCTCACTTGATGACGGCTCGGATGTGCCATATCCATTCACGTCATGCGACGATCTCATTGCATTATGCGAGAAGCACCATATGAGTATCGCCGACATTGTGTGGGCCAACGAAACGGCCATGCAGTCGGCGGTGCAGGTTCGCAGCGAACTGGATAACGTGTGGCGGGTGATGCGTCGTTGCGTACAGCACGGATGCCATACGTCGCAGACCGTGTTGCCCGGCGGTTTGAATGCGCCCCGCAGGGCACCGAAAATGTATGCAAGGCTTGCCTCGAACAGTGATGTGCTTGCGCGAGACAAGAAACGCGCGGATGCGGTGCTCGAATCGTCGGATGCGGCATGGGTGGATTTGTTCGCTTTGGCGGTGTCGGAGGAAAACGCCGGCGGTGGGCGAATCGTCACCGCACCGACCAACGGTGCTGCAGGAATCATTCCGGCAGTGCTTCACTATTACTGGCATTTCGTTGACCATGCGAACGAAGAGGGTGTTATTACCTTCCTGCTCACTGCAGGCGCGGTAGGATACCTGTTTAAACGCAATGCCTCCATTTCCGGTGCGGAAGTCGGATGCCAGGGAGAAGTCGGTACGGCATGTTCGATGGCTGCGGCCGGTTTGTGCGCGGTGATGGGCGGTACTCCACAGCAAGTGGAGAACGCTGCGGAAATCGGCATCGAGCATAATCTGGGGCTGACCTGTGATCCCGTGGGAGGTTTAGTACAGATTCCATGCATCGAACGCAACGCCATGGCTGCGAACACTGCCATCAACGCGGTTCGTATGGCCATGCTGGGAGATGGAACGCATATCGTGACCCTCGATCAGGCCATTAAAACCATGAAAGACACGGGCGAAGACATGATGTCCAAGTATAAAGAAACCTCAAAAGGTGGTTTGGCGGTCAATGTCGTTGAATGCTAGCGGTGGTTGGTGCTAGTCTAGGTGGCATTGTGCTTTTCAAGGAGGTTCACCATGGCATCTCAAATGCCCGTTGTCAATGTTGAGTTCGGCGATCGCCCGACCATCGAATTCCCGTCTGAGACCGCTCCGGCAGGTCTGAAGGTTGTGGAGCTGCTCGAGGGCAATGGCCCGATGGTTCGCCGCGGCGACACCGTCACCGTTAACTATCACGGTGTGGTCTGGGGCAAAGACACCCCGTTCGATTCCAGCTTCGACCGTCACCAGCCGGCCAGCTTCGGCATCGGTGTCGGCCAGGTCATCAAGGGTTGGGACCAGACCGTTCCGGGGCACAACGTCGGTTCCCGCTTGGTGGTATCCATTCCGCCGGAGTATGGCTATGGTTCCCGTGGCGTTCCGCAGGCCGGCATCGGCGGCGAAGACACCCTGGTGTTCGTGATCGACATCATCTCCACCCGCTGAAACTAAGCGGCATAGAGTAATTTCCAAGGTCAAGGAGGCAACATGGCCGAAGAAAAAACGCTTCTGCTGACGCAGGAAGCTTATGACAAGATGAAGGAAGAGCTCGCTTGGCGCGAAGGCGAGTATCGCGACGAAATCCTTTCCAAGGTTTCCGCGGCACGCGCCGAGGGCGATTTGAGCGAAAACGGCGGCTATCAGGCCGCTCGTGAGGCTCAGCGAGTAAATCAGGGCCGCATCGAGGAACTGACCGTCAAGCTGCGCAACGCGAAGATTCTGACCGCGCCCAAGGCCGGCGAAGTCGGCGACGGTTCTTTGGTGACGCTGGATGTCAACGGACGTGAAATGGTCTACGTGCTTGGCACGCGTGACCTGTCCATCGCCACGGACTACAGCATCATCAGCCCGGAATCCCCGATCGGCGCGGCCATCAACGGCGCTCACGAGGGAGACACGGTGTCGTATACGGCTCCGAACGGACGTGAGATTTCCGTGACCATCAAGGAAGCCAAGCCGCTCGCCTGAGTGATGTTCGTCATAAGCTGAATCTGATATTCCAGCGATATAAATACAAGGCTGGTTCACGAATACAACGGATGAACCAGCCTTTTCGTATATTTCGTCAAACTGCAATCAGATATGATCTGAACTTACGGCCATAGCTGCACGATCACCATGTAGATCGCCACCATATGGCATGCGTAACCGGCAACGGTGCCGCAGTGGAAAATCTCATGGAAGCCGAACACCTTCGGCCATGGATCGGGCTTACGTAGCGCGTATACGATGGCTCCGGCGATATAGCAGGCTCCGCCTGCGGCCAACAGCACCACAACCGCCGGACCGGCATATGGCGAAATCCAGAACAATCCCATGAATGCCACTCCGGAAACACCGAAAATAATATACACAATCACGTAAAGCCAGCGTGGGGCGCTGATCCAGATGACGTGAATGATGAGCGCCACGGTAGTGCAGATCCACATGCCCGCGATGATTGAATTGCGCCAGAACGGTTCGAGTGCAAAGGAGACCGGCGTATAAGTGCCTGCGATCAGCAGGAAGATATTCATATGGTCGATGCGTCGTAGCACATCCGTGACGCGAGGTGACCAATCGCCCAAATGGTAGCAGGCGGAATTGCCGAACAATACCAGCGAACACGTCATGAACACGGCGCAGGCCCACTTCAAACCGGTACCGTGTGCCAGGCAGATCAGCACGATGCCGGCCGCCAATGCCAGAGGAGTGGCCACGGCATGAATCCAGCCGCGCATCGCCGGCTTGGGGCGACCATGCACGTCAAGACGAATCTTACGTTCGATCTCCGTCGGAGTGATGCCTTCTATTTTCGCGGCACGAGCTTCGCCCTTGGCTATAGCCATTTTCGCCTTGCCGTCGGCCTTCTTGCGGATGTTCTCGGCCTTGTTGCGTGCCTTCACGCGAATAATATCGGCCTTGGCTTGAAGGGCCTGTTCGCGTGCCTCGGCGATGATCGCTCGTTTTTCCTCGATCTCTACGTCTGTGGGTTTCGCCATCTGTGTGCCTCCACTGTAAGTTACGGAACCGTAACCTACGTTACCGTAACTCATGGATATGTCAATATTGCTTTTCCTGCAATATGCGTCGTGTCGTGCAAAACCTCTGGTGTGATGCGTATGATGGAGCGCATGGCTGATTTCTCACATATCTTGACGACCCGTCCCGATTTCGATGACGAAGATCGTGAATGGCTGCATCATCTGGTCGCCGACTGGCAGGTGATCGCCGACCTGAGTTTTGCTGATCTGCTGCTCATTCTGCAAAATGGCGAGGGCAAATACATTATTGCCGAACAGTGTCGTCCATCCACGGTGATGAGCCTGAGGGCCGACGATGTGGTCGGCGACGTTGTCGAGGAGGAAATGAGCGCTGAATTGGATGCCGCGATGGCTTCCGAATCGGTGTTCCGTTCCACGGTGCTCCGCACTGTGGGCGAGTCCACGGTGTGCAATGTGTATGCGCCGGTGCGTCATAATGGCAAGACGCTGGGCTTGGTGGTACGTGAGACGAATATGGCCACCCGGGAGTCGAACGGACGTTACGAATCCGAAAGCATCAGCGCAGGTAAGCAGCTGTATGAGATGATTCCTCGCGGTCAGTTCCCATATCGTAATCCGATTATGAACCAGCGTCACAATGCGCGTGTGGCGGACGGCTTCATCGTGCTCACCGTCGAAGGTATCGTGCGATATGCTTCGCCGAATGCCATCAGCTGCTTCCGACGTTTGGGATCGGTCAGCACCATGCAGGGGGAGTATCTGAGCGAAATCGGCACCAAATTGCTGCGCGAGAACGATCCCGTGCTGGAAACCTTGCCTCTGGTGCTCAGTGGCAAAGCCGCCGTCGATTCCGAACTCGATGCCAACAAGTCCGCGGTGTCCATGCGTTCGCTGCCGTTGATGGATGCCAATGGCCGCGTTGGCGCTGTTGTGCTATGTCGCGACGTGACTGAGCTTCGCCGTCGTGAAAAGGAACTGCAGACCAAGGATGCGACGATTTCCGAAATCCACCATCGCGTCAAGAACAACCTTCAGGCGGTTTCCGCATTGCTGCGACTGCAGGCACGTAAGACCAAGTCCGAAGAGGTCAAGAAAGAGCTGAAAGAGGCGCAGCGTCGTGTACAAACCATCGCCATGGTCCATGAAGGCTTGAGCCAGACCGCCGATGAAATCGTCGATTACGACAAGGTCATTTCCAGCCTGTTGAAGATGGCGGTGGATTTGGCCACCATGCGTGACCAGCATATCGACATCGACTTCATCGGCAGATTCGGCATGATGCCGGCGCAGGATGCCACGCCGTTGTCATTGGTGCTGACCGAGCTGATCACCAATTCCGTGGAACATGGCTTCGAAGGTCGCAAAGAAGGTCATATCACGATTTCCGTGGGACGCGGCGGCAACAACCTCAATGTTGTGGTCGAAGACGATGGCACGGGCTTGGCCAATGAGGAGCATGATGGTATGGCACGTTCCTCCGGATCCGGTTTGGGAACGCAGATCATCAGCACGTTCGTCAACAACGATTTCGGAGGCACGGTCCGTTGGGAGCCCCGTCGTGGCGGTGGCACCCGAGTAGTGCTCGATATGAAGCTGCGTGCGGCGCAGGAACGATAGGAAAGATACGAAAATGTCCGGTTGACCAGGGGAAGTCAACCGGACATTTTCGTTGTAAGTCGCTATTCGCAGAGCGTATGCAATGATGGATCTTTGAAAATTTCAGATCTGCATCTGCATGGCTTGGGAGCGGCGGGCACGCATGGCACGGCGCTTGAGCGCACGACGTTCGTCTTCGCTCAAACCGCCCCAAACACCGTAATCCTGATTGGTGTCAAGCGCGCACTTCAGGCACGCGTCAATCACCTTGCAGGTGCGGCAGACGGCCTTGGCCTCTTCGATCTGCTGATAGGCGGCGCCTGTATTGCCGACCGGGAAAAACAGCTCCGGATCCTTGTCGCGGCATGCGGCCTTGGCGCGCCAGTCAAAAGCACTGCTCATATAATCGCCTTCCTCTTGCCATGTACGGCATGTAAGTCCGTTACTCAGATAACCACGAATCGCGCGACTTTTCAAGAGTCTTCGCGAAAAGAATCCCACGAATCGTTAAAAACCTTGGAATTCCACGCACTGAATAGGGCATGCTTTGGCCTGTTGCATGAGCACGCCACGACCTGGGAGGGTATAGTCGTCGGCTGCGAACCCGTCCAGAATTGCGCCGGGAATGCCGAGCATCAGATCGTTGGAACGTTCTCCGCAGGGGAACGCCACACGAGTCGGACATCGGTCCAGCAGTGCGGAAATAGGTTTTTCCACCGCGGCAATCACTGTGATATTGGGATTGACCAACGCCTCACGCAATTCGTTCGCTTCAGGCGCAGAGGAAAAGGGATTAAGCGCTTCGTCCGCATCATCCACAATCCAGATGGTTCGCTTATGCGACGGTAAGGGTTTGCCGTCATCCGTCACCATGCCATGTTCGGTTTTGCGTGTGAAACGAATATTGGCGCAACCCGTGTCATATAGCCAGCGTGCGCAATGCAACAGTAGATTGGTTTTGCCGCTGCCGTAGGCACCGATGATGGCGATATTCTGTTGGCTCACGTCAAGAATGGCGGTATACACCAATACGCCATCGTCGGCAAGCGCAAAGGGAACGTTATGCCATGACTGGTTTGATGGGATGGAAAGATCGGATTGCGTTGCATGTTGCGTGAGAGGCTCGGAAAACAGGAGATCGGGGCGTTTGCAGGCGTGGAATCGTGCGGCCGTTCCAATATTACGGACAAGTCGGTTGACATCGCGGACCGCGCTGCATAGGAAAGGTGTGGTGTGTTGTCCGTCATTGCAATAGGCTGCACCGGGAATGCTGGGAGGAATCAGCGCTGCGTCACGTATGCCGATCAATTCGTTCGACTGCATTTGGTCTGTAACCCGTAAGCATATGCTCAGCGAGATATTGGCTTTCATGTCGGCATGGACTTGGCCCATGGGATATTGCGTGCAGACGATCAGATGCATGCCAAGGGAACGGCCAAGTGACGCAAGACGATTCAGCCGTTGCATATAGTCGGGCAGACGGTCTCGAAGCGCATGGAATTCATCGATGACCACAACCAGTCGTGCCGGAGGCCGGACCAATTGGTCGAATCTGGAAACACGTTCGGCGCTGACCAGAGCCTCACGACGCACCAATTCCTGTTCAATGGCATTCAACGCGCGAATCGCGTGGAACAAATCAAGATCGCAGACATTGCCAACGGTGTGGGGAAGATGTTCCAAAGCGTTGAATGTCGATCCTCCTTTGAAATCCAAAAACACAAAATGCAGATCATCAGGGCTGTATTGCATGGCGAGCGACAAGCACCAACTGATGAGCAATTCCGATTTTCCCGAACCCGTGGTGCCTGCTACCATGGCATGCGGTCCTGATCGTTGCAGATCCGTGCGAAACAAGCCATGCTCCGTGACTCCTATAGGGCAGGATGATGTGGAGGAAAGCCATGTTCGTGTGATGGTGCGCCAAGGCAGCGCGTCCTCGTCCAGAGCGTAGAATCGCTCGAAACACATATGGGGCATTGCGGCGAACGGCGAATGGCTGTTTTGCCTTGCGGTCTCCACCACCTTTGCATAGGTGGTGGAGACCGGTTCGTCATGCTGCTGCTTCTGATTGGAACGCAACGCCATGGATGCCAGAGACAACGCGCTGCTGATGAGTCCAGGAGCAAGCATGGCCACATATAGCCATTGCCGTTGCGCGCTCATTATGACAAGCATGACGAGCTGTGCCAGCACAGGTGCGGACCAACTGATGAGCATCAGCCGGTCTTCATTGAATCCATCGGTATGCTTGCGTTTGTTCTTGCCCTTCATACCCGCCATAGTGGGCAATGCGGATGAGCGGGTGCAAGCTGAAACCAGGGTTGTGGTCGGAGGATGAGTTATCCACATCCTCCGACCGGAATATCAGCCCTGCTGTTCGGCAAGCGTGCCTACAGTGCCAGCCCGATGGGTCCCCTTAGCCAATTCGGAGAACAATTCGAGGTTCTTCTCCTCATCCAACAGCACGCTTGAGCCGACACCATCAACGTAGTAGTCGGGATCGGTCCAATAAACGCTTCCCGAAATGCCTTGATCCCCAGAAGCGCTTTTGAACGCCAAAGCCATGCGCATCAGCGATGAGGTCGAAGCTTTCTCATCCACGGTCACGGAGCTTAACGCCGCTTCCGCGACTTTTTTGACCTTGCCGAAGTTCAGAAGCGTATCCTTGGATGCGCCCTTTTTCACTATGGCGTTGATGACCTGGCGCTGACGGGCCGCACGCCCGAAATCGCCTTGCGCGTCGGCGTAACGCATACGAGAGAACGCAAGCGCGGTGGTGCCGTCGGCGGTATGGCAGCCGGCAGTCCAGTTCAACTGGGAGTACGGATCGCTTACATCCTGGTCGTAGCATAATTCGACGCCTCCTAAAGCGTCGACCACTTTGACCAGGCCGCCGAACTGCACCATTGCCACGTGGTTGATTTTTTGCCCGGTGATGTCTTCGACTTCGTTAACCAGTTGTTTGCCGTTGTACAGTTGGGCGACGGCGTTGATTTTCATGTAACTCTGGTCGATTTCCACCAAGGAATCACGCGGAATGGAAATCAGTGAGGAAGGTCCGGATTTCGGTTTGGTGAGTACCAGAATGGTGTCTGTTCTGAAACCGGTCACGTCGCCAGCGTCACCAACGGTGCCTTCGCGTTCGTCGGAACCGAGGATCAGCCAGCTTTCGCCAGCGGTATCGGCTTTGTTCGTCAACCAAGACTGTTTGTTGAGCTGTCCATCCACCCAATTCCATGCGGAGAATATCGACAGTCCCAAGGCGAGAATCACAGCAAGGAAAAACGCGAGAATGACCCGCCCCATATGTCGTTTTCTGTGGGGGAGCACGGCTTTCGCAGTGGATTGGAATCCTGTTGTGCTATTGCCGGACAAAGGTTGTCTGGGCGTGTTCTGTCGCGTTGTTCGTGGCATGCCAGTGGGTATGGAGGAGGATCCTCGTACCTGCTGAGACGCACGGTGATTGTTCGGAGCTGAAGCAGGAGCAAACGATGCAGGAGACGATGATGCCGACTTACGTGGTCTGCTGGTGGAGTTTGCGGCAGGACGGAAACTCTGTGGAACGCTGGAACCGGATGGAGTTACGGATGATGGTTGCGCTGTACGCCTGCTGGCGTGCGGGGCACTTGAGCGCGCTGGCTGTGCGGCAGGCGAAAAACTTGGAATTGACGGAGAGCCGGATTGAGAAGGAATTGTGGATTTGTGAGGCTGTGATTCCGTCTTCTTCCGTCCTGCGGACGGGATGAAGCTCGGTGGTGCGGGCATGGGGTCCTTGCCGCCGTTCTCTTCACTCATACAAATATCCTCCAAAAAGAAATCCGTTCCTACACCATTTACACCGTGCAGGAACGGATTCGGTGAAAGCGGTCTAGTTCTTTGCGGGAACGGCACAAACCGTCGCGTTGAGGTAACGGTCGGCAAGCCCGATGTACTGCCCGGTAAGAGCGTCATGAATGGAACCATCTTCAGGGTCGACCGTGCCGCCGGTGTTCGGATCGATCAGCGTGCCATCGGCCTGCGTGATCAGACCAGTGACCGGATCGGGTGTTGGCGCGGCTTCCTGGGAACCCGTGTTGTCAGTGCCCGTATTATCCGTATTGTCAGTGCCATCCGTCGAATTATCGGAAGAACCGTCGGAATTGCCTGCGGTATTGGCATCCGTGTTCGCGTCGGATTCGTCGGAACCATAAATCGGCTTGTCCGCGCGCATCTTCTCCCATAGCGTCTCCGCCTCATCGGTCCAGACCGAACGATTCGGGTCCGACGGCGCGGATACTACCGGAACGGTCTGCGAATACAGGCTGGACAGATTGAAATCCTTGAGGCTCATGGCAAGACCTGCAAGCGCTGCGGTATCGGCCATGCCTTGCGAGATATAGAGTGATTGCAAGGCTGATTTCGCTAGCTGGTAGAGCTGTGCGGTGTCAGTAAAGAGGTTCTTGCTGAGCGCTTCGTTCATCAACTGTTTGATGAGGTATTGCTGTCTGGTTGTTCGTGATGTGTCGGATCCGTCTCCCAGACCATGGCGGGTTCGTGCGTACTGCGTTGCCTGGTGTCCGTCCAGATGGTGCAGGCCCTTGGTGAGTTGCAGGCTGGTGTAGGGGTCGTCGACGTCCTGTGGGATGCACAGGTCGACTCCGCCTACGGCATTGATCATTTTGACCAGTCCTGCGAAATCCACGACGATGAAGTTTTGAATGTTCAGTCCGGTGAGGCTGTTCACTGCATTCAGGGTGCAGCTTGCGGCTGAAGCGAGATCGCCGCCGGTCTGGTATGCGTTCGCGAAAATCGAGTTGAACATCACATTGTATTGCGCGGGAATCGTGCCGTTGGTCGTTTCGCACTGCGGTATGTCCACTAGGGAGTCGCGCGGAATGGAAACGAGATTGATTTTGGTGCGGTCCGCGGAAATCTGCGCCACCATTGTGGTGTCGGCCTGATGGTTGCCTACCACGTCGTCGAAGTTGCCTCCGACGGACTGGTTCTCTTCGCCATCGCGGGAATCCTGCCCGATAAGTACGAATTCGATGGGTTTGCCGGAGTTGGGATCGATGATCGAGGTGTTGGCGTCAAGTGAGCCTTGTCCGATGATTTCGACCGAATGGTCTTTGATGATGCCATTCACATCCAGCCATGTTGCGGCCGCTGCGGTTCCCGAGAACACCAGCATCGCCGCGATGACCGAAGCGACTATCGTCCTCGCACGATGCTGCACTCGATAGCCAAGGCTGTGACGCGGCTTTGCGTCTCGCAGTCCATTGACGTTAGGAAGCTTATCGCCGGCTGGTGATGTGGTCACGGTATCGCCTTCCTGTTTATACAAAAGATCACGCCATATCTCAACGCGTTCTAGAACATACCACTACTCTGTCATGGGATTATAGAGATGTTCCCCGATTTTCACGGATTCTGCTTCAGGCCCCCGTCGTTCTTGGAGGTACCATGTACCATATTTTTCTCGAATTATAGTGATTGACACGGCGGAAAACTTGACAAAAAGAAATTGCATGTGTGTAATTTAACACGACTAAAAGTGCGCATACGTATAGCAGGGGAGGACGCATGTGGGGCGTGATCGACGAGTCCTCCGATAATCCGCTTGCGGAACTGTGGGGTCTGTTCAAAAGCGATGATGATGTTTCCTGGCAGCATAGGGCTTTATGTTCTCAGACTGATCCGGAAGCGTTCTTTCCTGAAAAGGGCGGATCAACCAGGGATGCCAAGCGAGTGTGCGCCCAGTGCGAGGTTCGTGAGCAATGCCTGAAATGGGCCATCGAGCATGATGAGCGTTTCGGCATTTGGGGTGGCATGAGCGAACGTGAGCGCCGTCGGTATAAGAAGGAACACAAGGAACGGGCATAACGCACGGCACACCCTGTGCGTACACTTGAAATTATGAATTCTAACGCCAGCAGCGATATCCAGGGAATTGTGACCGATCTGCTCAACAGCAGGCCGTACTCCCATCGGCAGGATGCCGATTCATCCGTGGCTGCGGTGATTACCGCGCAAAGCGATCTGCGTTTTTTCTCATCCACTTTTGCCGCGGTGCTCGCACAGCGTGTGCTTCCAGGCACTATTATCGTTGCGGATTGCACCAATCAGGTTGAGCAGCCTATGCAGATGACGTTTAGCGTTATCCCGTCGCCTGCCGGTGTGCTTACGGAAGTTCCCGAAAGCAAGACCATACGTGTCATTCTCGTAGGAGTGAAGGGTGCCTCTTCATTCATGAATGCCGTGGCTCGTGCAATGCAACAGATCGATCTTGACGACCGGGTCGGTGCTCTGTGGACATTGCATGACGATTCCAGGCCGGCCGATGAGTCATGCCTTGAGGTGTTGCTCGATGCTTGGAAAAACACGCCGACTGCGTCTTTGCTTGGCGCGAAACAGTTGGATTGGCAGGCGGAAAGCCTGCATAACGTCGGTTTGTATGCGGGGCACCACAATGTCACGTCTCTGGTGGTGGACGGTGAGCCGGATCAGGAACAGTATGATGGCCGGCAGGATGTGTTGGCTGTGTCGCTTTCCGGCGCGCTGGTTCCATTGGCCACCTTGCGTACTTGGAAGGGTGCCGATCCATGGTTCGGCACGTTCGCCGAATCCACGGACCTGTGCAGGCGCATCTGCCTGGGCGGTGGCCGTGTGGTGGTGGTCCCGCAGGCGCGAATCGCCCATAGGAGGGCAAGATTTGAAGGCGTGCGTTCCAAAAACGGCCAACCTGTTGAAGATGAGGAAGGCCGCGTCGATCCGTACCTTGCGGTACGCGAGGCGAATACGAAATACGCGTATACGGACGTGCATCGTTCTTGGTGGCCGCTGCTGTGGATCTGGTCGATACTGAAGGCGTTGGGACTGGCCGTGCTGTGCCTGACGCGCAAACAGCCATACCATGCCTGTTGCGAATTGGCCCTGCCTTGGCGTTCGTTGCTCCACTTGCCGGGCGCATGGAGGGCCCGTGCCCGATTGCGTGAGCAGAGTAGGGTCTCCTTGAAGGCATTGGCCGCATTGCAGACGACTCGTCAGCAGATCGGCCAATGGAACGATCGCAAGCGTGCGTTTCTTGACCAGCGTGGCACTGTGATCCTCAGCCCTCTTGCCAAGGCGCATCTGCGTAAAAGGCTCATGCGCAGGTGGGGGCTTGCCATCGCATCGGCGGTGATCGCGTTCGCATGGATCGTCTTCCTATATTGGAATGTGCTTCGGAGCGTGTTCTCCGGCGCGTCGATATATTCTCAAACGTTGCTGCCGACCGATGCCAGTTTCAGCCAGTTGGTGCATGCCGCCACCACGTCGTGGGCGTATACCGCGGGAACGGGAATCAGCGCCCCGAGCGCGCCTTGGCTGCTGGTGCTCATGGTGGTTTCCGTATTCACGGCTGGCCATGTTGCGACCGCAGTCGCCGTGGTGTTCTTCTTGTCCGCTCCTTTGATGGTGCTGTCGTTCTGGGCTTTGGCTGGAATCTTTACTCGGTCCGACACGGTGCGTTGCGTGATCGCGTTGGCATGGTTCGCCATCGCATTGTCGATGAACGTGTACAGCGATGCCGACGTGACGATGATGACGGTCATGGTGTTTCTTCCTGCGGCCTTCGCGTTTTCTTTCCGAGCCGTAGGCATGTACCGTACGGAAGATCTGGTCAATCCGCAGGCTTCCGTGCAGGCCGCGGCGCTTGCGGCATTGTGCTTTATTCCCGTCGTCGCGGCCGAACCGCAATTGCTGCTGCCGCTGATGTTGTCGTTCCTTGTGTTCCTGATGCTTGTACGCTCCCATAGAACGACGCTGCTGCTGATTCCGCTGCCGGCCGCTTCCGTATGCGCGCCCACATTGGTCAACACGGTACGTTTCGCAGGAGCAGGTACGTGGCGTCAGATTTTTGGCAGTGTGATATTGCCGTCGTCTGCGCATGATGGGCATCCGATGATCGCAAATCTTTCGGATATTGTTTCCCGTGCGTTCGGCGTTGCCGTATCCGGCGAGATTTGGCAGTATGTGGCTGCTGCAATGTTGGCATTGATTGTGCTTCTTGCCGCGGTATCGCTGTTCCTGCCATTCGTGCTTCGCGTGTCGCGTATGATGTGGGTCGTGGCGATCGCGGGTCTTGCCACGTCGCTGCTTTCCGCCGCGGTTGTGGTTGCGGTCGATGCGGATGGCGCCGTGGCCGGTTCCGTGCTTCCCGGCGTTTCATTCACGATGATGGGACTGCTGTCTTGCGTGTGCATGGTCGCAGGCGGTGCGGTGCAACGTTTCGTCATGCTGTGGCAGAGGCCCACCGGCGATGTCGAAGTTGAGAGGAATGGCGCTTCTACTGGCATTATTGCCGGGCGTGCGGCACGAATCGTGCTGGTCATGCTGATTGCGGCGTCGGTTGTGGCGAGTGCCGGTTTTGATTATGTCGCCAGAGACCATAACACGGTTTCGACCAGTGATTCCGGTTTGCCGATTGTTGCTTCCGACTATCTTGCGCAGGATGAGGCGAGGCGTGTGCTCGCAGTACGCGCGGATAGTGCCGGTTCCATCAGCTACAATGTGATGCGCACCCGCCGAGGTGATTTGATCGACAGCTCTCCGGCACAGCGTGTCGAAGTGGCGTTCGGACGTTCCGATGATGCGAACAAGGCCATCGCCAAGGATTGCGCGCAGCTGTTGTCGAACGCTGATTCCGACGCCGTCGCCGATTTGAGCGAGTTGGGATTCGGAGGCATCTATGTGGTGCGCTCCGGCGAAGACAAGGCGCAAAAGGAGATAACCGATCAGTTGAGTTCCAATATCAGCGCTTCCGATGGCACGCAGAATGTCGTAAGCACTGATGCGGGAACATACTATCGTCTCACCATCCAAGATACGGCCAAGCAGCATATCGACCGCAAGGGATATCGACAGGCTGAATCGAGTGTGTGGCGTCAGGCATGGCTGTGGTGCATGGGTATTGTTCTCGCAGCGTATTGCTTGGTTGCGCTTCCGCGCATGAGGCGTCACGGTCAGGAGGAAGCATGAGCAAACATTCCCGTTCCAAAACGGTTTGGCGTGTAATTCTGGCCATAGTGTCGGTGTTGGTCATTGTCGCACTGGCGACCGTGGCCGTAATCTACCGCCCGACTTGGATTCATGCGGATTCGCCGGTAACGCAGCGTTCATCCGTATCCCGCACCGTCAGTCCGCGTCAGCTGGAAACATATTGTCCAGCACGAATGACGATAGCTGATACTGATGTGTATGGAGACAGCGAATATCAAGCGTCCAACGGCAATATCATGTCGTCGGCGCGTTATGCGTCCTTCGGTTCGGTGTTCCGCTCTTCCGTAGGGCTTCTCGGAGCTGATGAAGCCACTTCGTCATTGGTGTTGAACAAGGATGATGCCGGATCGGATGATGATATTTTCATGGCGTCCGGCACGGTCGATGACGGAGCCCAATTGCAGAATACCCGATTGCTGTCGGCTTCCGATGGAACGGGAGCGGCCTCTTCGGTGATGTCTTGGGCTACTGAGGGAGATTTGAAAGGCGTTTCCGCTGCTTCCTGCGTCGTTCCGGCTTTGAAGCAGTCGCTGATGGTGTCGGGCACCAAAACAGGCATGACCCAGCAGCTGGTCGTGGCCAATCCGTCGGCTAAGGCCACGTCGGTGAACATCAAGGTTTGGGGATCCGACAAGTCGGGTGCTTTGGCATTGTCTACCGGTTCGACGTTGACGGTTGGCGCGGGCAAGGAATCTGTGCTGAACCTTGCCGCAGCAGCTTCCGGGCAGGATGCTTTGTACGTTACCGTGTCCAGCGTGGACACGCCCGTTGCGGCCGTGGTGCGCACCATAGCCATGGATGGTCTGGTTGCAAAAGGATCGGATTATGCGGTTCCCAATACTGTTGCCGCAAAAACATTGGCGATTGACGGACTCACGGAAGGCGATGCCGTCAACCTGTATGTGTATCCGTCTCGGCAGGCCGACGTCACCGTATCTTGGACGGATGACCAAGGTCTGAAGAAAACCAATCAGCAGACGCTCGAATCGAATCGCGTTTCGGTCATCGACCTGGGTTCGGTTCCCAAGTCGGCGACCGGACTTACCATCAGCGCCAGCGAGCCGGTATCCGTCGCCGCGAAGATCACCAATGATGGCGATGATGACCAGGCTGATTTCGCCTTGGTCAACGCTTCAGTGCCGATGAGCGTCTCCGCCATGGCCGTGCCCGACCATGCCACGGCTCAAGTGGGCATCACCAACATATCGGGCGATGAGCGCACGGCAACATTGACGTCCTATAACAGTGTCGGAGATACTGTTGACCAGCGCGAGATTGCTCTCCAATCCGGCGCTTCGACAACGGTTGATCTGGCGGATATCAACGATGGAGACGTTGCCGCCGTAAGCTTTGCCGATCCGGACCAATCAATGGTGTGGAACATCCGTATCAGCCAAAAAGACGTATCGGATGCGAAACTGGCCGGAGTGTCGATTATCGGCGCAACGGATCTGAAGGAAGCCCGCGAGCAGGTGCTGGCCAACCAGAACATGACCGTCGTGCGTTGATCACATACCCCAATCGGGGTCGATCTCTTCGGGACGGCGTCCATACAGTTCCGCCAAGCGCAACACCACTTCGTCGCGGATGGCGAATTGCAGGTCCATACGGCTTCGCGCATGCGATTGCAAAGGCATACGGTACAGCACGACGCGCGGCGGAATGCCATGTTCCGCGGGGAAAGACTGCGAGCCCAAGTGCGCAGTGGCCTCCCAAGGTGCCGGGTCGGATGGCGGAACGTCCTCGACCGCAAACTGTACCGGTGCCACCAGTTCGGGCCATGCATCGTTGAGCCTACGGATCTGAGCCACCAGCATGTCGTCGAACATACCGCTTCTTGTACGATAACGTGGAAGTCTGGTACCGAACATGGGAGTGCGGGTCCCACGACCATGACGGTTTCTATACACTGTTGATTCCCAAGGCAATTGATACATGGCTTCTACCATATCAGGGCCTTGCGCGAATCATGCGATAGCATATTGTTCATTGCATCGACACAGGAGGAAACGATCATGACGGATATTTCCGTGCCCTGTTGGAACGACGTGGATATCGAGGAATTGTGCAATGGAGTACGCCTTATCGCCTTCGATCTCGACAACACGTTGGCAAGGTCGAAAAAGCCAATGAAGGACGACATGGCCGAATGCTTCTCCGCATTGACATCGTTGATTGATGTCGCGGTGATCACCGGTGGCAAGTATGCATTGCTGAAAAGTCAGGTGGTGGAACGGTTGACAGGTCAAGCCAATCGGTCGCATCTGCATCTTATGCCGACCAGCGGCACCCGATATTACCGTTGGGGCGGATCGGATTGGGCGCCGGTCTTCGCCCATGACCTCAGCGCGGATGATCGTGCGAAAGCTTACGAATCGTTGGAACGCAATGCGCGCGAACAGGGTATCTGGCTCACGCACGTTTGGGGTGAACGTATCGAGGATCGTGGCAGCCAGATCACATTCTCCGCATTAGGGCAGCTTGCGCCCATCGAAGCCAAGGAGGCGTGGGATCCAACCAACGAGAAGAAGAATCGTCTGGCACGAGCGGTTGCCGCCGATCTACCGCATTTGGAGGTACGGCCGGGCGGCGCCAGCAGCGTCGATATCTCCGAAAAAAACGTCGACAAGTCGTTCGCTGTTCGAGAATTGGCCGATATTCTCGGCATTACGGTGGCGCAGATTGTTTTTGTGGGAGACCGTATGGATCCGGACGGTAACGATTATCCCGCGGCAAAGGCAGGCACCAGGGCGGTGAAGGTTACCTGTCCGAACGATACCGTGAAATTGTGCGGTGGAATCATCGCCAGTCTATCGCGATAGAACCTGTTGGGAGGTTTCGCATGAACTCAATGGCGAGGGCATGCTCGATGGTGGTTAATCTGCTGTTTCCCCGGGGCTGCGCCGGGTGCGACAAACCGGATGAAGTGCTATGCGAAGCTTGCAGGGCATTGTTTTCCCAGCCGACCGCACAGTCGTTTGACGGTGTGGCGATGCAACGCTGGTTCGCATGCGGATGGTACCGTGGCACGGTCAGAAAGGCGGTTCTCGCGTGGAAGGATCACGGCGACGAGGAATGTGACCGTGCGTTCGCCGATGCGATATGCGCCCTTGCAAAAGCGTCTGGCGTTATTGACTTCGTTCGTGATAGGCATGGTTCATGCCATGATGTTGTTGTGGTTCCCGCGCCTTCGTCTCCCGCTTCAATACGTCGTCGCGGACGTAAACATATGATGCCGATCGCCAAACATCTGGCAGGTTTTCTACGGGAGGAAACAGGCTGCGAGGTGACGGTGCGTGACGCGTTGGAGAACAGGGGGGTCAAAGGGAAATCAGTGCAGACCAGCGGTGCGGCGCAACGGTCGCAACGTTTGAAGGGGCATGTTTCGGTGCGTCCTTCGGTTTCCTTGCGCAATACGATGGTGATTCTGGTGGATGATATTGTCACGACCGGTGCGACCATGCGCAGTTGCGTCGAAACGATGCGGAAGGAGGGTGCCACGGTCGTGACCGTGCTTGCTTTGGCTCACACTCCGGCGGGAACGCAGAAGGTTGGCCCAACGCAAGCATGGTCACGCACGCAAGTGCAGTGACGTGAGAAATCCTCTATTCGTCATCCGTAACATGGTATTTCGGCAGAATGATTTCAAAATCGGCTCCACGCGGGTCATCGACGACCCTCACCGAACCACCGTGCAACTGGGCGGCCCAACGTGCGATGGACAATCCCAAGCCGGTTCCGCCCGATTCGGTGCCCGGACCTGTTTTTCCTTTGACGAAACGGCGGAAAATGTCGGAACGCGCCTCTTGTGGAATCTGCGATCCGAAATTGACGACATTGGTGACGATGGTGCCGAAATCCTTGTTTTCGTGTGCTTCGATAAGCACCGTGGTATTGTCCGCGGAATGCTTGAGCGCGTTCGCGATGATATTGGTGAACAGTTGGCGCAGGCGGTCCTGATCGCCTGCCATCTCGATATCGTCGGGCACATGCATTTCGATGTCATGCGCATGCCCGGCATCGGCGATTTCCAAAGGTTCCACGGTTTCGTCAAGAAAATCGGCGAAATTGAACATTTCGATTTGCAGGCTTGCCGCGCCGGCTTCCATGCGGGAAAGATCAAGAAGGAACGCGATCAGATCGGACAGGCGGTGCGTCTGATTGAGGATGCTTTCCAGATTTGATGGCGTAGGGTCGATCACGCCATCCGCCATGTTTTCGACCATGGCTTGAAGCGCTGATACGGGCGTGCGTAATTCGTGGCTTACGTTGGCTACCATGTCCCGGCGCATCTGGTCGGCATGCTGAAGCTCTTCCGCCATTTCGTTGAAGGTGAGGGCGAGCTGGCCGACTTCATCGCGACTATTGGAGTCGACATGGACGCGCACGGTGTAATCGCCTTCCGCCATCGCTTCGGCGGCGTCGCGCATTTGGCGCAGGGGAGAGGTGAGTCCTCTGGAGAAGAAATATGTGATTCCTAAAGCCACGGCGAGGGTAATGGGCATGGCGATCCATACGCTGAGCCCTACTTTGAGCAGGAACCACGCCATGATGAACGCAATGGCGGTGGAGATGGTGATCAGAACGCTCAATTCAATTTTGAGCGATGAGAACAAACCAATAGGACGTTCGGTTTCCAATGGATTCACCGAACGCCCTGGTTTTGTATCGGTAGTACGCATACCACCGAATTTTAGCGCATTAGTCTTGGACTTCTGGCGGTTCGAACGCGTAACCGACGCCATGCACGGTACGAATGGTCTTCGAACCGAGCTTATGGCGCAATGCCTTGACGTGCGAATCGACGGTGCGAGTGCCGGAAGCATCCACCCAATCCCACACTTCCTCGAGCAGTTTCTCGCGAGTGAGCACGGACTTCGGCTTGCGGGCCAGCGTGGCCAGCAAATCGAATTCCGTAGGGGTCAGGTGCACCTGCTTGCCATTGACGGTGACGATACGTTGCGCGGGATCGATGACCAAGGAGCCGAAATCGAGAAGCTTCTCGTTTTCGGAGTTTTTGGCGATGACCTTGGCACGATCTACACGGCGCAGCAACGCCTTGCAACGGGCGATGAGTTCGCGCATGGAGAACGGCTTGGTCATGTAGTCATCGGCTCCGGCACCGAGGCCGATGACCTTATCGGCCTCGTCGTCTCGTGCCGTCAGGATCAGCACTGGCACAGGGCGCTCCGCCACGATGCGTTTCGTGGCCTCAAGACCATCCATCACGGGCAACATGATGTCCATGATGACCAGATCCGGACGCAACGTAGTCGCGGCCTGAACCGCACTGGCGCCGTCGGATGCCACGCGCGCCGTCCAGCCTTCCGCTGTGATGCGCTGCGCGATGGCAGTGGCCAGTGTCGGCTCGTCTTCGACCACCAGAACGGTGCGTGGAGCCGTTGTGGGTTGTGCTGATGAGTTGAGCATAGCTTTCCGCCTTTCTCAGAGTTCCGGCTTCAAGAATACTGCGCCCAGTGCCGGAACGGTGATTTTCGCGGACCAATCACGTGAATGGTATTCGCCTTCGATCGCTTCGACCGTGCCATTGTGAATGCCGGAACCGCCGTAGATCTCATCATCCGTGGTCAGCACTTCGGTCCATTTGCCGCCCTTGGTGAGCGGTACCTGATAGTCGGTCCATGCCTCGCCGGAGAAGTTCACCACAACCACCATTTGCTCTCCGTCCTTGCCGATACGCACGAAGCTGAGCGTGTTGTGATCGGCGTCATCGCTGGTGAGCCACTGGAAGCCGGCCGGGTCGAAGTCTTGGCTCCAAAGTGCAGGGGAAGCCTTGTACAGCGTGTTCAAATCCGCGACAAGCTTTTGCACACCCTGGTGGTCCGGCCATTCAAGCGCGGCCCAATCCACGGAACCATCATGATCCCACTCGCCGTACTGGGCGATCTCATTGCCCATGAAGGTGAGGTTCTTGCCCGGGTGGGCCCACTGGTAGGCGAACAGCGCGCGGACACCGGCATACTTCTGCCAATCATTGCCCGGCATCTTGCCGAACATGGATCCCTTGCCGTACACAACCTCATCGTGGCTGATCGGCAGCACATAATGCTCCGAATAGGCGTACACCATGGAGAACGTGATCTCGTTGTGGTGCCACTTGCGGTTAATCGGCTCCTCATGCAGATACTGCAGGGTGTCGTGCATCCAACCCATGTTCCACTTGAGGCCGAATCCCAAACCACCGGCGTCGGTCGGCGCGGTGATGCCTGGGTAAGCCGTGGATTCCTCGGCGATCATCATGATGCCCGGATTGTTCTTGTATGCCGTGGCGTTGGCTTCCTTGAGGAAGTCGATGGCTTCGAGATTCTCGCGGCCGCCGTAGATGTTCGGATGCCACTGGCCGGCCTCACGGCTGTAGTCCAGGTACAGCATCGAGGAGACCGCGTCCACACGAAGCGCGTCGATATGGAACTCATCCAGCCAGAAGCAGGCGTTGGCCACCAGGAAGTTACGGACCTCGCGACGTCCGAAATTGAACACGTACGTGCCCCAATCCGGGTGCTCGCCACGAGTCGGATCCGGATCCTCATACAACGGCGTGCCGTCGAAGCGGCCCAGTGCGAACGCATCCTTCGGGAAGTGGGCCGGAACCCAATCCATGATCACACCGATGCCGGCCTCGTGCAATTTCTCAACAAGATACTTGAAATCGTCGGGGCCACCCAAACGCGAATCGATCGCGTAGTAGCCGGTCACCTGATAACCCCAAGATCCTGCGAACGGATGTTCCGCCAACGGCATGAACTCCACGTGCGTGAAGCCTTCCTTCTGCACGTAGGGAACCAGCTTGTCGGCAAGCTCACGGTAGTCGTTCACGTCCTTGCGCCAGCTGGAGGCGTTCACCTCATAGATGCTGACCGGTCCGTTATGCGGGTCGCTGGCCGCGCGTTCGGCCATCCAATCGGCATCATCCCATTCATGGGTGGATTCGACCACGATGGATCCGGTGCGCGGCGGAATCTCGTGGGAGCGCTCCATCGGATCGGCCTTCATGGTCCATTCGTTATTGGCGTTGAGGATTTCATACTTGTAGATTTCGCCGGCCTCAATGCCTGGGATGAACAGTTCCCAAATGCCGGAAGAACCAAGTTCGCGCATGGCGTGGGTACGTCCGTTCCAGCCATTGAAATCGCCGACCACGCGCACGGCATGCGCGTTTGGCGCCCATACGGTGAACGCGGTGCCAACCACCTGCTCGCCATCTACGCCTTCAGAAGAACCCATCGGATCGTCATAGCGGAGCACATGTGCGCCAAGTGCCTCCCACAGGCGCTCGTGACGGCCTTCGCCGAATAGATACATGTCCATCTCGCCGATGGTCGGCAGATAACGATAGGGATCGTCAGACACCACAACGGAACCGTCTTCATACTCCGTGCGAATACGGTAATCTGGCACGCCGTACCCCTCTTCTGCTGCGGCGGCGGGAACGAGTGCCATGAAGACGCCATTGTATTCATGGATTGCGAGCGTTTGACCTTGTTCAGTGATAATCGTCACGGATTTTGCCAACGGACGCAAGACTCGGATCGTGACGACATCCGCATGCTTGCCGGAACCGAGGTGCCCGCCGAGCACCTCGTGAGGATTGTAGAACGTACCGTTGCTTACTGCATCCAGTGTGCCCTGGGGAACAGGAACAGCAACGACATCTTCATTGATCTTGGATTCTGTAGCCATGGCAAAAGTGTAAGCATGAAACGGAAGAAAAGTGGCCCGTGTCGCGCCTATTTTTCCGTTTTTCAAGTGTTTTTGGCCAAGTCCACCCCTGATGGCACAATAATTCGGGTTTTGTGTAAGCTTTTCACGGAGGATTCATGGGTTACAAGGTCGGCGACATGGTCGTCTATCCACGTCACGGCGCTGCGAAGGTGGAGGCCATCACCGAACGGACAGTCAAGGGAATCACCCGCGAATATCTGCAGCTGTCGGTGCTTTCGTCTGACGGTCTGGTCATCAACGTTCCTGTTGATAATGCCAAAAAGGTTGGTGTGCGAGATATCGTCGACGCCAACGAAGTGGCCAAGGTGTTCGAGATTCTGCGCACTCCGATCATTGAGAAGGAGATGAACTGGTCTCGTCGCTACAAGCTGAATGTCGAGAAGATCGCCACCGGCGATGTCAATAAAATTGCGGAAGTGGTGCGTGACCTTGCGCAGCGTGATGTTGACGAACATGGTCTGTCGGCTGGTGAGAAGCGCATGCTTACCAAGGCCCGTAGCATTCTGACTTCCGAGATTTCGCTGTCCGAACACCTTGATGAAGCCGAGGCCCAGCGTTTGCTGGACGTGAACCTTGGGTATGAGCCGGCCCAGCCCGGCGATGAGGAGCATCATACCGAGGCTCCCGAGGAGGCTGCCATGGATACGCTGGCCCGAGTTGAGGCCGAAAGCAAGAAGTCCAAGAAGAGGTAAGGCGTTTCATGCGTATCGGTCAGGGTTTTGACGCTCATCGATTCGCATCTCACGATGCAGGCAAGCCGTTATGGCTTGCCTGTTTGCGTTGGGAGGGCGATGGCATCGAGGGCGATTCGGATGGCGATGTCGCCGCTCATGCGTTGATTGACGCATTGCTTTCCGCGGCCGGTCTTGGTGATATCGGCACCTTGTTCGGTGTCGGCTCGCAGTCCGATGGCGCGGGCAAGCATGGCGCCGAAATGTTGCGGACCACGGTCGATTATCTGAACGAACGTGGTATGAAGCCAGTGAGTGCCAGCGTGGTCGTGATCGCCAATCGGCCGAAAATCGGAAAACACAGGGAAGAAGCCGAACGAGCGTTGTCTGAAGCCATAGGTTGTGAGGTGTCCATGACCGCCACCACAACGGATGGCATGGGATTCACTGGTTCGGGCGAAGGCGTCGCCGCGATTGCCGATGCTTTGGTGGAACCTGTTGATCCATCGACTCGTCAGGCAGTCTGATTTCGCCCGCTGACGGCTTTCCGATACTTCTTTCTGCTACTTTCTTTTGAAGGATTCAATAGCCTTCGCAACCGCCCAAAACAACGTCGAAATTGTCACGATGATGAAGCTCGGGGGAGCGGGGAACATGGCGGAAATCACGAGCCCTCCCCAAATCGAAATCAGGCAGATCACCGTGGCGACGACCATCGCCTTGAATGGTGAGCGGGCGATGATGTTGGCGGTGGCGGCGGGGGTGATCGCCAACGCGAAGATCAGCAATGTGCCGACTGCGGGAACGGCAATGGTAATGACGCCGGCCATAATTGTCATAAAGCAAATGTTCATGAAACCGACGGGCACGCCTTTTGCCTGTGCCACCTGCTCGTCAAGCGAACTGAACAATAGCGGGCGGTAGATCACTGCCAGAACAGCCAAAAGCAGCACGTCGAAAATCGCGAAACCAATGATCTGACCGTCGGTGATCGTCAGAATCGAGCCGAACAGAATCGACTGCATCTGCTGCGAAGCCGAGCTTGACATGCGTGCGAAAAAGAGACCAAGGCCGGTGGCGAAAGCGAGTACGGTTCCAGTGGCGATCTCACGCTGTGAAGCCTTCTTGCCAAGCGCGCCGATCACCAGTGCTCCGCCGAGAGCGAACACGCCAAGACCTGCGGAAACAGGCAGGCCGAGCAATACGGCTCCGGTGGCACCTGGCAGTCCGATATGTGCCAAGGCGTGGGCTGCGAATGTGGAATGTCTGGCGATGGTGAAATAACCCATCACGCCGGCTGCCAATGCGATGCACAGGCCGGCGAGAAACGCGTTCGTCATGAATGGGGCGTTGAGCGTGGAAACCCAATCCGGGTCGAAAGCGAATACGGTACCGTCCATGCTCAGTCCTCCTGCGTGGTGTGGCTGTGATGGTGAAATTGCGCGATTTCTTCTGGAGCATGCGCATCGATGCTCATGTTTTCAGACTCGTCCTCGCTTGGCGTCACGAACATATCTCCTTGCGGAGTGGTGACCACCTGTACGGTCGTGCCATATAAATGCGTGAGTAGATGGGAATCCAGCACCTCGTTCATGCCTGCATAGTGTGGATGTCCGTCAAGCAGATAGACGGCTCCAGTGAGGATGGGCAGAAGCATATTAAGGTCGTGCGCCACCACTTGGATGGTCATGCCGAGTTCGCGGTTGAGTTTGGCGAGTACGTGCACAGTGGCGCGTTGACTCGCCAGATCAAGGTTGGCGAGAGGCTCGTCCAGCATCAGCAGTTTCGGGTCATCCACGAGCGCCTGCGCGATGGCGACCCTTTGGCGCAGTCCGCCCGAAAGTTCGGATAGGCGATAATTCGCTTTGTCTTGTAACTCGACGAAGTCCATGGCCTTGCGGGCTTTCTCGCGAAGTGTTTTGGTGACGGGATGAATGCCGAATCGAGTTCCCGTCAAGCCGAGAAGCACCGACTGTTCCGCGGTGATGTTCGATTCGATGTCGGATGCGTAGCTTTGCGGCACGTAGCCGATGCGCCGGTTTGCGGAGCCTGCAGGCTGTCCGAGTACCTTGATGCTGCCGTGCGCGGTTGGAATCAATCCCAGCTCGGCCTTCATCATGGTGGTTTTGCCCGCGCCGTTGGTACCGACGATTGCGGTTACCGAGCCTTGCGGAATGCTGAACGTGCCGTGTTGCCAGATGACGTGACCGCCTCGTTTGACGCAGGCGTCGTCGAATTCAATGCAGGCAGGTGTCTCGTCGTGCATGGCTTCTCCTTGATTTGAATGCACGTACATACTCGCAAATAGTGTTGACAATCATTCTCAATAAGGATTGTCGTTGAAACCGTCGTAACGATCAGACGAGAGGCTTTGCGTAAAAAGCAAAACGTCAGGCAAACAAAAAAGACCATCCCGCATTCAGTTGGACGCAGGATGGTCTTGGCAAAAGCGATTACCGATCGATTGTTCGGCAATCGCTTTTGCCGAACAATCATTTCACCGGATTTGGTTGCGGCGCATCGTTCGATCCGTTCGTTGTCTGATCGTTGTCTTGCGTCGAGGAATCTGCGGTTGATTCCAAGGAATCCGCGTTTTCCGACGTGCTGTCGGAACTTGTTGCATCCTGATCGTCAGCATCGAATTGTTCATCGAACATATCGGTCAACGACAGGATAAGAGCGCGGATCCACGATGTCAGGCTGGTGTAATCGGAGGGCATCTGTTCGCTGATATCAAGCACGGGAACGTCGGATTTGTAAGCAATGCCGGTCAGCGTGTTCGTGGCGTCGCTTGTGGATTGTGTGTCGTTGATCAGCACCTCGACTTTATGCTTTTCCAGCAATTCCTGAAATTCCTGAAGATCGGTGGGGGTTGGCTCGGAATTCGTGCTGGACGATTGCAGATACCCCTCCGGCGTGTTGTCGGTGAACCCCATGTCGCTGAGCAGATAGTAGGCCACCGGTTCGGTGGCGGCGTAGGAGACGTTCTTATGCGAGTCGCTGAACGCCTTCATGTCCTTTTCTATTTTCTTCTCCCGCCTGTTCCACGCGGTGAGTTTGTTGTTGAAATATTTCTTTTGCGCGGGCATGATGCGGCTATATGTGTCGGCCAATTCCTTGGCCATGGCGTTTCGGGCGTCACTGGAGAACCATAAATGCGGATTGTCTCCCTCGACGGCGCCCACCATTTGTGCTGCGGAAACGGAAACCATGGTCTTACTGAGGTTCTTGGTGGCCCAAGTGTCATAGCCGGCACCATTGGACACTACGACCTGTGCCTGCTGAAGTTTGTCGATATCGTCGGTTTTCGGCTCGAAATCATGCGCATTGACATCGGTTGAAGAGAGAACCGACGTGACCTTCACATGGACGCCACCGATCTGCTCGGCAAGAGAACCCCATTGATTGACCGAGGCGACCACTTCGATTGGAGTGATCTGTTCGGTTGGGGTTTCGGAGTCGGCGGAGGCGTCATTCTCCTGCGAAGTTGACCCTCCGGAACATGCTGCCGTGCCGAACGCCACGCAAAGCGCGATTCCCGCAGCGAAAGCGCGTAACAAAGAACGTTTGTGCAAGCGCATGTCGATTGCCCTCTTCCTGAACCGCCCTAATCGTGTTCATCTCATAAATACGTGTGCGACTTACGACTGAAACCAAGATAGCCTACGATACATGCAAATGCCAATACAACAATGAGACAACGAAAAGGGGAGTGGCCGGCATGGCGGTGAAAATCGATGGAAAGATGGTGTCCGCGCAGATCAAAGCGAATCTCGCCGAGCGAGTCGCAGCGCTGAAAGAGCAGGGGGTTAACCCCGGTCTTGGAACTATCCTGGTTGGTTCCGATGCCGGATCCGTCAAATATGTTGCCGGAAAGCATGCCGATTGCGCTGAAATCGGTGTGAACTCCATTAAGAAGGAGTTGCCTGCCGACGCAACATTCGAACAAATCGCCGAAGTCGTACAGGAGCTTAACGCCGATCCTGCCTGCACCGGCTACATCGTGCAGTTGCCGTTGCCGAAGGGCATCGACGAGAACGCCATCATCGATCTGATCGACCCCAAGAAAGACGCCGATGGTATGCACCCATATAATCTTGGCGAACTCGTGTTGCATGCGCGCGGCGAGATCACTACTCCGCTGCCATGCACTCCGCGAGGCGTGATCGAACTGCTCAAAGCCTACGACATTGACCTGGACGGCAAAGAGGTCTGCGTGCTCGGCCGAGGCATCACCATCGGCCGCACTATTGGTCTCATGCTGACTCGCAAGGCGGTGAATGCCACGGTCACGCTGTGCCATACCGGCACCAAGGACGTGCGCAAGCATATGCGTGAGGCCGATATCATCGTTGCGGCCATGGGCTCCGCCGGTTTCGTCAAGCCGGAAGATATCAAGGAAGGCGCGGTGTTGGTCGATGTCGGTGTTTCTCGCGTGTTCGACGAGGGGGTCGGCCGTTATCGCGTGAAGGGCGATGTCGATAAAGCCTGTTATGAGAAGGCCTTGGCATACACGCCGAATCCAGGCGGTGTAGGCCCTATGACCCGCGCCATGCTGCTGGAAAACGTGGTCGAGATGGCCGAGCGTCAGCTGTAATTGCGCTCTGTGTGTGAAAATATGAAGTAATTTCGGGCGTGTCGCGGGTTGCGGCACGCCTTTTTTGTGCATGGTCCCATGTAAACTTATGCCTTGCGTGTGTTATATCGCACGCACATAATTGAAGACCGATTTTATCCACCCACTATTTGTAAGAAACCAAATTAATGGCAGAGAACAATAACGAAGTCGCCAAGGTCGCCATCAACGACATCGGCACCGAAGAGGACTTCATCAAGGCAGTCGATTCCACCATCAAGAACTTCGATGATGGTGATCTGGTCGAAGGTACCGTCGTCAAGGTCGATCACGACGAGGTCCTGCTCGACATCGGCTACAAGACTGAGGGTGTCATCCCCTCCCGTGAGCTTTCCATCAAGAAGGACGTTGATCCGGACGAAGTCGTCGAGGTCGGCGACACCATTGAGGCCCTTGTCGTCACTAAGGAAGACAAGGAAGGCCGTCTGATTCTGTCCAAGAAGCGTGCACAGTACGAGCGCGCTTGGGGAGACATCGAGAAGATCAAGGAAGCCGATGGCGTTGTCGAAGGCACCGTCATCGAAGCTGTCAAGGGTGGCCTCATCGTCGACATCGGTCTGCGCGGCTTCCTGCCGGCATCCTTGGTCGAAATGCGTCGCGTCCGCGACCTGTCCCCGTACATTGGCCAGACCATCAAGGCCAAGATCCTCGAGCTCGACAAGAACCGCAACAATGTGGTGCTCTCCCGTCGTCAGTACCTCGAAGAGACCCAGTCCGAAGTGCGCGAAACCTTCCTGTCCCAGCTCAAGAAGGGCCAGATTCGCGAAGGCGTCGTGTCCTCCATCGTCAACTTCGGTGCATTCGTTGATCTGGGCGGCGTTGACGGCCTGATCCACGTTTCCGAGCTGTCTTGGAAGCACATCGACCACCCGTCCGAGGTTGTCAAGGTCGGCGACAAGGTTACCGTCGAGGTGCTCGACGTTGACCTCGATCGTGAGCGCATCTCCCTGTCTCTCAAGGCTACCCAGGAAGATCCGTGGCAGCGCTTCGCTCGCACCCACGTTCCTGGCCAGATCGTCAAGGGCAAGGTCACCAAGATCGTCCAGTTCGGTGTCTTCATCTCCGTCGAAGACGGCATCGAAGGCCTCGTGCACATCTCCGAGCTGGCCAACCGCCACGTGGAGAACCCGGAGACCGTCGTCAAGCCGGGCGAAGAAGTCTTCGTCAAGGTGATTGACGTTGATCTCGATCGTCGCCGCATCTCCCTGTCCCTCAAGCAGGCCAACGACTCCGTCGATCCGGCTTCCGAGGACTTCGATCCGGCTCTGTACGGCATGCCGGCAGAGTACGACGAGCAGGGCAACTACAAGTATCCGGAAGGCTTCGACCCGGCAACCAACGAGTGGATCGCTGGTTACGAGAAGCAGCGTGAGGAGTGGGAGTCCCAGTACGCCACCGCTCACGATCTGTGGGAGCAGCATAAGGAATTTGTGGCCAAGGAGCTCGAGAACGCTGAAGCTTCCGCCGCTGAAGATGGCCAGGCTCCGAAGGAAGAGAAGGTCGAAGAGGTGTCTTCCAACTACTCCTCCGAGAACACTTCCGCCGGCACCCTCGCCGACTCCGACCAGCTCGCCGCTCTGCGCGACCAGCTGCTCGGCAAGTGATTGTATCCTGAGCTAGGATCCAATCCAGCTCAGGCTAGATTTTAGAAAAGACCCCGTTCCTGATTCAGGTTCGGGGTCTTTTCGTATGTGCATGGCAAGCGCGCATGCGAAGCGCATTACAATGGCGGTTGTGGTGATTCGAATAGGATTGACCGGCGGCATAGCAGCTGGCAAAAGCACGGTATCCGCAAGACTGCGTGAGCTTGGTGCAGTACTTGTCGATTATGATCTGCTTGCGCGTCAAGTGGTGGAACCAGGCAGCATCGGCCTTCAGCGTATAGTGGAATGTTTCGGCTCCGATGCTTTGACCGATCGAGGCGAGCTCAATCGAGCGTGGATGGCAGAGCATGTGTTTTCCGGCGCTGATGCGGAACGAAAACGCAAGATGCTGGACGAAATCGAGCATCCACTGATTTATGAACTTGCAGTGCAACTCGAACATGAGGCTGTTGAAGTTGATTGCCAAGCAGTAGTGGTGCATGACATACCGTTACTCGCCGAAGTAATTGACAGCATTCCTTTTGAATTCGACCATATCGTAACTGTTGAAGCGCCTGAACAGGTGAGGGTCAGCAGAATGATGTCAACGCGAGGCATGAGCGAAAGCCAGGCATGGAATCGTGTGAACCATCAATCCAGCGTGGAACAGCGTCTTGCCATTGCCGATGAGATCATCGATTCCACACAGTCATTGGAACAAATGTTCGAGCATATTGATATGCTAATGCAACAATGGCGCACGGAAGCGAGGTAGGTATGGGATTCAATATTGAACGCACGAACAAGCCGTTTGTGGTCAAATCGCCATATAAGCCGAGCGGCGACCAGCCTAAAGCGATTGAAGAGCTTGCGGAACGCATTGAAAACGGTGAGAACGATGTGGTGCTCATGGGCGCTACCGGAACTGGCAAAACTGCCACCACGGCATGGCTTATTGAACGTCTGCAACGCCCGACGTTGATCATCGAACCGAATAAAACGTTGGCAGCGCAGCTGTGCGCCGAGTTCCGTGAACTCATGCCAGACAATGCGGTGAGCTATTTCGTTTCGTACTACGACTACTACCAGCCGGAAGCCTATATTCCGCAAACCGATACGTATATCGAAAAGGATTCCAACATCAATGACGACGTGGAACGGCTTCGCCATGCGGCCACGGCGAACCTGCTGACGCGTCGTGATTGCGTGGTCGTGGCAACGGTTTCCTGTATTTACGGCCTTGGTACGCCGGAAGAATATGCCGGGCGTATGCTGTTTCTCGAGGAAGGCCAGCAGATCGACCGTGACGACTTGCTGCGCACTTTCGTCGCCATGCAGTACAAGCGCAACGATATCGCCTTCACCAGAGGTACTTTCCGTGTGCGCGGCGATACCGTCGAAATCATTCCCGTATATGAGGAACTGGCCATCCGTATTGAATTCTTCGGTGATGAAATCGACCGTATTTCAACCCTGCATCCACTTACCGGAGATGTGATCGGGCGTCAATCGCAAGTCCATATTTTCCCCGCATCGCACTATGTGGCAGGGCCGCAACGTATGGAGCGAGCGTTGTCTACCATTCAGCAGGAACTTGATCAACGTACCGCTGAACTACGCAAACAAGGCAAGGAACTTGAGGCGCAGCGTCTTACCATGCGTACCACATACGATTTGGAGATGCTTTCCCAGGTCGGCGTATGTTCCGGAGTGGAAAACTACTCAAGACATTTCGATGGCCGTGAGCCGGGCACGCCGCCGCATACGTTATTGGATTTCTTCCCTGACGATTTCCTACTCGTCATTGACGAATCGCATGTTACCGTGCCGCAGATCGGCGCCATGTACGAAGGCGATGCCAGTCGCAAACGCACGTTGGTCGAACATGGCTTCCGTCTGCCTTCGGCGATGGACAACCGACCGCTCAAATGGCCGGAATTCCTTGAGCGCGTCGGCCAGACGGTCTACCTTTCCGCCACTCCTGGCGATTATGAGCTTGGCTTGAGTGACGGTGTGGTCGAACAGATTATTCGACCGACAGGATTGGTCGATCCGCAAATCGATGTGCGCCCGGTTGACGGGCAGATCGATGATCTGCTTGCTGAAATCAAGGATCGTGTGGCACGTAACGAACGCGCGTTGGTGACCACGCTGACCAAGAAGATGGCTGAGGATCTTACTGATTATCTGCTGGAGCGTGGCATCAAAGTCGAATACCTGCACTCCGATGTGGACACCCTGCGACGTGTCGAATTGTTGCGTGAATTGCGTGAGGGCAAGATCGATGTCATCGTCGGCATCAATCTATTGCGTGAGGGTCTTGATTTGCCGGAAGTATCGTTGGTTGCGATCCTTGACGCAGACAAGGAAGGTTTCCTGCGTTCCTATCGTTCCCTCATCCAGACGATTGGTCGTGCCGCGAGAAATGTGTCCGGCACCGTCATCATGTATGCGGATGACATCACCGAAGCCATGCACAAGGCCATCGACGAGACCAATCGCCGTCGTGATATCCAGATTGCCTACAATAAGGAACATGGCATCGATCCGAAGCCGCTCATCAAGAAGATCTCCGATGTCAACGACATGCTTGCCAAGGAGGACGTCGACACCCAGACATTGCTCGGTACCGGCTACCGTAATGAAGGCAAAGCCGGCAACTCGCATCTTGGCGTGCCTGCTACCAGCAAGGAGGAATCTGACAGACGGCATGAGGAGATTCTCAAGGCCGGATTGCCCGCGCAGGATCTAGCTGATCTCATTCGACAACTGTCCGAGCAGATGCGTGCCGCCGCCGAACAACTGCAATTCGAGCTTGCGGCTCGTTTGCGTGACGAGATCCGCGACCTGAAAAAGGAACTTCGGCAGATGACGGAGGCGAGCAAATAGTTCCGACCGGTCATACGGCATCCGTACCATAGTGGATTATGGCTGAAACACCACTTGTTTTTGAAATCGCCACGTTCGCGGTGCTTGCCGTCTTCTTCGTGGTTGACTTGTTTATCATCGGACGTAAGCCCCATGTGCCCTCCACCAAGGAATGCGTGCAGCATATCGCGTTCTTTGTAGTCATGGCGTTGATCTTCGGCGGACTTATGTGGTTCTTCGCAGGTTCGAAGCCGGCCATCGAATTTTATTCGGGCTGGCTTACGGAATATTCGCTGAGTATTGACAATCTATTCGTCTTCGTCATCATTATGTCGAATTTTGCGGTGCCAAAACAGCTGCAGAAATTCGTGCTGTCCATCGGCATCACGATCGCATTGGTGTTGCGCGGCGTGTTCATCCTCATCGGCGCGGCCATTATCTCCCGCTTCACCTGGGTGTTCTTCCTGTTCGGCGCATTTCTTATCGTCACCGCCATCAAGTTGGTCACTGGGGGAGACGAAGATGAGGAATATCATGAGAATGGCTTGATTCGTGCATTGCGCAAGGTGATCAAGATCACCGATGAGTATGACGGAGAAAAGTTGCGTACCGTCAAAAACGGTGCCAAGTATTGGACTCCGATGCTGATCGTCTTTCTGACCATCGGCACCACCGATGTGATGTTTGCCTTTGACTCCATTCCTGCGATTTTCGGTTTGACGAAGGATCCGTTCATTGTGTTCACGTCCAATGTGTTCGCATTGCTCGGCTTGCAGCAGCTGTACTTCCTGCTTGGCGAGCTGCTCGACAAGCTGGTGTATCTGCCTCTTGGACTTTCCGTGGTGCTGGGCTTCATTGGAGTCAAGCTCATTATGGAGGCATTGCACGGCAATTCGTTGCCGTTCATCAATGGCGGTCAACCGATCGCTTGGGTGCCTGAAGTGCCTACATGGCTGTCTTTGGCGGTGATCGTTGTGGCGATTGGTGGTGCCGCATTGGCCAGCGTACTGAAGATGCGTGCCATCGAAGCAAAGGAAAAGTGACGATTTGAGAAACCGCATGGAAACATGCGGTTTCTTTTTATCAAAAAAATGTGAGCGCTCACAACACGCCTCGTTTCAGGGTGGAAGTGAGCGCTTTTTGCTAGTAGACTGGTCGGTTGGAAACAGGGTCGTCAGATCCAAAATCAATATCAACAAGAATAGGCAGGCATTCATGCGTAAAGCCAAGATCGTAGATACCATCGGTCCAGCTACCGAGTCCCTGGAAGGCATCACCAGCCTTGTCGAAGCAGGTATGGACGTCGCTCGTCTGAACCGCTCCCACGGCACTCCGGAAGACCACCTCAAGGTCTACAACAACCTCCGCGCCGCCGCCAAGGCCACCGGCCGCAACGTCGCAGCCCTGGTTGATCTGCAGGGTCCGAAGATCCGTTGCGGTTGGTTCAAGAAGAACGCCGACGGTGAAGACAAGGTCCAGCTGACCGAAGGCCAGGAGTTCGTCATCACCACCGACGACATCGAGGGCGACGAGCATATCACTTCCACCACGTTCAAGGGCCTGCCGGGCGATTGCCATGCTGGCGATCCGATTCTCATCGATGACGGCAAGGTTCGTCTTGAGGTCACCAAGGTCGAAGGCAACAACGTGTACACCAAGGTCGTCGTTGCCGGGCCGGTTTCCAGCCACAAGGGCATCAACTTGCCGGGCGTTGCCGTGTCTCTGCCGGCTTTGACCGAGAAGGATGAAGCCGATCTGCGTTGGGCTATCCGCACTGGCGCCGACATCATCGCCATGTCCTTCGTGCGTTTCGCCACCGACATCGACCGCGCCCACGAGATCATGGACGAGGAAGGCCGTCGCATCCCGGTCGTCGCAAAGATCGAGAAGCCGCAGGCTCTTGAGAACCTTGAAGAGATCGTCAAGGCCTTCGACGGTATCATGGTTGCTCGTGGCGACATGGCCGTTGAGTGCCCGCTCGAAGAGGTGCCGCTGGCTACCAAGCGCTGCATCGAGCTCGCTCGCCAGTACGCCAAGCCGGTCATCGTGGCCACCGAAGTGCTCGGCTCCATGGTCAACTCCCCGGTCCCGACCCGTGCAGAGGCATCCGACTGCGCCAACGCCATCCTTGACGGCGCCGACGCTACCATGACCTCCAATGAGACCGCCGTCGGCAAGTACCCGGCAGTCACCGTGAGCACCATGAGCCGTATCTCCTCCTTCGCCACCGAGCACGGTTTCGACCGTATCCCGGAGCTGAAGAACCTGGATATGTCTTCCACCGGCGCCGTGTCTTCCGCAGCTGTGGATCTGGCTGACAAGCTGAACGCCAAGGCCATCGTTGCCTACACCCAGACCGGTTCCACCGTGCACCGCGTGTCCCGCGAACGCCCGGCCACCCCGATCTACGGCATCACCAACAACGAGCACACCTATCACTGGCTGGCTCTGTCTTGGGGTACCGAGTCCTTCCTGCTCGATGAGGATTACCACGACAAGTCCCGCAAGGACCTGATGATCTTCACCGATAAGATCCTGAAGGATGCTGGCAAGGTCACCGATGGCGACAAGATCGTTGTGCTGAGCTCCGCCCAGGGCGAGCACCAGCCGGGCCGCACCGATTCCATCTACGTCCACACCGTTGGAGCTTGCGACTGAGATGTGTTTCGGTCAGTGACTGGCTGATTAGCGAATAGGAGGGCTTTCGTCCGTTTGGATGGAAGCCCTCTTATTGTTTTCGGATGATGTTGATTTGTTGCCGATTTACAGATTGCGATAGGTTGCGATCAAAGTGTTGCACATGGTGCGAAACGCCGACCGCTCAAGGACTTTGCGAAATCATTTTTCTGTGTTAAGATAATCAAGTTGTGCGAAAGCCCCTGTATCCCAATTGGTAGAGGAGACAGCCTCAAAATCTGTACAGTGTGGGTTCGAGTCCCACCGGGGGCACCGGATTAATGAACAGCCGCGGTTGGAAATTTCCAACCGCGGCTTTTGTCATACGTTCCCCGTACGCAGGGCCAGTTGGTACCGTCTTCTTTGATTCAGATGGCGAGCCGGTCGCCGGTGTTGCCGGCGCGCCGCCGGTAACACCGAGGATGTGCGAACTTCTCCCAGATGCTGTAAGACTGCGACGGCCCCGGCATTGTTGCTGGATTGGCATGGTCTTCGACGTGCGCCTCTTGTCTGCGATGTCTTTCGTTTATTCTTATAAGTGAGGTTTTTGTTTCGCTTCGCTGTCCAAGCGACACGGAACTGAAAGTTTCAATAAAGGAAGACATCTGTCGCAGGCTTCTGCCGGTTGTCCGGCGTGAGACAGAAAGCTAATGATCCGAGAGCCGATCGAAGCGCTCTGGTAGCGATTCCACGCCAATGGCGTGGATGTGTCCCGCCGTGGATTTAGGTCTCTCTTACTTACGAGGATGCCCAGACACATCCACTTTTTTGGCGCCGGATGTGCGGCAGTTCCGACGGATGCTTGACATTCGGGGGAGGTTCCATCGCGGGAACGCGTGGTTTGTTTGGCTCAATTAAGCAGCTTTCGGGAGTTCGGAGCCTGTCAAGGCCACTGTGCACAGATTCACTCCGAACTATGGCATCGTCGCTACGGTGACATTCACCGATAATCCTGAAGTATTCCATATTGAATTTCTGCAAGGCATTCAGTGGCTCCCTCCGGTTTTACTTCAATCAATCACAATGCCAAAATGCCCTACTGCGGAGGATTCTTTCAAGGAGGATTTGAATAGGCAGATTGAGAGTTGGCATGACGATTGGATTACTGCAGGCGAACCGTGGGGCTAATCCGGCCAAACGCAAATGCTGTATGTCTGGGTCGCCGATACGGTGAGTCGGCAGCCAGAACAATATATGGTTTATATATTGCGTGAAAATATGTAGGTTTTGTGATTGCGGTTACGATTGCGGGCGGGTAGTCGTTTCCCTGTCCGCAATCGTAACCGCAATCGTCGTATCGATATGTCGGAGTGTTACTCGGACTTGCAGTCAGCGTCCTCAACAGCAGCGTCCTCCGCCAGCTGTTGCATGAGCTGTTCGTCGCGCTCGCGGATAATGCGTTGTCCGTCTTCGCCTTGCCATTCGTAGAAACCACGGCCGGTTTTTGTGCCAAGGTTCCCATCCTGCACTTTCCAAGCCAGCAGAAGGCTCGGTTCGGTGCCGTTATCCATGTCTTTGAACAGGTAGGTGCTGATGTTGTAGAACGTGTCCAGTCCGCCCAAATCGGCGCTGGCCACGGGGCCGACGAGATTCCAGCGTCGTCCCAAACTGTAACGAACCACAGTGTCGACGGTTTCCGCGTCGGCGATGCCTTCATTGATGATGTTGAACGCCTCGCGCAACAGCGCCAGTTGCATACGGTTGCCCACGAATCCCAAAGATTCCTTTTTGATTTTCGCAGGCTTTTTGCCGATGCTTGCCATCAAATCGAAGGTCGTATCAACCACTTCCGGCGCAGTGTCTTTGCCGGGCACCACTTCGACTAGCGGCATCAGATGCGCAGGATTCCAGAAATGAGCCACCACAAAGCGTTCCGGGTGCTTCAGCACAGATTGGATTGCGGTTGGGCCCAATCCGGAAGTGTTTGTCGCAAAGATCGCATCGACCGGCGCGTACTGCTCAATCTGCTGCCATACGGATTGCTTGACATCAAGCTTTTCAACAATGGATTCGATAATGAAATCCGCGTCGGAGACACCATTTTCATAGTCGGTGTATGTCGAAATGCGGGAGAGCACATCGTCAACGGTATCTTCGGCGCGCAGCAACCCGGCTTGGGCGAATTCCTCGGCATCGGCGCGGATATGTTCCATGCCACGCTTAAGAAGCTCTTCGCTGCAGTCCACCAATTTCACCGGGTATCCGGCGACCGCAAATTGCAACGCTGTGGCATGCCCCATGGTGCCTGAGCCGATATTGGCGACCGTTCGTATGGATTCCAAGGTTTTTGGTTCTATGGTTTGTACCGTGGCATCTGTCATCGCAACCTCGCAATCCTCGTATGGCGCTTCCATGCTTCCACTACGAGCGAGCCTAGTCGCCAATCTGGGAATTATATGAAAGCGCCATGTTCGGTGTCGATGCCTTGCGGTCGGCGTGCTTTACTGACAGTGCTTTACTGACGGTGCCTTACTTTCAGTGCCTTACCGACAGCGTCTGCTGCAAAATATGTGATTCATGCGGGGGAACGACGACCGCGCAATCGCGATTGTTGACCGCTTCCACGCAGACGAAGCCGCGCCATTCGCCCTCATCCAAATCGCCGATGGCGTTTCCGGCTTGTTCTCCCGGATTCCACACCACGGTCTGCGCCGCACCCTGCTTGGAAACAACGACGGTGCGTTTCAGCACAGGATCGCGCAGCTCAAGCGTGTGAGCCGAATAGTAGATGCGGTCAACCATGCCTTGGAAGGTCACAGGTTCATTACCTTGGCTGCAACGGGGATCGCCGTCCAATACGGTATCGAGATAATCGGTGCCCTCCAGCCCGCACACCTGCGACTGTTCGGCGTCGCCGACCTGCAGATACGTATGCAGTGCCTCTTCGTAAGACAATGGCTCGTCTCCATCGTTATATACGGTAAGCGACATCGTCAACTCACAGCCGACTTCAATGGTGTAAACGGCATGAAATTGAGGATTCGGTCCAGAAACAAACTGGGAAAGTATATCTGCGTTGATCTCGCTGGAATCCAATGTATAGCGCAACAAGGCATCGGAAGAACCTTCCTTGTCATAATGCCAGAAGCTATTGCGGGCAAAACCATGCTTGGGCTTCTTCGAAGCCACATGCCCGCCTTCGAAACCGGAATTGAACCAAGGGAAAATAATCGGAACACCGCCGCGGATGGCAGTTCCTTCCTTAAGATGAATCGCCTTTGGCCGCCAAACCACAGCCTGTTCGCCGGCAGGTGCCCAGGAAAGCACATGCGCACCGTAATCGCTGACTGATGCCGTTGCGTCTTCGTTGACAATATCTCTGATAGTGAAAGTGCTACTCATACGACCAGTATAAACAAGACGACGTTGAAGCGGGATTGTGGAAAGAAGGACTTTGCAGGATTGCGGAATTTCTTGGATTTTTCGGCTTTGCACGTGAAGGAAAAAGAGGATTGCGGCAACACGCGCTTGTAGGCTTCTGCTAGTATCATCCATGAAAGTACAAGGAAGATAGCCGGTTCGTTCCAACTTGCGTGATGGAGGGTGAATCAAGGCTGTGAAAAGCTGAAGATTTCCAGAATCCGAACGATTGCAAGTAACGGCATCGAATCAGTCCAGGACCAGGTTGGGGTTTGTGAGACCGGCTTTGGGTGTGACAGTGGAAAGAGACCGACATGTCTGCAGAAAAGACCACGGAACCGGACGAAGTGCTCACCGACGATGAACTTCAGGCTGCCGCAGCGCCTGAGCAGTCCATCGAGGAAGATGACAAACCTCGCAAGCGTACCGTCGTCGTGGCCGAAGACGAATCCGTGAACCGTATGGATTTGGTTGCCATGCTGGAAGATAGTGGCTACGAGGTTGTGGGCGAAGCCGCTAACGGTGAGGAAGCAGTCGAATTGACCCGCAAGTTCCGTCCAAGCGTGGTATGCATGGACGTCAAGATGCCTCGTATGGATGGCATCGAAGCGGCGGGCATCATCTGTGATGAGAATATCGCTCCGGTCGTTATGCTTACGGCATTCTCCCAGTCCGATCTGGTCAAGAAGGCCACGGGTGCAGGTGCCATGGCATACGTCACCAAGCCGTATGAGGAATCCAAGCTGCTTCCGGCTCTGGAAGTGGCCATGGGCCGTTTCGCCGAAATCAACGATCTGCTCGACAATGTGGAGCGCAGCGAATCCAAGCTGCACGAAACCGAAGAGCAGCTGAAGAAGGCGGAAGAGCAGCTGAAGAAGGCTGAGGAAACCCTCGAGGAACGTAAGCTTGTCGACCGTGCCAAGGGCCTGCTGATGGATAAGGCTGACTTCTCCGAGCAGGGCGCGTTCCGTTGGATTCAGAAGACCTCCATGGACCAGCGCATCCCGAAGAAGCGTCTGGCTATGGCCATCATCGCCAAGTACGGTGATCAGAAGTCGGAAGCAGAGGATGAGCGCTAACACAGCAACTGTGGAAGGCACTACGCGCGGGACGCTATTGGTCGTTGACGGCCATTCCTTGGCGTTCCGCGCTTTTTTTGCCTTGCCCGTAGAGAATTTCAGTACATCCGCAGGTCAGGCGACCAACGCCGTCTGGGGCTTCGCCACCATGCTGTCGCAGGTGATCGACGCGGAACATCCGGATCATCTTGCCGTCGCTTTCGATGTCAAAGGCGGTACCTTCCGCAATACGATGCTGCCGCAGTACAAAGGCACGCGAGATGCGGCTCCAGAAGATCTATTGACCCAGCTGCCGTTGATTCAACGGATGCTGACGGCCCTTGGCGTCACATTCATCGAAAAACCTGGATACGAGGGCGATGATGTGATCGGCACGTTGGCAAGCATGGGAGACAAAGCAGGCTATCGCACGCTGGTGCTATCCGGCGATCGTGACGCGTTCCAGCTCATCAACGACAACATCACAGTGTTGTATCCGGGGCATCATTTCAAAGATTTGAAGCACATGACTCCCGACGCGGTGGTGGAGAAATACCACGTCACGCCGGAGCAATATCCGGATCTTGCCGCGCTTCGTGGCGAAACCGCCGACAACATCCCCGGCGTTCCCGGCGTGGGCGATGGATTCGCGGCCAAATGGATCAACCTGTATGGCGGACTTGACCAGATTATCGAGCATGCCGACGAAATCGGCGGCAAAAAAGGCGAGGCGTTGCGGGCCAATATCGATCAGGTCAAACTGAATCGTTCCGTGAATGCCTTGGTGCGTGACCTTGACCTTGGCGTGTCCATCGAGGATTTGACTTTCGGTCAGGTGGACGCCAACCAGCTCAACCAACTGTTCACCAGACTTGAATTCGGCATACGCACCAAAAACCGTGTGCTGAGAACATTCAATGCGGGGAAGCCCACCAACGATCCCGTGCAGCAAGACGAGTCCGGCAAGCTCGAAATACCTCAGTATGAAACGGTTGACTCGCCGGAAGCATTGGAAGCATGGGTACGAGACAATCTGCCGATGCCGAACGGGCATCTGCATGACGAACGTGAAATCGCGCCGAAGACGACTCCCTCCGGCTTCGCCATTGATCATACGAAGCAGTGTGCGCAGTCCGTGGCGCATTCGTGGGTGTTGCAGGTGGAAGGCGAAAGCAAGCCGGGGAACGCGGCCTATGCGTCGCTGATGATCGCTGCACATGATAAAGCGATTCGTACCAATCGTGTTGACCGTGACATGGCGTCCCAGCTGCAAACGGTACTTGACGAACACCACCAATCCATGGTGGTGCATGGGTATAAGGAACAATCCCACCTGCTGGAAAGCGTCGGTGTGGCGTTGCCGAAGCCGCTGTTCGACACCAAGCTTGCCGGGTATCTGGTCCATCCCGATTTCCATGCCGACACGCTGGAACAGGCGGCGGCGCATTTCCTTGACCTGCATATCGAGGAACAGTCCGAGGGTGCGACGCAAGGCACGCTTGATTTCGACGAGCCGGACGATAGTGCGCAGCGGAATGACAACCAGCTTCCGCGTCATACTGCGATTGTTGGTTTGTTAGCGCGTAAACTGGCGGATTCATTGGATCAGCGTGAGCAGTTCTCATTGCTTGAATCTGTGGAGATTCCAGTATCCCGCGTGCTGTACGGCATGGAGCATGCCGGTGCGCAAGTCGATATGAACAGGCTGATGAGCATGCGCGAACAGCTTGCCGCCGACGCGAATTACGCGCAGGAAACGGCATGGCAGTATGCGGGCGAGCGCGTGAATCTGCAAAGTCCTAAGCAGTTGCAGAAGATTCTGTTTGAGGATATGGGTTTGAAGCCTACGAAGAAGACTAAGACTGGTTCGTATACTACGAATGCGGCTGCTTTGCAGGTGTTGCGTGATCGTTCGTGTGGTAATGATAGGGCTTGTCAGTTTCTTGATGCGTTGTTGTTGCATCGTGAGAAGAATAAGCTTAAGCAGATTGTGCAGACGTTGATTGATGCGACGAACAGGTCTGATGGTCGTATTCATACGACGTTTGAGCAGACTGTGGCTGCGACTGGTCGGTTGAGTTCGGTTGATCCGAATTTGCAGAATATTCCGAATCGTGATCCTGCTGGTCGTGAGATTCGTTCGGCTTTTGTGCCCGGTGAGGGTTTTGAGTCGTTGTTGAGTTCGGATTATTCTCAGGTCGAGTTACGTATCATGGCCGACCTTTCCGGCGATGAGGCGTTGATTGAGGCGTTCCGTTCCGGTAGGGACTTCCATAAGTATGTGGCGAGTTTGGTGTATGGCGTTCCTGTGGATGAGATTACGCCTGATCAGCGCAGTCATGTTAAGGCGATGAGCTATGGCTTGGCTTATGGATTGAGCACGTATGGGCTTTCGCAGCAGCTTGGCATTAAGCCGGGTGAGGCCGAGTCATTGAAGCGGCAGTATTTTGCGACGTTCGGCAAGGTCCATGAGTATTTGGAGTCGTTGGTTTCTTCGGCTCGTGAAAAGGGATATACGGAGACGATTTATGGTCGTCGTAGGTATTTTCCGGGCTTGAAGTCGCCGAATCGTGCGGTGCGTGATGCTGCGGAGCGTGCCGCGTTGAATGCGCCTATTCAGGGTTCTGCTGCGGACATTATGAAGATTGCCATGATTCGGGCTGATGATGCGTTGCGTGAGGCTGGTCTTGCCAGTCGGATTATTTTGCAGATTCATGATGAACTTGTGGTGGAGGTTGCGCCGGGTGAGGCGGAGCGTGTCACTGCGTTGGTGAAGGATGCCATGGAGCATGCGGTCGATATGGCGGTTCCGTTGGATGTTTCCACGGGTATTGGTTCGGATTGGCAGCTTGCCGCGCACTGATACGGTACTGGGTTTCGTGTGTGTTGCGGATGTGCGTGGTCGAGCAATGGCATAAGGAGGAATGATGGCAACGCTGAAGCAGGTTGTGGATGTGCTGGAAACGTTGTATCCGCTTCGCTATGCGGAGCAGTGGGATGAGCCTGGTCTTATCGTGGGTGATTTGCGTCAGCCTGTGCGCGGTATCGCTTTTGCGGCTGATCCCTCTATGGCGGTGGTTGATCAGGCGATTGCCGGTGGTGTTGATTTGCTGGTTTGCCATCATCCGTTGTTCTTCCGTTCCGTTCATGCGGTGTCGGGATTGGGTTTCCGTGGTGAGATTGTGCGTAAGCTCAATCTTGCCGGATGTGCGTTGTGGGTGGGGCATACGAATGCCGATGCGGCGTATCGTGGCGTCGGCATGGCTGCGGCTGACATGTTCGGTTTGGTGGATCAGCGTCCGCTGGTGCCCATCGATGATCCGGATGCCGAGCATCCGGTCGGTTTGGGGCGTGTGGGGCGTCTTGCCGAACCTGTGGCGTTGCGTGATTTCGCCAGTCGAGTAGCTGGCGCGCTGCCGTACACCGAGCTTGGCGTGCAGGTTTGCGGCGATCTGGACGTTCCGGTCAGCACGGTGGCGGTGCTTCCGGGTTCCGGTGATTCCTTGTTCGATGAGGTGCGTGCGGCCGGTGCCGACGTGTATGTGACCAGTGATCTGCGGCATCATCCGGTGACGGACGCCATAGAGCAGGCCCGCTATGAGGCTTCCATGCGTGCTTCCGGCGTTGCCATGGGCCATGGTGACGGGCGTGTGCGTCCGGCGTTCGTCAACACTCCGCACAGCGCTATCGAATCCATGTGGTTCCAGTATGCGATGGAAGACGTTCCCCATGCGGTTGCGGAAGCGACCGGCGACATTCCTGCCGTGCGTTGGATTTCCATGAATACCGATCCATGGAATATGGTATTTCCTTCGAGCGGGCAGGAACGGTGACGCGTCATGTGTGACGAGGCGGTAGACGGAACCCAGGTGGACGTATTGCTGGATGAATCCAGCGATGGCGTGGACATGTCCGGTATGGTCACGGTGCTTGACAGCAGGCATGTGTATCAGGGTGCGATTTTCGGCGTCGACGACCTGCGGATCGCATTGCCGATGCGTGACGGAGGGCAAACGGTGATTCGCCGTCAGGTGATGCGTCACGCGCCTTGCGTGGTCATGCTGGTGCATGATTGCGCGAATGACCTGTATCTGATCGAACGGGAATACCGTATCGGCTGCGACGCCTTCGCCTACGGTCTGCCGGCTGGACTCATCGACGGGGGAGAGGACGTGGAGGAGGCCGCGCTGCGGGAGCTTCGTGAGGAAACCGGTGTGGAGCCCGCCGGGCGTGACGGTGTCGAATTCGACCATGTGGGGCAGTTTTACTCGTCCGAAGGCATGACCGACGAGCTTGCCAACATCATGGTGCTTCACCTGCATGCATGGCATCCCGTCGAACGTCATTTCGACGGCGATGAGCACGTCGAATCGGCGTGGGTCTCCTGGCAGCGGCTGCGCGGCACCCGTATTACGGCCTCCAATTCCATGATCGCTATTCTTCACGAGCAAATTCGACGAAACCGGCAAAATACAGGCAAGAGTTCTTTCGAATCGTAAAAATAATCGCCGAACAACACGAAATTGCGATTTGGGGGCTGAAACGTGAGATACTTGAATCATGCAAATCAGACCCGGATCGATGTATCCACTCGGCGCAAGCTATGACGGCGCCGGCGTGAATTTTGCCCTCTTTTCCCAAGTGGCACAAAAAGTCGAGCTTTGCCTTTTCGATGAGGAAGACAACGAAACTCGAATCGAAATGACCGAGCAGAACTCTTATGTCTGGCACAACTATCTGCCCGGAATCCAACCGGGGCAACGTTACGGCTATCGCGTGTACGGGCCATACGACCCGACGCAAGGCCTGCGCTGCAACCCGAACAAACTGCTGCTTGACCCCTACGCTAAAGCCATCGAAGGCAACATCGACGGCGATGAGAGCCTCTACTCGTACTGGTTCAGAAGCCCCGATGACGTTACCAGCATGAACACGCTCGACTCGGCCGCCCATACCATGAAAGCGGCCGTGGTGAACCCCTATTTCGACTGGGGCAACGACCAGCATCCGAACATCTCATATCACGATTCCGTGATTTACGAAGCCCACGTACGCGGCATGACCAACCTCAACATGGACGTGCCGCCGGACATTCGCGGAACCTATGCGGGTCTGGCGTACCCCTCGGTAATCGAATACCTGAAGAAGCTGGGCGTCACGGCCATCGAGCTCATGCCCATCCACCAGTTCGTCAATGACAGCTTCCTTCAGGAAAAAGGCCTGAGCAACTACTGGGGATACAACACCATCGGCTTCTTCGCCCCGCACAACGCGTATTCCAGCTCCGGACAGCGCGGCGAACAGGTCAACGAATTCAAATCCATGGTCAAGGCATACCATCATGCCGGCATGGAAGTCATCCTCGACGTGGTGTACAACCACACCGCCGAAGGCAACAACCGTGGACCGACCCTCAGCTTCAAGGGCATCGACAACGGCGCCTACTACCGTCTGGTCGACAACGACCGCAGACACTACTTCGACACCACAGGCACCGGCAACTCGCTGCTGATGCGCTCGCCGCACGCCCTGCAGCTCATCACCGACAGCCTGCGCTACTGGGTCACCGAAATGCACGTCGACGGATTCCGATTCGATCTTGCCGCCACATTGGCCCGTCAGTTCCAGGAAGTCGACAAACTGTCGGCCTTCTTCGACATCGTCGAACAGGATCCGGTGATCTCCCGCGTCAAGCTGATCGCGGAACCGTGGGATCTCGGCTCTGGCGGCTATCAGGTGGGCGGCTTCCCGTCCAGCTGGTCCGAATGGAACGGCCGCTACCGCGATTGCGTGCGCGACTTCTGGCGCTCGCAGCCGTCCACGTTGCCGGAATTCGCCAGCCGATTCATGGGCAGTTCCGACCTGTATCAGGTCAATGGCCGCCGACCGGTCGCATCCGTGAACTTCATCACCGCGCACGACGGCTTCACCATGAACGATCTGGTGAGCTACAACGAGAAGCATAATGAGGCCAACGGCGAAGGCAATCGCGACGGCGAAAGCAACAACCGTTCTTGGAACTGCGGTGTCGAAGGTCCTACGACCATCAAGGATGTTAACGAGCTTCGTCAACAGCAGATGCGCAACATGTTCGCCACGTTGCTGCTCAGCCAAGGCATTCCGATGATCTGCGGCGGCGACGAAGTGGCGCGCACCCAGCAGGGCAACAACAACGCCTACTGCCAGGACAATGCGATCTCCTGGACGAACTGGGATCTGGACGAGGATCAAAAGGACCTGCTCGAATTCGTATCGAAGCTGATCCATTTGAGGCTTGAGCATCCTGTGCTGCATCGCCGCCGCTTCTTCTCCGGTCGCGAGCAGGGAGACGACAGCACTGCGATTCCGCAGGTCGAATGGATGGATCATACCGGCTCCATTATGGATATGGACGACTGGTCAAACACACACGCCTTCACTGTGATGATCTATCTGAACGGTTCCGATATTCCGGAAACCGACTGGTACGGCAATCAGATGGTCGACAATGATTTCATTCTGATTTTCAACGCGCATTACGAGCCGATCATGTTCACCCTGCCCGATGAGCAATATGGCAAGAAATGGCGCTTAATTGTCGACACGCATAATCCAAAGGGGCCAGAACTCAATTATGAGGCCGGTTTTGCGATTACTGCGCAATCAAGAAGCTTCCTGCTGTTGATGAGCGACAAGAAGCCGTCCAACAAGCACTACAACTTCTGACGGCGCACTCGCGTTATGCCGTCAGAATCCAGTGGGGTGGAGTCGTCGCCAATGCGATGGCTCCACCCCACTGGTATGTATATGTTGAAATCCGGCGGTTGCCGGTCAGCCTTGCATCAGACTTGTGCGGCGAGCCTCGAAACTGTGTCGGGAACAGTTTCGCTGACTTCCGCAAGATCCTCGACGGAGCGTGGTCTCTCAGATTGCGCCAGTATCAGCTGCGTCTGCACGCGATCCGCTTCGATGGCGGCGATTTGACGCGAGAAAATGATGAACCAGCCAAGGAACATCATGCCGGCCAACGCCTCCACATTCGTCAGCGTGTTATGCCCGCTCAGCCATTGGAATCCGGCATAAGCCCCAATCGCAATCGCAAGATCGGAAACCACGTATACGACCTTTGAGAGTTGCGGGGCAAGCCAAGGCAGGGCAATCATCAGCACGCTCATCAAACATGGTAGGCCGCGGGCGAACACGTTGTGCAAAATCGGATGCGGTGTGTAACGGAACATGCCGATACCTACGAAAGCGATGCCGGCCAACGTCAACATGATTGACAGCAGCAGAATCCTCGTACGAAAATGCTTCGGCGTCTCATTGATGGCATTGGAATCCAGATACTGCAATTGCAGACGATACGTGGTGATGAGCTCGGAAACGGCGAAATAGCTGATGATCACAATGCAGATGCCCGCGAGCGTCAGCGTCGAATTGAACATACGCGCGGCGAACGTCGTACGGTCGCCCAATTGAGAGAAATTATTGTTGTACCAGTACGGATCGTCGGACGTCAATCCTGCGATACTCACGCCAGACACCACGAAAAACGGCAGTAGGGAAGCGATCGTTTTGGCATTCATAAGTTCCGCCTGCACGAAAGTGATATAGCCTACAACGCCTGCGATAGCCGCGCATAGGATCGGCAGATAGCCTTTCAGCGTGCGGATGCCCATCATGTTGTTGACGATGGACAACATCATGAACGATGTGACGAAAATGGTCGAAGCATACACCATGGAAAGCGCGAGGATCTCGAAAATACGACGGACCGGAATAGCCCAACCATGTTTGAGTGTCAGCGAACGTGATTTTCGTGCGTAACCCAAACTGAATGAAACGACTCCGCATCCTGCCACGATTCCCGCGCAGACGGTGAACAGACGCTGCGTGACACGCCAGATGGCCGGGGCGAACTGCATGTATGCGTTCATGACGAACCAGGCGATAACGGCGCATGTCACAAAGGAGATGATGCCTGACGATTCGGCCTGCTGGTGACGTCCCATGCCACTCTCCCTTCCGAAATGCTATTGTAAGCCTGTCGTTGTCCAACCATACGCTATAATAGAAACTCGTGTTCACTTGATGCGATTCCGTGAGGCGGATTCGCGGGGTGTGAACGTGAACGGGCTGTAGCGCAGTTTGGTAGCGCGTCTGCTTTGGGAGCAGAATGTCGCAGGTTCAAATCCTGTCAGCCCGACCAAAACCGTTGGAAACAAAGGTGTTTCAGACGGTTTGAAAAATCCTTTCCCCGGTTTCCGGTACAAACACGACGATCGTGGGAATTCCTCGTGGCATTTTGTGATATTCGCATAGTTCTGTCTGCCTGGGTTTTCAAACGGAAATGGTATGGATGGCATTTGATTGTCGAGTTCGAGCAAGATACGGGTGCTGTATGGCGAGATTGAAACGTTGTTTTCCACGGGTTTTGGATACGATAAGCCCTATGAACGCATCTCAAGAGAATCTTTGGCCGGCGCCGTTTGCCGGCAAGACGCTCGACGCCACCGTTGTGGTGCCGGGCAGCAAATCCCTGTCGAACCGCTATCTCATTCTTGCGGCTCTCGGGCATCGTCCCGTGCGACTGGTCGGCCTGTTGCGTTCGCGCGACACCGAGCTGATGATGGACGCATTGCGCGCGTTGGGAGTGCGCTGCGAAATCGATGAGCAGGTCGACACCACGGTTACGGTGGTGCCGCCATCCGACGGCCGGTTCCACGGTGGTACGAAGGTGTTCTGCGGTCTTGCGGGAACAGTGATGCGCTTTGTGCCTGGTCTTGCCATGTTCGCGGATGGTCCTGTGGATTTCGACGGTGACGAGCAGGCGTACGCGCGTCCGATGAAGCCCGTGTTGGACGGTCTTGAACAGTTGGGGGCATGCATCGAATACCACGGCGAGGAAGGGCGCCTGCCATTTACAATCACTCCACCTCAAACGGTGAGCCAGTGCGCCGAGCCGAGCGTAGTCAGCATTGATTCTTCGGGATCCTCGCAGTTTATTTCGGGACTATTGCTCATCGGCTCTCGAGTGCCAGGCGGTTTGGAACTGCATCACACGGGGGAGAAGACACCGAGTTTACCGCATATTCGCATGACTGTGGCCGATCTGCAAGGTTCCGGCGTGCGCGCCAACGCAGACGAACACGCCCGCGTATGGACCGTGCAGCCGGGAGCCGTGCAGTTGCCCGAAACCGTGACGGTAGAACCTGACCTGTCGAATGCCGCCCCGTTCCTCGGCGCCGCGCTCATCGCCGGCGGAACCGTTCGCGTGCCTCACTGGCCGGAATCCACCACCCAGCCGGGCGGCCTGCTTCCCGGATACTTGGAACATATGGGCGCTGAAATCAGCTTCCCCGTGATCGACGGCGTCCGGTACTGCGAAGTGACCGGCAGCAGCCATATCAACGGCTTGGGTGATTTCGACCTGACTGCGGCCGGCGAGATTGCGCCATCGCTGGCCGCAATCCTGGTCTTCGCCGACAAGCCTACGCGCATGCTGGGCATCGGCCACTTGCGCGGCCACGAGACGAACCGTCTGGAAGCATTGGTCAACGAAATCACCAGAGTCGGGGGAGAAGCCCGTGAGCTGGCCGACGGTCTGGAGATCGTGCCAGTGCCGGCAACGAATCTCAAGCCCGCCAAAATGGAAACCTACGCGGACCATCGCATGGCGACGTTCGCCGCAATGCTTGGTCTGAGCATCAACGGCATCCAAGTCAAGAACATCGCGACCACCGCGAAAACGCTTCCCGATTTCGCGAATATGTGGACCAACATGCTTGCCTAGCAAGGATTGTCAGAGATAATCCGCAAATAATCCACGATATTGAAAACGGTACGGAAATGTCCTTCCTCCGCAAAAACGGAGGAAGGACATTCTACGTTTGCACAGGATCGTAATCATTCTGCGGATGCCGCTATGTCAAGCCACGATGGTTCTTAGCTTTCCTGACACGGCTTGGCCTTGTCCGGCCCAACATGGCAAAGGTAGTGGCGCTCGCAAACGTCATAATGCCTACGAAAAACACGGAACCAATGGAAACCTGACACCGTACGTAAAGAGGTAAGCAGCGACGAGGCATCCGACACCTTGAGAGGTGTTATCTGGCTCGAGCCTAGAAGGCGGAAAGCATGATGAAGCCCCCGGAAGTTTCGCACTTTCGGGGGCTTCATCATATTGATTGCGATTTTGCGTTCAGTAACGAATCAGCTTGGAATCACTCCCACTCACTTGTTCGAACTGGGAGAGGCATTTTGCGCCCCCTCTGAGCAAAAATTTTTCAACTTTTTTGAAAATAAAAAAAGCCGCCTGTTTTAAATTTGAGGTCAACAGATGGCGGGTAGAAATTTTCATATTTATGATGTATAATATGTGATATTAAAGATTGATAAATCAGAATTCGTAGGTGCGATTGATGAAAATTATTGAAGTTAAAGAAAATAAAAAACAAGGCTCTGTTAGACCAAGGTTGACTTTTTGACTTGTATTGTAGTTGCTGAGTAGCTACAATAGTGGTATGAGAACGGGCAAGGTGGCGCGTATAGCCGATAGGGTCAGGAAGGAACTGGGCGAACTGACGCCGCAGGAGCGCGACCTTGCTGTCAAGGCGTTACGCGCCGCCCTGTACGAGGGGTTCGCGTTGGACGCGGCGACGAGCGACCCGAACCAGATGGAGGCGTGCGTGCGCTGCGGCAGCATCCGCATCATCCGCAAAGGGCGTGGACGTGACGGCTCCCAGCGTTGGAAGTGCATGAACTGCAACAGGACGTTCGGCGTTCGCACGAACCGGGTGATGGGCATGAGCAAGCTCAAAGCGGGCGTATGGATGCGGTTCCTCGAATGCTTCGTGGATTGCCTGAGCTTGCGCAAGTGCGCCCAGCGTTGCGGAGTATGCCTGAAGACCGCGTTCCTCATGCGCCAGCGCGTCATCGAGTGCATCCGCCGATACACGCCCGTACTGCGTTCCGAGGCAGGCATGTCCGTCCAGTTGGACGAGACGTACTTCCGTGAGAGCTTCAAAGGCAACCACACGAAGTCCGCCGTGTTCGTCATGCCCCGCAAGGCACACAAGCGCACCAAGGCATTAAGGAAGCGCGGTCTGTCGAAGGAGCAGATATGCGTGGCGACCGGAGTGGATGACGCAGGCCGGTCGTTCCTGACCGTATGCGGGCGCGGCATCATCTCCAAGGATCGCGCCATGAGCGCGTTGAAAGTCCACATCGGACGCGGCACCGACGTGCTGACCGACGGTGCGCCCGCCTACGTGAAACCGCTGGCCGAACTGGGCGCGAACCTCACGCAAGCCTCCGCCGACGGTCACGCGATCAACAGGGTGAACACGCTGCACGCCCGTTTGGAGGATTTCATGTTCGGCTTCCACGGCGTGTCCACGAAGTACCTGCAAGCCTACTTGGACTGGTTCCAATGGCTCGTCGCTTTTACCGATGGGTTCGGCGAGACCGACGACGACCGATTGCTTGCCCGCCAGCTCGGCAACGGCCTGTACCGCATCCGCCGTCGCGACTACCAGCGTATGATGCCGCCGTACATGGAGTACTGGCAAAAAGCCGCATGACATCGTGCATACGATGTACAGTCAGAACATCGAAACATAGGACAAGGAGGCGCGTATGGCGAGCATACCCACCACGACCATGAGGATAGAACCCCAGCTCAAAGAGGAATCCAGCCAAGTGCTCGAAGACCTGGGACTCACCCTTTCCGGCGCGGTCACCATCTTTCTCAAGGCCGTGGTCAGGGAACAGGGGCTCCCGTTCGAGGTCAAGAAGGAAACCTCGAATGGCAGATAAGGTCATCCGCATCAAAGACCTCCGTCCTCAAGACGTGCGTGGCGACCGATATACGCTGCATCGCGGAAACGTACTCGATGCGTATCCGGATTGGGAGGCCCCTGACCTGATAGTCAGCGATGGGGCCTATGGCGTGCGAGGATTCCGAGGTGATACCGTGAGTGCAGATGGACTCGTGGACTGGTATGCGCCCCATGTGGCCCAATGGTCGAAACGGGCGAAACCTTCGACCTCGCTGTGGTTCTGGAACACCGAGGTCGGCTGGGCCACGGTGCATCCGCTGTTGGAGGCGAACGGCTGGGAGTACGTGCAACTGGTCACTTGGGACAAGGGGCTGTCGCATATCGCGGGCAACGTGAACGGCAACACCATTCGACAATTCCCCGTGGTCACCGAGGTTTCCGCCCTGTACCGGCGCAAGCTGACGCTTCCTGCGGAAGACGGCAACGTGCTTGGAGTGCAGCAATGGCTACGGGCTGAATGGCAACGCTCAGGACTGCCCCTCTACCGTGCGAACGAGGCGTGCGGGGTGAAGAACGCTGCAACCCGCAAGTATCTCACCGCTGACTGGCTGTGGTATTGGCCGCCCGGAGAGATGGTCGAGCGCATGGCCGAGTATACGAAGGCCAACGGCAAACCCACGAATCGCCCCTACTTTTCCGTCGACGGGCACACCGAGATCACCGCCGAACGATGGGACTCCCTCCGCGCCGTATGGAATCACGTCAACGGGTTGACCAACGTGTGGTCACGCCCACCGCTTCACGACGGAGAACGCCTCAAGGGGACCCTGCAACGCAGCGCGCCACGAGTCTACAAACCCTCCAAACAATCAGCGGCGCATCTCAACCAGAAGCCTCTGGATTTCATGGACCGTCAGATTCACGCCGCATCCAATAAGGGGGATGTGGTCTGGGAGCCATTCGGCGGGCTGGCGTCCGCATCCGTCGCTGCCGTGCTCACCGGTCGCATCGCCTATACGGCGGAAATCGACGAGGAATTCCAGAACCTGGCCCTTGGACGATTGGCGGAAGCCGAAGACGAGTACGACACGAAAAACGCAAATGACACGATGACCCTCGAAAGAAGGCAGGCATGACCGATTACGACGGCAAGGACCGACCTGAACACTACGAGCTTCCCGACGGGGACGAACGGACCGAACTCCGCAACGGCATAGTCCGAGCATTGTATGCCCTTCCAATGCACTTCACATCGCCCATCAACGTCGAAGGCATCGAGGTCAATGACCTATTCTCAATCAATACACTGCTCGGCGGCACCATCGAGGCCCAGACCGTCATGCTGTTGAACTCCCTGCGCAGTATATGGGACCCGCAAGGCAAATGGGCGGACAAAGAATTCCGACGCTATCCCGAATCCTTCCCGGACGTAAGGCTTGTAGGCTCCAACAAGGATGATTCGCCGCTCATCGGCATCGAACTGAAAGGGTGGTATCTGCTTTCCAAGGAATCCGAGCCATCTCTACGATACAAGGCATCAGCCGACGCAGTGACTGAATGGGACTTAATCTGCTGTGTTCCTTGGGGATTGTCCAACGTTCTCAGCGGCAAGCCCGTGGTCTACGAACCCTACGTCGAACAGGCGAAATTCGCCTCCGACATGCGCACTTACTACTGGAATCATCGCAGAGGAGACAACTCCAAACGAGACTGTGGCATCCATCATCCGGAAACCACCCCGTATCCCAAACCGGGAACGCAATATGTTGATGTTCCCAATCAAGACGGAGGAGGCAACTTTGGGCGTATCGCCAGAGTGGATGGTCTCATGGCGAATTGGGTGGACGAATCCATGGACACGCTCATGGCGGGTATCGAAGCGAAGTACTGGGTGTCGTTCTTCAAGCTATTCTCAGAAGGCAGGCCAAAAGAGGAAATCGAAGCGGAATTGAGCAACATCGCTCGCAAGGTGCGTCAGGCTGGCCGGCCCGACCACAAGGCGTCCATGCTGGAAGAGCAGCTACTCGCACATTTGAGCGCCATCGTCGATCTGTCCCTGAAGTAGACTGACATTTACCCGCTTGTTTGCTTTTCAACATAGTTAAACAAGCGGGTTTTTGTCATATATCCTCTTAGGTCAACCTTGGTCTAACAGAGCCAAAAACAATATCTTGATTTGCTCCTATTAGCAGATGAGCAGGAAGATATGGTTGACCGTTATCTTGATAACGGCAAGATGTATGTACTTGATGATAATGGGGTCAAGTGTGAGTGTGTCATAACCGATAAAGAAAATGACATACTTGAAATCAAGAACATTGCGACGGTTCCAGAATATCAAGGGAAAGGTTATGCAAGAGCCTTAATTGAGTTTATTGTTAATAATTACAGAGAGCAATATGCCATTCTGCAAGTGGGAACGGGCGATAGCCCACTGACAATACCATTTTATGAAAAGTGTGGTTTTGTCCGTTCGCATATCATATCAAATTTCTTTATAGATAATTATGACCACCCAATCTATGAGAGTGGAATACAGTTGGTAGATATGGTGTATTTGCAAAGACCGTTATAATTTAAATTCAAGTTTATGGAGAGTCACCGTTATGATTAGAGAATTTAAAAGGGATGATATAAATAAAGTTGCAGATATATGGTTGGATACAAATATAAAGGCACATAATTTTATCCCCGCCGAATACTGGAAAAGCAATTTCAAATCAGCAAAAGAAGCGCTGTTACTAGCAGAGGTTTATGTGTATGAGTATGATACAGAAATACAGGGTTTTATAGGGTTAAATGATGAATATGTTGAGGGCATTTTTGTTTCTGGTGAAATGCAATCGCAGGGTATAGGTAAAATTCTGCTGAATTATGCAAAGGATAAAAGGAATAAGTTGCACTTGAACGTATACCAAAAGAACGCACGGGCAATATCTTTTTATAAGAGAGAAGGATTTGAGATTCAGCATAGTGGCTTAGATGAGGCTACCGGAGAAAAAGATTATGTAATGACATGGCAACACAAATAGAAATTCCAGTTTATCGAACTAAAACATAAGACCGCTTACATCGTGTAGGCGGTCTTATGTCGTGGCAAGATTATTTGATTTTGAGCTTTCTTTTCTTGGCAGAAAGCACTTTGCAGAGAACATCATCGACGGCGTCGGTGTATCTGCCTTGTTCAATCAATTTGTTTTTTTTTAGATTTATAAGGAAAGCAACAATTTCGTTTCTTTCTTTTGTACTTAAATATATATGGTATTTTTTCTGTTTTCATACTATCCACCTCGCTGTTTTATCTGATTTGATGATATATTAAAGAGAAAATTTTATCAAATATGCAAAAAGGCTTCTGCCCAAAACAGGGCAAAAGCCTTAAAAATTATGCGATTTTTAGGTTTAGTTGCAAGCCAAGGGGGACTATTCCATCTGTTGCAAAATCGGTTGCCCGAAAAGTACCAAGTCCCGAAACCCGCATAAATACTGGGTTTTTCGGCACATCTAAACCAAGGGGAACTACTCCCACTCGCAAAATGAAACTTAATTCTAAACGCTTTTGTTTGGGGAATTTGATACCATTTGATTTTTCCTGATACCTATTATCCTTATCCTATGGGCTTGCCGAACTTTTGCTATCATTTGGCTATCAAGGAAATGGCTATCAACGGTAAAATTAGATTGGTTTCTCTGGTGGTTTACAACTACATTTTACCACGAAAGACAGGGAAATGCAATAACCTTCCTCGCTGTGGTGTATCAAGTGATCTTACTGAACATATGGCGCACCTTGTCCAGGCGGCTGTTTGGACGGCGGGGCTGGATGACTGGCTTGCCGACAGCGGCCTGATACCCTTTCAGTTCTGTAAGGCATACGCTCTGCCCGTTGGTGTAAAAGGCCAGATCAGTACGGTATGCCTGTATACAGCGGGCGGGAATCTCGCCAGTAAAGACAACTTCATCCTTTTTTACCTGGACCGTTTCGATGGTGGCACAGTATTTCGGTGCATCATGATAAGCCCTGGAAAGATATTCCCGGGGCGCATAGAGGGTGAAGGAGAGATAAGGTTCCAGCAGTTGCGTCCCTGATTCCTTCAATGCCTGTTCCAATACAATCGGGGCCAATGAGCGGAAGTCCGCCGGCGTGCTGACCGGACTGTAATAAAGCCCGTATTCAAAGCAAATCTTACAGTCCGTTACGTTCCAGCCGAACAAGCCCTGCTCCAGCCCGTAACGGATACCATCCCTGACAGCGTTTTGAAAACTCTGGTTCAAGTATCCCAGCGAAACCCGGCTCTCGTATTGTACACCGGAGCCAAGCGGGAGTGGTGTAACAGACAGTCCGATGGATGCCCAAAACGGGTTGGGCGGCACCTCGATATGGATGGTGTGGCTGGCTGCTTTGAGCGGCCGCTCCATATAAATGACGGTGGGTTCCTTTACCACTGTTTCAAGCTTGTATTTTTCCGACAGCAAAGCGGAAACAACCTCCAACTGCACCCGGCCCAAAAAAGAAAGAATGATCTCATGGGTGATGGAATCCACCTCGCAGCGCAAAAGCGGGTCAGTATCCGCAAGTTGCGTAAGAGCGTCCAGCAGCCGTTCTCTTTGCGCTGCCGTTTTCGGCGCAATCGACGTCCGCAGCATGGGGAGGGGGTCCTCACGCCACCTTTTACGAGGGAGCCGGGTTGGGTCCCCTAATACATCGTTTAACCTCACGCTGTCGCTGGGAAGGATAACAATTTCACCCGGATAAGCGGTGTCTGTCCGAACAATTTCCCCTTTGGATGGAATACGCATCTCTGTGATTTTCAGCTTTTCTCTCCCGGCCAGGGCCACCGTATCCCGCAGGCGCAGCGTTCCGCTGTATAGCCGCAGATAGATGAGCCGCTGGTCACAATCTGTATACTCCACCTTGAAAACGCTGCCGCATAGGGCGGCGCTCCCCTGTTCCCCAATCGGTTGGAACAGCCCTGTCACCGCATCCATCAACGGTTGAATGCCAAGGCCCTTTTTGGCGCTGCCATAATAGACCGGGAACAGGGAGGCGTCTTGAACCCGCCGCTGTTCCTCCCGCACAAGTTTTTCCCGGCTGATTGGTTCTCCTGCGATATACTTTTCCAATAATTTATCGTTATTTTCGATGACCGCATCCCATGCTTCTATGTCGGTATTTTCCTCCAGGACTATTTCCGGGGACAGCGACACCGTCTGCTTGATGATAATATCGGCGGAGAGCTTATCCCGAACAGACTGAACCACGCTCTGCAAATCAACGCCAGCCTGGTCGATCTTGTTGATAAAGATAACGGTGGGAATGTTCATTTTCCGCAGGGCATGGAACAGAATACGGGTCTGGGCCTGCACGCCATCTTTAGCGGAGATCACCAAGATGGCCCCATCTAAAACAGCCAAAGAGCGGTACACCTCCGCCAAAAAATCCATGTGGCCGGGCGTATCCACAATGTTGACTTTACATCTGTGCCACTGGAAGGAAGTGACTGCCGCTTGAATGGTAATCCCACGCTGCCGCTCCAAAAGCATGGTGTCCGTCCTCGTTGTCCCTTTTTCGACGCTCCCCGGTTCTGAAATGGCTCCGCTGGCATATAGCAGGCTCTCCGTCAAGGTTGTCTTTCCAGCGTCTACATGGGCAAGAATCCCGATATTGATAATGTTCATGTCTATCCTCCATACAAGGCCCAAATGGGCGCAAAAATCCCCAGCGGCTAATACTTTTACCGCTGGGGATCATGACTTCGGACAAACAGAAGTATGACGGCTTACATGAGCCGCTGTCCGTCACGATATTTACTAAAAAGGCAAAAGTATTCTTAAATTGGGTACAAAAACTAAGCCCCTGCAAGGGGCAATCATTTTTGCGCCCATTATCAAATTTTATTTAAGAATACCTTGCCGCATATTTGGTAGACTCCTCAAATCAGGATAATAGTAGTATATCATAGTACGAATAGTAGTATATCATAGTACGCTCTAAAAAGCAAGAAATTATTTTACCCGATTCCCCAAATAAATCAGGAGGGCATTCACTGGAACACCCTCCGGTTTTGGTGATTATCGTGCGCCTACCCTTGTTTTTTGCCTTGCGGCCCGTTTCCGTTCCTTTTCGGCCTGTTCCTGCTGGTAAGCGGCCTCTAATATTCTGTCCGCCTGTTCCGTGCCAATGGCCCGCCTGACCCGCTCATAGTCTCTGACCTTTCCCTTTAGGCTGTCTCGCTCGGCGCAGACCTCGTAAATCCTTTCTGACAAGGAACTGTTTTTGCTGACCTCCCGGCCATAGTCCGCTTGCAGCCGCTCAAATTTGGATTTGAGGTCACAGTAGGCCCGATAGACAGACCGTAGCACCTTGACGATCTTCGCCCATAAGGGCTTGGCCTTTTTCTCCCGGTAGGCCCTGGCTGATTCCAGCGGCCCCGCTTCTGGCAAGACCTGTTCCGGGTCGCTGGAAAATTCCTCCGCCAGCTTCTCCATGCCTTTCAGCATGGGGGCCACATCGTTTAGTTTGGCCTTGGCCTGGGCCGCTTTCTTTTCGGCAGCTGTCGCCTCCCTGTTCCTTCGGTCAACCTCGGCCTGGGCCAGCACAGCCGCCTCTTGAAGCTGTGCCAACCGCTCCTGTTCACACTTCACCTTGAACTGCGTGACCGTCAGATGTTCCTCGGAACTGCCACGCTCTCCACGCTCCAAATCCGTGTAGCCAGCGGAGCGCATCTGCTGAAAGAAATCATCCTGCAAGACGCTGTACGACTTTCTCAGAACAGGCTTGCCCTTTGCTGTTCGTAATGGCTCCCCGGTGGCCTCGTCTACTGCGGGCTGGGACGCCCACTTTTTGCTCATGCTGACCTGCATAACGGTTTCCTTGACCTTGCCCACCAGGGATTTGTCCTTGCACCGCTTTGTCCATCGTATCTCCTTCTTCACCACCGGGATATAGACCACATGAAGGTGGTAGTGGTACACATCCTCCCCCAGCGCCTCGGACATGGCCCGGTTGCGCTCGTCAGCGTGCATGACCGCCGACAAAATATACTGCTCTCCACCTACGATTTTGATTGCGGATTTGTAAGCGTCGGTGTAAAATTGTTTTGCGAAGTCATAGCCGCCGTGATTGTAGAAGTAGGCGGAGTTCACATCAAAGACCAACTCACCGTATCGAAATGCGTCCGCCTTAATGCCACGGGTGGAGATCACACCATCGGCCTCCATTTGGGAGAACATCTCCTGATACCCTGCAGATGGGGCCTTGAAATGGACATTGAGCGGCGTCCGCTCTGGTACAATGTCCTGGTTGACATAGGAATCCTTCTCACGCTCGTTGTGCTGCTGGGTGTTGCCGATCTTGGTTTCGGTCAGCCTCATATTTCTTGCGTTGGTACGGTCAATACCGTCGCCTCTCGCCATAGGCAAAAATCCTCCTGTTTCAGATGTTTGGTTGTTGAAAATGGACGGGGGTTCGGGGGAGTCACTTCCTGCGGGAAGTGTAATAACCCACTATGACACTTTCGCCCCGTTGGTGCGAAAGTGCCGTGGGCTCTCCCGAGGGGGTGCGGGGGCTTTGCCCCCGGCAACTGCGGTTGCCTCCCCCAGCAGGGCCGCCCTTTGAAAAGGGCACCCTGCACCCCGCCTAAACTTTTCCACTCGCCGTTGGGCAGGTGGAAAGGCTGTGCCTTTCCACCACCCGGCAAGTGTCCTCCGTGGGCCAAATGTCAAGGGGTTCGGGTTGTATTGCCTTGCGGCAATCTCCACCCGTAGGTATGCCCCCTTGACATTTGACCCCGCTCCCCCGTGACAGCCGTGACGACCGTGACGATGTTTTAGACACCGCCCCCGCTCTCAAAAAAGCCGTCACGGTCGTCACGCTTGGGGAGGCTCCAGCGTCAAGCTGATACTTCTCCCGGCGTGGGTACGGGTGTTCTCATAATGGATGTGATACTCTGCCGCCAGTTTCCCGGCCCGGACGTTCAGCCGCATAGCCAAGGCGTTAGGCTTCATATCCACTTGCAGGACCGCTGCCAACTCCGTGGCTGTACCGCTCCAGGACGGCCTCTCCGCCGTAATAAAAGCGGCTACGGCCTCCAGCACCGGGTCGGGGGGTTCTACCCACAACTCCGTTTCCATCCGCTCCAGTGTCCATGTTAGGTGTTCCTTGTCCTTGGTGAGATAGAGCCGCTGGTCTTGCTGGTCACGTCCTACCACATCCAGGGTGGCGGTGTCGTCTGTCCGCTTCTCCTTCTGAAGAAGAAAGGCCCCATCCGCCGCCCCCGACAGGCCGTTGGTGCCAGAGATCATATCAAACTTGTCGTCGGCCTGCTGTTTGCGAGTGTGATGTACCAGCAGGAGACAGACGCCGCAAGCGTCAGCGAGGCGTTTCAGCTTTCCCACCACCTCATAATCGTTGGCGTAGCTGTATTTATCCCCGCCAGCCTCCCGGATTTTCTGGAGGGTGTCAATGATAATCAGCTTGGTGTCGGGGTGTTCCTGCACGAACCGCTTTAGCTGTTCCTCCAGCCCAGCGCCAACCTGTTTGGCACAGATGGAAAAGAGGAGGTCGTTGGTGCCGTCCATGCCGAACATCCGGTAAAGCCGCTCCTGCAAGCGGCGGTGATCGTCCTCCAGCGCCAGATAGAGGACAGTCCCCTTGTGAACGGGATAGTCCCACAGGGGGAGGCCCATGCTGACGTGGTAGGCAAGCTGGGCCATCAGGAACGACTTGCCCACCTTGGGTGCTCCCGCAAAGAGGTACGTCCCCGGATAGAGCAGACCGTCAATGACGGGCGGTCTGCTCTGATAGACGTTCTCGTACAACTCGTTCATGGAAATCGTGGGGAGATACGCCGGGTCATTCATGCGCTGCATTTTCCGCAGCAGTTCCGCATAATTTTTTTCAGGGGGATTGTTTTCTGTCGTTTCCTCTGTTATACTTGCGGTGGGTGTTTGTGAAATGGGCTGTTCCCCGTCTGCGCCAACAGACGGAACCGGGACAGTCCCTTTCGTTTCCTTGGAATCCATCAATCTATCAAACCTCCTTCATGCCGCCCATGATAGCGGCGATCATCTGAATGGTGTCCAGCAGTTCATCGTCCACGCCAGCCCCGTCCTCGGCCCGCCGCAGTTCGTCCAGAACGGCGGCAAGCTGGTCACGCAGGGCCTTGTAGACCTTGGGATTACCCTGTACCACTACTTCCCGGCACAGGAGGCGTCTTGTGATGTAGTCCTGCTTTGTCAGGCCGGAGAGCCGCACAGCGGCCTCGATCTGTTCATCTTCCTCCGGGGACACCCGGAAGGCCACGGTCTTGTTCCTCCAGCGATTTTTGTTGTCTCGGTTTTTCAGTGACATGGTTACGTTCCCATCCTTTCAAAGTCCAGCTTGTCCGCCATCTCCGTCTGCCTTGTAGGAAACAGATGGGCGTAGCGGTAGGTGATGTCGATACTCTCATGCCCCACCCGGTCAGCGATTGCCAGGGCGGTGAAGCCCATATCAATCAGCAGGGAAATGTGTGAATGTCGGAGGTCGTGAATCCTGATCCGCTTCACTCCCGCCGCTTTCGCACCTCTGTCCATTTCATGGTGGAGATAGTGCTTGCTGACAGAGAAAATCCGTTCATTTGCCCCGGTGCTGTAAAACATCTTTAAGTAGTCCTCCATCTCTCCACAGAGGAATTTGGGCATCTTAATGACACGGTTGCTCTTTTTCGTCTTGGGGGTGGTAATCACGTCCTTGCCCTTGAGCCGCTGATAGGATTTGCTGATGGACACTGTACCCGCCTCAAAGTCGAAGTCTGTTGGGGTGAGGGCCAGCAGTTCCCCCTCCCGGATACCGCACCAGTAGAGCATTTCAAAGGCGTAGTAGGAGAGGGGCTTGTCCATCATGGCGTCGGCAAACTTCAAATACTCGTCCTTCGTCCAGAACAGCATTTCACGCCGTTCCTCCACACCCATGTTCCCGGCCTTGGCCGCAGGATTGACCTGGAGGCCGTAGTAGCGGACAGCATGGTTAAAGAGGGCGCTCAACTGATTGTGGACGGTTTTGAGATAGGTGGGGGAATAGGGCTTTCCTTTGGCGTCTGTCAACTCCCGGATCGCGTTCTGCCAATCCATCACATCCTTGGCGGTGATTTCCGACAGTTTCCGCTTTCCAAAATACGGCAGGATTTTCTTCTGGATAATGCTCTCTTTTGTCAGCCAGGTGTTCAGCTTCAGCTTGGGCTTCATGTCCTTTTCATAGAGCTGGGCGAAGCTCTCAAAGGTCATGTTCACATCGGCCTGCTTCTGCATCAGGAACTCCCGCTCCCACGTCTGGGCCTCCTTTTTGGTGGCAAAGCCACGCTTCAACTTCTGTTGGCGCTCTCCCTTCCAGTCCGTATAGCGGAACTGGACGTACCAAGTGCCGTTGGCCTTGTTCTTAAACGCCGCCATAGGTTAATCACTCCTTTCACTCTGACCCCTTGTGCCATAAAATTTTTCGTGGAAGAATTTGCGGTCGATCCGGCCTGAAATGGTAATACAGCCCGTCTTTTTCAACTCCGCATTCATGGAACGAATCAGCTTATAGGCATAGGGGACAGAAACCCCTAATTCCTCCGCTACCTCGTCCACCCGCATGAACATGGTGCTTGCCATTGTGAGCTCACCTCCTTTCATGGCTCGAAAACTAAGCCTTTATGCTTAATCTATTATAACTAAGCAAATTTGCTTTGTCAAGTGGCTTGCGGAATAATTTTTAACTTTTTTGTTTAAGATACTCTTGACTGTTACTAAGCGAATATGTTATACTACTTTCGACAGAAACCACCAGATAGGAGTTGGCATTTATGGCAATAGGAGAGCGCATCCATTTTTTCCGCACCCTCCGGGGTATGACACAGAAGTATCTTGGTATGGCGGTGGGCTTTCCAGAGCGTTCCGCCGATGTTCGTCTGGCACAGTACGAAACAGGCACCCGGACGCCGAAGGCCGACTTGACCGCTGCCCTGGCGCATACATTAGATGTATCGCCCCAGGCGTTGAGCGTCCCGGACATAGACAACTACATAGGTTTGGCCCATACGCTGTTCGCCTTGGAGGATGTTTACAGTCTGAAAGTGGTAGAGGCGGATGGACGTGCCTGCCTGCAAGCAGATATTTTTCAGGGAGGCCGTCAAGCCAGTGAGCTGAACAAAATCTTGATTGCGTGGCGGGAACAGGCGGCGAAGCTGGAGGCCGGGGAGATCACCAAGGAGGACTATGACCGCTGGCGCTACAACTACCCGAAGTACGACACCACCCAGCGGTGGGCCAAAGTCCCCTCGAAGGAATTAAGCGATGCTCTGATAAAAGGATTGAAGAAACAGAGAAAAGACAAATAACAAAAAAGGTCTTGCCGACTGGTGAAAGTCAGCAAGACCTTTTTCTTAGGATATGGAGGATTTACCCGCAAACCACCCGTTATACGGGAGTGAACAAAGTAAATCCGGTTTTGGTATCTGCTATCAATTTGCTATCAAATGCCCCGTTTCCGCTTTAAGACCCCAGTGTTTTCAAGGCTTTGCTGGTTTTGTCAGTTATTCCCACTCGATGGTTGCCGGCGGCTTGGAGGTGCAGTCGAGCACCACACGGTTGATCTGACGGCATTCATTGGTGATACGCGTCGAAATCGTGGCAAGCACATCGTACGGAATGCGAGACCAGTCTGCGGTCATGGCGTCTTCGGAGGAAACCGGACGAAGCACGATTGGCGAACCGTAGGTACGCTCGTCGCCCTGCACACCCACGGAATGCACATCGGCAAGGAGCACGACCGGGCACTGCCAGATATCGCGGTCAAGACCGGCCTTGGAAAGCTCCTCGCGAGCGATGGCGTCGGCCTCGCGAAGCAGATCCAGACGCTCCTTGGTGATCTCGCCGATGATGCGGATGCCGAGGCCCGGGCCAGGGAACGGCTGACGCCAGACGATTTCGTCCGGCAATCCAAGCTCGGTACCGATGGCACGAACCTCATCCTTGAACAAGGTACGCAGTGGCTCGACGAGCTGGAACTTGATGTCGTCCGGCAGGCCACCCACATTGTGGTGCGACTTGATGTTGGCTGCGCCGTCGCCACCGCCGGATTCCACAACATCCGGGTAGAGGGTGCCCTGAACAAGGAACTTGACTTCCTTGCCGGAAGCACCCGCCTCTTCGATGACCTGGCGCTGAGCCTTCTCGAACGTGCGAATGAACTTTTCGCCGATGATCTTGCGCTTCTTCTCCGGCTCGCTCACACCCTTCAGGGCGGTGAGGAAGTCTTCGGAGGCGTCCACGGCGATGAGCTTGATGCCGGTCGCCTCGACGAAATCATGCTTGACCTGCTCGGCCTCGCCCTTGCGCAGCAGACCGTGGTCCACGAACACGCAGGTGAGCTGATCGCCGATGGCCTTGTGCACGAGAGCCGCCGCGACTGCGGAATCAACGCCGCCGGACAGGCCGCAGATCACCTGTGCGTCGCCGACCTTCTCGCGGATCTTCGCGACCTGATCCTCGATGATGCTGGAGGCATCCCAGTTGTTGCCGAGCCCTGCGCACTTGTGCAGGAAGGTCTCGATGAGCTGCTGGCCCATCGGGGTGTGCTTGACTTCAGGATGCCACTGCACGCCGTACAGTTTGCGGGATTCGTCCTGCATGGCGGCAACGGGCGCGCCCTCGGTATGCGCCAGCACTTCAAAGCCCTCCGGCGCGGTCTTGACGGCCACGCCATGGCTCATCCACGTGTTCTGATCGGCGGGGGAGCCGTCGAGCAGACCTTCCGACTTGTCGATGAAGGTCTCGGTCTTGCCATATTCGCCAAGGGCGGCCTTGTCGACATTCGCGCCCAAGGCATAGGCCATGGCCTGGAAGCCGTAGCAGATGCCCAGTACGGGAACGCCGGCCTCGAACAGTTTCTTGTCCACACGCGGCGCGCCCGGTTCGAACACCGAAGCCGGACCACCGGAAAGGATGATGGCCTGCGGATCCTTGGCCAGCATCTCGTCGACCGGCATGGAATGCGGCACAAGCTCCGAATAAACATTGGCTTCACGCACGCGACGTGCGATCAGCTGGGCGTACTGGGCTCCGAAATCAACAACGAGCACAGGACCTGCAGCCATAACACTCTCCCTTTTGATATGAGGTATGAAGAAGCAACAATACTAACTGTTCTATTGTGGCGACGCGAGCAGACATTGGAAACGCTGTGAACAGAAAGTGAACAAACCTCACAATTGCTTACTACGCATGGTTCAACACGCCGCATGCAAGTATTGCAAAACGAACGTGAAAAAGGTGTGAGGATGGCTTGATATCGTTGATATTGAGCCGTTTATCAATCTTTTTGATAGCATGTGAAGTATTCACAAATCTCCCGATAAAAGCTCTCATTTTCTAACAGAAACGACACACTTGCGCACACAGTCGCAAAAAAACAGCAAAAAGTCGCACCTCGCTCGTAATATGCTCAAGTGATTGGGAATGAATCGTTCCGCGGAACCGCAAGGTTTTGCGAGATTCAGGACCGAATGAAAATAAACAATCGCACAACACAGTGCAGGAGTACAGGAGTACACATGACGAGTCCTGTTATTGGCACCCCTTGGAAGAAGCTGAACGCTCCGGTTTCCGAGGAAGCTATCGAAGGCGTGGATAAGTACTGGCGTGCAGCCAACTACCTCTCCATCGGCCAGATCTATCTGCGTAGCAACCCGCTGATGAAGGAGCCTTTCACCCGCGAAGACGTCAAGCACCGTCTGGTCGGTCACTGGGGCACCACCCCGGGCCTGAACTTCCTCATCGGCCACATCAACCGTCTCATCGCTGATCACCAGCAGAACACTGTGATCATCATGGGCCCGGGCCACGGCGGCCCGGCTGGTACCGCTCAGTCCTACCTGGACGGCACCTACACTGAGACCTTCCCGAAGATCACCAAGGACGAAGCTGGTCTGCAGAAGTTCTTCCGCCAGTTCTCCTACCCGGGCGGCATTCCGTCCCACTACGCTCCGGAGACTCCGGGCTCCATCCACGAAGGTGGCGAGCTGGGTTACGCCCTGTCTCACGCCTACGGTGCTGTGATGAACAACCCGAGCCTGTTCGTTCCGGCCATCGTCGGCGACGGCGAAGCTGAGACCGGCCCGCTGGCCACCGGCTGGCAGTCCAACAAGCTCGTCAACCCGCGCACCGATGGTATCGTGCTGCCGATCCTGCACCTCAACGGCTACAAGATCGCCAACCCGACCATCCTGTCCCGCATCTCCGACGAAGAGCTCCACGAGTTCTTCCACGGCATGGGCTATGAGCCGTACGAGTTCGTCGCTGGCTTCGACAACGAGGATCACCTGTCGATCCACCGTCGTTTCGCCGAGCTGTTCGAGACCGTCTTCGACGAGATCTGCGACATCAAGGCCGCAGCCCAGACCGACGACATGACTCGTCCGTTCTACCCGATGATCATCTTCCGCACCCCGAAGGGCTGGACCTGCCCGAAGTTCATCGACGGCAAGAAGACCGAAGGCTCCTGGCGTTCCCACCAGGTCCCGCTGGCTTCCGCCCGCGATACCGAGGCTCACTTCGAAGTCCTCAAGAACTGGCTCGAGTCCTACAAGCCGGAAGAACTGTTCGACGAGAACGGTGCCGTGAAGCCGGAAGTCACCGCCTTCATGCCGACCGGCGAACTGCGCATCGGTGCCAACCCGAATGCCAACGGTGGTGTGATCCGCGAAGAGCTGAACCTGCCGGCCCTCGAAGACTACGAGGTCAAGGAAGTCGCCGAGTACGGCCACGGCTGGGGCCAGCTCGAAGCCACCCGTCGTCTGGGCGTCTACACTCGCGACATCATCAAGAACAACCCGGACTCCTTCCGCATCTTCGGACCGGACGAGACCGCTTCCAACCGTCTGCAGGCCGCTTACGACGTCACCAACAAGCAGTGGGACGCCGGCTACCTGTCCTCCCAGGTTGACGAGCACATGGCTGTCACCGGCCAGGTCACTGAGCAGCTCTCCGAGCACCAGATGGAAGGCTTCCTCGAGGCCTACCTGCTCACCGGTCGTCACGGCATCTGGAGCTCCTACGAGTCCTTCGTGCACGTGATCGACTCCATGCTGAACCAGCACGCCAAGTGGCTCGAGGCTACCGTCCGCGAGATCCCGTGGCGCAAGCCGATCTCCTCCATGAACCTGCTCGTCTCCTCCCACGTGTGGCGTCAGGATCACAACGGCTTCTCCCACCAGGATCCGGGTGTCACCTCCGTCCTGCTGAACAAGTGCTTCAACAACGATCACGTGATCGGCATCTACTTCCCGGTGGATTCCAACATGCTGCTCGCTGTGGCTGAGAAGTGCTACAAGTCCACCAACATGATCAACGCGATCATTGCTGGTAAGCAGCCGGCCGCTACCTGGCTGACCCTGGACGAAGCTCGCGCTGAGCTCGAGAAGGGCGCTGCCGAGTGGGAGTGGGCTTCCACCGCCAAGTCCAACGGCGAAGCCCAGATCGTGCTCGCCTCCGCTGGCGACGTTCCGGCTCAGGAGATCATGGCTGCTGCCGACAAGCTCAACGAGCTCGGCATCAAGTTCAAGGTCGTCAACGTTGTGGATCTGGTCAAGCTGCAGTCCACCAAGGAGAACGATCAGGCTATCTCCGACGCTGACTTCGCTGACCTGTTCACCGAAGACAAGCCGGTCCTGTTCGCTTACCACTCCTACGCTCGCGACGTGCGTGGTCTGATCTACGATCGCCCGAACCACGACAACTTCAACGTCCACGGCTACGAGGAGCAGGGCTCCACCACCACCCCGTACGACATGGTTCGCGTGAACAACATCGACCGCTACGAGCTCGTTGCCGAAGCTCTGCGCATGATTGATGCTGACAAGTACGCCGACAAGATCAACGAACTCGAAGCCTTCCGTCAGGAAGCCTTCCAGTTCGCAGTCGACAACGGCTACGATCACCCGGATTACACCGATTGGGTCTACTCCGGCGTCAACACCACCAAGCAGGGTGCTGTCTCCGCTACCGCCGCAACCGCTGGCGATAACGAGTGAGTCTAGCCTCTATAGGCTGATCGCTTGAAGAAAACCCCAGAGGATTCGTCCTCTGGGGTTTTCTGTTTACTCTTCACCGTCTGTTCGCAACACCGTTTCATGAGATGCGTGTCTGTTACCGTTCACGCATTACAATGGCACATGGTGCGAAACAGCGCAGTCACACACCTTAAAAACAACGAATAGGAGCAGACATCGTGAGTCTAACCAGCGTCACCATTATCAGCCCTGAAGCAGCAAACGGCCGCAACGTCGTGGCCCTTGGCGTCACCAAGGCATTCGCAGCTGCCAAGAAGACGGCCGTGTTCCGTCCGGCGGTTTGTCGCAAGGAAACCTTCACCGACGTTCTTCTTGAAGCAAGCAACTCGGGGCTGAGCCGTGAACAATCCGTCGGTGTTTGCCCGAAGCGTGCACGCACCGACAAGGAAGGCTCCCGGGCCGATATCGTGGCCGCCTACACGGAAGCCATCGAAACCGCCCAGCCCGAAGCCGTGGTTGTTGTCGGAACGGACAAATCCGCCATCAACGACCCGTCCATCTTTGCGTTCAATGCTGACGTAGCCGCTGATCTCAAGTCCGTCGTGCTTCTTGCCGTATGCACCATCAACCGCACTCCAGAACAGGTCCTGGGCACTGTCGAGGCGTCGAAGACCATCATCGAGAATGCAGGCAGCAAGGTCGCCGGCGTGTTCATCACCGGATGCAAAGACGAACAGGTGGAACCCCTCAAGGAGGAGTTCGCAGCTTACGAGGTGCCGGTGTGGACGTTACCCGCCGTTGATTTTGACGAGGAAGACGCCGTGACCAAAGCCACGGAGGCATTCGAGGCGAATGTCAACGCCGAAGAGCTTATCGCCGCTGTCGAGGCTCCATTCGAGGCGCCGACCACGCCATACGCATTCCAGTACAGTCTGCTGGGCAAGGCCAAGGCGGACAAGAAAACCATCGTGCTTCCGGAAGGATCCGAAGACCGCATCATCAAGGCGGCCGACTATCTGCTTGAGCGTGATATCGTCGATCTGATCATCGTCGGAGACAGGGAAGGCATTCTCGCCCGCGGCGAGGAGCTTGGTCTCAAATCCCTTGAAAAGGCGCAGTTCCAGGCCAAGGACGACGAGGAAGTGCTCGCTCCGATGGTCGCCAAGCTGTGCGAACTGCGCGCCAAGAAGGGCATGACCGAGGAACAGGCTCGCAAGCAGCTCGCCGACGACAGCTACTTCGGCACCATGCTTGTGGTGCTCGGCAAGGCTGACGGTCTGGTTTCCGGATCCATCAACTCCACGGCCAACACCGTACGTCCGGCCCTGCAGGTCATTAAGACCAAGCCGGGAACTTCCCTCGTGTCCGGTGCGTTTCTCATGTGCTTCAAGGACCATGTCGCAGTGTTCTCCGATTGCGCCATCAACCTGAACCCGTCCGCTGAGCAGCTTGCGGAAATCGCCATCCAGTCCGCCGAAACGGCAAAGGCGTTCGGCCTCGATCCGAAGGTCGGCATGCTGTCGTATTCCACGCTGGGATCCGGCAAGGGACCGGACGTCGATCTCGTGGAGGAAGCAACCGCACTCGTGAAGGAGAAGGCTCCGGACCTCGCGGTCGTCGGTTCCATCCAGTTCGACGCGGCTTGGTCGCCGACCGTTGCAGCCACCAAGGCCAAGGGCAACGATGTGGCTGGCCATGTCAATGTGTTCGTGTTCCCGGATCTGTGCGCGGGCAACATCGGGTACAAGGCCGTCCAGCGTTCCTCCGGCGCGGTGGCCGTCGGTCCGGTGCTGCAGGGCCTGAACCGACCGGTCAACGACCTGAGCCGAGGCGCAACCGTGCAGGACATCATCAACACGGTTGCCCTGACCGCCATCGAAGCCCAGTAAAACGCTATTTTGTAGCAAGCAAAGAGTAATCTAAAGTTTGGAAAGTCGCGCAAGCGGCACATCGATTAACACATGGAGGATGCCCACAATGGCGAAAACCGTCCTTGTCATCAATTCCGGTTCCAGCTCTATCAAGTATCAGCTGGTTGATCTTGAAACCGGTGAAGGTATTGCTTCCGGCCTGGTCGAGAAGATCGGCGAGCCGGTTGACGGCCACTACAAGCACGAGTTCAACGGCGAGAAGCATGAGTTGGAAGAGCCGATCCACGATCACGAGCAGGGTCTGAAGCGCGTGCTCGGCTTCTTCAACGAGTTCGGCCCGAAGCTGGACGAGGCCGGCATCGTGGCTGTTGGTCACCGCGTGGTGCAGGGTGGTTCCATCTTCCCGAACCCGGCTCTGGTCACCGACAAGACCATCAACCAGGTCAAGGACCTCGCCGTGCTCGCGCCGCTGCACAACGGTCCGGAAGCCAAGGGTGCTGAAGTCATGCGCGCGCTCCTGCCGGACGTCCCGCAGATCTTCGTGTTCGATTCCTCCTTCTTCTTCCAGCTGCCGAAGGCCGCAAGCACCTACGCGCTGAACAAGGAAATCGCCGACCAGTACCACATCCGCCGTTACGGCGCCCACGGCACCTCCCACGAGTTCATCTCCTCCGTGGTGCCGAGCGTCATCGGTAAGCCGGCTGAAGGCCTCAAGCAGATCGTGCTGCATATCGGCAACGGCGCTTCCGCCTCCGCCGAAGTTTCCGGCAAGCCGGTCGAGACCTCCATGGGCCTGACCCCGCTCGAAGGCCTCATGATGGGTGGCCGTACCGGCGATATCGATCCGGCCGTCGTCTTCCACCTGATCCGCAACGCCCACATGAACGTGGACGAGCTCGACGCTCTGTTCAACAAGCGTTCCGGCATGATGGGCATGACCGGCTTCGGCGACCTCCGTGAGGTTCACCGTCTGGTCGCCGAAGGCAACGAGGACGCCAAGCTGGCTCTCGATGTCTACGTGCACCGCATCGTCGGCTACATCGGCAACTACACCGCTCAGATGGGCGGCGTAGACGTGATCACCTTCACCGCAGGCGTCGGCGAGAACGATGACGTGGTCCGCAAGATGGTGTGCGACAAGCTCGCCCCGTTCGGCGTCAAGCTGGACGAAGAGAAGAACGCCACCCGTTCCAAGGAACCGCGCATCATCTCCACCCCGGATTCCAAGATCACCATCTGCGTCATTCCGACCAACGAGGAGCTGGCAATCGCCCGCAAGTCCGCGGCAATCGCAGAAGCAGGCGAAGACACTTACGGCAACGTCTTCTCCAAGTGAGCGAGGAGATCCCGCAGTCAAATGATTGACGGGACCGTATGAAGAGGACCGTACGTTCCATTGGAATCAAATCCAATGCCAATGGGACGTACGGTCCTTTCTTTTTCGAATAATCCTTATGTTTCACCGCTTTTAAGGTTTCGATCGCCGAACGTTTCCAATCGTCCCAGACAATGACTTTCCATATCTGTTCATGGTCCGCATAATGGGGGAGGGGCTGGTAGTACGATACGAAACGTTGTGCCTAACGCGCATACGTCGCATGTTGAGAGAAGCGGTTGATTGTTGTGGTAAGACGTCGTTTTGTCGGTCTGAATGGCCTCAAGGGCATCGCCTTGATCGCGATAGTGTTGTATCACTGCGACCAGGGCACTCTGCGGGGCGGATTCCTAGGTGTTGACATATTCTTCACCATTTCAGGTTTTCTGATTTTCTCGTCGTTGCTGAATCATATTGATTCCGGCAAGGGAATAGGTTTCAAGGAATATTACCTCAAGCGTCTGCGCAGAATATACCCGGCGTTGATTCTGATGATTCCCGTCACCGTATCGTTGGCATGGTTCATCAACCAAGACATGTTGGTGGACATTAACAACCAGATAGTGACGGCTATGCTGGGTTGTTACAACTGGTATGCCATCGGCAGTGGCGCCAGCTATTTCTCGCAGATGAATCCAGACATGTTCCGTCATCTGTGGTTCATGTCGGTGCTGATGCAGTTCTATCTGTTGGCTCCTTTGCTGATCTACCTGCTTCGAAAAATTCTGGTACGTTGGGTGCCGGTGGCGGTACTTGCCGGACTTGCCGTGTGCAGTGCGCTTTCCATGGGATTGCAGTATCACCCGGGAACCGATCCAACCAGAGTGTATTTCGGTTCGGACACACATGCCATGGGACTTTGGCTAGGTGCCATGCTGGCATGGCTGCTGATGATCATACGGCGTGGCAACGGTCGTCCGGAAGAAACGGCGATCATGGAACGCGCTCGTCTGGTCTGGAGCAAGATCGGCCCTGCGGCGGCTTTTGTGGCATTACTGATTCTGTTATGGATGATGCAGCACGTTGAGCAGGGTCCTGCTGCCTTCTATGGAGGGATTTTCGCGGCTTCGCTACTTTCAGTGGTTCTGGTCGCCGGTTCCATTCCTTTCGGATCTTGGATGCAGGATCTGCTGGTGTTCAAACCATTTGATGTGGCCGGCCGATATTCATACGGCATTTACCTGTGGCATTGGCCTTTATGGTTGTTCACCAAGGCGATGTTCCCCCAGTGGGGTGCTCGGCATCTGGGATGGATGCTGCTAATCACACTCGCTCTTACCGCATGTTGTACCGCCATGTCGTGGAAGTTGGTAGAACAGCCCGTCGCCCGTGGCGGATTTATCGCCATGATTCGCCCGCTGCCAGAAAACGGAATGTGGGATGTAACCAGATGCTGGATTACGATCGCCGTGGTATTGAGTACATGCTTGATGTCCGGATACGCGGTAGCCAACGCACCAAAGCAGACCAGTGTGGAACGCGCGTTGGAAGAGAATGCGAAAATGCTGAAAGAGCAGCAGGGCATGCACCTCGACTTCGATAGGAAGCATCCGCCAGCGCCCAAGAAACCCGCATACACCATGCCTGACGGGCAGCAGATGGTCGCATTCGGTGACTCGGTGATGCTTGCCTCCAGTAAAGGTTTGCAATCCGTTTTTCCCGGAATCACTGTTGATGCGGAAACCTCACGTTCGATGACCAAGGCATTGGGACTTATAGACCAAGCCAAAAGCCAGCCGGAAGGATTGCGCCAATGGGTGCTGGTCGGCTTGGCTACGAATTCAGCGGTGACCGATGGCCAACTCAATGACATACTGAACGACATTGGACCGGATCATGTGCTTGTGCTGATTAATGCGCATGCCCCCGTGTCTTGGGTCCCCGGAACGAACGACGCGTTGAGCAACTTCGCGGCTGCCCATTCCGACAACGTTGTTCTCGTTGACTGGGACGCTACGATTTCGGCGCATCCTGATGAGCTTGCCGGAGATGGTATTCACCCTGGCATGTCCAATACGCTGTACGCCCAGGCTGTCAAGGATGCAATTGCGAACTGGATCAAGCAAGGGCACTGAAACATCCTTCTTGCGAATCGCGGCAAAGCAGTTTTGCGATGAATATGAGGAATCCCCCTGACTCGTTTGAGCAGGGGGATTCCTCATAACCTTTTAGGATCTGAACGGACTCAGTCTTCCTGATGCTGCGGAGCCGACAGAAAATGCTCTTCACTCGGCAGCAGAGCATTCAACAGCACGGCCACAACGAACGCCACGGCGATGCAATTGGATGCGAAGATGGACTGGAACAGCGGCGGGAAGTTGACGAAAATGTCGCCGACCTGCGTGAAACCGATACCGATGGTGAGACTCAACGCCGCAATGGTGATGTTGCGCTGCGTATAGCCGGCCTCGGAAATCATCTGGAAGCCAGACAGGATGATGTTACCGAACATCATGATGGTGCAGCCACCAAGCACGGCCTGCGGCAGGGAATTGAACACTTCCGCCACGGCAGGCACGAAGCTGGCTATCACCAGAATCAGACCACCGGAAAGAATCACCTTACGGTTGACGACCTTGGTCATGGCGACCAAGCCGATATTCTGTGCGAACGACGTCAACGGCAAGCAGCCGAACAGGCCGGAGACGGAGGAGATGAGACCGTCGCCTGCAATGGCGCCCGCAGTCTCCTTATCGGTAGGCTGACGGTCGAGACCAACCTTGGTGAGCGCAGCGGTATCACCCAGCACCTCAACGGAAGACACGACATACAGCAGGGCGAAGGAGATGATCGCGCCCGGATCGAATTCAAGCTGGAACGGCATGAAATGCGGCACGGACACAACCTGCAGATTCGCGAAACCAGAGAAATCGACCTTGCCCATGAAAATCGCGACAACATAGCCGACAACCAAGCCGAACAGCACGGAAAGCTGCTTGGCAGTACCCTTCATCAGCAGCTGGAACGCCAAGCAGGCGACCAGCGAAATCAGACCGAGCGTGAGATTCTGCCAGCTTCCGAAATCCTCAGCGCCGGAACCGCCGCCGAAACTGGTGGCACCAACGGAAAGCAGTGAGAAACCAATCGACGTAACCACAATCGCGGATACGATCGGCGGCACGAAGCGACGCCAATACTTGGCCGTCAAACCAAGCACAACCTCCAACAGGCCACCAAGCACAACCGCGCCGGCGACCGCGCCGTAGCCTTGGTTCTGGGCGATCGACATGGCAGCAGCCACATAGGTGAAGGAAATGCCAGTGACCATCGGCAGGCGGGAGCCGATCAGCCACACGCCATACAGCTGAAGGCAGGTGCCCAGACCTGCCACCAGCAGACCGGCCTGAATAATCGTGGCAGACTGCTCGGCACTCATGTTGGCGGCGGAAGCCACCAAGAAAATCGGAGCCAGATTGGCCACGAACATCGCCATGACATGCTGCAGGCCGAACGGGATGCCCTTCCAGAACGAAACAGGCGCGTCCAAGCTGCTAAGCGCTTCAAAGGAAACGCCCTTCTTCTCGTTCGTGTTGTCTTTCTTCTTCTCTTCTCTCACAATGAATCCTCTCTCATTCATGCTGCGATGAGTAACAGGTTGTAATGGTTTCTGATGCGCGCCCGTGAGATGCGACGATCAGGAGCGGAATTCGATGGTACCGGTTTCCGGATCCATCGACTCCACGATTGCCAGGGAATCAACGTCGTATCCCGCTGCGCGCAGCTCATCGCCGCCGCCCTGGAAACCCTTCTCCACCGCGATGCCGATGCCCTCGACCGTCGCTCCGGCATCATGGCACAGATTGATCAGGCCCTTCAGAGCCTTGCCGTTGGCCAGGAAGTCATCAAGCAACAGCACATGGTCGCCCTCGTTGAGATACCTCTTGGACACGATGACGGGGAATTCCTTCTGCTTGGTGAAGGAGTAGACGGTGGTGGTGTACTGGTCGCCATCGAGATTGATGGACTGCGCCTTCTTGGCGAACACCACAGGCGCATTGCCGAAATGACGCGCGGCAACACAGGCGATACCAATGCCGGAAGCTTCAATGGTCAGGATCTTGTTGATGGTTTTACCGGCAAAATGTTCCGCCCAAGCGGCACCCATGTGGTCGAACAATTCGACATCGCACTGGTGGTTGAGGAAAGCATCCACTTTCAGCACATTACCTGGCTTGACGGTACCCTGCAGGCGAATGCGCTCTTCGAGCTCCTTCATGAATCCCCTTAGATTGTTGGCCGCATAAGGCGGCGTTGATGTTGACATACGGTGAACCGCATATAAACGTTCAGCATACGCGCGTCAATTGACCATGCGAGTGTTGCGCTGACCTGCATGTGTGATAGATATGAATTTCGCAGTAATCGACTTCGAATCTTCATGGAAAGAGGAACCGGTGGAGCAGAATATGGGACCAGTCCTGTGCGATCCGCAAAGTCTGATCAAGGACCTCAATCCGCAGCAAATGGAAGCGGTGAAGTACTACGGACAAGCCCTGCTCATCGGAGCTGGTGCCGGATCCGGTAAGACCCGCGTGCTCACCAGACGCATCGCATGGCTGCTGGCACATGGTTTTTGGGCGAGCAGCATTCTCGCCATCACCTTTACGAACAAGGCCGCGGCCGAAATGCGCGAACGCCTTGCGTCCCTCGTAGGGCCTGAAGCCGAACACATGTGGATCTCCACTTTCCATTCCGCGTGCGTGCGCATCCTCCGACGTGACGGCAAGGAAATCGGTCTTACCTCAGGATTTTCCATTTATGACACGGCTGATTGCGAACGCTTGGTCAAGCTCATCAGCGGCGATTTGAACATCGATACGAAGCGGTATACGCCGCGCATGCTATTGGGCAAGATCTCGGATTGCAAGAATTCGTTGATTTCATGGCAGGACCAGCTGAAAAGCGTGAACTGCGACTACAAGCCAGGCCAGCGCGGATATCAGGTTTCGGCCGGCGACGTCGACGAGCTGGTCGCCGTGATGTATGCGGAGTACCAGTACCGTCTGGCCATGGCGAATGCCGTGGATTTTGACGATCTGATCATGCGCACCGTCGAATTGTTCCAGCGTTGCCCACAGGTGAGCGAATATTACCGGCATAAGTTCCGTTATATTTTCGTGGACGAGTATCAGGACACCAACCATGCGCAATATGTGCTCGTACGTGAGCTTTCCGGCATTGATTCGGGAGAACAGCCCGATCCACATATGCGAGGAGCAGGCCGTGTCGGACCGTCTTGGATTACGGTGGTGGGCGATTCCGACCAGTCGATTTATGCGTTCCGAGGCGCGGATATTCGTAATATTCAGGATTTCGAGCAGGATTTCCCTAACGCGAAAACCATCATGCTCGAACAGAATTATCGTTCGACGCAGACCATTCTCGACGCAGCCAATGCGGTGATCGCAAGAAATGAAAATCGTAAGCCGAAAAAACTGTGGACGGCACTTGGCGAAGGCGACAAAATCGTCGGATACGCGGCCGACAACGCGCAACAGGAAGCCGGATGGATCGCCAACGAAATCGCACGAATCCACAACGAGGAAGGCGTGGCGTATCGCGACATCGCCATCATGTATCGAGCCAACGCGCAATCACGCTCGCTCGAAGAGGCCATGATCAATGCCAACCTGCCGTATCAGCTCGTCGGCGGCACCAAATTCTACGAACGCAGGGAAATCAAGGATGCGCTCGCGTATTTGCAGGCCATCGTGAATCCTGCGGACAATGTGAACGTTCGACGTATCCTCAATGTGCCGAAGCGCGGACTGGGCGTTCGTGCGGAAGGACTCGTTGCCTCGTATGCTGATGCCCATGGCACCACTTTTTTCGAAGCGATTGAACATATGGAACAGATCGAAGGCATGTCCACGCGCACGACGAAACCGTTGAGTGCGTTCCGAGACATGATGCATGAGCTTGCGGCTTTTGCGAAGGACCATGACACGAAGCCATCCGAAGTGGTTGCCGAAGTGCTTGCCAAGAGTGGGATTTTGGAAGAGCTGCAGCGCTCCGAGGATCCGCAGGACGCTTCCCGCGTCGATAATCTTTCCCAGCTGCAATCAGTGGCGGCGGAATTCGAGCAGAACACGCCAGACGCCACATTGGCGGGATTTTTGGAAACCACCGCGTTGGTGGCCGATTCCGACCAATTGCCAGGGGAGAACGAAGATTCCGGCAAGGTGACGATGATGACCCTGCATACCGCAAAGGGTCTGGAATACCCGTATGTGTTCCTGACCGGCATGGAGCAAGGCACATTCCCACACCAGCGTGCCATGGAAGACACCAGCGAACTGGCAGAGGAGCGCCGTCTCGCCTACGTGGGCATCACTCGCGCGAAGCGACGCCTGTATGTGACACGCGCGGCCGTACGCGCGCAATGGGGGCAAGCCAGCGACATGATGCCCAGTCAGTTCCTCGATGAGATTCCAGACGAACTGATTGATTGGAAAAGACGCGAAGCCGGCGTCGAACGCATGCGTGCCAGCTGGCAGGATGACGACGACGAGTTCGGCGGCTGGGACGATGATGACGATTTCGGATCGATGTCATTCGGCGGTTCCTCGTATGGAAAGTCGGATTATGGTTCCTCATACGGTTCCGGCTCGCGGTGGTCTCGTTCCTCATACGGATCGTCTTCATATGGGGCAGGGCGCTCGCAGTACGGCGGCCCGGCTACGCAGGGCTCATCATCCTCGTATGGTTCCACATCTCGGCGCTCGTGCGGAGGATCGGGAACCGGTTCCTCATATGGCTCGTATGGTTCGTATGGCTCCGGCAAGTCAGGAGGGAAATCGGGCAAGGTCACCACGCGACGTGTCAAGCCGAAAAACAAGCCTGTGGATTTAACCAAATCCTCATCCGCAAGCCCGGCCGGTAGCCATAATGATCTGAACATTGCAGACGTGCATGTCGGCGACAAGCTTACGCATGATCATTTCGGGTTGGGTACGGTCATTGAAACGCAGGACAAGGGCATGAATTCGGTCATTACCGTTGATTTTGGCAATGGTGAGGTCAAGCGTCTGCTGTTGCGTATGGCACCCATTGAAATGCTATGACGGAGATGAAGAACGGATGAAATCTCCTCTGTAGCACGAAAAGGAGGAAAAAACAAGACTTTCTTTTTCAAAGAGACCCTGCAATAATCGGCGGTGTTTGTCTTTTTTTGAGAGGAAGCTATGAATAAGAAACTGTACGCAGGCATTTCGCAGATCGTGCTCGGCATCTTGATCGCCATCGCGCCGCAGACCTTCGCTCACGTATGCGCGGTCAAAGAAACGCCGATGGCATGTCATTACACGGCTCAGGCCGCGCTCGGCATCGGCATCGTGATCGTGGCGCTTGGCATTGTCGGCCTGTTCGTATCCGATCAGACCCGCGCCGGTCTTGACCTCGCCAATGCGGTGCTCGGCGTGCTGACCATCGCCGTGCCGACCGTGCTCATCGGCGTGTGCAAGGGTGCCATGATGCGCTGCCATATGGTCACCTTGCCGACGCTGATCGTGCTCGGCGTGCTGCTGGCTGTACTTGCGGCAATCGCGGCATATCTCGATCTCAAGCCGGCGAAGCGCGCCTGACCCAATATGACGCAACACATCACCCTTGGCGGGTTGCCCCTGGTCAATCTCAAACGCAAACCGTTTCGTACCGCGGCGCTCACCATCGTTGTCGCCATGCTTACCGTGGCCTTCTATGGTGGTTCACTGCTGTCCATGAACCTTGAAGCCGGCTTGAACAGCATGCAGGAACGTATGGGCGCCGATCTCATGGTCACGCCGCAAAACACCAAAAACGAAGCCGAAGCGTTGCTGACCAACGGATCGGCAAGCACGTTCTACTTCACCAACGAGATCACCGACGAAGTGGCAAAAGCCGACGGCATCGACGAAATCACGGAACAAACATATATCTCATCGTTGGCCGCCGCATGCTGCGACGAGAAAGTCCAGATCATCGGATTCAACCCCGATACCGACTTCGTGATCACCCCTTGGATCGCATCGCAGTTCGACGGCACGCTCCAGCGCGGCCAGATCGTTGCAGGAGCCAGCATCAGCGTGTCGGGCAACAACACGGTCAAACTCTATGGGCACGAATTCCCCGTGGCGGCGCAACTCGCCAATACCGGCACGTCGCTCGACAATTCCGTGTTCGTGAACATGCAGACCGTTCCCGACGTGGTCGGATATTCCGCCAAGGTGGGGCATGCCGCCATTCCGGAAGAATATGCCGACAAAGCCGTTTCCGCCGTGCTCATCAAGGTCAAGGACGGTTACTCCGCCCAGCAGGTCGCTTCGAACATCACCAAAACAACAGGAATCAAAAGCCTCGGATACGTGTATCCGGGGGGCATCACAGCCACAACGAAATCCAATCTGAACGTGATCATTCGCTACGTGACCCTTTTCGTCGCGGTGTTCTGGGTCATGGGGCTGATCGTGCTGCTTGCTGTGTTCTCGTCCGCCATGAACGAACGCAAACGTGAATTCGCCGCGTATCGCATTCTTGGTGCCAATCGTTCCACTTTGGTCGGCATCATCGTGAAGGAATCGGCCATGATCGGAGCTTTGGGCGGTGTGATAGGCATTGCGGTCGCGTCGCTGGCGATTTTCCCGTTCAGCACGCTTATCGGACGGCAGCTGCAGTTGCCGTATCTGCAAACCAACATGTGGAATGTGTTGGCATTGATCGCAGTGAGTTTCGTGTTCGCGGTGCTTACCGGACTGCTCGCCTCCGTGACGACGGCGGTGAAACTTTCCGCTCCCGAAACCTATCTGACTTTGAGAGAAGGTGAATGATGGCGGAAAACACGGTTCTCGAAGTACAAGAGCTCACTCGCGAGTTCACCCGTCGCGGCAAACCGTTCGCAGCCGTGGACCATGTGGATTTCAGGCTGGGCCAAGGCGAGTTCGTGGCGATCGTCGGCCGTTCGGGCAATGGCAAAAGCACATTGTTGAATCTCATCACCGGACTGCTGAAACCCACATCGGGCTCTATCGACTTGGACGGCAATGACGTGACGCGGTTGAACGACAAACAAATGTCAGTCGTACGCAATCGGATCGTCGGATTCGTCACGCAAAGCCAGACATTGCTGCCGAATCTCACGGCACTCGACAATGTGATTCTTCCTTCCGTGCTGTGCAACGGCAAAACGGCGCAGCGCGATGTTGAGATACCTGCGGATTCGTCTGATGCGAAATCAGTGGAAGAAACCGTATCCGACGCATCTTCCGAACAGACGGTTGACGACGGACTTCCGGACGTCATCGCGGCGGCTCCGGTATCGAAAACACACAACGATCCCGTTCAGGACCATGCCATGGAACGTGCGCACGCATTGCTGCGCCGACTGCAGGTCGACGATTTGGCGGAATGCTACCCGAAAGAGCTTTCCGGCGGCGAAATGAGACGCGTCAGCATAGCGCGAGCTCTGATGAATGGTCCGAAACTTCTGATAGCGGACGAACCCACCGGAGATCTGGATGCCGAAAGCACTGCCATCGTCATGCGGCTGCTGCAGGAAGTGGCGCACGACGGCACCGCAGTGTTGATGGTCACCCATGATCCGGATGCCTTGACGTATGTGGATCGAATCTATCGCATGGACAGGGGAGTGCTGGCTGAAGCATAGCGGCGCCATGATGGCATGACATGCCGAAGAGGGCGAAACGACGAGCTCGTCCCGCCCTCATGTGTATTATTAACGATTGGTGTGCGCCCGCAAGGGAGCATACCGTCTGGAGTCTTAGCCCATCAGTGGGTCGGCGACCGATACGAGCTGTTTACGGCACGTGTTCAAGTCGTTCGTGCGCATGCACGAAGAAGCACTGGAGAGGCTGGCTCAGCGCATATCGGAAACCGGTGTGCGCTCCGTTCAGACAACGACAGAACAAACAAAGGATTAAACCAATGACGAACGTTCAGCGTTCTCGCCGTCAGGTGCGCCTTTCCCGCGCCCTCGGCATCGCTCTGACCCCTAAGGCTCAGCGCATCTTCGAAAAGCGTCCGTACGCTCCGGGTGAGCACGGCCGCACCCGCCGTCGCACTGAGTCCGATTACGCAGTGCGTCTGCGCGAAAAGCAGCGTCTTCGCGCTCAGTATGGCATCTCTGAGAAGCAGCTTCGCGCCGCTTACGAGAAGGGCACCCACACCGCCGGCCAGACCGGTAACGCCATGCTGATCGATCTCGAGACCCGTCTCGACGCCCTGGTTCTGCGTGCAGGCTTCGCCCGCACCACCGCTCAGGCACGTCAGTTCGTGGTTCACCGCCACATCCTCGTTGACGGCAACATCGTCGACCGCCCGTCCTACCGCGTCAAGCCTGGCCAGACCATTCAGGTCAAGGCCAAGAGCCAGACCATGGTTCCGTTCCAGATTGCGGCCGAAGGCACTCACCGCGATGTGCTGCCGCCGGTTCCGGGCTATCTGGACGTCAACCTGCCTTCCCTGAAGGCCACCCTGACTCGCAAGCCTGAAGCCGAGGAAATCCCGGTGCAGGTCAACATCCAGTACGTGGTCGAATTCTACGCCCGCTGATCTGGATCTACATACTGTAAGAACATACAGTATAAGGACATACAGCAAGAGCCTCGCAATCGTCAGGATTGCGAGGCTCTTCGCTATCTCAAGCGCATGTGCGGCCTTTTTAAGCAACGGGAAGCCTTCAGTCGCCGATGATGCCGCCTACTATGCCGCTCACAATCGTCATAACAAGTGAGCCAAGCACAGACCATGCGAATCCGTCAATAGTGACGCCCACAGAGAAAAACGACAGCGCCAACCATGACGCAAGCTGCATGAACAGCCAATTGATCACCAGTGCGACCAGTCCGAACGAAATAATCGAGAACGGCAACGCTATGACATGGATAATCGGCTTTATGGAAGCATTGATAAGCGCCATGAACAAGGCGAACGCCGCGATGCCAAGCACAGGGGGCTCGCCAATGGCGTGCATGCCGGGCAGAACCGCAACCATAACGCCCGCCGCGACGGTAAGAATTAGCCAACGTGAAATAAAATGACCCATAACAACATCGTATAGCACGGATTTGCTCAAACCGTGAGGGTAGCATGGAACCCATGTTGCTTCATCTTCATCTTGTCCGACACGGGCAGACGTTTTTCAACCGATATAACAGGTTGCAGGGCTGGTCTAATTCTCCATTGACGGAATCCGGCATCGCCGACGCAGACAAAGCCGCAAACAAACTGAAGGAGTTTGATTTCGCCGCGGCATATTGCTCCGACACCACGCGTGCGCAAATGACAGCCCAGCGCATCCTCGACGTGAATGAGGCCGCAGGACACACCCGCCCCCAACTGGTCAGTGACATGCATTTCCGCGAACAGTTCTACGGCTATTTCGAAGGCCAGGATATGGGCGTGGCGTGGACCGCCGCGGGAGGGCCGCACGGTGCGAAGAACTACAACGACATCGTCGCAAAGTTCGGTCTTGGTGCGACCCGCGACTTCCTTAAGGAAGCGGATCCATTCCACGATGCCGAGTCCGACGTGGAATATTGGTCGAGAGTCGAGGAGGGATTCGCGCTGATCGCTTCGAATCCTGCGCTGAGGGACAGTGATGACGTGTTGCAGATTTCCCACGGCAACACGCTGCTGAGCCTTATGCACCGTTTCGCGCCGGAAGGCTATGACCTCAGCGAACGCCCTGCGAACGGATCGGTCACCACGCTCGATTTCGACACCAGTAAGCCTATCGCTGAAGCGGTAACCGTCGTATCGTATAACCAGTGACCGGCGGACGAAACTTGCCTTAGGTCTGGGCTTTTTACTACTGTTATGCGCGTGTTGTGTTCGCGGGCAACCGTGGGACTGAAAAGAGGTACAAGATGGGTGTTGGAGAAATCGCCGGTCTGATTGCGGCAATCGCTTTCGCGATTCTTGCCGGTTTCATGATCTACCCGTTGATTCGTCTCGGCAAACTGTTCGACCAGCTCGCCGAGACAGTCAAAGAAACGGGAGATCATGCGATTCCTGCGCTTGATGAGAGTGTGACCACGGTGCAGCAGGTCAACAAGTCGCTGGAAGACGTCAACAAGATTTCCGCAGCGGCTTCCACAACCGCCAATAATGTCAGCGCCCTGACCGATCTGTATGGATCCTTCTTGGGCAAGCCGGTTATCAAGGTTGCTTCCGCTGCATATGCCCTGAAAACCACCGCGCAGTCCTTCATGAACAAGAAGAACGTCAACAGCAATAACAAGGGGGAGTGATGTTCAAGCGTCTCTTCTGGATCTCCATTGGTGTGGGCATCGGTGCGGTGGCAGTGACCAAAGCACAGGCGTACGTCAAGGCCAACACCCCTGATGCGGCTCGACAATTTCTGTTCGGGCCGGATCAAGATCATGTCGCCGTGCGCACCCTTGAAGGTCTGTTCAATGAGTTCAACGAAACGCGTCGAGCCCGCGAGGCTGAACTTAATACCAAATACGCGGATAAGATCAGCTGATCTTATTCCCGTAACGTACGTTCGGACAACAATCACGAATTCGTTTGAAAGGCACCAGGCCTTTCAGCAAAAAAGGAGCTTAATCTCATATGCGCACTTCTGAAATCGCGAAGCGCTATCTTGATTATTTCGAAAAGCACGGCCATCTTATCGTGCCTTCGGCATCGCTGATCTCTCCAAACCCGACCACCCTGTTCACCATCGCAGGCATGGTCCCGTTCATCCCGTACCTCATGGGCGAGCAGACTCCGCCGAAGAGCCGCATGGCATCCAATCAGAAGTGCGTGCGTACCTTGGATATCGACGAGGTCGGCAAAACCACCCGTCACGGCACGTTCTTCCAGATGCTGGGCAATTTCTCCTTTGGTGATTACTTCAAGGAAGAAGCCATCCACTATGCGTATGAGCTGCTGACCACCCCGCAAGACAAGGGCGGCTACGGCTTCGATCCGGAGAAGCTGTGGATGACCACCTTCACCGACGACGAGGAAGCCCGTTCAATGTGGAAGAACGAGGGCGTTGACCCCGAACACATCCAGATCATGGGCATGGAGGACAACTTCTGGACCACCGGCGGCCCTGGCCCTGGCGGTCCGTGCTCCGAGATCTACGTGGATCGCGGACCTGAATACGGTGTGGAAGGCGGCCCGATCGCCGATGAGAACCGTTACATCGAAATCTGGGATCTCGTGTTCGAAAACTACGAGGTCGACAACGTCAAGTCCAAGACCGACCTGCACATCGTTGGCGAGCTCGAGAACAAGAACATCGATACCGGTGCCGGCTTGGAGCGTCTTGCCTATCTGATGCAGGGTAAGCAGAACATCTATGAGACCGACGAGGTCTTCCCGGTCATCGAAGCCGCCCAGAAGCTGTCCGGCCGCACGTATGGCGATGACGAAGCCATGGATGTGCGTTTCCGCATCGTGGCTGACCATGTGCGTTCCGCATTGATGATCATGTCCGATGGCGTACGTCCGTCCAACAACGGTCGCGGCTACGTGCTGCGCCGACTGCTTCGCCGCACAGTCAAGGCCATGCGCGAGCTCGGCGTGACCGATCCGGTCATGCCGACCCTGCTGCCGACCTCCAAGGCAGCTATGGAGCCGAGCTATCCGGAACTCAACGACACCTTCCACGATGTGTCCGAAGCCGCATATGGTGAAGAGGACGCGTTCCGTCGCACGCTGGAATCCGGCACCGAGATTTTCGACCTCGCTGTGGCCAAGGCCAAGGAATCCGGATCCGACGCCGTTTCCGGCGAAGATGCGTTCAAGCTGCACGACACCTACGGCTTCCCGATTGAGATCACCCTCGAAATGGCCGCCGATCAGGGCGTCAAGGTCGATGAGGCGAAGTTCCGCGAGCTCATGGCCGAGCAGAAGAGCCGTGCCCGTGCAGATGCCCTGAAGAAGCGTCACAATGTGGATCTGTCGGTCTATGACGATTTCAAGAAGACGCTGGTCCAGCCCATCGACTTCCTTGGTTACACCGACATGTCCGCCCGCGCCAAGGTGCTGGGCATCATGCAGGAAGGCAAGGGCTCCGTCCCCGCAGTCACCGGTCCGGCCACCATCGAAGTCATTCTCGACCGCACTCCGTTCTATGCGCAGGCCGGTGGCCAGCTCGCCGATCAGGGCGAGATCCTTTCCGACGATGGTGCTGTGCTCGAAGTCGACGATGTGCAGAAGCCGATCAAGGACCTCATCGTGCACCAGTGCCGCCTGACCGAAGGCACGTTGGTTGTCGGCGCCGAAGTCAACGCCAACATCGACCTTGACCGACGCGGTGCCATCGCCCGCGCGCATACCGCGACCCACATGGTGCACAAGGCGCTGCGTGAGGAGCTTGGCCCGCAGGCCACCCAGCGCGGCTCTGAAGACGCGCCGAACCGTTTGCGTTTCGACTTCCAGTGGTCCAGCGCCCCGAGCAAGGATGCGATGAACTCCGTCGAGGCGCGTGTCAACGAGAAGCTGCGCGAAAACCTTGCCGTCACCACGCAGGAGATGAAGTTCGACGACGCCATCGCCTTGGGTGCCATGCACCTGTTCGGCGAGAAGTATGGCGACGTCGTGCGCGTGGTCTCCATCGGCGAAGATGGATGGAGCCGTGAGCTTTGTGGTGGTACCCATATCGACCATGTGGGCAAGATCGGTGCCATCAACATCATGTCCGAAGCCTCCATCGGCTCCGGCGTGCGTCGTGTCGATGCGGTTGTGGGCGAAAGCGCTTATGAGTTCAACGCTCGCGAGCATGCGCTGGTCTCACAGCTTTCCGACATGGTCAATGCCCGTCCGGACGAGCTTGCCGACCGTGTGAACGCACTGCTTGCCAGGCTCAAGGAATCCGACCGTCGTCTTGCGACCATGTACGAATCCCAGCTTGCGGCTTCCGTGCCTGCTTTGGTTTCCGAAACCAAGGCATCCCAGGCTCCGGTCAAGGTGGCAGCGAAGAATGTCGAGCACTTCGGCTCTTTCGACGCGCTGCGCAAGACCGTGCTGGATGTGCGCGGACAGCTTGGTGAGGAATTCCCGGTTGTGGTGGCTCTCGCCGGTGTGAACGAGGAAGGCAAGCCTATGGTTGCCGTGGCCACTAACGAGGCTGCACGCAAGCAGGGTATCAAGGCCGGCGATTTGGTTCGTGGCGCTTCCAAGATCCTTGGCGGTGGTGGCGGCGGCAAGCCGGACTTCGCCCAGGGTGGCGGCGCGGATGCCACCAAGATCAATGAGGCGCTTGAGGCTTTGGCCGATCAGGCCATGAAGGGCTGAACCACCAAGCATGGTTTGGCTTGGCATTGATTTAGGTGATGCCAGGGTTGGACTCGCACTGTCTGATCCTGGCATCACTCTTGCACACCCCGCAGGCAATATTCAGGTCTACGGGGATTCGTTCCGTGCATTGGACGAGGTCGTGGACGTCATCGAAGACGAATCGGTCGACCATGTGGTAGTCGGATTGCCGTTGCTACTAAGCGGAGAAGAAGGCAAAAGCGCGAAAAAAGCACGGCGATGGACTGTTAATCTTGAGAAGAGACTGCGTGTCGCAGTAGATGATGAGAACTATGCGCTAAAGGAAGTGCCGTCCATCGAATTGGTGGATGAGCGTCTAACTACGGTGACTGCACATCATCAGCTATTCGATGCGCAGGTCGGTGGACGAAAGCACCGTCCGATGGTCGACCAGCAGTCTGCAGTGGTGATATTGCAGACGGCCATCGACCGAAGAGAGAGACCAGAGGAGAGAGGCCTGTGACTGATAATCTCGACGATTTTTTCTCCGATAACGCGCAATGGGTGAATTCGTCGGATGATGCATCCTTCGTTTCGGCAATGCCTCCGCAACCACCGAAATCACGTAAGGACATGCGTCGTCACCGTGAGCAGAAGCGTCGTCGCCGCTATATCACCATTATCGCCGCTCTGGTGGTGATCGTGCTGATCGGTGTCGGCGGATTCTTCGGCGTGCGCGCGCTGAAACATTGGAAGGCCGTGAACGAAGCGAATTCTCAAAGCCAAATCGAGGATTACACGGGCCCAGGCGATAAAGGCGTGACGTTTGTCGTGGAATCCGGGCAGGGAGCCGCGGAAATCGCGGACAACCTTGTTAAAGCTAAAATCGTCAAATCCGCAGCCGCCTTCACTTCCGCAGTAAGCGGAGCTGGCGCCACGTTGTATCCGGGATCATACGCATTGAGGACGCATATGAGGGCGTCCGATGTGGTCAAGGTGCTTTCTGACCAAAGCCAGGCCGGCGGTTTTGCCGAAGTGCGTGCGGGTGAACGTGTGTCGGACGTCATCGAAAATGCGGCGAGTGTGTCCGGCTTGGATGTTTCACAGTTCCAAGCCGTGATGGACGGTGGCGGTGCTGGAATCCTTCCTGACGAGGCCGGCGGCAAATTCGAGGGATGGCTTGAACCAGGCAGCTACAATGTGCAAAACAAGTCAGCGGAAGACATCATCAAGGAAATGGTCGACGCGCGAGTGAGCAAACTCGATTCCTTGGGCGTACCTACAGGCAGCGAACGTGAGCGCATCCTGAATATCGCATCCATCGCGGAGGCGGAAGTCGGCAGCGAAAAATACTACGGCCAGGTGGCAAGAGTGATTCTCAACCGTCTTGACGCCGATATGGCTCTCGGCATGGATACCACGGTCGCCTACGGTCTTGGTATTTCCGCAAGCCAGTTGACCGATGACCAGTTGGGCGATGACAGCAACGCGTACAACACCAGAATCCACAAGGGACTGCCGCCCACGCCAATCAGCAACCCTGGAGATGGCGCGATCACAGCAGCCGTCAATCCTCCGGACGGCAAGTGGCTGTACTTTGTCACCACAAACCTGCAGACCGGCGAAACGAAATTCGTGGAAACCGAAGATGAGTTCTGGCAGATTCGCGACGAGTACAAGAACAACAACGAGAACGCGAACTGATCTCAGAATAAAACGCCAATCGCAATGCCTATCGCCCCAGCTGCCACAAGCGCTGGGGCGAACGGCGTTTTACCGGCATATGCGGTATGCTTCTGCGGATCGAAACGTGTCCACAAAACGAGCCATAACAAGCCGACCACACCAATCGCAAGCCACCAAAACACCACGGCGAACAGACCGAACATGCCGACTGCCAATCCCATCAGCAAGGTGGCGGTGACATCGCCAAAACCCAATGAACCAGGTTTCACCAAAGCGAGCGCGCATTGCAGTACGGCCGACAGTACGGCGAAGAGTATTGCCTGCAATGCCAGGTACAGAGTGTTGATGGAAAGTGCGTATATGAGGTTTACGATGATTTGCGCTGTGCATCCGGTGGCGATCCAGGCGCGTGGAATGCGGCGTGAACGGATGTCTTCAACGCTGATGGCCAGTCCACAAAGCAGACTTGGCAGGCAAATCATATACCACATACCGTTAAGATAGTCCACTAGTTGCATTCGTGAGAAAAGGAGTTGGCATGTTGCGTTGGCAGACAGCAGGCGAGTCGCATGGTGAGGCGCTTGTCGCCATGATTGAGGGATTGCCCGCGGGCGTTCATATCACCACGGAGGATATTGTTGGCGCGTTGGCGCGTCGTCGTCTTGGGTATGGTCGTGGCGCGCGTATGAAGTTCGAGCAGGACAAGGTTCGTATGCTGACTGGTGTGCGTTTTGGTGAGACGATTGGTTCTCCGGTGGCCATTGAGATCGCCAACACCGAGTGGCCGAAGTGGACTGAGGTGATGAGTGCGGATCCGCTTGATCATGAGCTTGCTCGTGAGGGCCGCAATGCCCCGTTGTCTCGCCCGCGTCCGGGGCATGCGGATTTGACTGGCATGCGTAAGTATGGTTTTGATGATGCTCGTCCGGTGTTGGAGCGTTCTTCCGCGCGTGAGACGGCTTCGCGTGTGGCGTTGGGTGAGGTTGCCAAGCAGTTCTTGGAGCAGGCGTTCGGTATTCGTACCGTTTCGCATGTGCTTTCCATTGGTGGCGCAGGTATTACCGATCCGCAGCAGGCCACGCTTCCCAAACCGGAGGATCTTGAGGCGTTGGACGCTTCTCCGGTGCGCACTCTTGACAAGAATGCGGAAGAGCGGATGATTGCCCGTATTGACGAGGCGAAGGAGAACGCCGATACGTTGGGCGGTGTGATCGAGGTTGTGGTGTACGGCGTTCCCGCAGGCGTGGGCACGTATGTTGAATCGGATCGTCGTCTTGATGCTGCTCTTGCCAGTGCGGTGATGGGTATTCAGGCCATCAAGGGCGTGGAGATCGGTGATGGTTTCCTTGAGGCCATGCGTCCGGGTTCTCAGGCTCATGACGAAATGGTGGTGGGCGATGACGGCCGTATTGCGCGTCTAAGCAACCGTGCGGGCGGTATCGAGGGTGGCATGTCGAATGGGCAGCCGATCGTCGTACGTGCGGCGATGAAGCCGATTCCTTCCATTCCGAAGGCGTTGCGTACCGTCGATGTGACCACGGGCGAGCCGGCGCAGGCCATTAACCAGCGTTCCGACAATACTGCGGTTCCGGCGGCGGCTGTTGTTGCCGAGGCGATGGTGCGTTTGACCATCGCGCAGTATGTGCTTGAGAAGTTTGGCGGCGATTGCGTTGCCGAAACCAAGCGTAACGCCGAGCAGTACGTTGCCTCATGGCCTGAGCATATGAGGTGATTCGTCTATGAGTGGTATGCGTAGGCCTGTCGCCGTGATCATCGGCATGATGGGGGCGGGCAAGACTCGTGTCGGCAAGGAAGTGGCGCAGATGATGAATCTGCCGTTCGCCGATGCGGACAATGAGATTGAGCATGATGCCGGAATGCGGATTCCCGAGTACTTCGAAAAGTATGGGGAACCGGAATTCCGGAGGCTGGAAAGCGACGTCGTGCTTGATATGCTCGAGGATTTCGACGGTATCTTTTCCTTGGGCGGGGGAGCGCCGATGACGCCTTCCATTCAGGAAGGATTGGCGCAGTATATCGCGGACGGCGGCAAGGTCGTGTATCTTATGGCCGATCCTGAGGAAGCCATGGAGCGGGCAAATCGCGGTGGAGGCCGTCCGATGCTTAATGGCGATGCCAATGAGCGTTGGAAGAAGCTCTACAAGGAACGTGACCCGGTGTTCAGGAGCGTGGCGAACGTGCATGTGGGCACGCGTGGCCAGTCTCCCCAAGCCGCGGCGAGAAAGCTGATGGAAATGATTGATCAACGTATAGTCCATGTCACCGGTTCCACCATCGAACCATACGATGTTCGTATCGGAGAGGGTGTGATGGGCCAGCTTGCGCAGGTGTTGGGAAGCAAGCCTGCCAAAGTGGCGCTTATCCACACCCAGCCGGTGCAGCGTCATTCGGACCGTGCGCGTACTTTGTTGCGTCAGGCGGGCTATGATGCGTACGATATTGTGATTCCCGACGCGGAGGCCGGCAAGACCATTGAAGTGGCCAATGGTATCTGGCAGCGTTTGGGGGATGAGGGTTTCACTCGTTCTGACGCGATCGTCGGCCTTGGTGGTGGCGCGGCAACCGATTTGGCGGGGTTTGTGGCTGCCACATGGATGCGTGGCATTCGCTACGTGAACTGCCCGACGTCGTTGCTGGCCATGGTTGACGCTTCGACCGGCGGTAAAACCGGCATCAATACCCCTCAGGGGAAGAACCTGGTCGGCTCTTTCTATACGCCTGCCGGAGTGCTTGCCGATCTGAAATCGCTTGCGTCACTGCCGAACGACATCTTCATCGAAGGATTGGGCGAGGTCGCCAAGTCCGGTTTCATCATGGACCCGGAGATTCTGCAGATCCTCGAGGACCATGCCGGTGAATTGCGTGCCTTCGACGGGTCGACGTTCTTGGATTCCGGCCTGAAGGATGTGGTCGCGGAGCTGATCGAACATACCGTGAGCGTGAAGGCCTACCATGTGTCCGCCGACCTTAAAGAGGCGGGATTGCGCGAATTCCTCAACTATGGGCATACGCTCGGTCATGCCATCGAGAAGCTTGAGCATTTCCGCTGGCGTCATGGTAATGCGGTGGCGGTCGGTTGCGTGTATGCGGCCGAACTGTCGCATCTTCTGGGGTACATCGATCAGGATCTCGTGGACTATCATCGTTCGTTGTTGGGATCTCTGGGGCTGCCTACGTCCTGGAACAATGGCACATGGGATGATGTGCTCGCATTGATGCACCGGGATAAGAAGGCTCGCGGCAATAAGCTTCGTTTCGTGGTGCTTGAGGGCGTCGGCCATCCGATTCATCTTGAGGATCCGCCTGCGGACGCCGTTGAAGAGGCGTTCCGTCGTATTCAGCAGTAAACAAGGTAGGGAAGTGGAATATGACTAAAGTAGTGGTCGTCAATGGGCCGAATCTTGGCCGTCTTGGCGTGCGTCAGCCTGACGTGTATGGCAAGCAGGATCTTGAAACCCTGCGTACCCTGTGCGCGCAGTGGGGCAGCGAGCTTGGTCTTGACGTGGAAGTGCGTCAAAGCGATGACGAAGCCGAGATGATCGGCTGGATGCACCAGGCCGCCGACGAGAAGACCCCGGTCGTGATGAATCCGGCGGCTTTCACCCATTACTCCTACGGTCTGGCCGATGCCGCGCATATGGTGATCGATGAGGGATTGCCGCTGATGGAGGTTCACATCTCCAATCCATCCGCACGCGACGAATTTCGCAAGCGTTCCGTGATCTCGCCAGTAGCGACGGGCACTATCACCGGTATGGGGTTCTATGGCTACAAGCTGGCGTTGGATGCGGTGGCGCATCTGTTGGAATCGAAGTGATGATTTTCCGATTTCCCCTTGAGATAGTCTCGGAGGAACTATGAATGCCGGATGCTCTTGATGGGCATCCGGTTTTTACATAGCATTGCATTCGTTTGCAGAAAAAGCTGCAACAATCGCAAATATGATTGCCGTTTTGCGCAACACAATGAATTGTTGCTGAAAGCATTTTCTTTCGCTTGTCCTTCTTTTCCGTATATTGCAATCGGTCACGCTGTTTCATTGCGATGCGCAGCATCTACTGTACGATGAACCCCGATCTAGGGTGCAAACGTATGCACATTCATCGCAGAGTGTGTCTTAGATGATCCGCAGGTAACGCGGATGACCATGGCGCATACGTTGTCGAAGGGCGGAACCTGCCATGGGGGCCGGAATTCGATCTCAACGATGAGAACGGAGAACAATGGTCGTTCAGCGAATGAATCGGCCGGCTAGCCGTGCGGTGGCCATAGGCGTCGCCGCCGCCATGGCGTGCGCCACCTTGGTGGCGGTACCGCATATGGCTCAGGCTCAGCCCGAGGCGCAAACGAATGCGAAGAAAGACGTGCAGGTCATCGCCTTCCAGCAGACATGGAACACGGTCGCCAAGGAATGCACGAGCACATACGGTCCGGAAGGCGTGGCATACGTCGAGGTGTCGCCGCCGCAGGAATCCATCCAAGGCACGCAATGGTGGACGTCCTACCAGCCGGTAAGCTACAAGCTCGATTCCAAGCTCGGCACGGAAGCCGAATTCAAAAACATGATCAAGCAGTGCAATGCCGTCGGCGTTGACATCATCGCCTACGTTGTGCTGAACCAGACCACCGGTGCCGACGTGGCCGACGGCAAGCAGACCGGCGTCGCAGGAACCGAATACAACGGTTCGACCGGCGACTACCCGGGATTTGCCACCGAACAGTATCCGGAAGGCATCACGGCCTCCGACTTCCACAGCTGCTCCAAGAACATCTCCAACTACGCCAACCAGCAGGAAGTCCAGGAATGCCGCCTGAGCTCCATGTGGGACTTCGACTCCGAGAGCGAAAAGGTCCAGGATATTCAATCTGACTATCTTGCCGCCCTGTGGAATGCTGGTGTTCGCGGCTTCCGTATGGATGCCGTCAAGCACATCCACACGGACAGCATGAGGGCCATCAAGGAGAAGTTCGCAAAGAAGATCGGCGTGAATGCCGACAGCATCTACTGGATCCAGGAGGTCATCGGGAACTCCTCCGAAGCCGCGGGCATCCAGCCGAGCAACTACGTGCAAAACGGCACGGTGACCGAATTCGGCTTCAAGTCCGAAATGAACCAGACCTTCAAAGACAAGATCGCAAACCTCAAGGGACTTAATGAGCGGTTGAGCAAGGATCTCGCCTCCGAAGACGCCAACGTGTTCGTCACCAACTGGGACACCGCGCGCAACGAGGGCGCCCTGACCTACAAGGACGGTGCCAAGTATCAGCTGGCCAACGCATTCATGCTTGCCTACGACTACGGCACGCCGCGTCTGCTTTCCGACTACAAGTGGGATGAGAACGACAACGGCGCACCGGGAGCCACCGCCACATCCGTTCCGGACGTGAATATGGACGAGGTCTGTTCCACCAACAGCTCCGACTGGAACTGCGAGCAGCGCTGGACCTCCACCCGAGGCATGATCGCCTTCCGCAACTACGTCAACGGCACCAAGGTCGCCGACTGGCAGGATGACGGCGGCGACAACATCGCCTTCTCCCGCGGGGATAAGGGCTTCATCGCCATCAACAACGGCAAGACCGACAAGGACGCCTCCTACACGACATCGCTCGCCGACGGCGAATACTGCAACGTGTACGCCACCATGGACTGCTCCCAGACTGTAAGCGTCAAGAACGGCAAGGTCGAGACCACGGTACCGGCGCATTCCGCCATCGCACTGTATGCAGGCGCCACCAAGGACAGCCACCCGGCATCCAGCGTGGCCAACGACCCGTCCGATCCTGACGTGAACCAGGAAGGGGACGAGACCCTGCCCGACGACAGAAGCGTCACCATCTACTACAAGCCCGCCGATTCCAGCTGGAAGAGCCCGAAGGTCCACTACGGTCTTGGCGATGACTGGAACCAGCCGGAAGCCGACATGACCCTCGACGAGCAGGGGTACTATCGCGCCACCATCGACACCAGGGGCAAGAAGATCGACTTCGTGTTTCACGATACCGGCACCGACCAGTGGGAGAACCCGAAGGGCGGCGGCAACTACCACGCCAACGCGGGCATCACGCACGTGGGTGTGGCCGATCAGGCCGCGACCGTGGGTAATCCGGAATCCGTCAACGGCCAGACCCGACTCGTCGTGCACTACAAGCCAGCCAGCGATTCCGATAATCGCGGCGTGTACGTGTGGGGCACAGACGCTGGCGGCTCGAGCCTCTCGGCAGTCAACCATCCCTTCACCGGAGCTGACTGCTGGGGCAAGGTGGCTACGTTGACCTTCGGCGGCAAGTTTGACAAGTTCGGCTTCATCGTCACCACCGCAGACTGGAACAAGTACGGTGGCGACCGTAGCGCCACGGTGAACGCCGACGGCACAGCCGAAGTGTGGATCGACGGCACCAAATATGAGGATCAAGGCGAATCGACCACCGTCGAAACCCTCGACTCCGCTCCGAGCGACTACGAATGCAAGGCCAACACCGTTACCGTGAAGGTCCACTACAACCGTGATGACGGCCTGTACTACAACGCCGAAGACACCTCGGTCACCGTTCCCCAGTGGGACATCTGGACCTGGGCTTCCAATTGGAACGGCGGAGCCGCCACCTTCACCACCCACGATGACTGGGGCGAGGTCGCGGAATACTCCTTCACCAACTACACCTACTACAACGTCGACGGAGCCTCCGACATCGGCATGCTGCGCCGTTACGGAAAGGATGCGTGGAAGGCCAAGGATCCGGATGACGCCGATTACAAGATCCCGTCAAACGCCTTGGTGTTCAACGAATCGGACGGCACCGCATCGGCCGAAGTGTGGCTGATGGGCGGCGACGCCACCGTGTATTCCTCACGTCCATCGTTGGGAGCGTCCATGAAGTCTGTTGAAATCTCCGACGTCAACAAGCTGACCGCAAGACTGTCCAAAAAGGTCACTTCGGATGAGCTTGAAGGCAAGGTCTCCGTCACTGACGCCGACGGCAAGGCTGTAGATGTCAAGAACATCAAGACCGACGGCACCAAGGTGATCATCACCACGGCCAAGGATCTTGACATGCGAGGCAAGTACACCGTCGAAGTCAAGGGCTTCGGTTCGCAGGACGCCATCGCGGGCTCGGTGGTGCGTACGGATGCCTTCGACAAGAAGTACGCCTATGACGGCGACGATCTGGGCGCCACTTACACGAGCGCGAAGACCGGATTCAAGGTGTGGGCTCCAACCGCCACCAAGGTTGAGCTTGTCACCTACCAGTCCGACGATGTGAATGCCGAAGTCGACAAGACCGTCGACATGGCCTCTGAAGACAAGGGTGTGTGGAGCGCCCTGGTGAAGAACCTTGCTAGCGGCACGGCCTACTCCTACAAGCTCACCTTCGCGGACGGCACGGTGAACGTCTCCGCCGACCCGTACGCGACCGCTGCGGTCGCCAACGGCGAACGTTCCGTGGTGCTCTCCAGCGAAGACATGGGCTCCGCAGGCGACCGCATGCCGGAATTCGGCAAGACCACTGACGCCACCATCGCCGAAATGAACATCCGCGACTTCTCCATCAACCCGAATTCCGGAATCTCCGCCGACAAGCGGGGCAAGTATCTGGGTGTTGTGGAATCCGGAACGAAGACGGCGAACGGCGCCACCTCCGGTCTTGACTATCTCAAGCAGTTGGGCGTCAGCCACGTGCAGATCATGCCGATGTACGACTACGGTTCCGTTGATGAGATCGGCGATCTGAGCTACAACGCGCAAGGTGCGCAGAACTGGGGCTACGATCCGGAGAACTACAACGTGCCGGAAGGCTCGTATTCCTCCGATCCATCCGACCCCGCCTCTCGCGTCACCGAAATGAAGCAGATGGTCAAGGGACTGCACGAGAACGACATTCGCGTGATCATGGATGTGGTGTACAACCACGTCTACAATGCCGCCAACCACTCGTTCAACAAGACCGTTCCCGGCTACTACTTCCGTTATGATGACAACGGTTCCCTGGTCAACAACTCCGGCTGCGGCAACGATACGGCCTCCGAGCGCAAGATGATGCGCAAGTACATCGTCGATTCGGTGACGTATTGGGCGAAGAACTACAACGTCGACGGCTTCCGATTCGATCTCATGGGTCTGATCGACACCGAAACGATGAAGGAAGTGCGTGCAGCGCTCGACGAGATCGACCCGTCCATCATCATCCTCGGCGAAGGCTGGGATATGAACACCACCATGGACGAGGGCGAGATGACCATCCAGCCGAACGCGTACCAAGTCGCGTCCGACGGCACGAACAACGGCATCGCGTTCTTCAACGATTCCGTGCGTGACGGCTTGAAGGGATCCGTGTTCTCCGACACCGACACCGGTTTCGTTTCCGGCAAGGCCGACCAGGAGAGCCTGATCGCCCACAACGTGCTCGGCTGCCAGTACGACGAGAACGCGACCACGACCTGCTGGAACGGCAACGCGCAGGATCACTACGCCGATGCCGGACAGGTGGTCAACTATGCCGAAATCCACGACAACATGACCCTGTACGACAAGCTCAGGAAGTCCGTCCCGACGGATGACGACGCCACGACCGTGGCACGTGCCAAGCTTGCCGACTCCGTCGTGTATCTGTCGGAAGGCATCCCCGCGATCCAGCTCGGCCAAGAGTTCCTGCGCACCAAGGGCGGAGACGGCAACAGCTACAACACGGGCGACGCGGTGAACGCCATCGATTGGGACCGCACCACCCAGTACGCCGATTCCGTCGACTACGTCAAGGGCCTGATCAAGCTGCGCAAGCAGATCAACGCGCTGCGTCTGACCGACTACAACGACATCAACGCCAACGTGACGATGCTCAAGTCCGCTGACGGCGTCGTGGCCTACCAGGCCGAGCAGTCCGACGGCACCTACGTGGTGATCTTCAACGCCAACGCAGACAAGACCGCGATCGAAGGCTTGGCAAACGGCTCCTACCAAGTGCTTGCAGCCGACGGCAAGGTCTACTCCGATGATGCTATCGCCAATGTCGATCTCGCCGAAGGGGCCTCGTACGAAGCGGGCGCACTGTCTGCCACTGTGCTGAAACTCGACAGCAGCACCAAGCCCGATACCGACAGCGCGCCTGTCATCAAGGGTCTGGTGGCTTCCGACAGCGTGACTCTGGGATCAAAGTTCGATCCGATGTCCGGCGTCAGCGCATGGGATGAGGTTGACGGCGATCTGACCGACAAGATCACGGTCGAAGGTTCGGTCGATACCTCTAAGGAAGGCGAATACACGCTCGTGTACTCGGTGACCAACAGCAGGGGCAAGACCGCCACCTTCACGCGCACGGTAACCGTGCGCAAACCCGCGGTCCAGCCAGCTTCCGACAAGAAGAGCGATGCTGTGCAAAGCCCGAATACTGGTTCCGCCATCACCGGTTTCGCACTGGCCGCGGTGGCTCTTGCCATCGCATCCGTGTTCGCGTTCGCGGCCTCCCGCAGAAAGGAGGACTGATCTCATAAGCCAATGATTGACTGAATGTATCTCCTATTCCTGCTAGGCGGGGCCATCAAGGCAATGATGGCCCCGCCTTTTTGTATTGAAGGAAACACGCCGCGTCTCATGCCGCTGATAGACTGAAGTTCCATGGTTAGAAGACAACATGGCAATTCTCAAGAGCACGTTACCAAGCATATTTTCGTCACCGGTGGCGTCGTTTCCTCTCTCGGCAAAGGCCTGACAGCCTCCTCCCTCGGCCGCCTGCTTCGTAGCCGCGGCATCAAGGTTTTGCAGCAGAAGCTCGATCCGTACATCAACGTGGATCCGGGCACGATGAATCCATTCCAGCATGGTGAAGTCTATGTCACCGAAGACGGTGCCGAAACCGATCTCGACATCGGCCACTATGAGCGTTTCCTTGACGTGTACCTGAGCCAGAAGGCAAACGTCACCACCGGCCAGATCTACCAGGAAGTGCTGCGCAAGGAACGCGCCGGCGAATACCTTGGACAATGCGTGCAGGTCATCCCGCACATCACCAACGAAATCAAGTCCCGCATGCGTGCGCAGGCGTCCGATGACGTCGACGTGATCATCACCGAAATCGGTGGCACCGTCGGCGACATCGAATCCCAGCCGTTCCTGGAGGCCGCGCGTGAGGTCCGCCGCGATCTGGGCGCCGAGAACTGCATGTTCGTGCACGTCTCCTTGGTACCGTACATTGCCGCCGCCCATGAGCTCAAGACCAAGCCGACCCAGCACTCCGTCATGATGCTGCGTCAGCTGGGCATCTCCCCGGACGCGCTGGTGCTTCGTTCCGACCGCCCGCTGAACCAGTCCATCAAGGACAAGATCTCCCTGATGTGCGACGTGGATTCCGAAGGCGTGGTCAACTGTGTGGACGCCCCGAGCATCTATGACGTGCCGAAGACCCTGTTCGACGAAGGCCTCGACGCCTATGTCGTGCGCGAGCTCGGCCTGCCGTTCCACGATGTCGATTGGGACGAGTGGGAGGACCTGCTGGAGCGTGTGCACCACCCGAAGCATGAGGTGAACATCGCCATCGTCGGCAAGTACATCGATTTGCCGGATGCCTACCTGTCCGTCACTGAAGCCATCAAGGCCGGTGGTTTCGCCAACTATGCCAAGGTGAACGTCAAGTGGGTCGCCGCCGATAAGTGCGAGACCGAGGAGGGCGCGGCCGCCGCGCTCGACCAGGTCGACGGCATCGTCGTTCCCGGAGGCTTCGGCATCCGTGGCATCGACGGCAAGATCGGTGCCCTGAAGTTCGCCCGTGAGAACAAGCTGCCGGCCCTCGGCCTGTGCCTCGGCCTGCAGTCCATGGTCATCGAATACGCCCGCCACGTCCTCGGCTTGGAGGACGCGAACTCCACCGAGTTCGAGCCCGATTGCGCGACCCCAGTCATCGCAACCATGGAGGAGCAGAAAGACATCGTCGCCGGCAATGGTGACATGGGACACACCATGCGTCTTGGCTCCTATCCGGCTGAGCTTGAAGAAGGTTCCATCGTCGCGGAACTGTACGGCACCACGCATGTCACTGAACGTCATCGTCACCGTTACGAAGTGAACGTGGCATATAAGGACCGTCTGCGTGAAGCGGGTCTGCGCATTTCCGGCCAGAGTCCGGACGGCGAACTCACCGAGTTCGTCGAGCTTCCTCGCGAGGTGCACCCGTTCTATGTGTCCACTCAGGCTCATCCTGAGTTCAAGTCCCGCCCGACCAAGCCGCACCCGCTGTTCGCAGGTCTGGTCAAGGCCGCTCTGGACCACCAGCAGGAGCGCTAAATCGACGAATTGTGATTAACGTCGGATAACCCGATATGCAACATGGTCATGAGTCCAAAGGAGTTCATGGCCATGTTGCATAATAAGGGCTTGGCCTTGAATTATCAACAAGACGTATTCGTAATGAAAAACCTTTACGAGGGAGCATGAGCTTGAACGATATGGATTCTCCGGAAAGCGGCAACGGTAAGTTCGCCTTCCCGAACATGGGCGATGAACCAAAAGTCATCTCGCAGGTGAGCTTGGATTCGTTTGCCGAAACGGCCGATTCCATTGATGATGGTGCAGCGTTGACTGTGAATGCCAGCAAGAAGCGCCACCTGTTGTGGCTGTGGATTGTTCTTGCGGTGATGCTTCTTCTCGGTGCCGTGGCCGGCGGCGGATACTGGTTCTTCCAGTCACATGCGTTGCCAGGTGTCACGCTCTGGGGCAAGTCCATGACAGGACAATCCCGAGATCATATCATCCAAGAGATTTCCGATACGGCGGAATCATTAACGGTTCCCGTTTCCTATGAGGGAACGAGCAAGAAAGTCACGTTGAAGGATCTTGGCGTCGCCATTGACGCGGAATCCATCGCCGAAAATGTGATGAACGCGAAACGTGACGATTCCTTCTTTCAGAAGTATGCATTCTGGACCCGTGAGGATGTCGACGTCGAGTCTTTCGATGATTCTCGAGTCAGCGCCCAGACGGTAGGTGACATGTTGGGAGTGCAGTCCGTGTCCGCCACCAACCCGTCGCTACAGCTCAACGCGGATGGTACCGCTTTCGATGTGACGCCAGGTCAGCAGGGGACTGGTATCGATGTGACGGATATCGTCAAAGAAGCCAAGAACGTGCTTGAGTCCTTTGGCAAGCAGACCGCTCAAATGGTGACTCTTAAAAATAAGGTTACTGATCCCGCCATCACGGATGACCAAGCCAACGAGGCCAAGGCTTCTGCTGACGCGTGGATAGCGAAGCCGGTGGCTATCAAGATCGGCGACCATAAAGTGGCGGAATTCGGTGCGCAGTCCATTGCATCGGCCATCACGCTTGGACCGGATAGTGAGAAGCTCGGCGATAATCAAACCCGAAATGGCTCTTTGATTATCGATGGTGACAAATTGCAGCAATACTATAACGATTCCATCAAATCGAACTTCCATGCTGATCGAGTTGACGGTGATGTCATCGTTAATAGTGTCGGTGATGTGCTGCAAACCAATGTAGCTGGGCATGATGGTATAACCGTTACTGATGGTAGCGACACCAATGTTGGCCGTGATGCCGCTGAGGCGTTTGCCAAGGGTTCTGATTCAGTAAGTATTCAAGGCACTTGCGACCCACAGAATGAGAAAAAAACCACGCGTACCGTGGTAGTCAGCTTGTCTTCGCATACCGTTACAGCCATTGAAAATGGGCAGACCGTCCGTGTCATGCATATGTCTGCCGGTCAGGGCAATGATTATCAGACGGGCCAGTGCCAGCCGAGCGGCGACTTGTGCACGCCAACCTACTGCGATCCGAACTCCTACGACAACTGCACGCCTGACGGTGACTTCAAAGTGTGGCTCAAGTACCAGTCCCAAGATATGAGCGGCACCCTTACCCTATCGGATGGAAACACCGAGAAGTGGGATGTCAAGGATGTTGGATTCGTCAACTATTTCTCGAAAACAGGTTGCGCGATTCATCGCATCGCCACTCAAAGTGCGTTTAACGACAGCAGTATTCAGGCTATGGGGAAGAACACGTCCCATGGTTGCGTCGGCGTCGGCTGGGATCAGGCTGAATGGTTCTACAATTGGTGCCTGATGGGAACGACGGTTCACGTTCAGGCCTGATATGCGGGCTAACGGCAGAAAGACGCAAAGGCGGAAGACTGAATGTTCGGTTTCCGCCTTTACGCTATGTAAGATAAATCACGACAAATCATTGCCGAATAGCGAAAGGGGCGCTAGTGTTTAGCCCCACGTTCTGTTAGGTTGTCATAGGTACAAACGAGTGATTGGAGGCAGCGTACGGTGGCAGAGAACCAAGCGCCCAACGCCGCGGCTGACGTGGAGATGAGCCAGTATGTGGCTGATCGCACGCGAGTGAATGAAGACAAGATCAAGCAGGATGACGAGATCATCCAGCAGTTCGGCGACTATACGTACGGATGGCATGACACGGATTTCGCCGGAGAAGCGGCAAAAAAAGGCATTGACGAGAATGTCGTGCGCGCTATTTCCGCAGATAAGAACGAGCCGGAATGGATGCTGGAAAAGCGATTGGAAGGCTATCGCGATTTCATCAACCGTCCGATGCCTCAATGGGGTGTCGATCTGAAGGATTTCGACGCCGACGATTTCAAGTATTACGTCAAGCCGATCGACAAGCAGGCCACGACTTGGGAGGAATTGCCTGACGAGATCCGTGCGACGTATGACAAGCTCGGTATTCCCGAAGCGGAAAAAAGCCGTCTTGTCTCCGGCATCGCGGCACAGTACGAATCCGAGGTCATCTACAACTCAATCCAGAAGGATCTTGAAGACCAAGGCGTGATTTTCGTCGACACCGACACCGCGGTGCAGAAGTATCCGGAAATCGTCAAGAAGTATTTCGGCAAGTGCATTCCGAGCAACGATAACAAATTCTCGGCATTGAACACCGCCGCATGGTCGGGCGGATCGTTCGTCTACGTGCCGAAGGGTGTGCATGTCGATATTCCGTTGCAGGCATACTTCCGTATCAATACGCCGAATATGGGTCAGTTCGAGCGCACGTTGATCATTGCCGACGAGGGATCGTACGTGCATTATGTGGAAGGCTGCACCGCACCGATCTACTCGACCGATTCGTTGCATTCCGGCGTGGTGGAGATTTTCGTCGAGCCGCATGCCCGCGTGCGCTACACCACCGTGCAGAACTGGTCGAACAACGTTTACAATCTGGTGACGCAGCGTGCCTACGTGCGTGAAGGCGGCACCATGGAATGGGTCGATGGCAACATTGGTTCCAAGGCAACCATGAAGTATCCGGCCTGCATTCTCGCCGAGCCGTATGCGAAGGCCAGCACCATGTCGCTCGGCTTCGCAGGCAAGGGCCAGTATCAGGATACCGGTGCGAAGATGATCCATCTTGCCCCGCATACCAGCTCCACCATTGTGGCGAAGTCGATTTCCCGCGGCGGTGGACGTTCCGCATACCGTGGTCTCGTCAAAATCGTCAAGGGTGCCGAAGGATCGTCCAACTCGACGGTATGCGATGCACTGCTTGTCGATGAGTTCAGCCGCTCCGACACCTACCCGCATGTGGACGTGCGCGAAGATGACGTTTCCATGGCACATGAGGCTACGGTTTCCAAGGTTTCCGAAGACCAGCTGTTCTACCTGATGAGCCGCGGTCTTTCCGAAGAGGAGGCCATGGGCATGATCGTGCGAGGCTTCGTGGAGCCTATCAGCCGTGAGCTGCCGATGGAATACGCGCTTGAACTGAACCGACTGGTGGAATTGCAGATGGAAGGATCGGTGGGCTGATTACCATGGCACAAACTCAGGAAATCAATATTCCCGTTGCGGATCCGAACGATCCGTATGCGAATCCGGCAGCCATGCCCTCTTCGGCGGATCGCTCGCCGCGGTCATTTGATGTGGACGCATTTGAAGTGCCCGACCGCAAGCAGGATGATTGGCGTTATACCCCTGTGGAACGTGTCGAAGAGTTCTTCAACGCGTTCACGCCGTCGAACGAAACCCAGATTGCCGTCACTATGATCGACGGCACGGCTCTCACTGAAGGCGTGACCTATAGCGAGGGCAAGCCGGGAGACGCCGATACGGGCATCGTTTCCAAGCCCTGCGATCGTGTGTCCGCAGTGGAATGGAACTCCGCCTCCCGTGCCGGAATTCTGCGTATCGACGGTGAAATCAGCCAGCCGATACTCGTTAAGATTCATGGTGCCGGAACGGATCTGGACGCATTCCACCTGGTGATCATTGCCGCCGATCGCGCCCACGCTGACGTTGTGGTAGAGCATGACGGCGATGCACGTATCGCCGAAGGTGTGGAGATTCTCACAGGTAGGGACTCCCATGTGTCCACCACGTTCATTCAAGAGTGGAACAAGGGCTCCAAGCATGTGGGCAACCAGCGTATCCACTTGGGGGAGGGTGCGTCCCTGCGCCATTCCGTGGTCACGCTTGGCGGCGATGTCGTTCGGATTCGTATGGATCAGGATTTTGGCGGCGATCAAGGCGATCTCAACATGCTTGGCATCTACTTTGTGGATCCGGGCGAGCATATCGAACATCGCACCATGATTGTGCACAACCATCCCGAGTGCAAGAGTCGTGTGGTATATAAAGGCGCTCTTGACGGCAAGGGCGCGCACTCCACATGGGTCGGCAACGCGCTGATTGCTCCGACCGCGCCGGGTACCGACTCGTATGAGCTCAACCGCAATTTGGTACTTACTCCGGGCGCGATCGCCGATTCCGAACCGAATCTGGAAATCGAAAACGGCAACATCATCGGAGCCGGACATGCCTCTTCCGTCGGGCGCTTTGACGATGAGGAGCTGTTCTATCTGCAGTCTCGCGGCATTCCGGAAACCGAAGCCCGCAAACTTGTGGTGCGAGGCTTTTTTGGCGAACTCGTCGAGGAAATCGGCATTCCCGCAATCAGCGAACATCTCATGAACGTTATCGACAAGCGCCTGGCACGCGGCGAGAACGACGCGATCGCCCAGGTGTTGGAAGAGAAGTAGAACGTAGGAGCGAAAACCATGTCAACTCTTGAAATCAAAGATCTGTACGCGCACGTCGAAACCAAGGACGGCATCAAGCCGATCCTCAAAGGCGTGAACCTGACCGTCAACTCCGGTGAAACCCATGCCATCATGGGGCCGAACGGATCCGGCAAATCCACGCTGGCCTACACGCTGGCGGGCCACCCCAAGTACGTGGTCGATTCCGGACAGGTGCTGCTCGACGGCGAAGACATCCTCAAGATGACCCCGGACGAGCGAGCCAAGGCAGGCATCTTCCTAGCCATGCAGTATCCGGTCGAAGTGCCGGGCGTGTCGATGACCAACTTCCTGCGCACCGCAAAAACCGAAGTCGACGGCAAGGCTCCGGCCATCCGCACGTGGACCAAGGAACTGTCCGAGGCGATGAAGCGCCTGAAGATGGATCCGAAGTTCGCCACACGTTCCGTGAACGAGGGTTTCTCCGGCGGCGAGAAGAAGCGTGCCGAAGTGCTGCAGCTCGAACTGCTCAAGCCGAAGTTCGCCATCCTCGACGAAACCGACTCCGGCCTTGACGTTGACGCGTTGCGCATTGTCTCCGAAGGTGTGAACCGCGCCAAGGAAGCCAACCAGTTCGGTATTCTCATGGTCACGCACTACACGCGAATCCTCAAGTACATCAAGCCGGACATCGTGCATGTGTTCGCAGCCGGTCACTTCGTCAAGACCGGCGGCCCTGAACTGGCCGATGAGCTCGAGGAATCCGGCTATGACGCATACCTGCCGGAAGGATCCGATTCCGAAAGCGCGCTGGCATGACCGATTTTGCAGCGATTCGCAAGGAATTTCCGATCCTTGATCAGGAGATCCACGGCCATCCGCTCGTGTATTTGGATTCCGCGGCGACTTCTCAGAAGCCGCAATGCGTGATCGACGCCGAAAGCGATTTTTACCGCACCATCAACGCCGGCGTGCATCGTGGAGCGCATGAGCTTGCCGCACGCAGCACCATGGCGTTCGAAGAGGCACGTGCCAAAGTCGCACGTCTTGTCGGCGCCAACTCCGCTGAAGGCGAAGAGGAGATCGTTGTCACCTCCGGCGCCACCGCAGGACTGAATCTGCTAGCCACCGCATTCGGCAACGCATCGCTGGGACGTGGGGGAGAAGCGGCACGACGTTTCGCTGTGAAGCCGGGAGACGAAATCGTCGTATCCAAGGCCGAACACCACTCCGTGCTATTGCCGTTCCAGGAGCTTGCCGTGCGTACCGGAGCGACATTGAAATGGTTCGATCTGGACAGTGAAGGTCGCATCCTTTCCAACACTGCGGACGAGGTGATCACCGAACGCACAAAGATCGTGGCCGTCACCCATGTGGGCAACACCACCGGTGCCATCACCGACATCGCGCCGATGGTGAAACGTGCGCACGAGGTAGGCGCGGTGGTTGTGCTCGACGCATGCCAGTCCGTACCGCACCTGAAGATCGACCTCCACGCTTTGGACGTTGACTTCGCGGCATGGAGCGCGCATAAGATGTACGGCCCGACCGGTGTCGGCTTCCTCTACGGCAAGCGCGACATGTTGGAGGCGTTGCCACCGGCGAATTTCGGTGGATCCATGGTGGAACTTGCCTGGATGGATCAGGAAGCCCAATACATGGCTCCTCCTGCGCGTTTCGAGGCGGGCACGCAGCCGGTCGCGCAGGTCGTTGCGGCCGGTGTCGCGGCCGAATGGCTGATGAATATCGGCATGGAGAATCTCGAAGCCCACGAGCGCGTTATCGCAGGCGAACTCCTCAAGATGGGGCAGATCGACGGCGTGCGCATTCTCGGACCGCAGACCAACGAGCAGCGCATCGGCACGGTGGCTTTTGAAATCGACGGCGTGCATCCGCATGATGTTGGCCAGTTCATCGATGCGCAGGGCATCGCCATTCGTGTCGGACATCATTGCGCGCAGCCGGTCCACCGTCACTTCGGCGTGTACGCATCCAACCGCGCATCCAGTGGCATCTACAATTCCGTCGAAGACGCGCAGGCATTGGTTGAGGCGTTGAAGAAGGTCCGTCCGTTTTTTGGAGTTGAGTAACGCATATGAGTGATTTTGCAATGTCTGGCGACGATCTCGAGCAGATGTACCAAGAGGTCATTCTCGAAGCCTCGAAGAATCCGCATGGCAAGGAGCATTTCGCTCCGGATCTGGCTTCCGAAAACGCCTCCCAGGCGGGAAAGACCACGGTTCAGGCAACCCACGAGTATTGCACTCCCGGCGAGTCCCACCAGTTCAATCCGACCTGCGGAGACGAGGCCACCGTGCATGTGGAGGTTTCCGACCAGGAGCCGCACGTTATCGAACGACTGGTGTGGGACGGTCACGGCTGCTCCATTTCACAGGCCAGCCTTTCGGTGATGGTGGATCTGGTGGAAGGCAAAACCGTGGATGAGGCCATGGAATTGGCCGGAACGTTCCATAAGCTCATGGAATCACGCGGCAAAGGCTTGGACGATGAATCCGCCGAGGAATCGTTGGAAGACGGCATCGTGTTCCAAGGAGTGTCCAAGTATCCAATGCGTATCAAGTGCGCGCTGCTCGGATGGGAAGGCATGAAGGACTCCGTGGCCAAGGCATTGGCCGCGAAAGCCTGACAAGTATTGTTCTATGGTGGAAAGCAGGATGTTTCCCGTGCTTCGTGCGCCGCGTTCTACAACGGGCGAAACACGTGAGACAAACTCCAGCCAACGCGATAGGCTACTCAACGGAACATATTCGAATCATATATGGAGCGACAATGAGCGATACCTTGGTACCTGAACCGCAAGCCTCGATTTTCGATTCCGTGGCCAAGGCATTGGGCAATGACGAGGCCGCGGCGCGTCGCGTCATGCTTAACCCAAATCTCGCCAAAGGATTCAAGGACGGCAAACCAGTGGAAATCGAACACGAAGACACCAAGCAGGACGCTTGTGGCTGCGGCAATCAGGCTGGAGCATGCGGTTGTTCCGAAGAACAGGATGACGGCATCGCGTTGAAGGCTATTGACGACATTGGTCGAGCTACTGCGGCCGACGTGAAGGAAGCGTTGCATCAGGTCATTGATCCTGAGCTTGGCATTGATGTGATTGATTTGGGATTGGTGTATGGCATTGAGATCGATGAGCTTGGTCGTGCCATTATCACGATGACATTGACCACTCCGGCATGCCCGTTGACTGATCTGATCGAAGACGAGTGCGCGAGCACGCTTGCCGGCCTCGTCGAGGAATTCCGCATCGACTGGACGTGGCAACCGCGTTGGAGCATGGAAAAGATCACGCCGGAAGGTCGCGAGCAGTTGGCTGCGCTCGGCTTCAATTTCGACAATCTGCCAAAATACTGACAGAAAATCTGTGATATATCAACCTGATATTGCTGATATGTTGATTCCGCAGCGAAACTGCATGTTCGTTGCGGAATTTTTTGTAAAACAGATTTTGATGATATTTGATTGGATATCATCATCAAGAAAAAATGGCACAGAAAAAGCGTGCTCCCGACGCCGGGAAGCACGCTTTTGTTCTGTGTGCGGCAGAACGTCAGTCGTCGACCACGGTACCCTTCGGCACCACGGTGATGCCTTCCGGCGTGACGGTGAAGCCACGGGCCAGATCATGTTCGGTATCGATACCGACGGTCGAATTCTCGGTAAGCACAACATTCTTGTCGAGGATCGCCTTGTAGACGCGTGCTCGACGATTGATGGTCACGCCGTCGAACAGAATCGAATCGACGACCTGGGACCACGAGTGGATACGCACGTTCGGCGAAAGCACGGAATGATGCACTTCACCGCCCGATACGATGACGCCAGGGGAGACGATCGAGTCGGTGGCGTGTCCGAGACGGTCGCGACCGGCATGGACGAACTTCGCTGGCGGCAGATTGCCGGACAGCGTGTAAATCGGCCATTCGGTGTTGTACAGGTTGAATTCCGGCACATACGAGATCAGATCCATATGCGCATCGTAGAACTGCTTCAGAGTACCCACGTCGCGCCAGTAGGCATGATCGGTCGGCGTCGCTCCCGGAATCTCGTTGGAGTTGAAGTCGTACACGCCAGCCTCGTTACGGGCCGCGAAGTACGGTGCGATATCGCCGCCCATATCATGCTTGGTGTCTTCGGCCTTCTCGTCAAGCGCCAAAGCTTCGAACAGGGCGTCGGTGTTGGCCACGTAGTTGCCCATGGAAGCAAGAATGGAGTTCGGATCATCTGGCAGGCCGGTCGTGGTCTGCGGCTTCTCCTGGAAGCTCTTGATCATATTCGGGTGCTCCGGATCAACCTCGATCACGCCGAACTGGTTGGACTGGCTGATCGGCTGGCGAATACCCGCCACCGTGAACTCCGCGCCGGATTCGATATGCTGCTGCACCATCTGCTGGAAATCCATGCGGTAGACGTGGTCGGCGCCGACGATCACCACAATATCCGGCTGCACGTCCTCGATGATGTTGATGGTCTGGTAGATGGCGTCGGCAGAGCCGAGATACCAGTGCTTGCCAAGTCGCTGCTGAGCCGGAACAGGGGAGACGTAGTTGCCGAGCAACGGCGAAAAACGCCACACCGTGGAAATATGACGGTCAAGCGAATGGGACTTGTACTGGGTGAGCACCACGGTCTGCATATAGCCTGAATTGACCAAATTGCTCAGCGGGAAATCAATCAGACGGAACACGCCGCCGAACGGGACGGCGGGCTTTGCCCGGTCTCTGGTCAAAGGCATCAGACGAGTGCCTTCGCCTCCTGCAAGCACGATGGAAAGAATTTTCGGATTCTTTGCCATGAGAACTCCTCTCCTAGAGCGTCGTTACGACACCGCACACATTGGTCGGTCTGCATCATCGCAAACCACTTACGCACTCAATAATTGCATATTTTCTGCAACATGCAAGGAGTTTGCATCGCGAGTCTTGAAAATTTGCTGACTGTTTCAGTGAACAGCTGTTGAATAGAAGGCCACGGCGCTCGATGCGGCGACGTTAAGACTGTCCACTCCGTGGCTCATGGGAATCTTGACCGTCAGGTCGGCGCGGGAGATGGTGTGATGCGACAGACCGTCGCCTTCGGTGCCGAAAATCAGCGCCAATTTGTCGATATGGTCCTTTTCGCCGTTGTCGTTGTTCAAACGACGAACAAGCTCCTCCAGCGAAATGGAATCGTCTTCAAGGGCCATCGCAACGGTGGTGAACCCAAGATCGCGCAATTCCTGCATGCCGGTGAATGGCCAGTAGTGTTTATCATCTCCGCCGATACGAGTCCACGGAATCTGAAACACCGTGCCCATCGACACGCGGGCGGCGCGTCGATACAACGGATCGCCGCAGGAGGGCGTCACCAACACTGCATCGACGTTCAACGCGGCGGCTGATCGCATGAGGGCTCCGACATTGGTGTGGTCAACGATGTTTTCCATGACCGCGATGCGTCGTGCGCCGCGACACACCTCCTCGACGCTGGGCAGTGGCCAGCGTTTCATCGCGGCCAGGGCGCCACGATGCAAGCGGTAGCCGGTCAGCTGCTTGAGCTGTTCAGGGGATGCCACGTACACGGGAATGTCGGTGCCCCAACGTTGGTCGATGCGTGCGAAGGTTTCCGACATGCCTCCGATCCACGGTTCTTCGACAAGCAGGGAAATCGGTTCCCGGTCGGCGGTCAGCGCGCGATCGATGACTTTCGGCGATTCCGCGATGAACAGGCCCTTGCTGGGTTCAAGCTTGTTGCGAAGCTGGATTTCCGTGAGATTCGTGTATGCCGACACGCGCTCGTCGTCAATGGAATCAAGATGGATGAACTGCATGTGATCGATCTTTCGCCGAATAGCTTTCAGATACAAGAAAACCCCTTGTTTCCAAGGGGTTTGCTGGTGTCCGGAGCGGGACTTGAACCCGCACGCCTGTATAAATAGGCACTAGCACCTCAAGCTAGCGCGTCTACCATTCCGCCACCCGGACAGGTGCGTTGCTCAGCGGCAACAAACGAAAACTATAGCAGATGCTCGGTGTGATGCAAGTCTCGGCGTGTCGCGCGGAATTACGCCATTGGTATCCGAGGTGCTGGTAGGCTCTGAAACTATGACTGATGCCCTTTTCCTGCTTGATACGGAACATGATGATGTGCCGGTGAACAGTGACGAATTGAACGCCGGATGGAAATTGACGTTGCCCCAGTCGGTGCGTCGACATGCCATTCAGGCCATGCGTCTGAAAGACGGTGACGAATTGCAGCTTTCCGACGGTAAAGGGCTACGTATCCACGCGGTGTTGCGCGATGCGCAACAAGGAATCGCGGAAGTGTCGAGCTTCGGCAAAGAACCGCAGCCTACCACCAAACTCGCTTTGATCCAAGCGCTGGCGAAAACAGGACACGATGAGCAGGCCATCGACACCGCAACGCAGATCGGTGTGGATGAGGTGATTCCATGGCAGGCTGATCGTTCCATCGCCAAATGGAAGGCGGGGCGCACCGATAAGAAGTGGCGGCAAGTGCTTGATGCCGCCACTGAACAATCCCGACGCTCCTGGACGCCGGAATTGGGGGAGTGCGTGACCAGCAAGCAGTTGATTGCCATTTGCAAGCGTGCCTGTGTGCACGGCGACATGGTGATTGTGCTGCACCAGGATGCTACCAAAACTTGGAGCCAGCTGGAGGAAGCGATCGCGGTGCTTTCCGACAAATGCTTGCAGGACGGGCGCCAGCGCACCGTGTACGTGGTGGTCGGCCCGGAAGGCGGCATCAGCGATGCTGAAATCGAATCCTTCACCAATGCGGGAGCTGAAGCATGCGTGCTTGGAAGCAATATTCTGCGAGCGTCGACAGCTGGTCCCGTCGCGTTATCGCTGCTCGCACGGGCGTTGGGACGATTCATCTGACGCCACACGCCGGCGAAATGCGGCGGATTATCCCGGTTGCGCAATAGCATGGGTACCGAAGGACAACCAGCATTAAGGAGCATTATGAGCGACAAGGATTGCCTGTTCTGCAAGATCATCGCAGGAGAAATTCCAAGCGAAAAAGTGTATGAGGACGATACCACCTACGCATTCAAGGACATCAATCCGAAAGCCAAAGTACATGTGCTCGTGGTGCCTCGCAAGCATTATGCGAACGTGACCGAGCTTGCGGCGGCCGATCCCCAGCAGCTCGCCCACATGGCTCAGGTCGCGCAAAATATCGCCGACCAGGAATTCCACGGTGCCTTCCGCCTGATCTTCAACACCGGAATTGATGCTGGCCAGACGGTACTCCACGTGCATGCTCACGTGCTGACCGGCGAAAAGCTTGACGAATAATCTTCCCTTTCCCCATATATCGACGTCAGAAGAGGTTTTGTGGCCACTACTACACGTACCATCGCGATTCCGCAGCAGCTTGACCCGGTGACCGTGCTCGGACCGGTCGACGAGGTCCTTCGGGAAGTGGAACGTGCGTTCCCCGACTTGACCATTATCGTCAGAGGCAACCGCATCGCGATCATGTCACGTTCCAGCAAATCCGAATCCCAAGCCGCACAGGCCGAGCATGTGATCGAAAACATCATCCAAGCCGCATATACGGCTCCGATGGACGCCGATACGGTGCGACGCATGCTCGATCAAAACGTGTTGAAAAATCCTGTGCGTGCTACTCGCCCGGGCCATGGACGTGTAGTGGAGGAACTACGGCTGGCCGATCGGCAACAGGAGCATACCTCCAATCGCGAGAATCATGCGGACCGACGCAAACCGCATGTGCCCGGAGTGATCACCTTTGCGCTCGGCAAGCCGGTGCGTGCCAAAACGGCTGGTCAGATCACATATGTCAATGCCATCGAATCACATACCATCACATTTGCCATCGGACCGGCAGGCACCGGCAAAACATACCTTGCAGTGGCGAAAGCGGTACGCGCATTCCAAGATAGGCAGGTGCGCCGCATTATCCTGACCAGACCAGCCGTCGAGGCGGGAGAAAGCCTTGGTTTTCTTCCTGGCACATTGAACGAAAAAGTCGATCCATATCTGCGTCCGCTATATGATGCGCTTTCTGACATGCTCGGGGCGGACCAGCTCAAGCGCTACATGGATGACGGCACCATCGAAGTCGCACCGCTCGCATATATGCGTGGACGCACGCTCAACGATGCATTCGTGATCCTCGATGAGGCGCAGAACACCACCGAACAACAAATGAAGATGTTCCTGACCCGACTAGGCTTCAATACGAAAATGATTATCACCGGCGACGTGACGCAGGTCGATCTGACAGTACCGAAATCCGGGCTCGCCACCATCGAACGCATCCTTGACGGCATTGACGACATCGCATTCGCCCACCTCAAACCGGAAGACGTAGTGCGACACGCGCTTGTCGGCAAAATCGTCGCAGCGTACGACCGACACGCGGCCATTGCCGGCGACCACAGCAGACACGCCACGGGCAAAACCACATCCAGGCAAACAAGCGAGCAAATCGAAAGGAACGCTGAATGAGCGTCGAGGTAACCAACGAAACCGTCTGGCAAATTGACGGCAAGGTGTTCTCCGATCTTGGCATATGGGTGATGGACCAAATGCGGGTCAGCACGCAATCCGACCTGACCATCATGTTCGTAGACCCCGATCCCATCGCCCAACTGCACATGCGTTGGATGAATCTTGAAGGCCCCACCGACGTGATGAGCTTCCCCATGGACGAGCTGCGCCCAGGAGACGGCCGAACTGTGATGGAAGGCGTGCTTGGAGATATCGTGATTTGCCCGTGGGTGGCTGCGCAGCAGGCGCTCGCGGCCGGACATAACACCATGGAGGAAATGATGCTGCTGACGATTCATGGCATCCTCCACCTACTCGGATACGACCATGCCACCCCAGAACAGGAGCGTCAGATGTTCGGTCTGCAGCGACAGCTGCTACTCACCTTCTTCGCGCTTCGCCAGGGAGCGGGGACGCAGGCCATCCTTCCGCCGGATACGCCGGACGCGCTCGCCGAATGGGATAGGCAGCATGGCACGGGACGGCAGATCGCCAAATAATGATTGACGTTGCCGGTAGCATATCGTCCGGCATGATGGGGGCTGAATTATGCAGGCAACAATGATTGCGATGATCGTGGTGCTCGCCGTGGTGGCGCTGCTGTTGGTCTGGCTGTCGCTTTCAATGGCCGCGACTGAAGGCGCTGTGGGACGTGTGACCAGGGCGAGCCTGAATAACCTTATTCTCGAAATTCAAACGGATGCCGAGCTTTCGCAATTCATACGCGACAAGAAAATCAGGCGCATTCATAAGGTTCAGCGGTTGGTGGCCGATCGCTATGCCACCGCCGGATCGTGCGCGTTCTTCCGCATCTGCTGCAATGTGGTTGATGGTGTGCTCGTGACGGTGATTGCGGGCATGTTGGACGCTCCACTATGGGCCGAATTACTTGCCGGATTTGTTTTTGCCATCGTCATTGCGGTGATTTCGCTGTTGGTGCGTCCGCGTAGTGCCGGGGCATCCAAGCCAGTCGACATTATGCTGCAGCATGTGGATGCTGTTTCCATTGCGGTTCTATTAACCCCATTCGCAAAAATCGGGGGGCAAAAAGGCGCGAAGCGTCGCGGCAGTGATCTTTCCGACGACGAGGAGCTCGAAAAAATCCAGATCGAACAAGGACGGGCAACCATTGACCGTCTGGTCGAAGCCAACGATTTCGATCCTGAAGTTTCCGAAATGCTGCGCAATGTGCTCACGCTTTCCGAAACGCTGACTCGTGAGATCATGGTGCCGCGCACCGACATGATTTGCATCGAGCGAGACGAAACGTTGGAGAATATGCTTAAGCTTTGCTCCCGTTCCGGATTCTCACGTGTGCCGGTCATCGGCGACGATGTGGACGATCTGGTCGGCGTGGCTTATTTGAAAGATGCCGTGCGCGCGACGACCTTCAACCATGCGGCGATGACACGCGAAGTCGAATCGATAGTTCGTGACCCCATGCTCGTGCCGGAATCCAAGCCGGTCGACGATCTTTTCCACCAAATGCAGCGCACACGCCAGCATGTCGCCATTGTGGTGGATGAATATGGCGGAATCGCGGGCATGGTCACCATCGAAGATGCCATCGAGCAGATTGTGGGCGAACTGGAAGACGAACATGATCGCACGCAACATGCCGATCCGGAACGGATCGGTGACAAGAAATGGAGCATGCCCGCACGCACGCCTATCGCCGACTTGGAAGAGATTTTCGAAATCGACATTGACGAGGATGATGTCGACACCGTTTACGGCTTGCTGACCAAGCTGTTGGGACGTGTGCCGATCGTCGGATCCTCCGCAGTCACTCGAGGCTTGCGCATGACCGCGGTCGACTCCGCAGGACGCCGCAAAAAAGTGTCGACCATTGTGGTGGAGCCGGCCCACGTCGAGGGCGTGGACGAAACTGAAACACGTAACGAAGAACATGCGGATGATGCCGAAAAGGCATCCGACAACGATAAGGATTCCAAAGACAAGCATGACTGACGCAGCAACAACCGAGACGACTTCCGACCATTCCGATTCCGCCACGCCCGTTCCATATCGGTCCGGTTTCGTTGCCGTGGTCGGGCGTCCTAACGTGGGCAAGTCGACGTTGATCAACGCGTTGATCGGTACGCAGATCGCCATCGCATCATCTCGCCCGGAAACCACTCGTAAAGCCATTCGTGGCATTTTAACCACGGATAATGCGCAGATCGTTTTGGTTGATACGCCTGGCATCCATCGACCGCGCACACTACTTGGGCAGCGTCTGAACGATGTTGTGGACGAGTCGCTCGCCGACGTGGACGCCGTTGCTTTCCTGCTGCCTAGTAATCAGGAGATTGGTCCCGGCGACAAGCGCATTTTGAGCCGTCTGCGTTCTGATTTCGCAGTCAAGCGAGATGATGGCACATTCAAATGGAAGGTGCCGCTGGTTGCCATCGTTACCAAGATTGACGAATTAAGCCGTGACGGGCTGATCAACAAGCTCATTGAAATCAACGAATTCGCCGACTTCACCGATATTGTGCCAGTCAGCGCGCTGAAGCATGACAATCTTGCGGAAGTCAAGAACGTGCTTATCGAGAACATGCCGGAAGGCCCGCAAATGTACCCGGCCGAGCAGATCACCGAAGAGCGTCCGGAAGAAACCATTGCGGAACTGGTCCGTGGCGCTTTCCTGGAAGAATTGGATGACGAGTTGCCGCATTCACTGGCCGTAGTCGTGGATTCCATCGAATATCCGGAAGACAACGATAGTGGCGAAGCTTACGATGGCAAAGCCCACGTGATTGTGTCGATTTATGTGGAACGCGATTCCCAGAAACCGATCATCATCGGCAAGGGAGCGGAACATCTTGTGCGTGTCAAGAAGAAGTTGCGTACGCCGGTCAACCGTATTGTTGGACAGAAAGCCAAACTCGATTTGCATGTCAAGGTTGCCAAGGGATGGCAGTCGGATCCTAAACAGCTCGAGAAGCTAGGCTTCTGATCTGTTTAGGATCCGCTTCGCAGCGAAGCTGCTCACTTCACCTAAGGACAGTCCACTGGACTGTCCTTTTGACGGTTCAGCCAAACAGCTCGAGAAGCTAGGCTTCTGATCTGCTTAGGATCCGCTTCGCAACGATTGCGTGGAAAATAATAAATGAGGTCTGATTCCCGTAGGAGTCAGACCTCATTCTGCTGTTTCGAAGACTACTTCTTCTTGGTGTACATCTGCGTATTCAGCAAAGTGGCATAACGCTTGATGACCTTCGGACGAATCACCTTCATGGAAGCGGTCATCAAACCATTCTCCTGAGTGAATTCCTCCGGCAGAATGATGAACTTACGTACGGACTCCGCACGGGAAACACCTTCGTTGGCCTGATCGACCCACTTCTGCACTTCCGCACGGACGGCGGCATTGTTGGCGGCCTCCTCCATGGGTATGTCGCGATTCAGCCCCTTGCTTTCCAACCACGGACGCAAGGATTCCTCGTCAAGCGTAACAAGTGCGGAAATGAATGGACGCTTGTCGCCAAGCACCAAGGCCTGGGAAACGAATTCGCAACGCTTGATAACCTCTTCGATCGGACCGGGCGAGACATTCTTGCCGCCTGCGGTGATGATGAGATCCTTCTTACGTCCGATGATATACAGGAAGCCGTCATCGTCGATACGTCCCAAATCGCCGGTACGATACCAGCCGTCTTCAGTGAATGAATCCTCGGAGGCTTCCTCGTTCTTGTGGTACTTCGGGAACACGGCGGTACCCTTGACCTGAATCTCCTCATCTTCGGCGATACGCAGCTCGAAGCCAGGGAAAGCCACGCCGACGGAACCCTGATGATAGGGCACACCAAGCGGATTGAACGCGCAAGGAGCCGTGGTCTCGGTCAAGCCATAACCCTCATACACGGGCACTCCGGCGCCACGGAAGAACGCCATAAGTTCCGGGTCAAGAGGAGCGCCGCCCGCCACGATCCACTGGGCACGTCCGCCGAGCACCTCGCGTAGCGAAGCGTAGACCACCGGGTCGAACGCCATACGGCGAGCCTTGGCCAAAGCTCCGGCCTTACCCTTCGCACTGACCTCCTTCATGTAATTCTGGGCTGCCACAACGGCTGCGGCGAACGCCACGCCCTTGGCGCCATGACCAGCCTTCTGCGAGGCCGCGTTATACACCTTCTCAAGAACACGCGGAACAACGATCATGACGGACGGCTTGGCGACCTGAAGATCGGCGATCAGCGTCTTGATGCCCTGCGCGATGTAAATATGCAGTTCGCTGGCTACGCAAATGTAGTTGATGGCACGTGCGAAAGAGTGCGCCTGTGGAAGGAACAGCAGCACGCTGTTCTTCCTCTCATGCAGCAGTTTCGGCATATACGCCGGAAGATTCAACGCGGTGGTGCAATAATGCTCATGGGTCATCTCCACACCCTTCGGCGCGGCGGTGGAACCAGAAGTATACACAATGGAGCACAGGTCGGTTTTCTTGATGGAAGCGATGCGCTCGTCAAGCTCTTCGTCGCTCACGCCGGAGCCGTAGGCCATGATTTCGTCGAGACCGCCGTTCTCGAAGCAGATAATGTGTTCCAGTGCCGGGCATTCCTTATCGGCACCATCGGCTTTGGCGCGCATATCGGTGGTCTCGACCACCAGCAAGCGGGAATCGGAATTATTGACGATATTACGGATCTGCTCCGCGGAATCCGTGTCGTAGATCGTGGCGAGCACACCACCACATGCCATGACGGCCGCGTCGAACACATCCCACTCGTACGAGGTACGGCACATGAACGCCACGCCGTCGCCCTTCTTAAGACCGTAATGCATCAGACCCTTGGCGATCTGACGAATATCGGCGAGCACCTCGTTGCCGGTTTTGGTCACCCATTCGCCGTTCGTCTTATAGGTGTAGAGCGGCTCGTCACCCATACGCTCGGCTCGATCGGCGTAAATATCGTAGATGGTGGTGCCCTCGTCCAGCGGCGGCTTGCCCTCGGTTTTGGTGGTCAACAGACCGGTTTCCGGATCGAGGAACGTGGTGGATGGGAATCCTTCGCCCCATTCGACGGTGTGCGGAAGGTCGATATGGCCGTCGGGGGAGATGATGTTGTTCGGATCGTTGTAATCCGGAGTGTTGCCGGAATCGTCGCTGACGGGGTGAACGAAGTCACCTCCCAAACGCAGTGCCTTCTGCGCAAGATTTGCAGCTCGCTTGTTCAAAGAGGTGATGACGGACACGTGACTCTCCTACACATTTAAATCCAATATCTGTAGGAATGATAGACCCATGAATGCGACACGTCACCTTACGGTAGCGTAGGGAAAGTGCGCATCCAGCGGGGCCTGCGTAAAGGAATTGCCATGCGATGCCATTCAATAGGTGAACTTTTCTTCATACAAAGGTGTGACCTACGTTACACTGGTGCGCTGTATCTGTTCATTTTGATTTCTTTAACGAGGAAGAAAGGGCACCTATGGCTGAAACAGCTGAAGCCACCGTGGTCTTCGGAGTTCTCAATGAGACCTCCGAACACGAGTCTCGTGTTGCTCTGACACCGGATATCGTAACGAGGTTGCGTAAATCGGGTGTTAACTGCCTGATCGAATCCGGTGCGGGCGTCGCATCGCATTATGTTGATGAGGATTATAGTAAGGCCGGAGCGCAGGTCGTCTCCGCCGATGAAGTGATTGCGCGTGCCGACGTGCTTGGTTTCGTCGATCGTCCGAGCAGCGCGCTGCTCGGACGCGTTAAGCAGGGTACCTGGATTATCGGTATGCTCGGTTCGTTCACCGACGCCGATTATGTCACTGCGATTGAAAAGGCCGGTCTGGTCGGTGTTGCCATGGAGAAGCTGCCGCGTCAGTTGAGCTCCGCGCAGTCTATGGACGAGATGACTTCTCAGAATTCCGTAATGGGTTATAAGGCGGCCATCGTGGCGGCCAACGCGTACGGTTCGTTCCTGCCGATGATGACCACCGCCGCTGGCACGATCCGCCCGGCCAAGGTGCTTATTCTTGGCGCAGGCATCGCGGGTCTGCAGGCCATCGGCACCGCCAAGCGTCTTGGCGCGGTTGTCACCGCGTACGATGTGCGTCCGGCTTCCAAGGGCGAAGTTGAATCCTTGGGCGCGAAGTTCCTGGATCTGGGTCTTGACTTCTCCAAGGGTCAGGGCGAGGGCGGCTATGCCCGTGCGCTGAGTGCCGAAGAGCAGGCCCAGCAGCAGGCTGCCGTCGATCAGAAGGCTGCCGGCTTCGATATCGTCATCACCACCGCCAAGGTTCCCGGCCGCAAGCCTCCGGTTCTGCTGACCAAGGCTGGCGTGGCCGGACTGCACCGTGGCGCTGTGATCGTCGACTGCGCGGCAAGCGACCTCGGCGGCAACGTCGAAGGTTCCACCGTCGGCACCCAAGTCACTGAAAACGGCGTGACCATCATCGGCGCTCCGTACCTGTCAAGCGGCGTTTCCACTACCGCATCCAACCTGCTGAGCCGCAATGTGGCCGATGTGCTTGCGCATTTCGTGCGTGACGGCAAGCTGGCCATCGATCTGAACGAAGAGCTTGACAACGCCATGGTCGTGGCCGGCCGCGGCGAGGAAGCCAAGAAGGAAGGGGAGTAAGCAATGGATATCGTTGTTGCGATTACTCTGTTCGTCCTCGCGCTGCTGATCGGCGTTGAGGTTATCGGCAAGGTGCCGGCCACCTTGCATACTCCGTTGATGTCGGGCGCGAACTCGATCCACGGCATCGTCATCGCCGGCGTTGTTATCGTCGCCGCGCATGCCACCAGCCCGCTCGCCTGGGTGTTCATCTTCCTGGCTGCAGTGCTGGGCACGATGAACGTGGTCGGCGGCTATGTCGTCACCGACCGCATGCTGGAGATGTTCAAGTCCGACAAGGGCAAGAAGAAGGAAGAGGAGGCCAAGTAAATGGGTACCATGGCTGAAATGCTGAGCACGCCGCTCGGCGTCATCGAATGGTTCGTCTATCTGCTGGCCGCCGTGATGTTCGTTATCGGCCTGCACTTGATGAACTCTCCGAAGACCGCTCGCAAGGGCAATATGGTCTCCGCTGTCGGCATGATCCTTGCCGTGGTCATGGCGTTCATTGTGCTGTTCGCAGGTGAGATCTCCAACGGATTCCAGCATGGCGTTGCCGTTGTGCTGCTGATAGCCGGCATCATCATCGGTGCCGTCGCCGGTGTGGTTTCCGCCAAGAAGGTCAAGATGACCGACATGCCGCAGCTCGTTTCCGTATTCAACACCGTGGGTGGCGGCGCCGCCGCGCTTGTGGCTTTGAACGACATTCTGACCTCCGAGGGCACGCCTTCCATCGTGGTGTTGATCACCGCTGGTTTGGGCATCATGATCGGTTCCGTCACGTTCTCCGGCTCTCTGATCGCAGCCGGCAAGCTGCAGGGCATCAAGTGGGTGAAGAAGCTGAACTTGCCGGGCAAGGGCTTCTGGAACATTCTGTTCGCCGTACTGACCGTCGTATCCTTCGTCATGCTGTGCGTGCAGCCGGGCCAGCGTCTGCTGTGGTCCGTGCTCACCACCGTGTTCGCGCTGTGCTACGGTCTCGTGTTCGTCATCCCGATCGGTGGCGCCGATATGCCGGTGGTCATTTCCGTACTCAACGCCTGCACCGGTACTGCAGTGGCCATGTCCGGCTTGGCTATCAATAACATCGCTCTGATCGTGGCCGGCGCACTGGTTGGTGCCGCCGGTGTGACCCTGTCCATCGCCATGTCCAAGGCCATGAACCGTCCGCTGCTGTCCGTGCTTGCAGGCGGTTTCGGTGGTGCCAATGCCGCCGCTGGCGCTGGTGAGGGTCCGGAAGGCAGCATGAAGGAAACTTCCGCGGACGATCTGGCCGTACAGCTCGTATACGCCGAAAAGGTCATCTTCGTGCCGGGCTTCGGTCTGGCCCAGGCTCAGGCCCAGCGCGAGCTTGCTGATCTTGGTGTGCTCCTCAAGAACCACGGCGTCGAAGTCTCCTACGCCATCCATCCGGTGGCAGGCCGTATGCCTGGCCACATGAACGTGCTGCTCGCCGAAGCCAACGTGCCGTACGAGGAGCTCGTCGATCTGGATGACATCAATCCGCAGTTCCCGCAGGCCAACGTGGCTCTTGTGGTCGGCGCCAACGATGTGACCAACCCGGCCGCACGCAAGCCGGGCACCCCGGTCTCCGGCATGCCGATCCTCGACGTCGACAAGGCCCAGAATGTGGTGGTCATGAAGCGCGGTCGCGGTACCGGTTATGCCGGTATCCAGAACGAACTGTACTTCGAAGACAACACGCAGATGCTTTTCGGCGACGCCAAGGCAAGCCTGCAGGCCGTTATCGCGGCAGTCAAGGAGCTCATCAACTAACAGCTGAAACGTTGCGTTGATGCTTTTCCTGAAAGGTCTCTTCCGGTGAGGGAAGGGACCTTTTTGCATATGGTGATTTTCGTAAGATCAGGTCTGTTGCATGCGAATTGTGAGTTATCCACAGTCGTTATTCGCCTGTGGATATGGGTGGAGTTTTCCACATATCCACAGATTTTCAAGGTTCGGTGGCGCAAGATGATTTGAATATGAGACAGTAGGTGCACCCTACAACAAAGGAGTTGCACATGGCGGAAATAATCACTGGCCCGTTCCATATGGATGAACAGGGATTTTTGGCAACGATCGAAGAACTTATCGAGCGGTTTGATGGATACAGTTCTGGCAAATATCTTGCGGAATTGGGAAAAATCCACGATGAATACGGTGAGATCGGATCTCTTTCGCTTTTTGACGAAAAAGTCTGTGAACTGGGGAAGGAATTATTCTGCAGCACATCATGGGTGGCGAATCTGGCGTGGGCCATGATTTCGTTCGATTATGATCTGGTTGAGCATGATGCGAATTTTCTTGATGGATGCCGTAACATCGTGCGTAAGTACGGTATGAGCGTTTGGCTCTATGAAATGATCAATGACGCTTCGATAGCGGTGGCTTTGCAAAGGCCCAGCAGCAGAATGCCATTCCAGATTGGATTGACCTACACCAAGGATGTGTTTCGGAGAAGCAAGAAAAAGGGTGGAAAATACGCTACCAGCAAAAAGAAGAGACTGGCCTGCATGGCTGAATATTTGCAGGAAGTATATTGGCTGGCCGCGTACAGTCTGCTACGTTGGGGTGAGGAAGAGCCGCGTGCGGCCGATGTTGCGTTGATGGTGCTTGGATATGGCGGTATCGGCATGTGCATGCTGAGGGACGATCCGAAAGTGGTGGATTCCGGATGCGATGAAGACTTCTCCTATCGAAATCTGTGCGACCATCTGCGCGATCTTAGAATTCAAGCCGATCTGGACTATGCTTGCAATGCCGACCTTGCCGAATCCATGTTGCTTGAATATCCCGCGTGTATGGATGCGCGATATCTGTACGATGCGGGGAAAATCGTGGAAGCGTATCGTGCTTTGTGGAACAAGCAGACTGAATCAGCTTCGCAAATCATGGAACGCGTTTACCAGAAGGGCGCGTATCAGGTGACGAACATTTGGGAGGATCCGCTGTACCTGCATGATCTTGCCCTGTCGCTGTTGGGGGCAGTCGGCTCGCGGCCCCTTACTGAAGGGTTCCGGACTCGTGATGACAAGATGTTCCAGCAGGGAGTGGAAAGTCTGAGACGAACGACTGAATCCGTTAAAGGGATGGGGTTGGCGATGACATTGGGAGGGTACATCTGCTTCCCGGAACCGGAAAGTAGGGATGATGCGCTTTTCGCACCGCGAAAGGAGAAGAAACGATTAATGGACGCCTGTAACGGGCTTAGGGATTTGTCGGCAATGGTTGCGCTCTACCGTTTTCCAAGGGATATCGAATCCCTGCGTGCAACGCGTGCGCTTCTCGCTCATGACGCGAAGGGATATATCGATCTGATGGGTCCATACATGGGAAGCGCGGATGAGACGGGAGGAAACGAGGGGAGGCCGGTTTCAATCGGCGACTGATCGGCCTCTCAGATCGCGAACGTCAAAGCGTATGTATCATGGTTGTGCCGAGATTGAATGGCGGAACGTTCAGATGAACTTTGTCTCTTCGATCTCGGTGCATGCTATGCCGTATTGCTCCAACAATTCGCGAAATGCTTTTACGTATCTATCTGTGGCGAACTTCTGTGTGAATGACAGACAGAAGTTCTCGTTTACGTAATTCACTTCCACCAGCGTGGACGTCCAATCCGCATAGGCGTAACAATTTTGGACATGCCGTGCCAAAGAACCCCGATCGAACATTCCTGTATAACTGATGTCAGCTGTTGAACATCGCATGCTGATAACTTGTCTGCACATCTGTTTCTGGGCTTCCAGATTCGGCAGGCTCTCAAGATAGTGATTCAGCCAAGTGGTTCCTGCCAGCTTGGGAATCAGTGTTTCAATATCGCACGCGTCTACCTGTTCATGGGGCATTTTCAGCTTGGTCCGGCAGATGCGGCCCTTGGCACAATCTTTGCACAGACCATCAGTGTGATCGTCGCGCTGGTGGTGATTCGTTGCAAGCAGAAAGGCATTCGTTTAAGGAAGGCTGATTTCAAGCCGAATCGCAATATGTTGGGCGGCATTCTCAGCATACGGACGTTCGTATATCGGCTTCATTACCCTGCCTTACTTGGAAATCGTATCGTCAAGGTGCGCAAACAGTGGGCGAGCCAACCATGCCAAGGGTAGTGATGCCAGTGCTGAAATCAGCAGAATAAGCCAAACCGTGCAATGTGCGTGCAGCCATCCGTAAAGCATCTGCCCGAGTGGCTGGGCGCATATCGTCAATGATGAAATAATGGCCATGACCTTGCCTGTAAGCGCGGTTGGTGTCCTCATCTGAATAGATGGTACGAGAATGAGGTTCAAGAAATCAACGGCGATTATGACTGCCGCAGTGCAGAGCACCAGCATGATGAGCTTGGTTTGCGTTGAACATGGAAGCAGGAAGGCGATGGCCGGTGGGAGCAGCATAAGACTTTCCACGAACAACAACGAAGGGGCGTTTCGTGATTTCAAACGGTTGGCGAAACAGCCAGCGATGAATGTTCCCGCTATGCCGGCAATGCCGATAATGCCATCGCATAGACCATATGTCGCCGCATCGTAGCCTAACGTAGTTCGAATAATGTAAGGAAAGCTTACTGAACTGAATCCAGTCAGTATCAGATTGATCCATGTGCAAACACCGGCTAATCGTGCTACGGTCGGCTCCTTGCGAAGCAGGAAAGCGGTCGCCGAATGCATATCGCCAATGATGACGTCGAGCAGGCAGATGCCGGCATCATCTTGATTCGATAGGGGCTTTGCGAGTCTGATGAAGCATTCAACCATGGCTGCCGACATAAGACATGCTGCGGTGATGAGCATCATCGGTCGAATGCCGACCAGCCCGTACATCACGCCACCTAGGAAACTCGGGAGTAATTGGCTGAGCTGCTGCACTTGGTTGATGATGGCCGCGCCTCGGCGAAGATCAGTGGAGGACTCTCTTCCGATGATTTGTGGCAGTGCGGATTGCACGACGGGAGTTTCCATGGCATCGAGTACTGCCAACACTACCTGCATGATGGCGATGGCGAGAATGTTGAATCCGGATAGTGCGAAAAACACAGTCGCGAGCAGTGTGACGATTCCTGAGATGATATCGAGCGCCACCATCATGGCACGTTTGCTTACTCGGTCGGCCATAACACCTCCGAATGGGCTAATAAGTATGGTCGGAATGACGGATATGGCCAGCACGGTGGCGAAGGTCGTGGATGATGCGGTTTCGTCCAGTACCCACATGGACATGGCAAATCGGAGCATGGTATTGCCGAACAAGGAAATGCCTTGACCGAGTACAAGCAGGATGAAGTTTGCGGAGCACAAGCTGGATTGGAGTGTCTTTGCTGACGAGTTTTTCATGACTATTCCTTTCGATACCGACTGACGGTATGTAAAAAAGGTACAAATAAAGACAGATTGACATTGCCGAGCTTTTATTGCGGATTACTGGCGAGTAGGAAGAAGCCTTCCGCAAGCCGATCTTCCATATCACTGTCGTGATCGATAAGTGGAACTCCGAGCGAGTCCATAATCAATCCAAGACCGTGGATGCGATGCTTGAATTCACTTAGGGTAGTGATGGGGTAGAAGTTTGGGGCTAGCCAGTAATTGAACAGCAGTGAAAAAAGTTCCGCGGCTTCTTGAGGGTATTCGGTTGTGATTGAACCGTCCCTTAACCCCTCCTGGATGAAGTCGTACGCGATTTTGGTGCTGTCGGTTCGCCAGATGCGAAGATTTTCGGCGAGGATTTTCGGGTCGTTCAGCAGGGGAAACGCATCGCGCATGAGGGTCATATGTTCGGTGTCGGTAATCTGCATCATGAGCGAATTGCGTAGTTTCTGCAATCCGTTTCGTGAGCCATCCTCTTGATTTGCCTGGGGAAGAAGTCGTTCGTTGTCGGAATCTACCAGCGCATGCAGCATCGCTTCTTTGTTTTTGAAATGATGGTAGATAGCGCCTTTGCTGAGGTCTTCGAGCTCGTCGAGAATATCTTGAATCGTGGTGCGCTCATACCCCTTTTGCGCGAACAGCTTTTTCGCGGCGTCAAGGATTCGCTGTCGTGTCACTTCAGGGTGCGCATTGCGCGCCATATGCCTCTCCTTCGATGATGGAGTCGAATACACCGACATTATACATACCGTTGGTCGGTATGGTATGTCGGATATCTCCCAGCTCGATCGAAAAGTGTGCCGAAAGACTCTCTGCAGATTTCTGCGAAGAAACCTGAATCTGCGTTGCCGGGGTGCGGGATGTCTGTCTTTTCTGCGGTTGGTGCATGATTGGGTGTCCAAGGTCAACTTGAGTGAGTGACGGCTGGTTTCCCGAAGGGAATAAGACCCTGGTTCCTATATGCCTTTTTATGGCATGGGGCTTTCGGTGAAGAACGATTGCATCCGATGTGAAAAATCCCACAAATCCGGCCCACGTCCTGCTCGAGAACTTCAAAACTGTTGCCAATACTGGAAACACGCCGTATATAGTGTTTGAAAATGTGACGAGACACTGTATGTTGTGGTCTTGATTTTTATTTTCGTTCGGATAATGTGTGCCACATACCAACGACGTACGGTCGTGAAAGGACGTGGAACATGAACATTACGTTATACACCAAAGCAAACTGCCCGCAATGCACGGCGACGAAACGCCAATTGGACAAACGAGGCCTTCCCTATACGACTGTCGACATTACGGCCAACGCACGTATTTCCGACAGATTGCGGAACGAAGGATGGCGGCAGATGCCAGTCATCATCGCAGACGACGAATCCTGGTCCGGGTATCGTCCCGACAAAATCCACGAGCTGGAGGCTCGCTGCCGGTGAGCGCGTTGGTGTACTTCTCGTCGGCATCGGGCAATACGACACGCTTCGTCGAAGGATGCCGATTGGATGAATTCGGCATTCATACAATGCGCATACCGCTGCGGCCGGACGAGCCGGAGCTGCATGTGGATGAGTCCTACGTCTTGCTGACACCCACATACGGCGGAGGAACAATCGGCAAAGCAGTGCCCGTGCAAGTCAAACGATTCCTCAATGATGAACGCAACCGCAGTGGCATCATCGGCGTCATCGCATCGGGTAACACCAACTTCGGCGAAGCCTACGGCATCGCAGGCGACATCATCGCGGCTAAATGCCGCGTGCCGCTACTCTACCGGTTCGAACTGATGGGCACTTCAGAAGACACCGCGACCGTGCGCGAAGGACTGCGCAGATTTTTCGACGAATACACACAACAGGAACAACGATAACCATGCCAGAAGATTCAACGACACCACACGCAGCAACCGACGTCATAGCCTCCTACGATCGCGCCCATGACTGGCACTCGCTCAACGCGATGCTGAATCTCTACGACAAGCAGGGGCGCATCCAATTTGATAAAGACATCCAAGCCGTACGCGAGTACGTCGAAAAGCACGTGCTGCCGAACACCGTCCGTTTCAACTCCACACAAGACAGACTCAGCCGGCTCATCGCAGACGGCTATTACGACGAATCCGTATTTGCCCAATATGATGCCGAATTCCTTGACAGGTTCTACCGCAACGTGGATGACTGCGGATTCGAATTCGATACATTCCTCGGAGCTTTCAAGTTTCACCGCTCATACGCATTGAAAACCTTTGACGGCAAACAGTACCTGGAGAACTTCCCGCAACGCGCGGCCGCCGTTGCGCTCGCGCTTGCCGCCGGCGACCATGCGGCCGCCGAATCGTATTTCGAAGAACTTATATCAGGACGTTTCCAACCGGCGACGCCCACTTTCCTCAACCTCGGCAAGGCGCAGCGCGGAGAGGCGGTCAGCTGTTTTCTCGTACGTATCGAAGACAACATGGAGTCCATATCGCGTGGCATCAACGCCGCATTGCAGTTGAGCAAACGAGGTGGAGGCGTCGCGCTGTTGCTTAGCAATCTGCGCGAGGCCGGCGCGCCCATCAAGCGCATCAAACACCAGTCCAGCGGCGTTGTGCCTGTGATGAAACTGCTTGAGGACTCTTTCAGCTACGCCAACCAGTTGGGCGCTAGACAGGGTGCCGGTGCGGTGTACCTCAACGCTCATCATCCGGACATCATGCATTTCCTCGATACCAAACGCGAGAACGCGGATGAGAAGATCCGTATCAAATCTTTGGCTCTTGGAGTAGTGATACCCGACATCACATTCGAGCTGGCGAAGAGACACGAACCTATGGCCCTGTTCAGCCCATATGACGTCGAACGCGTCATGGGCAGACCCTTCGCCGATGTCTCCATCAGCGAAAACTACCGGAATATGGTGGACGATGAACGCATCGGGAAAACCTACATCGACGCACGAGAGTTCTTCATGACTTTGGCCGAATTGCAATTCGAATCCGGATACCCGTACATGGTGTTCGAAGATACTGTGAACCGAGCCAACCCGATCGACGGACGAATCGCCATGAGCAACCTGTGCTCGGAGATCCTCCAAGTGCAGGAGCCAAGCACCTATCATGAGGATCTGTCCTACAATCACGTGGGACGTGACGTGTCCTGCAATCTTGGATCGCTCAACATCGCCAAAGCGATGGACGGTGATTTGGGACGAACCGTGGAACGTGCGATTCGCGCATTGACCTCGGTGTCGGAACATACGGACATCGCGTGTGTGCCATCCATCCGACGCGCCAACGACGAAGGTCATGCCATCGGCCTGGGACAGATGAACCTCCATGGATTCCTTGCCAGAGAATCGATCATGTACGGTTCACCGGAAGCCCTCGACTTCACCGACATGTACTTCATGACCGTTGCATACCATGCCTACCGTGCCTCGCATGAGCTCGCAGTCGAACGCGGAACACGGTTTGCAGGCTTCGAACGGTCCGCCTATGCGAAGCCTGCAGGCGCAGGCAACTATTTCGACAAATATACGAACGGCGAGCGCTCGCTGGCGCCGAAGACCGGGAAAATCGCGTCGCTGTTCGCACGGCGGGGCATCCATATCCCCAACGAGGATGATTGGCGTCGTCTGCGTGACGACATCATACGTGACGGTATCTTCAACCAATATCTACAGGCCGTGCCGCCCACCGGGTCAATTTCGTACATCAATCATTCCACGAGTTCCATCCATCCTATCGCCTCGAAGATTGAGATTCGCAAGGAAGGCAAGATTGGACGGATCTACTATCCAGCTCCGTATATGACCAACGACAATCTCCAGTATTTCGCGGATGCGTACGAAATCGGATGGAAGGCCATTGTTGATACGTATGCCGAGGCAACGCGGCATGTCGATCAAGGCCTGTCGTTGACCTTGTTCTTCCCCGATACGGCGACTACCCGAGATTTGAACAAGGCGCAGATTTATGCATGGCGCAAAGGCATCAAAACGCTGTATTACATCCGCATTCGTCAGCAGGCGTTGTCTGGCACCGAAGTACAAGGCTGCGTCAGTTGCATGTTGTGAAACCTGTGACTTGAAAGGAAAAGAAAAGACATGTCTCGTTTGGTTTACCGCGCGATGCTTCGTCTGACGGCTCCGGACGAATACAGGCGGTTATACGGCCGCGACGATAAGACGACGATTAGAAAGGACGACCATCATGGCGCCGATATCCGTACCTCGACAGAGGATTAAGCTCATTGACCGTGTGAGTGCCATCAACTGGAACAAACTTGAGGATGACAAGGACCTTGAGGTATGGGACAGGTTGACCGGCAATTTTTGGCTGCCGGAGAAAGTGCCCGTCTCCAATGATTTGCCCGTTTGGCGCACAATGAGCGAGGCCGAGCATACGTTGACCATGCGCGTGTTCACCGGTCTCACCTTGCTTGACACCATCCAGGGAACCGTTGGCGCGGTCAGCCTCATACCCGATGCGCTTACCCCGCATGAGGAAGCCGTCTATACGAACATCGCGTTCATGGAGTCAGTGCACGCCAAGAGCTATTCCTCGATTTTCTCCACCTTGTGTTCCACCCGACAGATCGACGAGGCGTTCTCTTGGAGTGAGGAGAACGAGTATCTGCAAAGGAAAGCGCGCATCGTGCTCGACTATTACGAGGGGGATAGTCCACTCAAGCGCAAAGTGGCCTCCACGCTGCTGGAATCGTTCCTGTTCTACTCAGGCTTCTATCTACCGATGTATTTCTCCGCGCATGCCAAACTCACCAACACCGCCGACGTGATCCGTCTTATTATCCGCGACGAAGCCGTGCATGGTTATTACATCGGATACAAATATCAAAAAGGGCTTGAGCTGGTCAGCGAGGACAAACGCGGCGAACTGCGCGACTACACCTACGACCTGCTCAACGAGTTGTATGACAACGAGGTGGAGTACACGCGCAGCCTCTACGAGCCTGTCGGATTGACGCAAGATGTCGAAAAGTTCCTGCGATACAACGGCAACAAGGCGTTGATGAATCTCGGATATCCAGCGCTTTTCCCACAAGAGATCTGCGACGTGAACCCGTCGATCCTTGCCGCGTTAAGTCCGAACGCCGATGAGAACCATGACTTCTTCTCCGGTTCGGGAAGCTCGTACGTAATGGGCAAATCAGTCGAGACCGACGACGATGACTGGGATTTCTGACTGTATCCCAGACAACCCCGAGGAAAGCAGCTATGGGAAACCGTCACGGGCGAGTTCGCGTCGGATCATCCACGCAGATATCTGCCCGTGACGCTGTCAGGACAGGCACGGACCGTTTCCGGTGTTCCCTCGCATACGATGCGACCGCCGGCCATGCCTCCGCCCGGACCCATGTCGATGAGATAATCCGCGTTCGCGATTACATCAAGATCATGTTCGATTACTACAACTGTCGCCCCAGAAGCCACCAACGAGTCGAACACGCGTAGTAATACCAGCACATCCAACGGGTGTAGCCCGATCGTCGGCTCGTCGAACACGAATACCGAACCGGACTGTCCGCGTCCCATTTCGCTGGCCAGCTTCAGCCGTTGCGCTTCGCCGCCTGATAACGCAGGAGTCGGCTCGCCAAGTGTCAGATACCCCAGGCCAAGCTCATGCAGTGTGGCCAGTTTCGATCGAACGGGGCGTAGGAAATCCAATAGAGGCATCATCTCGTCGACGCTTAGCAACATCAATTCCGGCAGTGAACGGGCGACGCTGTCCGCGCAAACCAATCGAATGTCATCGGCGGTCTGTGCATACCGTGTCCCATGGCAATCGGGACACGTGACGTCAACATCGGGCAGGAACTGCACGTCCAACGAAATGGTACCGGTTCCATCGCAAGTGGAGCAGCACAACTTGCCCGTGTTGTATGAGAATGCGCCAGGTTTGAGATTCTTCTTATGGGCATCGGAAGTCTTCGCAAACGCACGACGCAGATCATCGTGAACACCGCAATATGTCGCCACGGTCGAACGGATGTTTGCTCCAATGGGCGTGGCATCGATCAGTTCCACTTTCGAAATGCCATCCGCGTCAATCAGACGAATCGAGCTCGGGGAAACGGTACCATCAGCGGCCGAGCGCAACGCAGGGACCAGTGTCTCCAATACCATCGTCGTCTTACCGGAACCCGACACGCCAGACACCACAGTGAGACGTCCTCGCGGAATGTCCACCAATAACGGATGCACCGTATGCACGGTATTCGTCTCCAAATGAATCCGACCCTTGGCGAACATCGCATCTAAGTCAATCTGCGGCCGCGCCCGCTCATGTATTTTGCCACCATCACGCAGAAAAGGCGCTATCTGAGAACCAGGTGCCGTCATAACATCCGCCACCGCACCCTGAGCGATCACATGACCGCCTTCGGCACCGGCCGTTGGACCCATCTCCACCAAATGATCCATCGCGGCAAGCACACGGGTATCATGATCGACCACAACCACCGAATTGCCGTCAGCCACCAAATCGCGCATCACGCCCAACAGTCCATCCACATTCGCCGGATGCAATCCGATAGACGGTTCATCCAGCACATACAGCACGCCTGTAGTGCGGTTACGCACCGAACGGGCCAACTGCACACGTTGGCGCTCGCCGGTGGACAGTGTCGCACCTGCGCGGTCAAGCGACAAATAGCATAATCCGAGTTCCACGAGCCGCTCGGCCGTATCCTCGAACGATTCGCAGATGGCTGTGGCCATCGCACGCATCTCCTGCGGCAATGACTTGGGTACTGAACGCACCCAACGTATCGTTTCGTCAAGTGTCATCGCCGTGGCTTGTGCCAGATTAATACCGAGAATCTGCGGTTGACGAGCCTGCTGTGAAAGCCTCGTACCGGAACAATCCGGACATGGTTGCTCGCTGAGGAATCTCGACACGCGTTTGATACCCTTCTCATCCTTGGCTTTGGCGAGCGCGTTCTCCACGGTATACACGGCGTTGAAGTACGTGAAGTCAAGTTCGGCGAAATCATTGCCTTTCTTCGGTTTGTATAGAATATGCTTCTTGACGGCCGGGCCGTTGAACACGATGTCCCGCTCGGCGTCGGTCAGCTGGTTGAATGGAATGTTCGTGCGCACTCCCATCGCGCCGCACACCTGCTTCATCAGATCCCACATCAACGATCCCCATGGTAATACTGCGCCGGCGTCGATGCTTTTGGTCTCGTCTGGTACCAGGGAAGCACGGTCGACGGTTCGCACGATGCCTGTTCCGGAGCAGGTCGGGCATGCGCCGGCGGAATTGAACGACAGCTGTTCGGCGGATGGTGGGTGCATGAGTTGATTGCAGGATGTGCATCGTATAGGCAACTCGGCCGCCACGTTCATTGTGGGACGGTTGCGTTCGCCACAATGCTCGCAGACATGTGAGGCGCAACGGGAGAACAACAGACGCAGACTGTTGAGCAGCTCCGTCATCGTGCCGAACGTGGATCGCACGCCGGGCACTGAAGGTCTTTGATGGAGGGCGAGAGCCGCGGGCACATGACGTATGTCGACTACCTGCGCTCGACTCGCTTGGGTGAGACGTCGCCTGGTATACGTCGACAAAGCCTCCAGATAACGTCGGGATCCTTCAGCGTATAGCACACCTAAAGCGAGAGAGCTCTTTCCGGACCCGGAGATACCGGCGATGCCGACTAATTTGTTCAACGGAATGTCGACGTCGACGTTCTTGAGATTATGTACACAGGCACCGCGCACTTCGATGCGGGACGGCGGGAAAGCTCCAGATGATTGTTCCATACCCACTACAGTACCTGTGTGGCGGAAAACACGCGGGCAGGGGAACCCTGTTCGTCATGGTATTGCTGCAATTGTGGTATCTGATCCATATATTCGACCGCAACGGAGGGGATGCCATTGTTTTTCACGGCTACCGTCAGCGTACGTGAATCGGAAGGCGATGCGGTGGAATACGGGGAAATGGATTGGGAAAGGAAAGAATCATATACATCGTATATATCAATGGGAAGAAGTTCGCCGGGGAGCGGAACCAGAGTCTGTTCCCCGGCGCAGGGCGGCTAACAAGCGAATGCCCAGAACATCCGCATAAGGCGTTGATGGGCTCATCCGCCGTGTCAGCGTGTTGAACGATGTATCATGCCGCTCAACGTGATGATAAGGCGTTGGCGCCCTTGCCTTTCGTGGCGAGCGTCACGGCGATGATGGACGCGAGAGCGACGGCGTACAGTACGGTGATGATCGGAATCAGCGCGCTGTATCGGTGGGCCGCATCCGTCGCATGAGAGACGACGAAGGATGCCAACTGGTTGCCGGACAATCCGGCGAACGCCCACGCGCTCAAAGCCAGTCCGTGCACGGTGGACACTGACTTCATGCCAAAGTGCTGCTCAAGCAGCACCGGCAGCGTTGAACACGGCATCGACGGTCAGGATGACGCTGATGCTTCCCGCGATGGCCTTGGCCAGACCGAATCCCGCGACGGCGATGCCGGTGGCGAGACCTTTGGCGAACCACAGCATTAGGTTCTTCACCGGCGTCAGATAGCCGACGCCCAATCCAATGCCCATGATTACGCCATAGAAGATGAGCACGCCGGGGGCATCCTGCCGCGATACTGGCTCCGGTACCGGCGAACCTGCAGGCGAAGCAGACCGTTGAGATCAAAGCCGATTTCTTGATGTCCTTTTCGACGAAGGGTCCAAGGAAGACGGCCGACATGCCAAGGATGTTGATTGGCCATGTAATATTCGTTCCTCTCTGTTGTTTGTTCGCCCTGCGACGAACAAACAACAAGATAATGGTGAAGTATTCCGTGGCCTTGAGCGTGCCGGGAGGCGGCAGAAGTGGGTAAGCCGTTGATTTCATTGGATTTTCCAACAAATGAACATTGTGTATGTTCACCTTGGGGATAAGCATGAGGAAAATCTCATGTGAACCTTGACACAGTTTTCATGGCTCACAATTCGAATGCGCGTTTGATGAAGGCATTGACGGTGTTCCAATACAGTTCGGGATCCACGACGGATGCTTCCATATGGCGTGCGTCGGGAACCATGAGCTTTTCTCGATCGATGCTCGAGCACGCTTCGTAATTGATCTTGAGAAAACGTGAGCTCACGATGTCGTCCTGTTCGCCATGAATGAACAGCATCGGAATGACAGTATGTCTGAGCGACTGCAGACAGGTGGCTTCCGAAAAATCGTACCCTGCATAATGTTTGCAGAACAATCCCGCGGCATCCACACATACCGCGGCAAGCGGTTTCGGCAGACGCGACGAATGCCGAAGGCTGTCGATGAACACCATGCGCGCAGACGTGTAGCCGCTATCGACAATCGCGGACACCACATTGCGCGGCAGACGCGGGTCTCCCGTCGTCATCATCACCGTTGCCGCGCCCATCGAACCGCCATACAGCAGGATACGGGCGTCGGCGTCACTCGACGCGATAAGGTCGATCCAATTCAGTAGATCATTGCGTTCAAGCCAGCCCATGCCGACGTACCGTCCCTCGCTCAAGTCTTGGGCACGCTGTGACGGAACCAATACGGTGAAGCCCATGCGGGCGTAACGATGTGCCCATTTCGCGGTTTCCTCCGGTACACCGGTATAACCATGCATGCAGATTGCGTACAGGTGTGGTTTTGGCGCAGTGCAATCCGGATCGAACAGCCATCCATGCAGTCGAAGTCCATCATCGCTGGTAATCGTCACAGGCTGTTTGGCTTGCGCGAACCATTCTCCTGCTTCCTGTGCCTCACCCTGCTGAAGTTTTTCGATACGCTCCGGCGCAATCAGCGATTGATGGAAAACGGAACGTTTCCATTGCGTATCGATGCAGAAATGGAACAGGTATTTCGCAGTCGTAGCCAACGATGCGATACAGGCAGCCGTCACGGCTCCCGTGGCGATGCAAATGTCGCGAACGATTGTGTCATTGTCATGCTTCATTGCTGTCTCGTTTCCTTGCGATTGACGGATTGTTCACAATTACTATCGATTGTACGTGCGTACGGCGTTTTCGTGGGCTTTGACAGATTTTTTCATTTTTGATGTGAGACGTTTTTCGATAATGTCCGCCCTCGCCGTATACTGGTTAACTGTTGTCTTGGCGAGGGAAGCGTATGGCTTCCGTAATCGACTCGGCGTGTGATTGTAGGCTCCTTGTGGGTTGATTCACGGCTCGTTGATGCGCCGAAACAGAATGAACGAATAAAACATAAGGAGAAATAGCCCATGGCTACCACCATTACCCTCGAAGGCGCTGCCCGTACCGAGTTCGGCAAGGGCGCTGCCCGCCGCATGCGCGTCGCCAACCTTATTCCGGCCACCGTGTACGCAGGCGGCGAAGAGCCGGTCTTCGTGCAGCTGCCGATGAAGGAAACCACCCTGTCCCTGCGTCACACCAACGCTCTGTTCACCATCAAGTTCGGTGACGAGACCAAGATGGCCGTCGTCAAGGACGTTCAGCGCAACCCGGTGAAGCGCATCGTCGAGCACGTTGACTTCTACGAGGTCAAGGCCGGCGAGAAGATCGACGTCGAGGTGCCGGTGTTCGTCGAGGGCACCCCGAAGGGCGCTGCCGTCGCATTCGTCGACATTCAGGAGCTCAAGGTTCGCGCCGATGTCGCCAACCTGCCGGAGAAGATCGTGGTCAACGTTGACGGCCTGACCGACGGTTCCAAGGTCTTCGCCAAGGACGTCGTGCTGCCGGAAGGCGTTGTGCTCGACGTCGAGGATCCGGAAGAGTCCGTCGTCACCGTCGAGGTGCCGGAAGACGCTGCCGATGAGGCTGCTCCGGTCGAAACCGCTCCGGCTGAAAACGCTGAGTGAGTTCAGATAGCTTAAGGAAGCAAACTTCCATCTTACGGTTTTGAACAACCGTAAGAGATGATGAAAAAGCCCATGTGCTCAGACGCACATGGGCTTTTTCATACTCGGCAACACCCGTTCTATGAGCTGGAAGACATAAGAGACTGACGGCGCATCCTGCATTCCTTACGCAATATTGATACAACGGGTGGATACGGACGTATACTCGCCTATACGTTCAGTGAACCCGTATGGCACTGTCGGGTACGAAGGGAGCGATTGCGTACTGCCGGAGACGGACTGCGTGACGATCCGTTTTCCCGGCAGCCATCCTGATGCCGCACATTAATGGACTATATCGAGAATCATCATTTGACGGTGGTAGGCTTCCCACGTGAGATCACACTGATCGACAATGATCTGACGCAGGATTCCAGCAAATACGTGGCATGCATCAGCATTCCAATCGAATAACGACTAGCATGACTGACGATGCATGGAAACAATGCACGAGAGACGAAGTGAGACGGTGCGGAAGAGAGAAACATTTGAATAAGCATATTATTCGGCTTGATGTGGTGACGGTGGTATTCCTTGGCGGATGCGTCGGCACGGGACTGCGGTATGCGAGCTCGTCCATTGCGGACGTGGGCGGCTTCCATGTCGGTACGTTCGCGGCCAATATGGTGGCCTGCTTCGTATATGCGGCGCTTTCCGCATGGCTGGGATCTTCCAGTCTGTTGAAAGGCCGTGCAAAAGAATACGTGAATCGTGGATTCGGCATGGGCATGTGCGGAGGCCTTTCCACCATGTCCACGCTCGCATTGGAAGAATTCATGATGATTGACGATCATGCGATTCCCGGAGTCCTCACCTATTGCTGCGCAACGTTCATTGTCGGTTTTTCGCTCGCCTACGCCGGTGCCTTATGCGGTTCGTGGTTGGCGGAACGAAACAAAGACGAACATGCTGACAAGGAGGCGATTCGATGAGCGCAATGCTTGCGATCGGCGTATGCGCATGCGGTGGCGTCGGCGCGGCCGCACGCTATATCTGCGATTCGTATATCAAGGCATTGTGGCGCAAAACGTTCCCGCTTTCGACGTTTGCCATCAATGTTGTGGCCGGTCTGCTTGCCGGCTTGGTGGCGGGATTGTTCGCGGCGAACACCATAAGCCCCGACTGCCGCCTACTGCTCGCAACAGGATTTCTCGGCGGTTTCTCAACGTTCTCAACCATGATGAACGAGACGGTTACGCTCCTGCGCAATGGGAAAATCGCTTGTTTCATCGGTTATGCTCTGGCTTCGATCGTCGTGCCCGTCATGGCCGTTGCGTGCGGTTACTGGCTGGCCTGAGCCAACGTAAACGTGATTCCAAAATCACGTCCGAATGCAGAGACTGGCTTCAGTCCGCGCGTAGCATGCAACCACGCTCGGGGCTATGGGAATCACGTATACCGATGAAAAGAAGTTCACCAAAGAACGGACGCAGCAACTGTTCCGATCCGTCGGATGGGTGTCAGGCAAATATCCGGAACGTCTGTACAAGGCTCTGATGGGATCGTCCACCGTGTTCAGCGCATGGGACGGCGACCGCTTGGTAGGCTTGGTGCGCGTGCTCGATGACACTGAGATGGTGGCTTATATGCATTACGTGCTGGTCGATCCGGAATATCAGGGTCATGGCATCGCAGGCCACCTGGTGGGCATGGTCAAAGAGAGATATCGCGACTACCTTTATATTGAAGTCATGCAGGAAGAAAGCAAGAACGCCACCTTCTACCAGAAGCACGGCTTCTCAATCATGGAAGACGGCGCGGCCATGCAGATCCGCAATCCAGGAGAACGCCGCTGAAACAAGCATCGTGACGCCAACAATCTTATTGCCCCGTCTAATGACGGGGGTATTGCTTTTTCGAGTATCCACCAATACATCGGAGGGTTGGCTTGCATGCTTCACCCGAAAGGATCGCAGCATGACCGGAAGCGACGAACGGAACACGCAGAACGCGACGAGCGTTGGGAAGGCTGCGTTTCCAGCGCCTTCCGCCATGAAGTCTCCTCACCCCAATAGGCGACAGCGGCATGTTGTACTACGACGTCGAAACTACTCGCCCCATCATTCTCACCCACATCCCGCTGTCAGAGACCTGAACGTCATAATGGTGTTTTGGGGAATGAGGCACAGTCATTTTTTGAACAATTCAGAATACGTTCCGAGTCTATAGAGCATCAATCAGGCGTGAGGGCGGCGACTTTTTCGCAGGATGTTTCTTCCTATCTCATATCGCGAACGCTTGTAATCGAAAGAGATTATGATGTGGGAAAGTTACTAACCAGAACCGGTGCCACAAGCACTGGGATACCAACAACCGCGGGCCGCTTTCGGGTGGCTGCAACAAGAAGAAGTAAAGAATGACTGAACAGAATCATCACGATCCGGCAGAGCTTGACAAGCTCACCGAGAAGTTCACCGTGCTCCCGAACGACAACCCGGCATCCGACGCCAAACGTGCCGAACTCATCGACAAGCCGGCATTCGGTCAGGTCTTCTCCGACAACATGGCCCACATGACTTGGACCAAGGGCGAAGGCTGGGGAGACCGCCGCATCGAGCCGTATGCGCCGCTGAAGATGGATCCGGGCGCATCCGTTCTGCACTATGCTCAGGAATGCTTCGAAGGTCTGAAGGCCTACCGTCATGCCGATGGCTCCACCTGGCTGTTCCGTCCGGATGCGAACGCCGAGCGTTTCCAGAACTCCGCCAAGCGTCTGTACCTGCCGGAACTGCCGATCGACGATTTCATCGGTTCCGTGGCCGCCCTCGTCAAGCGTGACGTGAACTGGGTTCCGACCCGCCGCGAGTACACCCTGTACATGCGTCCGTTCATGTTCGCTTCCGAGCCGTTCCTCGGCGTGCGTGCTCCGCAGGAAGTGGACTACTGCGTGATCGCATCCCCGTCCGGCCCGTACTTCCCAGGCGGCGTGAAGCCGGTCAGCATCTGGGTTGAAGACAAGTGGTTCCGCACCGGCCCTGGCGGCACCGGCTTCGCCAAGTGCGGTGGCAACTACGCCGCATCCCTGCTGGGCGAATACACCGGCATCGACCACGGCTGCGAGCAGGTCTGCTTCGTCGACGCCGCTACCAAGACCTACCTCGAGGAGCTTGGCGGCATGAACATGATGGTCGTGCACAAGGACGGCCACGTAGAGACCCCGTCTCTGACCGGCAACATTCTGCCGGGCGTGACCCGTCGCTCCCTGATTCAGCTCATCCAGGACAACGGCCACGACGTGGTCGAAACCATGATCGCTCTGGACCAGTTGCTCGAAGACATCAAGTCCGGCGAAGTCACCGAGGTGTTCGCTTGCGGTACCGCAGCCATCATCACCCCGATCGGTCGTTTCAAGTCCGAGAAGTTCGACGTGACCGTTGCCGACGGCAACTCCGGCGAATTCACCGTGAACCTGCGCAACCAGCTGCTGGGCATCCAGCTTGGCGAGATCGAGGATCCGCACAACTGGATGTGGAAGGTCTGCTGATTTTTCGCGACTGACTTATAGTTCAAAGTCCGCCGAGGGGCGGGGAACATGGTATTCGACATACTCAAGGCCGTTCGGCCAAGCCTACGGTCGAACACCATGTTTCCCGCCCCTCGGCTTATTGTGTACGATGGGAAGTCGCGAAATCCGAGAGTGAGGGAAGTGAGGGAAGGGAAAAGGATGGGAAAGCATGTCGGTGGCGTTGGAGAGTAATGCCTTCTTTTGGGGGATTGAATATTTGGCGACGTTCTGCTGCGGCATGTGCGGCGGACTTGCCGCCGTGCGCAAAGGCTACGATATCTTCGCGATTCTCGTCACCACATGGCTCACCGCATTGGGCGGAGGAATCATCCGTGACGTGCTGCTGGGCATCGCGCCACCGGTAGGCGTGTCGGATAAAGGACTGGTGATCGTTGCTCTGCTGGCTTCGGTGGCCGTCGCGGTGTGCCATCCCGAAATCAACAGGCTCAAATGGTCCATGCTGTCGTTGGATGCTCTGGCATTGGGATTGTATGCGGTCAACGGTACCAGCAAAGCCATGATGTACCACACGTCAGGCATGACCGCGGTTTTTCTCGGCATGTTCACCGCGCTTGGAGGTGGCCTGATTCGAGACATGCTCATCAACGAAGTGCCGATGGTGATTCGTGACAAACATTGGTATGCGGTTCCATCTGCCGTGGGGTGCGTACTGACGGTGCTTGTCTGCAAAGGCGTGGACGCTGGAATCGTCAGTTTTCCAGCCGAAGTGGTGCTTGATCTGCTGATCGTCGCATTGATGGTCAGCATGCGATTGGTATCGGTGATTTTCGACATTCAGCTTCCGGGAGCGTTGGTGCGTCATAATACATATCTGCCAAGTGAAGCGAAATATTTGAAACGACCGGTCATTCATTCTGATAAGGATTCCGACAAACGCAAGTGTGACAAGCGTAGGTAGCGACAGTGAGATGGTAATTAAACGGAAGACATTTGCGTAACAAAAAATCCCGCAGGAAAAACCTGCGGGATTTTCGTTAGCTGTGAGCTTCTAAAACTCAGAGAGCGTTGATGGCCACGGCAAGACCGGACTTGCGGTTAGCAGCCTGGTTCTTGTGAATCACGCCAGCGCCAGCAGCCTTGTCGAGCTTCTGAGCTGCGACCTTGTAGGCGGCTTCTGCTGCGGACTTATCGCCGGCGGCGATAGCTTCACGGGTGGCGCGAACGGCAGTCTTCAGGCTGGACTTCACGGCCACGTTGCGCTTGTGGGCCTTCTCGTTGGTGAGAACGCGCTTCTTCTGCGACTTAATGTTTGCCACTATTTCTCCAAACGACGTTTTCTATAAGGACATACAAACGATGATGATAACATGGCGCGCGGATAAATTGCCAACGGGCTTAGGAGTGTCGCGACTCACCATGCCGATACTAGCAGTTAGAATCGTTTGCGTCGAATATTTCAAGAGGAGGATGGCGTGGGCCAGCAGCATAACCAGCCCGGTTTCACCGATCAGTCGTTGATTCGCAATTTCTGCATCATCGCGCATATCGATCACGGCAAGTCCACGGTGGCAGACCGTATTCTGCAGCTCAGCGGCATCGTGCCCGAACGTGAGATGCGTGATCGTTTCCTGGATCGTATGGATATTGAGCAGGAGCGTGGCATCACCATCAAATCGCAGGCTGTGCGCGTGCCGTGGACGTTCGACGGCACTGAATATACCCTCGGCATGATCGACACTCCAGGCCACGTCGATTTCACTTATGAGGTTTCCCGCGCTCTCGCCGCATGCGAAGGCGCAGTGCTGCTTGTCGACGCGACGCAGGGCATCGAAGCGCAGACCCTGTCGAACCTGTATATGGCCATCGACCATGATCTGGCCATCATTCCTGTACTGAACAAAATCGATCTTCCCAGCGCGGAACCAGACAAGCATGCCGAGGAAATCGCAGGTCTGATTGGTTGCGATCCTTCCGAAGTGCTGCGCGTGTCCGGTAAAACCGGTGAAGGCGTGACCGAACTGCTCGACCGCATTGTTGCCGACGTTCCTGCACCAACCGGCGATCCGGAAGCTCCCGCGCGTGCGCTGATCTTCGACTCCGTCTACGACTCCTACCGCGGCATCGTCACCTACATTCGTATGGTCGATGGCGAGTTGCGTTCCCGTGAGAAACTGCACATGATGGGTATCGGCATGACCCATGATCCGATTGAAATCGGCGTGATCAGCCCAGACATGATGCCTACGAAGGCGCTTGGTGCGGGTGAGGTCGGTTATGTTATCACCGGCGCGAAAGACGTCAGCCAGTCCAAGGTGGGCGACACCATCACTTCCGCGCTCAAGCCTGCGGCCGATCCGCTCGAAGGCTATCGTGACCCGCAGCCCATGGTCTACGCTGGCCTGTTCCCAATCGACAACGCGCAGTATCCGGAACTTCGTGAGGCGCTCGACAAGCTCAAGCTCAACGACGCGGCTTTGATCTACGAGCCGGAAACGTCCGTGGCGTTGGGTTTCGGTTTCCGCTGCGGCTTCCTTGGCCTGCTGCATATGGAAATCGTGACCGAACGACTGAGCCGCGAATTCGATCTCGACTTGATCTCCACCGCACCGAACGTGCCATACGAGGTCACCGCGGAAGACAATTCCGTGCATCGTGTGACCAATCCGAGCGAATTCCCCGACGGCAAGATCAAGCAGATCGTCGAACCGGTGGTTGCCGCCGACATCATCACTCCGAAGGAATTCATCGGCGCGGTTATGGACTTGTGCCAGGACCATCGTGGACAGATGGGCACTATGGAATATATTTCCGCCGACCGTGTGGAAATGCATTATCGCATTCCGTTGGCCGAAATCGTGTTCGACTTCTTCGACCAGTTGAAGAGCCGCACCAAGGGCTATGCGTCGCTCGACTACCATGAGGACGGCGAACAGTCCGCCGATCTGGTGAAGGTCGATATTCTCATCCAGGGTGAGAAGGTCGATGCGTTCAGCGCCATCGTGCATAAGGATAAGGCGTATTCCTACGGCGTGATGATGACGAAGAAGTTGCGTGAGCTCATTCCTCGCCAGCAGTTCGAAATTCCGATTCAGGCCGCCATCGGCTCCCGCATTATCGCACGTGAGAACATTCGCGCACTGCGCAAGGACGTGCTCGCCAAGTGTTATGGCGGCGATATTTCCCGTAAGCGCAAGCTGCTCGAAAAGCAGAAGGCCGGCAAGAAGCGTATGAAGATGCTCGGCCATGTCGAGGTGCCGCAGGAGGCGTTCATCGCCGCATTGTCGACCGGAGACGCAGGCAACGACCGCGACACCAAAGACAAGATTCGCGCCGCCCAGAAAACCGAAGGCTGATGTTCGAAGCCTACATTCATGTGCCGTTCTGCATACGGCGCTGTGGGTACTGTGATTTCAACACGTATACCGCTGTCGACATGGGAGCGGGCGCTTCGCGTGGCAATTACGCCAATATGGTGATTCGCGAGATGTCAATCGTCCATGATTGGCAGATCGCGCATGGCGTTAACGAACCGGAAGCGGCCACCGTCTTTTTCGGCGGTGGCACTCCCACGATTCTGAAAGCCTCGGATCTGGTCGCCATGTTGAATGCCGTGCGTGACACGTGGGGCATTGCCGACAATGCGGAAATCACCACCGAAGCGAATCCGGACACGGTGAACGCCGATTACGTGAAGGAACTCGCGGACGGCGGATTCAACCGCATCTCTTTCGGCATGCAGTCGGCTGTGCCAAGCGTGCTGAAAACATTGGATCGTACGCATACCCCGGCCAATGTGGCGGCGGGAATCGCAGCGGCAAATGCTGCCGGCATGCGTTCCAGCGTGGATTTGATTTACGGTGCGCCGGGGGAGAGTCTCGACGATTGGCGTGTTTCCGTACGGACGGCGATCGACTTGGGTGTTGACCATATTTCGGCATATGCGTTGACCGTCGCACCGAACACGAAAATGGGACGTCAGATTGCTGTTGGAACCTTGCCTACGCCTGATGATGACGATGAGGCGACCAAGTATGAGATTGCCGACGATCTACTGAGCGCAGCCGGTCTTGAATGGTATGAGATCAGCAATTGGGCACGTCCTGGTTATGAATCGCAACATAATCTTGGCTATTGGCGCAATGTTGATTGGGCGGGGCTCGGTCCCGGCGCACACAGCCATTACGGCAATGTGATGGATGTTGAACAGTCCACGTCGGCTGAAACATCTGAAACGGTCAAATCGTCGGGCTTGCGCAGCTGGGATATTGCGCATCCTCGCATGTGGGGGCAGGCTATCAACGATGATAATGTGCCATGGTCGGGAAGCGAACGAATCTCCAACGAGGAGAACCTCGAAGAAATCATCATGCTTGGTCTGCGCATACGTGAGGGTCTGGATTTGAGTCGCCTTGGAAACATGGTTGATATGGCTCGCATCCAGCCCATGGAAGACGAAGGCCTTATCGTTATCCGTGACGGACGTGTGATTCCAACCCGAACCGGACGCTTGCTCAACGACACCGTCATCGAGCGTTTCTTCGACGCCTGCTCGTTGTAATGCCGATAATCCTCTGACGAATTGGTTTTAGATGATCCATCTTGGTATGGGTGGATACAGTGTGCAGATTGAAACGGGCCTCGGATGCAGGTTGTTGCATTCCAGGCCCGATGGCATAGAGCCTAGAACGAGGCTGTCACCGGATGTTCGTAATCAGCGCATCGTGAGTCCGCCATCGACATGCAACGTCTGACCGGTGACGAAACGAGCGTCCTCGCCAACCAGCATCGCCACACCGCCCGCAATATCATCAGCCGTGGCAAGCCTGCCCAAAGGCGTCTGCGCGATGATGCGCTCGCGGACGTCTTCGGTGGTGGCGCGGCTCGAATCCGTGCCCACGGTCAAACCGGCCGCGATGGCGTTCACCGTGACGCCCCACGCTCCGGCCTCCTGCGCCAGCGAGCGCGTGAATCCGATGAGTGCTCCTTTGGCTGCGATGTAGTCGTGGTAGGGGACGATCGGGCTGTCTACGAGGTTGCTGGAGATGTTGACGATGCGTCCCCATGATTGGCGTCGCATGTAGGGCAGCGCGGTCGTGCAGGTGTTGTAGGTGCCTTTGAGACATCCTTCGAGTTGGGTCGCGTAGTCGTTCCAGCTGGTGTTGCTGAAGGTGTTGCGGTTGCGTGGGTCGAACGAGTAGTGGCTGAGCGCGTTGTTGATGAGGATGTCGATGCCTCCGAAGGTGTTGGCTGTGGTTTGTGCGAGTTCGTTGACTTGGGTTTCGTCGGTCACGTCGGCTTTGCATGTGATGACGCGTCCTTGTGCGTCCGCTTCGTTTTCGATGTGTTGCTTGGTGTGTTGGGCGCGTTCGTCGTTGCTTAGGTAGTCGATGGTCACGTTGGCGCCGAGTTGTGCGAGTCTGAGTGCGATTGCGGCGCCGATGCCTCGGCTTGCGCCGGTGATGATGGCGGTTTTGCCGGTGAGTGTCCGGTGTTCGGATTGCTGGTTCACGTAAGGTCCTTTGGGATTATTCGTAGTCGATGTCGAAGGTGTCGGCGTAACGGTCGGTGTTGCGTTCGATGTCGACGGCTCTGACGAGGTCGAGGATGTTGAATCCGCCGTCGTGGTGCCATCCGGATTTCGCGCGGTTCATTTCTCCGACGGGGCAGATGCGGTCGATGCCGTATTCGCCCACTTGTTGCGCGAGTGCGAACAGTCTGGATGAGCTTGTGGCGATCGCGCAGGTTTGCAGCCACTCGCGGTAGGGTTTCAGTGTGGGCAGCGCGTGTTTGAGTTGGTCCACGGCGACGATGTTAATGGTGCGGTTGAGCGGTGTCCCCAACGAGGGGAGACTGCTGGTATTGGGGTAGTAGAGCACGGTCCAGTCGGTGCCTTGCGGCGATTCGATGACGAACGGTGCCTGTGGGTCGGCCTGTGCGGCGCTGTCTGGAGTCATGGACGTCATGAACAGCGCTTGCATCTCGGTTTGAGAGCGTGCCCTGCGGATGGCGAGGGATTCCGTGTCGGAAGGGGTTGATCGTGGATATTTGCGTTGTTGCGAGTCGAGCTCGCTGGCGAGCAGTTCCGCCGTCTGAGCGGGGGAGATGGCTCCGCCGCGTTCCACGAAGATGGTTTGCGGCGCCAGGCAGCTTTGCTGGTCGTAGGTGGCCACGTCCACGGCCATACGGTGCACGGTTTGCACGTGAGTGTCCGCGCGTAGCGCTTCACGTCCGATGAGTGAGAAGCCGATGCGTGCGCCATAGCTGAGGAACGGTTTGCCCGCGCTCACGCGTGGACGGATCGCCTCGGTGGTGTGCGACGAACCGTAGGCGATCACGGCGTTCGCTTCGCCGATCGCCACGTCTTCAAGCTCTACCGTGCCGCCGCGCCACGGCACTATGGCCAATACGTCGGCGAGATCCGGGTTGATCTGTGTCAGAGAACGAGCGAACAGTACGGGCATCAGCGGTTCGTCGAACGATGATTTGCCGATGATCGCGCTTTTCGTCAGCAGACTCATGGTCATGCTCCATACGGGAATGCCGGGAACATTGCTGGAAAACACGTGGAATGTCAAGTCCGGCCCGTACAGGCGCGTGTATCCGCCGGACTTGTTCGGTCGGTATTCGTCCAGCATGCGCGGGCTTGGCAGTTCGTCATCAAGAAAACGCAATAGTTCGCGTCTGCGGAACATGCGCATGTAACGTTTCAGTTCGATACGCGTCATCGTCGCGTCATAGCCGGTGATGGAGGGAATCAGAGACTCCGCTATCTGGCGACCCTCATAATCGGGATTCGTCCACAATTCCACCGCCTCGCCGATGATGTCGACGATGTGTTCGACGGAATATGCTGCCAATGTCTGCGATCGATTGCAACGCGTTGTCTCGCACAAATCTTGGACAGTCTCAGGCGTGAGTACCGGATAACGCAACGTGACCTCACCGCGGTCGGTGAGAACGCCGCGTGTTTCGAAATCCTCAAATACGAAGCCGCGCGGCGCATGGAAAATGTCGATGACGCTCATGCGTTTGCCGCCATCACCTCGTCGACGGCGATGGAGCAGCCGCGTGCCTCCGCACCCTTCGCACGACCGTTGAGCTCGTAACCGGAATCGGTGCGCACGCCAAGATCTTCGGTCAGAATCGCCAGACAGGAATTCCAATTCGCCAAATCGTAATGCGCGATCACCCCCTGCTCGCCATCGGCGACAGGCGTGAGCGTCGCCGGATCGAGGAACACGGAACGAACCCACGACGGCGTCGCCTTCAGATAATTCGACGAACCATCCGTATAGTACGACAGCAGATTCTGATCGTAAATCTGCGAACTCAACTCCGTCATACCGTACATGTTCACGCAATGCGTGCGTGCGACGCCAAACACCTCAAGGAACTTCGCATACAAATCATCGACGGTCATATCGGTTTTCGTACTCTTGAAACCACCGGTATCGAAAACACGCGAATCCTTCGCCAACGCATAGGTTTTGCCCCGCTCGGCAAGATAGTCAAGCAGATACAGATACGCGGACGAAGCGCCCATCAGCATCACCGGCTCGCCGTCTGCCACCGACTGATCAAGGAACTTTTCCACACCAGCGAAGTCCAAACCATCCTCATGGAAGAAGAAGCCGCTGCCCTCGCTGCCGCACTGCTCCACCGCACGCGTCAGATAACGGGCCAACGAACCATTATGATTCATCTCCCAGGCAGGGGAGAGCACCGCGATACGCATGCGCTCACGGTCAGGCATGATGAAATGACGGAACGGGCCGATCATCGACGCATCCCACACCTCAAGATCAGGATGATAGTTGCGTCCACGCTGACCCGGATGCGTAGTGCCGCTGGTCATGAACACTGCCTCGCAATCATCTTCAGGCACCGAAGTGAGCGTCAGCATCTTGAACCCATCCACCGGCATCGGCGGAATATCCATCCAATCCGACAACATCTGCGGAGTCACCCTACGAGACATGCAATACGCGCGATACTGCATGTTATGGGCAAACTGGAAAGCGAAAATCTTATGTGCGAGCGCGTCGAACGCCTCATCCGGAGCGACCTCGCAACCATACTTTTCGATGAACTCAAGCACGTTTGCCTTGACTTCCTGCGCGTCGGCACCCAACGACATTGATGTCATATGCGGTATTCCTTTCTATAAACGATACTGATATTCGAAAGCAAATCAGATCTGCGACGGAACTTCAGCTTCGCTGTTTCCTTTACGACGATTGATCAGATTCGGCAGGTCGATCAGCAGTGCCTTGAGAATCACCACACAGAACGCCCCAACCAGAATCGAATTGGAGAAGAACACGTGAGCGCCGCCCTCCAAGCCGCTCAACGCGCTCGGCAGCGCGATGCCCAACAGCAGGGACAATCCAATGACCGCCTGGGAACGGTCGTTCGACTCCACCTTGCGCAGCGTATTGAAGCCCGTGCTGATCAGGCTTGCCGCGGCCGGCAGGAAAATGCCGCCGATCACAGGGGAAGGAATCAACGACAATACCGCTCCGGCCTTCGGAATGAAACCAAGAACCACAAATACCACGCCGGCGATGATCACCGGCACACGGGTACGGGTCTTGCCCTCATCCGTGACCTTAAGCAACGCGACATTCTGCGGATACGCGGTAGTGGTGAAACCGCCGATCATCGAAGAAATCGCGGAACCGGCAGCCTCGCCGGCCAAACCATAACGAACCTGACGATCCTCAAGCTTGACGCCCTGGATCTCACTGGCCGCCTGATACACGCCAAGCGCCTCCATAATCGCAACCATATATGCGATGAAGAACGGCACAAACACCGCCGCATCAAAGTCAAAACCGCCATACGGCATAATCTGAGGAAGACCAAACCAAGGCTTCGACGCGACACCGGAAAAATCAGCCATGCCAAATACCATCGAAAGCGCAGTGCCGGCAACCAGAGCAATCAGATAGGAAAGCGCCCTGACCATACCCTTGCCGAACTGGGAAAGCGCCACCACCAGCACGCAAGTCACGATAGACACGGCCAACGTCTTCGGATCGGCAAAACCATCATCGCCGGGAGCGCCACCAAGAAACTCGCTCAACGTGAAACTCGACAGCGAAACGCCAACCAGAAAAATAATCACGCCCGACACCATCGGCGCGAACAGAAAACGCATCTTCTCAATCACACGGGTCAGACACAGCACCAAGAAAATCAGCGAACTGACAAAAATCGACGTACCAGCGGCAGCCAACGAACCAGCAGTGCCCGCAGCGATCATCAACGCATCGAACGCGGCGGACGGACCCTGCACAATCGGCAAACGCACCAACCTCGTGGCCTGAATCAATGTGACCAAACCAGACACAATGAAAATGGCATTCACCATATTTGACGACAACGCCAACGGCAAGCCAATGGCACCAGCCACAAACACCGGATCAAGCCACACATTGGACACCAACACATGCTGCAAACCCAGCAGCACATTCTTCGGAGTCAACTTCTTCGAACCCGAACCAAGCTGCTCAGGCACCTGCGACGCATCAGACACGCCAAATCCCTTCTCTTTCCACGAAACACACGGCCAAACACCAGCCGTCAGCACAGAGAAGACGCGCACGCGCACCGTTCGTAACATCCCTACGCAGGCACTACCCTGTTCAGGTCATAAGGGTCCGGGCAAACGCCCATCTCAGCCACATCGGCTCCCCTGTACTCTTCGGACAACCACCAGCATAACGACACGCATCGATACCGGCAACCACCACAACCCAACACATATCCTCCACATTTTCCCAAGAAAAACAGTCTTGACTTTTCCGAGTATTCGTTATATGGACACGCGAAACGTATTTGATACAGGGGCGCGGTATTCTAAACCACGCATTAAAGAACCGCAAGACTTTTCTTGCCCAAAAACATTGAAGGTGGTTTCGGTGACTTTCCACGCCCCGTTAGATCTCACGATCCATGATTCCCAAGGTATGTACGATCCCGGCGCCGAGCACGACGCCTGCGGCGTGGGTATGGTCACCACCCTCAACAAGCGCCCCGAACGCAAAATCGTCGACGACGCCATCGAAGTGCTCGTCAACCTCAACCACCGCGGAGCCGTAGGCGCCGAAGAAAACACCGGCGACGGCGCAGGCATCCTCATGAGCATGCCCGACGAATTCATGCGCGCCACCGCAGGCGTCGAACTGCCCGAAGAAGGCCACTACGCCGCCGGCATCGCATTCCTCGACCGCGACATCGCCACCTCCGGACAACAAGAACAAGCCATCGCCAAAATCGTGCGCGAAGAAGGCCTCGAAGTACTCGCATGGCGCGTCGTACCCACCAACCCGGACGGACTCGGACTGCAGGCGCTCGCCAGCATGCCCGCGTTCAAGACGCTGGTCGTGGCCGACCCCGAAGGCCAGCTCGCAGGCATCGAACTGGACCGCAAGACCTTCCGCATCCGCAAGCGCGTCGAACACGAGGTGGGCATCTACTTCGCGTCCCTGTCCGCACGCACCATCACCTACAAGGGCATGCTCACCACCATGCAGCTCAAGCCCTTCTTCCTGGATCTTTCCGACGAGCGCATGAAGGCGAAGATCGCCATCGTGCACTCCCGCTTCTCCACCAACACGTTCCCGAGCTGGCCGCTGGCCCAGCCGTTCCGCCAGCTGGCCCATAACGGCGAGATCAACACCATCCAGGGCAACCGCAACTGGCTGTCCGCACGTGAAGGCCGCCTAAGCTCCGAACTGCTCGGCGAATTCAAGCCGCTGCTGCCGATCGCTACCCCGGGCTACTCCGATTCCGGCACGTTCGACGAATGCCTCGAACTGCTGCACCTGTCCGGACGTTCCATGCCACATGCCATCTCCATGATGCTGCCGCCGGCATGGGAGAAGAACGACCAGCTTGACCCCGATGTCAGGGCGTTCTACGAATACAACAATACGCTGATCGAACCGTGGGACGGTCCGGCGCACATCATCTTCACTGACGGCACCCAGGTCGGCGCGCTGCTCGACCGCAACGGCTTCCGCCCCGGCCGCTGGCAGCTTACCGACGACGGCTACATCGTGCTCGCATCCGAAACCGGCGTGCTCCCGGAGAACGCCGAGGAACACATCGTGTCCAAGGGCCGCCTGGAACCGGGCAAGATGTTCCTCGTCGATACCAAGGAAGGCCGCATCATCCCGGACGAGGAGATCAAGAAGTCCCTCGCGTCCCAGCATCCGTACCGTCAGTGGGTCGAAGGCAACACCGTCGAGATGAGCCAGCTGCCCAAGCGCGAGCACGTCAACCACTCCGGCCAGTCCGTGCAACGCCGCCAGCGCGCCTTCGGCTACACCGAAGAGGATCTGAAGCTGCTGCTCGCCCCGATGGCCAACACCGGCAAGGAGCCGCTCGGATCCATGGGCAATGACGCGCCTATGGCCGCGCTTTCCTCCCGCAGCCGCATGCTGTTCGACTACTTCACCCAGAAGTTCGCGCAGGTCACCAATCCGCCGCTCGACTGGGAGCGTGAAAAGATCGTGACCTGCCTTGAATCCGCCATCGGTCCCGAGCCGAACCTGCTGGCCGATTCCGAACTGCATGCCAAGAAGATCCTCATTCCGTTGCCGGTGCTCAACTCCGACGAGATGGCGCAGCTCAAGCGCCTCGACCGCGCCAAGATCCTCGGCGGCTACTATAAGCCGTTCGTCGTCAAGGGTCTTTATCAGGTCGCTGGCGGCGGCAAGGCGCTGAAGGAACGTCTCGACGAGATCTTCCAGGAAGTCGACGAAGCCATCGAAAACGGATCCAACTTCCTCGTGCTCTCCGATCGCGACTCCAACTACACGTGGGGACCGATTCCGTCGCTGCTGCTCACCTCCGCGGTGCAGCACCATCTGCTGCGCAGACACACGCGCACCCAGATCTCCATGGTCGTCGAGGCCGGCGATGTGCGTGAAATCCACCATGTCGCTCTGCTGATCGCCTATGGCGCGGCGGCCGTCAACCCGTATCTGGCGTTCGAATCTGTCGAAGACCTGTCCCGCAAGGGCTATCTCAACGTCGATGCCGAAACCGCGGTGAAGAACCTGACCAACGCGTTGTCGACCGGCGTGCTCAAGATCATGGCGAAAATGGGCGTCTCCACCATCATGAGCTACCGTGGCGCACAGCTGTTCGAAGCCATCGGCCTGAACAAGGACGTCATCGACGAATACTTCACCGGCACCACCTCCCGCGTCGGAGGCGTCGGACTCGACGAACTGGCCGAAGAGGTCGCCATCCGCCATCGCGTGGCCTACCCGTCGCAGTGGACCGCCCGCCCGCACCGCAACCTGCGCACCGGCGGCGAATACAAGTGGCGTCGTACCGGCGAAGACCACCTCAACGACCCTGAAGCCATCTTCCTGCTGCAGCAGTCCACCCAGCGCGGTGACTACGACATGTTCAAGAAGTACTCGGCGCACATCAACGACACCTCCAACCGTTTGATGACGCTGCGCGGCCTGATGAAGTTCAAGTCCGGTCGCAAGCCGATCGACATCAGCGAGGTCGAACCGGCCAGCGAGATCGTCAAGCGTTTCTCCACCGGCGCCATGAGCTATGGCTCCATCTCCCAGGAGGCGCACGAGACCCTCGCGATCGCCATGAACACCATCGGCGCACGTTCCAACTCCGGTGAAGGCGGCGAATCCGAAGACCGCATCAATGATCCGCTGCGCTACAGCAAGATCAAGCAGATCGCATCGGCACGTTTCGGCGTGACCAGCGACTACTTGGTGCACGCCACCGACCTGCAGATCAAGCTCGCCCAAGGCGCCAAGCCTGGCGAAGGCGGACATCTTCCTGGCGCCAAGGTTCCGCCGTGGATCGCCAAGGTGCGTCACGCGACTCCGGGCGTCGAGCTCATCTCCCCGCCGCCGCACCATGACATCTACTCCATCGAGGATCTGAAGCAGCTGATCAACGACGCGAAGATGGCCAATCCGAAGGCCCGCGTGCACGTCAAGCTCGTTTCCGAGTTCGGTGTGGGCACCATCGCCGCAGGCGTTGCCAAGTGCCATGCCGACGTGGTGCTGATCTCCGGTTACGACGGCGGCACTGGCGCGGCTCCGCTCAACGCCATCAAGCACGCCGGCACCCCGTGGGAGATCGGCCTGTCCGAAACCCAGCAGACGCTCGTGCTCAACGGCCTGCGTTCCCGCATCACCGTGCAATGTGACGGCGAGCTCAAGACGGGCCGCGACGTGGTGATCGCAGCCCTGCTCGGCGCCGAGGAATTCGGTTTCGCCACCGCCGCGCTGATCGTCGAAGGCTGCGTCATGATGCGCGCCTGCCAGAAGAACACCTGCCCGCAGGGCATCGCAACCCAGGATCCCGAACTGCGCGCACGCTTCAAGGGCAAGCCGGAACATGTCATCAACTTCTTCATGTTCATCGCCGAGGAAGTACGCGAGCTGCTCGCCCAGCTCGGCTTCCGCACCTTGGAAGAGGCCGTCGGCCATGTCGAATGCCTCGACCAGAACGAAGCGATCAAGCGTTGGAAGTCTGACGGCATCGACCTGAGCAACGTGCTCATGCAGCCGGGACCGGTGCCGGGAACCATCCTGCACCAGACCATCGAGCAGAACCACGAGCTCGACAAGGCGCTCGACAACAAGCTCATCGAGCTCGCGCAGCCCGCCCTTGAGAAGAAGGAGCCGGTGCGCATCGAGATGCCGATCCGTAACGTGTACCGTACGCTCGGCACCATGGTCGGCTACGAGATCACCAAGCGTTACGGCGAGGAAGGCCTGCCTGACGACACCATCGACATGACGTTCCATGGTGCGGGCGGCCAGTCCATCGGCGCGTTCATTCCGCGTGGCGAGACCATCCGCGTGTACGGCGAAGTCAACGACTACGCGGGCAAGGGACTTTCCGGCGGACGCATGGTCGTGCGTCCGGAGGCGGGCATCACCTTCGATCCGCATGAGAACGTGATCGCGGGCAACGTCACCGGCTTCGGTGCCACTTCCGGCCAGATGTTCGTGGCAGGTCGTGCAGGCGAACGCTTCGGCGTGCGCAACGGCGGCGCCACCTTCGTGGTGGAGGGCGTCGGCGACCATGGTTGCGAATACATGACCGGCGGCACCGTCGTGATCCTCGGTCCCACGGGTCGCAACCTCGGCGCAGGCTTCTCCGGTGGCCACGTGTACGTGCTCGACCTTGACATGAAGCAGGTCAACCCGGCTGCCGCCGCCAACGGCGCGTTGCTGTTCGAACCGCTCGACAGTGAGTCGAACGAAATCGTGCACGGTCTGGTCAAGCAGCATGCCGAAGAAACAGGCTCCGCATTCGCGGCCGGACTGCTCGCCGACTGGGAGAACGCATCCAAGCGATTCACACACATCGTTCCGAAGCACTTCCTCGCCATGCAGAAGGCGATGAAGAACGCCGAAGAGAACAACATCGATTTCAATACGCCCGGCGTCTGGGAACAGGTGTACGAGCAGGTTATGGAAGGAGCGCGCTGACATGGGAGATCCACGTGGATTCCTGAAGGTCCGTACCCGTCGCGAACTGGCCGAACGCCCCGTCGAGGAGCGAATCAAGGATTGGTTCGACGTCCACGCCGAATCCGGCCTGCAGCCTTGGACCACCGAACAGGCGGCCCGATGCATGGACTGCGGCACGCCGTTCTGCATGAGCGGCTGCCCGCTGGGTAACATCATCCCAGAATTCAACGATCTGGTGCGCCAGGAGAAGTGGGAGGACGCGTACAACCGCCTGTCCGAAACGAACAACTTCCCCGAAGTCACAGGCCGCATCTGCCCCGCGTTGTGCGAGGCAGCCTGCGTGCTCGGCATTCACCAGCCGCCGACCATGATCAAGAACGACGAATGCACGATCATCGATCAGGCTTGGGAACTCGACTACGTCAAGCCATTGCCTCCGCAGCGCCTGACCGACCAGACCGTCGCCGTGGTCGGCTCCGGCCCGTCCGGTCTGGCATGCGCCCAGCAGCTTACCCGCGCAGGCCACACCGTGGTCGTATACGAGCGTGATGACGCCATCGGCGGCCTGATGCGCTACGGTATCCCGAACTTCAAACTCGACAAGCGACTCATCGACCGCCGCGTGGAACAGATGGAAGCCGAAGGCACCGTGTTCCGCACCGGCGTGGAGATCGGCAAAGACATCTCATGGGACGATCTGCGATCCCGCTACGATGCCGTGGTCGTCGCCATCGGCTCCACCGTGCCGCGCGACATGAAGATTCCGGGCCGTGAACTCAAGGGCATCCACTTTGCCATGGAATTCCTGCCCGACGCGACCCGCCGCGTCTACGGCGTCAAGCCAGTCAACGACATCACCGCTGAAGGCAAGCACGTCGTGATCATCGGTGGCGGCGACACCGGATCTGACTGCCTGGGCACGTCCATCCGCCAAGGCGCCAAGGACGTCACTGTGCTGCAGATCATGCCGCAGGAACCAAGCGAACGCCCGGCCAACCAGCCATGGCCGACCTTCGCGCGCCTGTACCAGAAGACCTCCTCCATGGAAGAAGGCTTCGAAACCCAGCGCGCCGAGTACGTGTACAGCACGGATTCTGTGAACTTCGTCGGTACCGAAGAGGAACAGGCCAAGGTGAAGGTGGAGCACTCCACCGCTACTGAAGGCTTCGTGGCCGATGAGAACGGACATGTGACCGGTCTCAAGGTAGTGAACGTTGCACCCGGCGAAAACGGACCGTTCACCCGTCAGCCCGGCACCGAACGCGTGATTCCGGCTGATTTGGTGCTCATCTCCGTCGGCTTCCTGCACCCGGACACCACCACGCTCGTGGACCAGCTGCCCGTCGACCTTGACGGACGAGGCAATGTGGCGCGCAACGACAAGTTCGCTACCAGCCAGGACGGCGTGTTCGCCTGTGGTGACGCCGGACGCGGTCAGAGCCTCGTGGTGTGGGCCATCTCCGAAGGCCGTTCCTGCGCGGCCGCCGTGGACGAATACCTCACCGGCGCCACCGAACTGCCGGCACCCATCGTCGCATCCAAAAGGCCGATGATGCTGCCGCGCTGAACATAAGCAGTTAACGTAACAGAAAAATCGTCCGATTCTCCGCCAAAACGGAATCGGACGATTTTTCATATCCCCACTTCCCGGAACCTCGAACAATACAGACGTGGCATAAACGTCCGAATGACGTGCCGTTCGGCGAAAAACCGGCAGTCATGCAGTAAAGTGAACTGCAGCACATCGCAACAAAGGAGTGACCCAATGCCAAATCGTGCAGAACGTCGAGCGCAGGCAAAGAACAACCGCAGGGGAGTGCCGCAGCAGTACGACCAAACCCATGGCCGCGCACGTTCCGGAATGCTGGACGAATACCAGCTGCAGGAAAAGTCCCGCCGACTGCAAGACGGTACCGATGGACCTTGGAAGCCGACCGGCGGCACCATCGAAGAAACCGAAAGCCTGCTGACCACCAGCCCGAACTACACGAACCCGAAGATGTTCAAGGCACCGCATTCCGCACGCCAATGGTTCCGCGTGATCAGCTGGCTGCTCATCGCACTGTCCGCAATCGCATTCCTGGTGATCATGTGGCTGCCGTCACATCCCATGTGGTTGGTCGCCACGGTCTCCATCGTCTTCGCTGTCGGTGTGCTTAGCCTGTTCTTCACGGCGGGTAACCCGAAGCATAATCCGAACCTCGATCAGAATGGTACGGCCGTCTGATAGCAAGGCGATGAACGTAAAGCGGGGCTGCATCCGATGGAAGGATGCAGCCCCGCTTTCACATGCGAGTCACGAATGACGGCACTATTCGTTCCTGGTTTATTGACCTCCTTGCCTGCATTTTTAGGAAAGATGCAAAACTTTGTGACACGAATGAAACAATCAGGCGTTTCATTGAAAAATTGCCTTACAGTAGTGATGGAACAACTGCCTGACTCGAAGAGGAGAGCACAGATATGAAGGTTGACATCCTTTCCCGTGAATATCCGCCCAAGGTGTATGGCGGCGCAGGCGTGCACGCGGAGGAGCTTTCCAAAGTTCTGGCGGAACGCGTGGATGTGACGGTCCGTGCGTTTGACGGACCACGTGCCGAGAATGAGATTCCCGAAATCCCGGGTGACAATCCGAAAGGTTCGCTCAAGGTCGTCGGATACGACGTTCCCAAGGAACTCCAGGAAGCAAACGGCGCGCTGAAGACGTTCGGCGTCGATCTGCAGATCGCCGACGATGTGGACGCCGACATCATCCACGCGCACACGTGGTATGCATGCTTGGCCGGATACCTTGCCAAGATGCTGCACGGAACGCCGCTGGTCATCACCGCGCATTCCCTCGAACCGTTCCGCCCATGGAAGCGTGAACAGCTGGGTGGCGGCTACGATTTGAGCTCGTGGGCCGAGCGTGACGCATACGAGCATGCCGACCGCGTGATCGCCGTGTCCGCAGGAATGCGCGAAGACATCCTGAGCGCCTATCCGAATCTTGACCCCGACAAGGTGGTCGTGGTGCACAACGGTATCACCATGAGCCAGTTCGAAACCCCATCCGACGACGATCCGGGCTGGAAGGTGTTCGAACGCTACAATATCGACCGCAACAAGCCCACGCTGCTGTTCGTCGGACGTATCACCCGGCAGAAGGGCCTGCCATACCTGCTTCAGGCGTTGCATTTCGTCGATCCGGGCATCCAGATCGTGCTATGCGCGGGCGCGCCCGACACTCCGGAGATCATGAACGAGGTCAAAACCGCGTTCGCCAAGCTTGACGAGGAGCGCGGCAACATCATCTGGATTGAGGAGATGCTGCCGAAGCCGGAGCTCAACGCGCTTGAGCACGGTTGCGACGCGTTCATCTGCCCATCCATCTACGAGCCACTCGGTATCGTGAACTTGGAGGCCATGGCGTGTGGCCTTCCGGTGGTGGCCTCCGCGACCGGCGGCATTCCCGAAGTCGTCGTCGATGGCGAAACCGGATATCTCGTGCCTGTCGACCAGCTGCACGACGGCACCGGCACTCCGACCAATCCAGACAAGTTCGTGCATGACATGGCCGACGCTATCAACCGCATCATGGCCGATCCTGAAAAGGCGAAGCAGATGGGACAGGCCGGTTACGAGCGTGCGCGCGACCACTTCAGCTGGGAGTCGATCGCCGACAAGACCGTCAAGGTCTATGAAGACGTGCTTGCCGAGCAGGGCAAAACCGCCGAATAACCAGTTCACCACGTAGACGATGCGTGGAACGCCTTCCGCTGAAAGCATTATGCTGGCGGAAGGCGTTTCCATATCTACAAGCCGAACAACGATAGGGGAGGAAGAATGCCGGAGCAGAACATCGCACTGGAACTCGCTGACGTGGAATTTCGTCGCCGTGGACGCGTGATTCTCACCAAGGTCAATCTGAAAATCAACAAGGGCGAGAAATGGGTGCTGTTCGGACCCAACGGCATCGGCAAATCCAGCTTGGTTCAAATGATGAGCACCAGAGGATTCCCGTCGGAAGGCACCGTCGACATTCTCGGCAATCGCTTGGGCAAGGTCGATGTGTTCTCCTATCGCAACCGTATCGGTTTGAGCTCCGCGGAACTGAGTCGCGCGTTCCCTCCCCAAGAAGATCCGCTCGACGCCATCGTGACCGCATTGACCGCGACCACCGGCCGTTGGCGCGACACCTACACCGACGAAGACTATGCCAAGGCGCGTTCCCTGATGCGTGAATTCGGTATCGAATATCTCGAAGGTAAAATGATGTTCAAACTTTCGGAAGGCGAGCGTACGCGCGTGCTGATCTGCCGTGCGTTGATGGCTGATCCGGATCTGCTGATTTTGGACGAGCCGACTACCGGTCTTGATTTGGGCGGTCGTGAGATTGCGCTTCGTGCGTTGAGCCGTGTCGGCGCCGAGCAGTCGGATCGTGCCGTGGTGCTGGTGACGCATCGTCTTGAGGAGATTCCGCAGGGATTCGACCATGTGGCGATCATGGGCAGGATCACCGGCAGCGAGGCCGACGCCTACGCCGACAATGTCGCAGGCAACGATCCGGCTCCGGGCACCATCGTGTACTCGGGTGATCTGGAACACGGTTTCACTTCGGAACGGTTGAGCGAAGTGTTCGGTTTGGAGCTTGAGGTGACGCATGCGAATGGACGTTGGAGCGCGTACGCGCGGTAACGGGTGCTGTGTGCGCCGGAATATGCTGTAGCATGAATAGCGTCGGACAGGAGTCATTCGGTTCCGTGCTGTCGTGATGGTGGAATCCGTGTGGGTATGAAGGAGTGATTGATGCGTCGAGGACCGTTGACGGCGGGTGAGAAGGTACAGTTCACGGATCGCAGATCCAATAAGATCACCGACCAATTGGTGCCGGGCGGTGTGACGCAGACCTCGCACGGCATCATTCTGCATGACGATGTGATCGGGCAGTCGGAAGGGTCCGTGGTGGTGACGGTGAGCGCCAAACGTGAGGCGCAGATCAATCAGGATCATCCGGAACGCGACGCCAACAAGCCTTGGAAGGGAACGCGCGCCATTGGCGGATGGCAGTTCGCGGTGATGCGCCCTCGGTTGGCCGATTATGTGCTGTCGATGCCTCGTGGCGCGCAGATCATGTATCCGAAGGACATTGCCCAAGTGATTCAGCTTGGCGACATTCGTTCCGGCATGAACGTGTTGGAATCCGGTGCCGGATCCGGCGCCATGAGCGTCAACCTGCTGGACGCGGTGGGGGAGCGTGGAAGACTGACCACCATCGAGATGCGTTCGGAATTCGCCCGCGTGGCCGAAGCGAATGCCACGGTCTATTTCGGTGGGCGCCCCGCATGGTGGGATCTGAAAATCGGTGATTTCGATTCGGTCGCCGCCACATTGCCGGAGCATTCCTTCGACCGCATCATGCTTGACATGCTTGACCCCTGGAACCGTCTTGAGCAGGCATACCGAGTGATTGCGCCCGGCGGTGTGCTCGTGGCGTATGTGACCACTACTACGCAGCTAAGCCGTATGGCGGAGGCGTTGAGGGAGGCTGGCTGCTGGACGGAACCGGATATCCAGGAGACTCTGGAACGCGACTGGAAGGTTCAGGGATTGGCGATACGTCCCGACCATCAGATGATCGGACACACCGGCTTCCTTATGGTTTCGCGGGCTATGGCGCCGGGATTTCAGGCGTTGCGCAAGCGTGACCGTGCCACGAAAGACACGACCACCGATATTGATTCGCTGAGCGCCGAAGAACGTGCCGAACAGCTCGAAGATCTTGAGTTGCGGGATATTTCCGATCGCAAGTTGCGTAAGGTGCTGCGTGATCTCGACGCGCAGGTCGAGGCTATCGGCGATTGATACGGTGTTTCTTGCCGTTGTTCTGAGACAATAGTCATAGCGCGTTGCGTTGGTACATACGCTGGATCGTTAAGGATTGGAGCATTCGTCCATGGGAACGAGCCTCAAGAAGGTTGCGAAAAAAGCCAAGGATTACAAGTATGTGTTGCTGGTGATGCGTCACGCCAAAACCGAGCCGTTTGGTGACGGTGGCGACGCCGGGCGTGAGCTGACCGACAAGGGGCGTAAGCAGGCGAAAGCCGTCGCCAAAGGCCTGGCCGCGCACAAGATGGTGCCGACGCGCATTGCGTGCTCCAGCGCCACCAGGGCCAGGCAGACCTGCGATCGCATGCTTAAGGTGTTCGGCGACGACCCGAAGGTCGACTATCGTCAGAGTCTGTACGAAGGTGGGGTGCAGTCGGTATTTGACGAGCTTGCCCAGACCAAGGAGAAGCATCGCGAGCTGTTGGTACTCGGCCATGAGCCCACTGTGTCGATCGCATGCCAATGGCTGGCGAGCTCCGAATCGGATGCAATGCTGCTCGACATGCTGAATCTGGGCATGTCGCCGGCATCGCTCGCCGTGTTCGGATCAAATGAGCCATTCAACCAATGGCAGCTGCACAGTGGCGAACTCATCGCATTGCTGACGGCCAAGGATTTTGAATGATTCCTTCGCCTCTCGGCATGATGCTGAGAGGCGTGAAATGTTGCCATGCCAACTGATATAAATCGTGCTTATAGCGACACTTAAATTTTCTTGATGAGTTATAGCTGGCGATTTCGTGGTAGCTTGAGCGGGTTGCATTGTTCATATCAGATGGAGGATTCATGTCCGTTCTCACTTCCGTCTCCGGTTTCCCTCGCATCGGCCAGAACCGCGAGCTGAAGAAGATTATCGAAGCTTATTGGAAGGGTGTCGCAACGCTCGACGACGTGCGCGCCACCGCCAAGGAGCTGCGCGCCAAGCATTGGAAGCTGCAGCAGGAAGCCGGAATCGATTTGATTCCGAGCAACGACTTCAGCTATTACGACCAAATGCTCGACACTGCCATCCTGCTGAACGTCATTCCGCAGCGCTACCAGCGCCTCGCCTTCGACAATCCCGAAGAGACGCTGTTCGCCATGGGCCGCGGCTACCAAGGAGACAAGGGCGACGTCACCGCGTTGCCGATGAAGAAGTGGTTCACCACCAACTACCACTATCTGGTGCCGGAAGTCGACGAAGCCACCGACATCAAGCTCAACAGCACCAAGCCGTTCGACGAATTCAACGAGGCGAAGGCGCTCGGCATCACCACCAAGCCGGTGCTCATCGGCCCGTACACCTTCCTCAAGCTCGCCCGCAATCCGCAGGCCGAAGAACTCGAATACGACAAGGGCCTGGTCAACGCGGTCGCCGCCGTCTACGCCGAGGTCGTGGCCAAGTTCGCCGAGCTGGGCGCCGAATGGATCCAGATCGACGAACCGTACCTCGTGCTCGACAAGGAGCCGGGCGACGTCGAACTGTTCAAGAGCCTGTACACCAAGATCCTGCCCGCACGCGACGGCAAGATCAAGGTGCTGCTCAACACCTACTTCGGCCACATCGCCGACGTGTATGAGACAGTCAACCTGCTCGCCTTCGACGGCATCGGACTCGACCTCAACGAAGGCAAGGACGAGAATCTCGCCGCCGTTGAAAAGTTCGGCGTCGCAGAGAGCACCACCATCTTCGCCGGTGTGGTCAACGGCCGCAACATCTGGCGTAACGATTACGCCGTCAGCCTTGGACTCGTCGACGCGCTGAAGAAGGTCACCGACAACGTGGCCGTCTCCACCGCAAGCTCCCTGCTGCATGTGCCGTTCAGCACCGAAGGTGAAGACGGTCTCGCCGATGATGTGCGCAAGCATTTCGCCTTCGCCGTTGAAAAGCTCGGCGAACTGCACGACCTCGCGGTTCTCGCCGACGCCAGCGAGGAAGACAAGAAGGCATCCGGGGCATTGGCAGCCAACCAGGCGCTCTTCGACGGTACCCGCGTCGCCGCCGACAAGAACGTGGCGGAACGTCTCGCAGCCCTGACCGACTCGGACTTCGTGCGCCAGCCGGCACGTGCCGAACGTCAGAAGGCACAGCGGGAGGCGTTGAACCTGCCATTGCTGCCGACCACCACCATCGGATCCTTCCCGCAAACCAAGGAAGTGCGCGCCGAACGCGCCAGACTGCGCAAGGGCGAAATCACCAAGACTGAATACGACGAATACATGAAGGCGCAGATCGACGCCTGCATCAAGCATCAGGAGCAGATCGGCCTTGACGTGCTCGTGCACGGCGAATTCGAGCGTAACGATATGGTCGAATACTTCGGCCAGAACCTCAACGGTTTCCTGTTCACCAAGAACGCTTGGGTGCAGTCCTACGGCACCCGTTGTGTGAAGCCTCCGATCGTATGGGGCGACGTGTCCCGCGCCAACCCGATCACCGTGGAATGGAGCGCCTACGCACAGTCCCGTACCAGCCATGTGATGAAGGGCATGCTCACCGGCCCGGTCACTATTCTCAACTGGTCCTGGCCACGCGAGGACATCACCCACGAGCAGCAGACCCAGCAGCTGGCCCTCGCCATCCGCGACGAAGTGCTCGACCTCGAAGCCGCAGGCATCAAGGTCATCCAGATCGACGAGGCCGCCCTGCGTGAAAAGCTGCCGCTCAGGAAGACCGACTGGCACAAGAAGTACCTCGACTGGGCCATTCCGGCATTCCGACTGGTGCACTCCGCGGTCAAGCCGACCACGCAGATCCACACCCACATGTGCTACTCGGAGTTCAACGACATCATCACCGACATCGACGCCATGGACGCCGACGTGATCTCCTTCGAAGCCTCCCGCGGCGATCTCGTGGTGCTCGACGCCATTCACGACGCCAACTTCGAAACCGAAGCTGGCCCGGGCGTCTACGATATCCACTCGCCGCGCATCCCGTCCGAAGCCGAAATCGAGGAACGCATCTACGAAATCCTCAAGAAGATGGACGTCGAAAAGGTGTGGATCAACCCCGACTGCGGTTTGAAGACCCGCGGCAACGCCGAAACCTGGCCAAGCCTCGAAAACCTCGTGGCCGCAGCCCAGGCTGTGCGTGCCAAGCTGACCAAATAAGGCGAAACGTTAGGAACAAGACGACAGCCATGCATTCGCCAATGTTCTCGCTCGAGGTGTTCCCTCCGAAGCGAACCTCCCCTGTAGGCACCATCTACGACACGTTGGATGGCCTGCAGGGGTTGGACCCCGATTTCATTTCCGTCACCTACGGCACCGGCAAATCATCCGACCGTACATTGACCGCGCGCATCGCCCACACGGTAAGCGAATACGGCATCCCCAGCGTGGCCCATCTGACCGCGCAGTATCTGAACAAGGATGACGTCGACCAGGCACTCGACATGTTCGAACAGGCCAAGGTCTCCGGCGTGCTCGCCTTGCGTGGCGACCGCATCGACGGTGCCGAACCGGCAGGAGTATTCGAACATGCCAGCGATCTGGCCGTATACATCCGCCAGCAACGTCCGGACATGAAAATCTACGGCGCCTGCTACCCGGAAAAGCACCCACAGTCGGCAACGCTGGAAGAGGACATCGACAATCTCAAAAAGAAAGTCGATGCCGGCGTGACGCATCTGATCTCACAACTGTTCTACGACAACGAGGACTTCCTGAGATTCCTCGACAAAGCGAGGGCTGCGGGAATCGACGTGCCGATCGAAGCGGGCATCATGCCGGTCATGAACGCGAAATCGGTGCTGAACATGTCGAACAAATGCCAGTCGAAAGTTCCTGAAAAACTCGGCATCATGCTCGATAAATGGGGAGGTGACAAGGCTCTGCTCAAAGAAGCGGGCATCGCCTACGCATCCGAGCAGATCTGCGAACTGGTGGCGCGGGGCGTCGACGGCGTGCACCTGTACACGATGAACCATCCATGTGTCAGCCGACGCATTTGGTCCAACGTCAAACCATTCTTCGTCTGATTTCAGGCGATGCAACAAACATCAAGGGTGGTTGCGGGTATTTCGCAACCGCCCTTGGTTTTATCAGCGGTTACTATAGAAACCATGACTTCCATGCAACACAAGTTCGGGGCGCTTGATCTGATTCGAGCAGGGCTGCAAGATCTCGACAGGGCTCGCACGTTGTTCGACGAGCTGCACAATGACGGCATCGATGACGACAGGATGCGGCTGCTACTAGCCACGCTGGAAAAAGCGTGCGATCCCGACATCGCACTCAGCAACCTGGTGGACATCATCAAAGTGATGCAAAGTCAAGGCAAGGATTTCACCAACATCATCGCCGATGAAAACTCTTTCGTGCGACTGATCACCGTGCTCGGCGTATCCGATGAAATGGGCAAGCTCATGCGATTCCGCCCGGAACTTGTGGAGGCCGCAGCCAACGATGCCTGCGAAAGCCACCTTTACAATCACGAACAGCGCAGAGCGCATGTGCTCAAATCGGTAGGAGCCGATCCCAATGACCACACCATGCCGACCGCAAGCCTGCCACTTGCCGAAGCTGCGACGGCGCTACGTAAAACCTATCGCAAACAACTCGCCGCAATCATGGCGCAAGACGCCACGGCGAACGATCCCATCGAAATCCAACCGCGCATCAGCACCGAACTTTCCGACCTTGCGGACGCGGCGCTTGAAGGCGCGCTCGCCATCGCACGCCATGAAGTGGACGGCAGCGAACATGTGCGTTTCGCCATCATCGGCATGGGCAAACTGGGCGCACAGGAGCTCAACTATGTATCCGACGTGGACCTGATCTACGTGGTGGAACCCGCCGACATGGACACCAACGGCATGGCACTCAGCCGAATCGGCACCAAAATGGCCACCACGCTGCAACGTGTATGCCAATCCGTCATCATGGGCGTCGCAGAACCGACACTCTGGCAGATCGACGGTGGACTACGCCCCGAAGGCAAGGACGGTCCGCTGGTACGCAGACTCGAATCCCACGAAGCCTATTACGAGCAATGGGCGGAAAACTGGGAATTCCAGGCCCTGCTCAAAGCCCGCCCGGTAGCCGGCGACACCGACCTCGGACAAGCGTATATGGATATGACCCGACCGTTCGTTTGGACAGCTTCCAAGCGAGACAACTTCGTCTATGACTGCCAGCAGATGCGCAAACGTGTCGAAGACCTTATTCCCAACCCGCTGAAAGACCGCGAAATCAAACTCGGCAGGGGAGGCTTGCGCGACGTCGAATTCACCGTGCAGATGCTCCAACTCGTGCACGGCCGCTCCGACGAAGCATTGCGTACCAGCTCCACACTCGAATCCCTGCAGGCCTTGGCCGAAGGCGGGTACGTCTCACGCAAACAAGCCAAGAAACTTTCATGGGACTACCGATTCGAACGTGTGATGGAACACCGCCAGCAAATGTGGGCGCTCAAACGCACCCACCTGTTCCCAGACCTCGGCAAAGCCAACGCTGGCGGTCTTGAACGCAAACGAGACATCACCATCGACGAGCTGAACCAAAATCCCGAACTACGTCGACTCGCGCGCGCATTTCACATGCATCCCGAAGAACTCGTCAACAAATACGATGAGACACGTCGTGAGGTGCGTCACCTGCACATGGACATCTATTACCGGCCCATGCTGCCCATCAACGCGGGACTCGACGACGAACAGGTGGAACTCTCCACGAAAGCCACGCAGGAACGATTCGAATCCATCGGATTCGCCGATGCCGACGCGGCCATGCGGCACGTCACCGCGCTCACCGCAGGCATCTCCCGTGCGGCAAAAATCAACCGCATCCTGCTCCCCGCAGTACTGCAATGGCTCGGCGAAGGGCAGAATCCCGACATGGGACTGCTTAACTGGCGCAAACTTGAAGAAAACTTCGGCTCCGAAAGCGGATACCTCGGATTCCTACGCGATTCACCATCCGCGGCACAACGCCTATGCCACGTACTATCCAACTCACGATTCCTCGGCGACGCACTCAACAAATCCGTCGAATCAGTCACATGGCTCGGCAACGACGACTCTTTGCAACCACGTTCGCGAGAAAGCCTCGACATTCAAACCAAGGCGACGCTTGAACGCAATGCCGGCAACATCAACGATTTCGCCAACTCCATCCGAGCCATGCGCAGACACGAAATCGAACGCATCGGTCTCGCTTGGATGAGTGGCGTGATCGACGATGAAGCATCGCTCGCCGGCATGACCGACGTATACGACGCGGCCATCGAAGCATCGCTGCAGTGGGCCATCCAGCATCGCATCAACGACATACAGATCGACGAAGCTCCGGCGGCGATCGCCATCATCGGCATGGGACGGTACGGCGGTAGGGAAGTGAACTTCAGCTCTGATGCTGACGTGATCATCATCTACAGGCCGGCCGAAGGTGCCGATGACGACCAAGCCAACCTTTTCGCACGAAAAGTGCAGGAAGACCTACGTGCGATCCTGCAAGGTCCAACCACATTCGAACCAAAAATCGAACTTGACATGGATCTTAGGCCTGAAGGCAAAAACGGACCGCTCGTACGTTCCTACGCATCCTGCGAGGAATACTATCGATCCTGGGCAAGCACATGGGAGCATCAGGCGCTATTACGCGCACGATATGCGGCAGGCGACGCGTCTCTTGCCGAGGATTTCCTCATGAACATCGCCGACCCGTTGCGTTATCCGAAAATCGATCTTACGGAAACGCAGATCGCCGAAATCCGCAAACTCAAGGCACGTATGGAAGCTGAACGTCTGCCGCGCGGAGTACGTAGGGATCGCCATCTGAAGCTCGGCAAGGGCGGACTGTCTGACGTTGAGTGGACGATCCAGTTGCTGCAATTGCAGCATGCGGGAGACAATGCCAACTTGCGTGTCAACGGTACGTTGCAGGCATTGAACGAGTTGGAACATCGCAAGCTGATTTCCGCTGGCGATGCTGTGGTGTTGCGTAAGGCATGGCGTATGTGCACGGCCGCGCGCAACGGCAGTTATCTGTGGAGCGGACGCGTCAATCAGGCTGATATTTTGCCGGACGATTCATATTCGCTGGGAGGCATCGCCGTGTATCTCGGTTACGATGCGAATCGCGGCCAACATTTCGAAAACGACCTGCTCGCCGTGATACGCAAAGCCCGTGACGTAACGGAACGCCTGTTCTACGGTCGTTCGTGAGTCGTGCCATTTGAACGGCTAGGAGCATGGTGTGGCCGTCGGACCGAAGTTATACGGCTCTGACGGTTATGCTGATTCAGGGTTTCGTGCATGGAAGGATGGAGGTTGCGCCACGAATACTTGTGAACACGCGGTGAACTGGCAGGGTCTGCATTTCAGGCTATAGTTGGCTAGGTCACTTCGAGTGGCCACCTTCAACCACAAGTTGCATGAAAGGTGAGCCGTTGTCTTCAGTACTCGAACAGGCGGTTGAAACGCCGATGGTCGGGAAAAGCGTCATCACATTGGATGATCTTTCCATTCGCCAGATTCAAGAATTACTCCACAAGGCGCAGTACATTGATTCTCATCGTAAAGAAGTGGCGCACACCTGCGACGGCAGGGTGCTCGCCACTTTATTTTATGAGCCCAGCACCCGTACGCGTCTGAGCTTTGAAACCGCCATGCTCCGACTCGGCGGCAAGGTGATCGGCTTCGCCGGCGCCCAGCTCGCTTCCGTGACCAAGGGCGAAACCATTTCGGACACCCTGAAAACCGTGTCCAACTACGTGGACGTGGTGGCGATCCGCCACCCGAAGGAAGGCGCCGCGCTCGTGGCGTCCCGTGCAGCCTCCGTGCCGGTCATCAACGCCGGCGATGGTGGACATATGCACCCCACGCAGACTCTGGCCGATCTTGCGACGATGCAGTCGCGCTTCGGTCGCGTGAACAATCTGACTGTCGGACTGTGCGGCGATCTGACTTTCGGGCGCACCGTGCATTCCCTGATCGAAACCCTGTGCCGTTTCGGCAACGTGAACTTCGTGCTGATCAGCCCGGATGAGCTCAAGACCCCGCAGTATGTGCTCGACCGCATCAACGCCACCGACTCCTGCTCCTACACGGAAGTCAAGGATCTCGTTTCCGTGATCGGCGATCTCGACGTGCTGTACATGACCCGAGTGCAGAAGGAACGCTTCTTCAACGAAGACGACTATCTGCGACTGCGCGACACCTACATTCTCGACGAAGCCAAGATGGCTTACGCCAAGAAAGACATGGCCGTGCTGCACCCGCTGCCGCGAGTCAACGAAATCGCCGTCGAAGTGGATGACGACCCACGCGCTGCCTACTTCGAACAGGTCAAGAACGGCATGCTTATGCGCATGGCATTGGAAAGCTCGGTGGTCGGAGACGAACTGCCGGGATATGAACCGCTTGAATCCAAGGAGGTTGCAGCCTGATGGAGGTCACCAGCATTCAGAACGGCATCATCATCGACCATGTGCCTGCTGGCACCGCGCTCAAGGTGCTCGAATACCTGAAAATTGATCCGGCTAAGACCAAGCTCGCGCTGATCATGAACACCGACAGCCACATGTTCGGCACCAAAGACATCATCAAAATCGAAAGCGAAGAGGAAGCCGAAACCATCGACCTTGACGTGCTCGGCCTTGTGGCACGCACCGCAACCGTCGGCATTGTGCGCGGCGGTAAAATCGTAGAGAAAAAGCAGCCTACACTGCCGGAACATGTGGTCAATATCATCAAATGCGTGAACCCGCGCTGCGTGACTACCACCGAGCCGGCCGTACAGATGTTCCACCTGGTGCATTCCGACCGTCAGGAATACCGCTGCGACTACTGTGACGAGGAAGCGAAGTTCTGACCCATGACCCTCACCCTTCACGACATCAAGGTTTGGAACACCGGCGAAGTCATCGACCTGATCGTCCCATCTGACGCTGATGAAACGGTGGACGCTTCGGCCATGACCATCGCCCCGGGATTCGAAGATCCCCACGTCCACTTCCGCGATCCGGGCCAGACCTACAAGGAATCCATGGTTTCCGGTTGCGCGGCTGCCGCCTCTGGCGGGTATACGAACGTGCTCATCATGCCGAACACCGTTCCCGCCATGGATGGCGTGAAGGTGACGGCGGGGGAACCGGGCGCCAGTGAAGTGCTCGACGCCGGTTTCGACACGGTCATCGACTATTTGCAGCATTACGAACAAGCCCATGATGTGACCTTGCCGGTGCGTTATGACCTGTGCGTATGCGCTTCCAAAGGGCGTGCAGGCAAGGAAGCAACCGACGTGGCCGACTGGATCGGCTACCTGCCTGAACACGATGACGACAACAAGGACGCCTACCAGCTGTGCCACCCGGTGACCGCCATCAGCGATGACGGTTCCGCGGTAACACCGGAAATCCTCGATCAAGTGTTCGACAACGTCAAGAAATCAGGCTTATACCTGATCGAGCATTGCGAACACCACGACACCGGGGCGGTCAATGAAGGTCCCGTATCACGAGAACTGGGCGTACCCGGCATTCCCGAAGATACCGAACTGAAAATCGTCGAACGCGATATCGAGATGGCGCGCAAAACCGGCGTGCATGTGCACTTCCAGCATGTCAGCACTGCGATTTCTTTCGACGCGATTCGCAAGGCCAAAGCTGAAGGCTTACCGATCACGTGCGAAACTGCACCGCACTACGTTGCGTTGTGCGATGAAGCATTGCTGAAATACGGCACTCTCGCCAAGATGAATCCGCCGTTGCGCTCCGAAGAGGATCGCAAGGCAACCATCGCAGCCGTAGCTGACGGCACCGTCGATCTGCTGGCCACCGACCATGCACCGCATACCATGGAAGAGAAGGACCTTGGTTTCCTCGATGCTCCGAACGGCATCATTGGTCTTGAATGCGCGTATGGCGTATGCCACAAGATTCTTGTGGACGGTGGCTTTATCTCCGACGAACGCCTGATTGAACTCATGTCGACTGCGCCAGCCGAACTTATGGGCCACAGCAAGGCCGACGTCACAGCGTTGCTTGACGAATACGCAGACGCCGTCCCCGGAGACGACGACACCAAACGCGTGCTGGACCTCGTCAAGGTTCCTGCAGAAGACCGCGCGGATCTGGTGGTGCTCAACACCGACGAGGCATGGACCGTGAATCCTGAACGATTCCATTCCTCGGCTCGTAACACCCCGTTTGGTGGATGGCAGGTCACCGGCCGTCCGCTCGCCACCATCATCGGCTCGAAACTAGTCTTCAGCCGTATCAACAAGGAGGATTGATGGATCGCCTGATCGAAGCAATCGAAGCCAAGCAGAATCCGAGCGTTGTGGGACTTGACCCGACCGAAGCGCTCGTGCCAGCGCAAATCGTGGCCGGCTTTGCCGAGGAAATCAGCGAACAGGTTGAAGATCCGGCGGAAGCGCCGTCCATGCAGCTTTCCGTGGCCTTCTTCGAATTCAACCGCGCCATCATCGACGCCGTCGCAGACATCGTGCCTGCGGTCAAACCGCAGATCGCCATGTATGAGACGCTCGGTCCGGCAGGCATCGACGCCTACACCATGACCTGCGAATACGCCAAGCAGCAGGGCCTGTACGTGCTCGGCGACGTCAAGCGCGGAGACATCGGCTCTACCGCGGCTGCATATGCTCATCACCTCAGCGGTATAGGATTGGACGACACCGCCTATGATCCATGGCATGAGGATGCGGTGACCGTGAACCCATACCTCGGCACCGATGGCATCACACCGTTCGTCGACGCCGCCACCGCCAACGACAAAGACATTTTCGTGCTTGTACGCACCTCCAATCCGTCTAGCAGTGAACTGCAGGAACTTGAACTCGCCTCCGGTGAACGCGTATACGAGCATGTCGCCGATCTGGTGGAAGGCTGGGGCGCCGAAACCATCGGCAAGAACGGCTATTCACGTGTAGGCGCAGTGGTCGGAGCCACGCACCCAGAGGAAGGCAAGGCATTGCGCGCACGCATGCCGCACACGTTCTTCCTTGTACCGGGATACGGCGCTCAAGGCGGCACCGCGCAAGGTGTGGCCGGCATGTTCGACCGTGACGGCATGGGTGCGCTTGTCAACTCGTCACGTGGCGTTATCGGTGCATGGAAAAAGTCCGGCAAGTATTCTGAATCCATGAGCGCCGACGATGCTCTGGATCTGGTTGCGGAATCAGCCCGTGAGGCAGCCAAAGATATGCGTGACAATCTGCGTGCGGTCTTGCCGTAACCTGCCGACTGGCCAACTGTTCAATCTGAAAGAAAAACAACCACCAAACCATCGAACGTAACAGAGAGGGAGTTCATGACCACCGCAACAACGTTCGTTCCGACCGTTGCCGAAGCGACTGCGGCAGGCTTTTTCCCGAGCCGGCATGAAGTCGAGGTCGTTGACAATCAGGAACTGACTGACGGCGTGTACCGTTTGACGTTCCGTGACGAATACATCGCCAGCCATGCAAAGCCGGCACAATTCGTTGACGTATATTCCAACGATCCAAGCAAGCTGATGCCGCGTCCGTTCGGCGTTTGCGAAACCAACGGCGACGAAGTCAGCCTCATGTTCGCCGTGGTAGGCAAGGGCACCGCAGAATTTGCCGGATTGAAAGCTGGGGACACCATTCGTGTGATGGGCCCGCTCGGCAATTCGTTCAAGACCAAGGAGCCCGCCAATTATGTGCTCGTGGCAGGAGGTCTTGGCGTGCCTCCGCTCGTGCATGCGGCACAGCATATCGCCGGCGTCGAAGGCGCGGTCAGCACCGCGGTGTTCGGCTACCGCAACGTGCGTTTCGGCGACGAATATGCGGGCAAGTATGCCGACAAGGTGTACAGCATCGACGAGAGCGAAGGCAACGTGATCACCTTGCTTGACCGCATCGAAGGCGAGTTGATGGATTCGGGACTCAAGCCGGTGATTCTGACCTGCGGTCCTCTGCCGATGATGAAGGCCGTCGCCGCATGGGCCGTGAAGCGTGACATGGCGTGCCAGCTGAGCTTGGAACAGCGCATGGGCTGTGGCTATGGCACTTGCGTGCTGTGTACGGTCGACACGTTGGACGGACGTTTGAAGGTCTGCTCCGATGGTCCGGTCTTTACTCGCGAACGTTTGGGATGGGGTGAATGAGATGATCGACGATACCCAGCATGAGAACCTGTACGGTTCGTACGAGTGGAAGCATCCCACGCAGGTGGCGGGCGTGCCGTGGAAGAATCCGGTCGCCACGGCTTCCGGCACCTTCCAGTATGCGGCGGTCCGCTGGTTCTACGACGTGAGCCAACTGGGCGCGGTCACCACCAAGGGCGTCTCCCCGGTGCCATGGGAAGGCAATCCCGGCATTCGTACCGCTGAAGGCCCATCCAGCAACATCAACGCGGTCGGCCTGCAGAACCCGGGTGTGGACCATTATTTGGAAGACGACCTGCCCAAGCTCAAGGCCATCAACGCTACGGTCATCGCCAATGTGGCCGGTCACTGCGACGACGACTATGTCGAAGTCGTGTCCAAGCTGAACGATTCTCCGGCAGACATGCTGGAAATCAACGTGAGCTGCCCGAACGTGTCCGCCGGAGGTATGAGCGTCGGCACTGATCCGGTGGCGTTGAGCCGTCTGATCACCCGCCTGCGCAAGCTCACCGACAAGAAGATGATTGTCAAGCTCACGCCGAACGTCACCGACATCACCGTGCCTGCCCGCGCGGCCGTGGAAAGCGGCGCCGACGCGCTGAGCATGATCAACACACTGCTCGGCATGCGCATCAACATTCGCACTGGAGAACCGATCATCGACCATGTGACCGGCGGCGTTTCCGGACCGGCCGTGCTGCCGATGGGACTCGTGGCCGTGTGGAAGACCCGCTCCGCATTACCGAACACTCCGATCATCGGCATCGGCGGCATCGATTCCGGTGAGAAGGCGCTTGAATACCTGTATGCCGGAGCGAACGCCGTGGAAGTCGGTGCGGCCGCACTGTTCGAACCGACCGCGCCATTGCGTGTGGCCCGCGAACTCGACGAGCTGCTCGACGCACGTCCCGAACTCGCAGACAAGCTCGCCAAGGGCGAAACTTGGCGTTGACCTCGATCATTCATCAAAGGAGCATGACATGACTGAATCCCTCGACCACCGTTTTACCAAGTTCCTGCTGGAAGCGCAGGCGCTGAAATTCGGCGAGTTCACGCTGAAGTCCGGTCGTAAGTCGCCGTATTTCATCAATGCGGGCGCATTCAACGACGGACGTAAGATCGCCACGCTCGGCGCATTCTATGCGGAGAAGATCGCGGCGGAAATCGAAGCAGGCAATCTGCCGAACGACATCGACACCATTTTCGGTCCTGCCTACAAGGGCATTCCGCTGGGCGTCTCCACCGCGATCGCTCTGACTTCCGGCCACGGTATGGAAGTCGGCTACACCTTCGACCGCAAGGAGAAGAAGGATCATGGCGACGGCGGCATGATGGTCGGCACCCAGCTGACCGACGGCATGAAGGTACTGCTCGTCGACGATGTGATGACCGCAGGCACCGCAGTACGCGAGGTCATTCCCAAGCTCAAGGCCGAAGCGGATGTGGAGGTCGTCGGCTTGGTGCTTTCCGTGGATCGTATGGAAAAGACCAAGGATTCCGACACGTCCGCGGTGAAGGCCGTCGAAGCAGAGTTCGGCTTCCCGGTATTCGCCATTGCCAACGTGCGCGAGATCTTCGAGGCCGGCCAGCATATCGAAACCGCTGACGGCACCGCGTATGTGACCGACGAGATCAAGGCCGCTGCCGACGCTTATCTGGAGCAGTATGGTGCCTGAATTCTATAGGCGGGTCCTACAGTTGAACATATGAAAAGTGCCTCACACCAATCGAAAGCATCGGTGCGAGGCACTTTTCAATCTCATATCAGAGTGCATCCAGTTGATGAGTGCATTCAGTCGATCAGGTTGTATCCATGGTCGGCCACCACCGACTTGAGCTTCTCCAAATAGTTTTCCGCGGCCTTCGACAGCTTCGCACGCTCGTTCGTGATCCAGCCGACCAGCATGGTCTCATCGGTGTCAAGCGGCACGGTCACGATTTTCTCATTGTTGAGATCGCCGTTGTCGATGCCGGTGCACACGGTGTAGCCGTTCAGACCGATGATGAAGTTCAGAATCGTCGCACGGTCGGTCACGTTGATCTGCTTGGGGGAGTATTCCGGCCAGACCGCCTCTTCGGCGAAGAAGAAGCTGCCCTCCTCGCCCTGCTCGTACTGGATGAACGGGAACGGCTTCAAGTCGTCCATCGTGACTTTCTTCTTGCCGGCCAGTGGATTGTTGCGTGAAATGAACACATGCAACGGAGCACGGAACAGTGGATGGAATTCCAAATGCTTTTCGCGCAACATCTTGCCAATCACGTCTTTGTTGAAATCGGACAGGTAGATGATGCCGATTTCGGAAAGCATGTTCGCCACTTGGTTGATGATGTCTTTGGTGCGCGTCTCACGAATGGTGAACTCGTATTCGTCGGATTTGATGGAGTTGATCATTTCCACGAACGCTTCGACGGCGAACATGTAATGCTGTGTGGACACGGAGCACAGCTGCTTGCGTGGCTTCGCGTTCTTGTAACGTTCTTCGAGCAGCGACGCCTGATCGAGCACCTGGCGCGCGTAGGTGAGGAATTCCGCTCCGTCCACGGTCAAGGCGATGCCTTGCGACGAGCGGGTGAAGATCTCGATGCCAAGCTCGTTCTCGAGTTCCTTCACAGACGAGCTCAACGCGGGCTGTGACACGTACAGCTCGTGCGAGGCTTCGTTCATGGAACCGCATTCCACGATTTTCACAATATATTTCAGCTGAAGAAGAGTCATAAATTCAGGTTAGAGCCATGTACTGACCGTGGGGGAGTGCTTATACCCTCTTGTCTGGATAGTGGACTGCCGATCGCGCAGATCAAGGACGTGAAAAAACCAATTGCAGCTTGACGAGGATCGCACACAGTTGGAAACCCCACAAACCGTGCTCGACAAAACCGGTCAGGTGTTCGCCCAATGGGAGCGGACCGGCTTGACGGGTCAGGCCTACAAGCAAAAGAGTTGTCCCTATCGGAGTGCTCCATATCGGCATAAGCGACAAAAAGGGATTGCCCGGCTTTCTACACACCAGACAATCCCGTTCGTCACAACCTACTACAGTTCGGTCTACTGGTACAGATGGCCGCCCTGCTCGCGGAAGCGCTCGCTCATCTCTTGCATGCCGGCAGCGATGGTTTGCGCGTCGGCGACGAGCTTCTCCTGTGCTTCGGCATTACCGAATTTTTTGCGGATGTTTTGGCTGATGGCCATGGAGCAGAACTTCGGACCGCACATCGAACAGAAATGCGCCATCTTCGCAGGCTCGGCCGGCAAAGTATCATCATGGAACGCGATGGCGGTGTCCGGATCGTAGCTCAGGTTGAACTGGTCAAGCCAACGGAATTCGAAACGTGCCTTGCTCATGGCATTGTCGCGGTCGATGGCATGCGGATGATGCTTGGCGATATCAGCCGCATGGCAGGCGATCTTGTATGCGATCACACCTTGCTTCACATCGTCCTTATTTGGCAGCCCAAGATGTTCCTTCGGCGTCACATAACACAGCATGGCAGTGCCATAGCGGGCGATTTCCACACCGCCGATCGCCGACGTGATGTGGTCGTAGCCGGGAGCGGTGTCGGTGGTGAGCGGTCCAAGCGTATAGAACGGCGCGTCCTTGCAGATCGCCTTTTCCATCTCGATGTTCATGCGCACGGTGTCGAACGGAATATGGCCGGGTCCTTCGATCATCACCTGCACGTCGTGTTCCCATGCGCGCTGCGTAAGCTCGCCCAAAGTCATCAGTTCGGCGAACTGTGCCGCATCGTTCGCATCGGCAAGCGATCCCGGACGAAGTCCATCACCCAGTGAGAATGCGACATCGTACTTGGCGAAGATCTCACACAACTCATCGAAATGCGTATACAGGAAGCTTTCCTGATGATGCTGCAAACACCATTCGGCCATGATCGAACCGCCACGCGAAACGATGCCCGTCATACGATTCGCCGTCAACGGCACGAAACGCAGCAGCACACCGGCGTGAATCGTCATGTAATCCACGCCTTGCTCGCACTGTTCGATCACTGTGTCGCGGAACAGTTCCCAGCTGAGCTTGGACGCATCATCCTCCACCTTTTCGAGCGCCTGATACATTGGCACGGTGCCGATCGGCACGGGGGAGTTGCGCAGAATCCATTCACGAGTGGTGTGAATGTCGTTGCCGGTAGACAGATCCATCACAGTGTCGGCACCCCACTTGGTGGCCCACGTGAGCTTCTCCACCTCCTCGTCAATAGACGAAGTGACCGCCGAATTGCCCATATTGGCGTTGAGCTTGGTGAGGAACTTCGAGCCGATGATCATGGGTTCAGCTTCGGGATGGTTGATATTGCAAGGCATGACCGCACGCCCTGCGGCCAGTTCGCTGCGTACCAATTCCACGCTGCAATGCTCGCGCTCCGCCACATAGCGCATTTCCGGCGTGATGATGTTGTGGCGCGCGTACCACATTTGCGTCACCGGATGATCCTTGGCCTTCATCGGCTTATGCTGGCGACCACGCCATTCCTTGGAAGCCTTGCCACGTTTGATGGCGCGTTTGCCGTCATCTTCCAAATTGCGGCGACGTCCTTCATATTCTTCGACGTCTCCACGGTCAAGAATCCAGTCCAAACGTAGGGGAGCGAGACCCTCCTTCGGATCGCATTTCGGACCTTCGGTGTTGTAATCCTTGAATGGTGCGTTCGGTCCGACGCCAGGAGTGTCAGACAGTTTGATTTCAGTGTACGGCACTTGCAGATCGTAGGAACCGAATTCGTTTTCGAAATGCACCGGCGTGGTTTTGCGAATATGTGCTTTGTCTCGCTGCTTGGAATCGCGTGCGGCAATGTCGACGCGCTGTTGCTTGGCAAGCTTGGAGGCGGCCTTGGCTTCCTTCGCATTGGTGAACTTCTTTTCGCCGGATGCGCCGTCGGCTGTGTTGTCAGTGTTGATTTCCGCTGTTTTCTGGGCTTTCACGCGCGGCGCGTACCCGTGCTTCGTGTCGCCACGTACGGCTTTCCAGCGCGCTACCATATTGCGGGTTGCAGCTTCCGGATCATCGGCTCCTGCAATCGCGGACACCACGAACCAGCCTGCCGCCTTTGAATGCGCCAGCATCTCCATATCATCTGCGGTCACGCCACCGCCTACCACTACCGGAAAACCACTGGCTGAACAAATGGTGTTGATCTGCTCTTCGTCAAGCGTGCGACCGGAACCGTCATTGCCGCCTACGGACGCTTCCGGCTTGGTGACGGAAACATGCAGTGGTGCCGCACCGATATAGTCGATGCAGCCGTCGGGCAATTCGTTGATGAGTTTGACCAGGCTTTCCGTTTCGGCGGACAAGCCCACGATGGCATCTTCGCCAAGCAGTGCACGGGCTTCGCGCGGTTCCATATCGGTCTGTCCGATGTGCACGCCGTCAACCTTGATGCCTTTGCTGCGGGCCTGCCAGACCACGTCCACACGGTCGTCGATCACGAATGCCACGGAATCCGACTTATTGTTGTCTTCGATGATTTGCGCGATATCACGCGCCATGTCGGTGAGATCCTTCGCGTCAGCGTCTTTGACGCGCAGTTGGATGAAGCTTGCGCCCCCGCGCAATGCGTCATCGATGACGTCGGTGATCGGTCGGCCTTTGCAATCCTGTGGTCCTACCACAAAATAGGCGCTCAGGTCGAAGCTGTCTCGCATCGACGCATATGGATAATTGCTCATGATTCCCCCTTGATTATGCTGTTTTGGGTTGGGAAAACTTGATTTCGCAGGCAATGGGTATGCTGACGCGCCCGTATGCTCGGTTATACGGGATAGAAAATGGAATTACGATTGATGATTGCGCGATGCAGACTGTTTGGTCGACGCATCTGCTGCGCAGACTTTTACGGATGCCAATTGACGCTGGCAATGCGTGTGCGCTACGACACTCATTCTTCGCTCCCTACGTTGGTGCTAACCAACAGGTTCAAAGGGTCAGGCATTCGCCTATCTCAGCTCCGTTGGGGAGCCCCCCTGCTTTACGTGTTGGCTATGAATCTACGCCCTGCACTGGACGTAACTTTCATCGAAGCCCACAGGAGAGTTAGGCCAGCCGTCACTTTCGCATGTATCGCCTCCATCCGCGTCACGCCTCCGCCGCGCAACTCACAGCAAACTCTCCTTGCAGGCTAATCTATACTTCAGTTCAATGCATTGCGTGTGAAAGAGGTCGACTACATGTTGGAAACGGAACGGCTGACATTGAGGGCTTGGGCGGAAACAGATGCGGAAAGCTTGTACTCCTATGCGAAAGATCCGGATATCGGGCCTATCGCGGGCTGGCCCGCACACCGATCGAAAGAAGAAAGTCTCAATACGATTCGTCATGTGCTCAATGGCAAGGAATGCTACGCGATTTGCGAGCGCGGCAGCAATAACCCCATTGGTTCGATTGAGTTAAAGCTTAATGGTCATACGGATATGACGGATCGTGATGATGAGTGTGAGTTGGGTTACTGGCTGGGCAAGCCTTTCTGGGGGAGGGGTTATATGCCGGAGGCAGCCAAGGAGGTTATCCGTCATGGTTTTGTTGATCTTGGTATGAGTGCGATTTGGTGCGGCTATTATGACGGCAATCTGAAGTCGAAGCGGGTGCAGGAGAAGGTTGGTTTTGTCTATCATCACACGTGTGATGAGGTACCGGTGCCTCTTATGCACGAGGTGCGTGTCGGGCACGTGAATGTTCTTACCAAATCACGCTGGCAAAATTTAGCTGCCTGCTGATTGTGCTAGAAGCTAACCTAGAATGCTTTGGAAGGGTCTTGGTGGGCTTCGAACGGATGCTGGTCAAGACCCTTTAGAGCTTCATGATGTTTTCCTCGATGCGACGGATGACGTCAATGAAAGCTTCATCGTTGTGCCCGGTTGGATCTGGCAGATTCCAATTATCGTCGAAAGCCTTGCCGATATAGGGACATCCCACGTCGCAGCCCATGGAGATCGCGGTGTCAGGTTTTGGAATATCCGAAATCAGCTTGGAGTATTGCGTTTTCTCCATGTCGATGCCGTAAAGCTCTTTCATGAGTCGTACGGCATCCTGATTGATCTGCGGCTTGGTTTCCACACCTGCGGAATAAAAATCACAATCGGTTCCGCGTAGATGCTTTCCCAACGCTTCGGCAATCTGGCTGCGGCATGAATTATGCATGCAAATAAAAGCCACTTTTCTCATAGCTTTCCCTGTCTGCGATGTTATGATTTCACGATTGCTGTCCCGTATTATACGTTTCGCCCAATGCTCCGCGTTCACATCATCGAATAACACAATGCCCGGTACGACCATGTCATAAGCTGGTCGTACCGGGCATTGGCTTGGATTATTCGCCCCAGACTTCTTCGGCGATGGACCTTACGAGTGCGATCTTGGCCCACTGCTGCTCCTCAGTGAGCTTGTTGCCTTCCTCAGTGGAGGCAAAACCGCACTGGGTGGACAGGCACAAGCGGTCGAGCGGCACATACTGGGCCGCTTCGGAGATGCGAGCCTTAATCACTTCCGGATCTTCAAGTTCCGGTCTCTTGGAGGTGACGAGGCCAAGCACAACCTGTTTATCGCCGGAAACCTCAGCCAGTGGCGCGAAGTCACCGGAACGGTCGTCGTCGAACTCCAGATAGTAGGCGTCCACGTTCTCTTCGCCGAACAGCTTGGCTGCGACCGGAGCATAACCGCCGGACGACAGCCACGTGGAATGGAAATTACCACGGCAGATATGGGTGTTGATCACCAAATCATCAGGCTGGTCTGCGATCACTGCGTTGATCACGTCAAGATTCTCCTGCTGCAGGCGGGCCGCATCCTCATCGCTCCAGCCGAGACGCTCACGCACGCTCTTGTCGCACAGGCGAGTCCAAGTGCAGTCATCGAACTGCACGTTACGGCAGCCGGCGGCATACAGGTCGGCAATGACCTGACGGTATGCGGCCACGATATCCGCGGTCAGCTCGTCGTCATCTTTGTAGAACTCGTCGTACGGGTAGGCGTTCTTGTTGCCGGTAAGCACGAAACGGGTCTGCGCTGGGGAAGGCATGGTCTGGCGAGCAACGGTATTGTCATCTTCAAACTGCCTGACGAACTTGAAATGCTCCACGAACGGATGATCGTGTCCGTCGAGCTTGCCGGTCACCGTGGCAGTGTCGGCGGGAGTGACCTCGTCATGGAAGGCAACGCGATGGGCGGCTGCGACATGGTCCACGCCGTTGAAGCCCCACATGAAATCGAAATGCCACCAGCCGCGACGGAATTCACCATCGGTGATGACATGCAGGCCGGCGGCCTTCTGCTTGGCAACCAGATCAGTGATCAGCCTGTCTTCGACAGCTTTCAATTCAGCGGCATCAATAATACCTGCAGCATAATCTGCACGAGCCTGCTTGAGTTCGTCCGGACGCAGATAAGAACCGACCACATCGGCGCGGAACGGCGCATTCTTGGAATATGTCATGATTCTCCTTCGACTATTGACTTGCAATTAACAATCACAACGACAAAACCAACAATATGCTATCCCACCACCCACAAACACGACGTATTCCATCCGCCTGGTTGACAACGTACTTCCGTCCATCCGCAGAGTTTTCAATGCTGGAATAAATGGGGGTAAATGACACTGCATGGCGTTCCGATATTGGCAGACGCGCGGCCGATGATTGTGCAAAGAATCGCGAAAGGCATGCGGAATCACGACATGAGTGGCGTTGTGTTCGTATATAATCGCAACGGACATGAACGACTGCAAGGAGGCTGCCATGACTGTGCCGCAACGAGTGCTTGACACCATGAATTCCGGACTGATCTACACCTGCGATGACGAAGAGATGATCAAAGCACAGAAGGAACAGATGGAACTGCTATACGACTTCAATGCAACCCGCCCCAGTCAAATGACGCAACGCAACGAAATCGCACGCCAACTGCTTGGCGAATTCGGCGAGGACGCTTATATCGAACCGCCGTTACATGCCAATTGGGGATGCAACACGTATTTCAGTGCGCACGCTTACGCCAATTTCAACCTTACGTTAGTTGATGATGGTGAAGTGCATATCGGCGAACATACCATGATCGGCCCGAACTGCACTATCATTACCACCGGCCATCCGATTCGTCCTGACCTGCGCGAGAAGGTCACACAGTATTCTCTGCCGGTCACCATCGGCCGTAATGTGTGGTTGGGCGCCAACGTTACCGTGCTTCCCGGCGTCACCATTGGCGACAATTCGGTGATTGGCGCATGCTCGCTGGTTACCAAAGATATTCCCGCCAATATGGTCGCATTCGGACAGCCATGCAAGGTGTATCGCGAAATCGGCGAACATGATGACGTCTACTATTGGCGTGACCGCATGATCAACCCACCCTATGACCAGAAGCAGTAAAACAAATCACTATCGACCAACCGTTCAAACAGGTCGAATCATCGTGGACTAGTCGTTATGACAGATCCACGATCCCATAATTTGCGACTGTCAAGCGAAATACCGGGCGCACCATTGCTCCACCACACGGGCAAGGTGCGCCTTCTTTGAAAACTCAGTCCTGGTTGCTCCAATCAATCATGCTTCCCACCATAACGTGCGAAACGTAACGCACGCATGTCCGCGGTAGATGTTTAGATAATTATCTAAATAAGAAAATGTGTGAACATTGCGAAGCGAAGGAGGAATGTATGGCAGGGGAGGGATTCAAAGCGCTCTCCGATCCCACGCGACGGCGCATTTTGGAATTGCTGCGCGAACGTGACATGACGGCTGGTGAACTTGCGGAACAATTCAACATGAGCAAACCGTCGATCAGCCACCATCTGACCACGTTGAAAACCGCGGGACTGGTAACCGACGAACGGCACGGGCAGAACATCATCTACAGTCTCAACACCACGGTGATGCAGGATCTGATCGGATGGTTCATGGGATTCATGGACGGCGATGGAAACGTCAATCAAGCGAATGATCAAACAGACAATAAATAAAGGAGGGTCTTATGCGCGGGAACAACTTGAACGATTTAAAAAACAACATCAACAATGCCGAAGACAAGAACAAGACTGATTCGGGGGAGAAGATCGCTCCGATCGGACGCAATCTGTGCATTGCGCTTGTTGCACTGTGTGTAGTCAACATCATCGCACATCTTGCCTGCTATAGTCGGCTTCCCGAAAACGTGCCGATTCATTGGGGTGCCGATGGTTCGGTCAATGGTTATGGCCCGCGTGCCGTAACGTTGATTCTTGATGTATTGCCGTTGCTGTGCTTGGGACTTTTCCTCGTCATCCCGAAGATGGACCCCAAGGGAGAAAACTACATGAAGGCCAGCGGACTGTATCGTGGATTCGTCATCGCGTTCACACTCATCATGTGCGGTGTCACATGGTTCACTGAAGCCACCGCATTCGGTGTAATCCCAGCTACCGGCGGTCCCGTTGGGCTTATTGTTAGCGTGGTATTGGGCGCGCTGTTCGTCGGCTTAGGCAATTACCTTCCGCGCATGCGCCAGAATTACACTTTCGGCATCAGAACGCCTTGGGCTCTGGTCGACGAGAACAATTGGAAGCGTACGCAGCGTGTGGGTGGCATCTCTTTCATGGTGTTGGGAGTGCTGTTGATTGTGGCGGGTGTTGTCAGCTCTGTTGTGCCTGTGGGCGACATGCTCATGGTCGCAATTATTGTGACGATAGCGGTTGGTGCAGCGCTCGTTCCTTATGTATACAGCTACCTGTTGTTCCGCCGCAGTCGCGGTTCGCGGCAAAACTGAAGTAACGTCATAGCGACGCTAGATACCGTCGCCTTGACACAGAACACAAATCAACGTTGACAAACGCCGTTGGCAATCTGGGAAAGTTTAATGAACGGACTCAGGAGAACCAATTGCAAACAGTGAAGGAATCGAATCTGAATTTCTTCAGTCCAACAATCGGGGTGCGGTTCACATGCGTGCGATCCGCACCCTTTGTTAATTCAAGTGTTCGTTTTGAAAAAGTCAGAAATCCATGCCCAAAGATTTCAGATCGCGGCGAGCCTGACCGGCGTTAGTGAAGCGGAACGCGTGCATGCCCACGGCCTGTGCGCCAGTGACGTTCTTCGCGGTGTCGTCGAAGAACACGCTGGATTCCGGCCTGAGATTGAAACGGCTCAGCGCCAGTTCGTAGATGTCGGCATTCGGCTTGTGCATCTTCTCTACGCCGGACACCACCGTGCCCTGCAGCAGCTCGCCGAGCTGCGGGAAACGTTCGAATGCGAAATGGAACGTCTCATGCGACCAATTCGTCAACCCCCACACGCCGTAGCCTGCAGCCTTCAAATCACGAAGCAGCTGTTCCATATCCGGAATCATGCGGGGAAGCGCATCGCCGTAACGTTCGATGTAATCGCGGAAAATCTCGGCGATCTCTTCGCCCTGTTCACGTACCACGTCGGGATAAATGGCTTCGAAATCCTCGCCATGGTCCATGCGATCCTCATAATCGTAGAAGCCGCACGGATCATTATCCGCGCAAATACGGTCTACAACCACTTGGGGGTACCTGCCTTCAAGGCATGCGCGCGTCTGCCAGTCGATAAGCACGCCGCAAAAATCAAAGACCACATCGGTGACGTTGGCACTGGGGGAGGTCATGAAAATCCTTCCTGCAAAATACGGATTGGCAACGCTAGTGTAGCGCAAAGCCACCGATGTTGGGGCTGGTGTTCGGTAAATTTGTTTTGCAATTAAAGTAATTGCAAAAATGCCGGCTGAATGCCGCCGATAATATCGCTCGCGATGATCGGATGGCCGATTTCCCCGAAATGCTGCTTTTTGGAATGCCCATAGATCTGCGGACGATGCCATCCACGCTGTTCGGATCGCGATGCGATCGCGCCCGCAAGACCATGTATGTAGGCTCCGGCCGCCACGACTTCGGGAACTAATGCCGGATCCTCGGCAAGCATGTCGTCCTGTTGCGCGAGCAGGGCGCCCAACATGCCGGCAAGCACATCGCCCGATCCTGCGGTGGACATCCACGCCGGCGCGCGTCCGGAAAGAATCACCCGCTCGTTGCCTTCGCCGTCCGTGCCGACCACCATGGTCACCGCGCCCTTCAACAATACGGTCGCGCCGGTCAGCTCATGGACCCTGCGGGCGCAGGCGAGCGGCTGCGAGCGCACTTTGTCGACGCTGGCTTCGTTTCCGTCTAGCCGAGTCAACATGCGGGCCAGCTCCCCGACGTGCGGGGTGACAACCACTTGAGCCGGCACTTTGCCTGGCAGCAGGTCCAAAGCTCCGGCGTCTACCACGATCGGCGGCATGCCCAGGGCGCTTTCATTCCTGGCGTCGTCATTGGAGCCGGTTTTTTCCTGCAGTGCGTAATGCTTCAACAACGCGGTTATGGTTTCGCGTTGAATGTCGGTGTCGGCGGCTTCGTCGCCACCCGTGGGAACGCCGGAACCAACCACCCATGATTGGACGCGGCCCTTGCCGATCACCGCCTCGGGCAACGAGGAAAGCACCATGTCCTGCGCTCGTTGCGGGCCGAGATAGCGCACCATGCCAGTGTTGGCGCGCGCCGCCGCCGTGGCCGACAATACGGCTGCACCGGGGTAACGGGCGGAGCCGGTCACCAAGCCGACCACTCCACGCGAATACTTGCCGTCCGAAAGTTGCGGAAGGCGAATCGAATCCGTTACGAAATCGCCGTCCGTCATTTCGGCCGCGGGGACGCAATCATCAATGTCGAAACCGAAATCGACCAAAGTGAGGCGGCCGCATGCGTATGAGGCGGGTGGCACCATCGCGCACGGCTTCATCGCGCCGAATGTTACCGTAACATCAGCAGGAATGTACGGTCCTGGAAGCGAACCGTCATTTACGCCAACGCCGGACGGCGTGTCGATCGCCACGACGAGCGGCAGGGCGGAGGAAGGCTCGTTGTTCGGCAGGGCGGGCCTGTCGGGAAGTTCGCCATCGAATCCCAAGGAGGAAGCGATGGCGCCTGCGATGCCACGCAATGCGCCGCTTACGCCGATTCCGGTCATCGCGTCGATGATCACATGGGAGCCCTGAACGTATTCAACGGCGGCCTGCAGTCGTTCTCCGGCCTCTCCCGCGGAAAAACCCGTGGTGCATCCTGGGATTTCGGCGGCGGGATCAAGTACGAGAACACGGCCTCCGGCATGCACGAACGCGCCGAACGCCTCCTCGTGCAGGGAACGTCCCACGGCGATCGCGGTGACATGCGCGCCTTCGTTCGCCAGTTCCGCGCCGGCGTATAGACCGTCGCCGCCATTATCTCCCGCCCCTACAAGGAGGGCTACCCGCGCGTCCTCGACGGCGAGGTCCTCATCATCGAGCAGTGTCATGGTCACATGGGCCGCAGCCGAGGCGGCCATGCGCATCAGCGGCACGCCGTCGTCAAGCAGCGGACGTTCCATCTCGCGCACGGTATCGGAATCGTAAGCGCTGTACAGCAGTGTTTGCAAACGGTCGGCGTCGTCGGCGATGTCCATAACGTTCCCTTCCTCGTCGTCTATGAGCAACAATCCCTACTGTAGTCGTAATATTGGGAGTCAAGGATTTTTCGGCGTGGAATGGAGACCAAAATGGCATATATCGAAATGCAGCATAGTTACAAGCGTTACCAAATGGGTTCCACCACCATCACCGCGAACGATGATGTGAGCTTCGGCATCGAAAAAGGCGAACTGGCCATCATTCTGGGCGCGTCGGGCGCGGGCAAGTCGACGGTGCTCAACATTTTGGGTGGCATGGACACGAATTCAGAAGGCAGCGTGGTCATCGACGGACGCGACATTTCCAACTATTCCCCGAAACAGCAGACGGCTTATCGCAGGACGGACATCGGTTTCGTGTTCCAGTTCTACAATCTTGTGGCGAATTTGACCGCGAAGGAAAACGTCGAGCTCGCCTCGCAGATCGTTTCCGATGCTCAGGATGCCGTCAAAGTGTTGGAAGACGTCGGTCTCGGCGATCGTGTCGACAATTTTCCCGCGCAGCTTTCCGGCGGTGAACAGCAGCGTGTGGCCATCGCCCGAGCTGTGGCGAAGAATCCGAAGATCCTGCTGTGCGACGAGCCGACCGGCGCGTTGGACTACAACACCGGCAAGCAGGTCCTGCAGATTCTGCAGGACATGAGCCGTAAGAAAGGCGCCACCGTGGTGATCGTGACCCATAATTCCGCGATCGCGCCGATCGCGGACCGTGTGATCCGCATGCATGATGGCAAGGTCACCGCCGTCGACGTCAACGAGCATCCGATGGACATCGCGGAACTCGAATGGTGATGTCGCGACACGCTGTGCGACACTCGATTTGCGAAGACAAAGGATTTGTGTAATATATGTGACTTGTGCACGGAAGCAATTCCGTACAGGAAGCACATTCCTGCGTAGCTCAGTTGGCAGAGCATCCGACTGTTAATCGGACGGTCACTGGTTCAAGCCCAGTCGCAGGAGCGCGTTTTTAGGTTTTTCCTGATTTTCGTCGGGGAGAAGCTTAGAACAGGAGAATATTCCTGCGTAGCTCAGTTGGCAGAGCATCCGACTGTTAATCGGACGGTCACTGGTTCAAGCCCAGTCGCAGGAGCCACATGAAAGCCCTTGGAAATCAAGGGCTTTTTGTTACTCTAACGAATCAAGCACGTCGTCGATCAGCGTGCGCTCGTGCGGTCCATCGGTCTTGAGCCGAGGAAAGCGCCGCAACGCGTTGGCGGGACTTGCCCCGGCCGCGCGCGCCACATTCGATTTCGACTCGCCGTGCGCCAAAGCCGTTTCCGCAAGACGGTCCACCAGCGAGTCCGACACCTTGCGGATCTGCTCGGCAACCCACAACTGCGCCAGTTCGGGGGAGAGCGCGTAATCGTCCTGCAATTCGCTTGACGCTTCCTGCACGGCCGCCCACAGCACCATAAAAGGCTTCTGATAGTAGGTGATCCGATCGTAATCGGACTCGCTTTCCAGTTGCTGCAACGCTTTGCGCTGTGACGTGTTATCGCTCATACGTTCCATCGTATGCCGAGACACGCCCGGAGCCTGTGGATAACTCATCCTCCGACCACAGGGCCGTTTCAGCTGGACAAGCACAACTTCACACTGTCATGCTGGCGATTTACCACAGCACAACGCAACGGCGCAAACACAGCAACGTGAAGGAGCCATCATGGACGAACGTGAATATCGCAGGCGAATCCGACGGAACAGAATCGCACAGGAGGAAAAGAAGCGCATCCGCCAGCAGTTGCGCCAAACCATGGTCGTATGCGCTCTGGCATGTGTCATGCTGCTCGTGTGCTGCCTATGGTCGGCCGAACCGACGTATGCGAAAACGAATGCGGCGACCGCGTCCGGTTCCTGCGCCGTCCTGATGCGATGGCCGCTGAACGGCGCGCAGGTGGTCGGCAAGTACGATGCGCCGAAACAACAGTGGCTTCCAGGCCATCGGGGTGTCGACCTGCTTGCGGACCCTCAGGAAGCCATCGTCGCGCCCGCGGACGGCGTGATCGCCTTCAGCGGCAACGTGGGAGGCAAAGCCGTGGTCACCATCCGGCATGGAGGCGACCTTTCCGGCCTGACCTCGACGTTCGAACCCGCCATTGCGGAACGCGATGTCGGCGCACATGTTGCGCAAGGGGAGCGTTTCGCGCGTGTGGAGGGCGAATCCGACCATTGCGACGAGCGGTGCCTGCATTGGGGGATAAAATCGGAAGGACGGCAATACACCAATCCGGAAAGCAAAACCCGTACGGTGAGAATCGGATTGAAAGGCCTGTGAAACAGGGGTCGACAGAACCATTGATTTTGTCCATACGTCGTGGCCTCGTCGAAAAAAGTGAAGCTCTCAGGCTATGATGCTACATGTACGACGATTACGCAGGGGAGAAATGCCATGTACAAGGAATACACGCGGCCTTTGGAACAGCAGATCGACACGGATAAGAACATTTTCTCGGTGCTTGATGAACGAGCGAACCGCACTCCGAACGATTCATTGGTCGAATACAAGAACGAGCATGGCGAGTGGTCGTCGTTCAGCGCCACCGAATTCCGTGCCAAGGTCATCGCCATCGCCAAAGGCCTGATCGCCCAAGGCATCATGCCCGGCGAATCGGTGTCCATCATCTCTCACACCTGCTGGCAGTGGACTGCGCTCGACGTGGCCATCATGTCGATCGGAGCGCTCACCGTTCCCGTATACGAGACGAATTCTCCCGCGCAGGTCAAAATGATCTTCAACGACGCCAACGTCAAAATGGCGTTCGCAGAAGATGACGCGCAACGCGACAAGATCGAATCCATCAGAAACGAATGCTCCAATCTTGGCGACGTCTACGTCATCGGACTTGGCGCGATCGACACGATGATCGAATACGGACATGCCGTGTCCGACGCCGAATTCCAAGAGCGCGAACATGCGGTCAAAGGATCGGACCTCGCCACCATCGTGTACACCTCCGGCTCCACAGGCACGCCAAAAGGCATTGAGCTCACCCATTCCAATTTCGTGTTCATCACCTATTCGGGCATTAGCTCCATGCCCGATATCGCGATGAAGCCGAACCGTCGTCTGCTGCTGTTCCTTCCACTGGCGCACGTGTTCGCACGCTACATGCAGTTCTTCTGCTTCGCAGGTAACGTCTCGCTCGGCCTATCCAGCAACTTGAAGACGATCCTGGCTGATTTCAAAGCGTTCAAGCCGACGTTCATCCTTGCCGTGCCGCGTATCTTCGAAAAGATATACAATGCGGCGTCGCAAAAGGCCGGAGCCGGCCTCAAAGGACGTATTTTCGCAGGTGCCACGCAGACGGCGCGCGACTGGTCGTACGCACAGCAGTCAGGCGAAGGCATTCCGGTTGTCTTGAATCTCAAGCATGCGCTGTACAACAAGCTGGTGTACTCCTCGATCATGGACGTGTTCGGCGGCCATGTGGAATACGCGGTTTCCGGAGGCGCTCCGCTTGATTCATCCATCGCGCATTTTTTCAATGGCGTCGGACTGCCGCTGCTGGAAGGCTACGGCATGACCGAAACCTGCGCTCCGTCAAGCGTCAATCCGACCTCCGGATACAAGATTGGCACCATCGGACTGCCTCTGCAGGGCGTGGCCATGGGTGTCGACGAGGAAGGTGAACTGTGCATCAAGAGCCCGGCCGTATGCGCCGGCTACCACAACAATCCCGACGTCACCAGGCAGCAGATTGTCGACGGCTGGCTGCATACCGGTGATCTTGGTTCCATCGACGACGAAGGCTTCGTCTCCATCGTCGGACGTAAGAAGGACCTCATCATCACCGCCGGCGGCAAGAACGTCTCTCCATGCGAAATGGAAGCGTCGATCATGACGTCGCCCGTGGTGAGTCAATGCGTGATGATCGGCGACCGCAAGCCGTTCATAGCGGCCATCATTGCGTTGGATCTTGGCGAAACGAACGCATGGCTTGCATCGAAAGGCGCGGAATGCGCGGCATCCCTCGAGGAGGCCTCCCGCAATCCGATCGTGCGCGCCGAAGTGGAACGTGCCGTCAACAAAGCCAACGAGCTCGCATCCCGTGCCGAATCGATCCGTAAGTTCGAAATCGTGCCGGACGAGTTCACCGAAGAAAACGGCTTGGTCACGCCGAGCATGAAGGCACGCCGTCAGGCGGTGGTTGATCACTACCGCATGCTGATCGACACCGTCATCTACGTTCCGAAGAAGTAGAATGCGATGATCGGCGGTAGGAATGTGCCGGCCGCAACATAAAAAGCTGGCTTCCGTCGCGGCGGTTCGACGGAAGCCAGCTTTTTCCATCTCTTGTCGGATTTCCTATGTCTGATAATCCGGATTACCTTGTTGCCGGTCTACAAGCCTGCTTCGGCGAGCGAGATATATCCCGGTTCGATCAGCGTTTTCTTCAGATTGCTGGCGCTGACCGCAAGCGCCTCTTCCTGAATGGTCGGCACTTTCATGTCTTCCATGGCGACGGATGAGATGAACGTCATCTTCGCAAGTTTGCCCGACGTGTTGAGCTGCACGCAGGTCTGTGCGATGTCGGATGCTAAGGTCTTGCGATTTTCCAAAGCGGTCATCCACTGTTTGCCGTTCACGATATTCGGTATGGAGCTGACGTAGGCGCCGTAACCGGTGATGATCGGCCATTGCGAGTTCTGCTCGTCAAGGGAATCGCTGGTATCCTCCGTATCGGAATCGCCGTCATCGGATTCAGGCGCCTGCGCAGGATCGGGAACGGACTGTTTTTTCAGGTCTTTCTTGCCGGTGATATTGTCTACGATGCCGGAAATGGTGATGGATGGGTTGATGTCGGCCGCCGAACCGGTATATCCAAGATCGTTGAGCTCTTCGGAAGCATAGCCGGCCACATAATCATTGCAGGAGATGATGCCGTCGATGCGGGTATGGCGCGATGTGTCCTTATCCATGCCGAGACGTCCGGCGAGCGTGGATTTGACCCGCTCACTTTTCGCCGCGTCGAACGCCACGGACACCCAATCGGATTCCGCGCTCGACGAGGTCAGCGTGCCGGATGGGGAAACGGCCTTCCCATCTTTGAAATACGGTCCAAGCACTGACCAAATGCCTTTGAACACGCCTTGCGCGAAAGTCGCGTCCGCTGTGCTGCCGCTTTCATTGGCGGCATCGTAGGGGAGTAGCACTTCGATATGCTTCGGATTGTCGGAGCTGGTTTTGTCGAGCTCGAGCTTGCTGACCAGCTGTTTGGCTTGAAGCTGGCCGATCTGCTCGGCCGTGGTCATCGGCACGTACACATCCGGAGTGAAACCCTGCAGCGTGTTCGACACTAACACGACTTTCATGCCCTCGTTTTGAGCGAGCTGCAATGCGGAAACCAAACGTTCCGCGGATTGGGCGTAGTCCTGGGCGTCTTCGTCGGAGGAGCTCCCATTCCATGTGATGGCGTGCGACACATAGTCTCCATATTGGCGGTCGGATTCGGTGGTGTCGGCCACCGGCGCCACTACCAGAGTGGTTTTGTCGGAGGAATCCGCATCGTCGCTGGTGCTGTTGACGTGATTCACCACGTAATCCTGCACGCTTTGGCTTTGCTTGTCGAGACTTGGCGCCGCTTTGACGGTGATGTTGGCGCCTTTGACATCATTGTCTTTCAATGATGAAACGATTTCCGGCACCAGCTTCTCCCATTTGCTCAGAGGCGTCTGCTGGGAGATGGTGATGCCGTCCGAAGGGGTGAAGATCACCACGTTGCCGGCATCGGTGGCAGTGGCGGTGCTGGGGGAGTCCGTTTCATGCGATTGCGTTTCATTGGCGGATGAGCAGGCGCCCATGGTCATGATGAGCGAGGTCGATGCCAACAGTGCGAACAGACGTTTCGTCACGGTCGTGCGGTGCAGTGTCATGCCGTTTCCTTCATGAAAATCGAATGATGATTCCTATGCTGAGCTCCGATTGTAATATCCGGACGTCAAAAAGGGCTGGATATGCGTGTGAACCATACATATCCAGCCCTTTTGAGCCTGCTGCTGGCCGTTCAGCCAAAGGTTATTTCGCTAGGTCATTCGGCCAGAGCCTTGGCGAGATTCTCGTCCAAAGCGTTCATGAAGCCTTCGGTGTCAAGCCAGGCCTGATCCGGACCAACGAGCATGGCGAGATCCTTGGTCATCTGACCGCCTTCAACGGTAGACACGATGACCTTCTCCAAAGTTTCGGCGAAATACTTGACTTCCGGAGTGTTATCCAAGTCGGCGCGGTGCTTGAGACCGCCGGTCCAAGCGAAAATCGATGCGATCGGATTGGTGGAGGTCTTCTCGCCCTTCTGCCAGCGGCGGTAGTGGCGGGTCACAGTGCCGTGTGCGGCCTCGGCCTCGACGGTCTGGCCGTCAGGGGTCATGAGCACGGAGGTCATGAGGCCGAGAGAGCCGAAGCCTTGCGCCACGGAATCGGACTGCACGTCGCCATCATAGTTCTTGCAGGCCCAAATGTAGCCGCCATGCCACTTGAGGGAGCTGGCCACCATGTCGTCGATCAGACGATGCTCATAAGTCAGGCCCGCTGCGGCGTACTTGTCTTTGTATTCGTTTTCGAACACTTCGGCGAACGTATCCTTGAACTGGCCGTCGTATGCCTTGAGAATCGTGTTCTTGGTGGAAAGATACACCGGATAGCCGCGCATCAGACCATAGTTAAAGCAGGCGCGGGCGAAACCACGGATGGAATCGTTCACGTTGTACTGCACCTGGGCCACGCCGCCGTCGGCACCATAGTTGTACACGACATGTTCGATCGGCTCGGAACCATCTTCCGGAGTGAAGGTGACGGTGAGCGTGCCTGCCCCCGGAACCTTGAAATCAGTGGCCTTATACTGGTCGCCGAACGCATGGCGGGCTACTACAATCGGCTTGGTCCAGCCGGGAACCAGGCGCGGAACGTTGCTCATCACGATCGGCTCGCGGAAAATGGTTCCGCCGAGAATATTGCGGATGGTGCCATTGGGGGACTTCCACATCTTCTTCAGGCCGAATTCCTTGACACGCGCCTCATCCGGCGTGATGGTGGCGCACTTTACGCCGACATGTTCACGCTGGATGGCCTTCGCCGCGTCGACGGTCACCTGATCGTCGGTGGCATCGCGGTTTTCGATGCCGAGATCGTAATATTCGAGATCCACGTCGAGGTATGGAAGGATCAGGCGATCCTTGATATCTTTCCAGATGACGCGGGTCATTTCGTCGCCGTCGAGTTCGACGACCTTGCCTTCGACCTTGATTTTGGCCATGTGTTGCCCTCCTGTCGGGATTGAAGGTGATAAGTTCCTGTCTTATAACGAACGTGTTAACGGCACCTGTTAATGTCCAAAAAACGGTGTGGCGGCAGGTGACACGCTCTTGCATACTGTCATTGCTGAGCATTAGCCTTGAAAACATGTCTCAGGAAATTGAAATCGGTTTGGGCAAGAAGGGCCGTCTGGCATACTCTCTGGACGACGTTTCCATTGTTCCCTCCCGTCGTACTCGCGATCCGCAGGATGTGTCCACCTCGTGGCAGGTTGACGCTTATGAATTCGACGTGCCGGTTATCGGCGCTCCGATGGATTCGGTGACCAGCCCGGCCACCGCCATCGCCATGGGCAAGATGGGCGCGCTTGGCGTGCTCGACCTCGAAGGCCTGTGGACCCGCTACGACGATCCGCAGCCGCTGCTTGACGAGATCGCCGAACTGCCGGCCGAAAGCGCGACCGAGCGTATTCAGCAGATCTACGCCGAGCCGATCAAGCCGGAGCTCATTGTCGAGCGTCTGCATGAGATTCGTGACGCCGGCGTCACCGTTGCGGGCGCCCTGTCCCCGCAGCGCACGCAGGACTATTATTCGACCGTGCTCGAAGCGGGCGTCGACCTGTTCGTCATCCGCGGCACGGTCGTTTCCGCCGAGCACGTCTCCCAGGATCACGAGCCATTGAACCTGAAGAAGTTCATCTACGATCTGGATGTGCCCGTCATCGTAGGCGGCGCCGCCAACTACACCGCGGCCCTGCACTTGATGCGTACCGGCGCGGCCGGCGTGCTCGTCGGCTTCGGCGGCGGCGCAGTATCCGCGAACCGCAACACCATCGGTGTTCACGCTCCGATGGCCACCGCCATCGCCGACGTGGCCGAAGCCCGCCGCGACTACATGGACGAGTCCGGCGGCCGTTACGTCCAAGTGATCGCCGACGGCGGCATGGGCGACTCCGGCAGCTTCATCAAGGCGTTCGCGCTTGGCGCCGATGCCGTGATGCTTGGCTCTCCGCTGGCCCGTGCCGAGGAAGCTCCGGGCAAGGGCATGCATTGGGGTGCCGAAGCCCGTCATCAGACGCTTCCGCGCGGCTTCCGCACGAACGTCGGCACCGTCGGCACCCTGGAAGATATCATGTTTGGCCCCAGCCACAATGCGGACGGCACCACCAATTACATTGGCGCGCTCCGTCGTGCCATGGCAACCACCGGCTATGTCGATCTCAAAAGCTTCCAGCGTTGCCCGGTCACGGTCGCTCCGACCCGCTGAACGAGCTTTGCGGTAAAGCCTGAATAACGGTTCATTGATCCTGTAGCGTCATGCTGCAGGATCTTTTTTGTTATGTTTCCCCGGCTAAGAAAGTCAGGTTGGAATGATTAAGCTATACATCGCAAATGAAAGAGCAGAGGTGAGATGAATGGCAGCGCATAGAAGTGGCGATTCCCGACGTTTGGACCCGTTGTCCGGACGATTCACGGATTACATCGTGATCGATACGGAAACAACCGGATTGAGTGTGCGCAAAGGTGCCAAGCTCATTGAGATCGGCGCGGTCAAAATCCGTAATGATGAGCTGGTTGACGAATTCGACCAGCTCATCAACCCGTTCGAACACGTCCCGTCAAGAATCACTGGTTTGACGGGAATCGACGATGGCATGCTGCTCGGCAAACCGGATGTGCGTGAAGTCATGGATGAGTTTGCACGCTGGTGTTCGGACACAGCCGTGGTCATGGCGCACAATGCGTCCTTCGACATGTCGTTCCTCGACAATGCTGTACAGCTCGCTTACTCGGAGCGAGACGCGCGCTTTGCGCACCATTTCGTCGACACTCTGGACCTCAGCCGTCGACTGCATCCGGAAAAACGAAGCCACAAAGTTTCCACCCTCATCGTCGACTACCACATCGCCGACATGGAGGAGCACCGCGCATTGTCCGACGCCAGGCAGGAGTGGATGCTGTACCGCGCCATGCGTGACGAGGCCGAGCTGCTCGGCATGCTCTGACAGCCTAACGTCGTTCGAACACTTCGATCCGGTATTCTCCCACAGGTGTCTGTTGATTTATGGATGGATTATTTGTTCGGCTTCGTGCCGCAGCAGGCGTCATCTCCACTGGCGGAGAACATTGCATTGGGTGCGAAGTTCAGAGCGAAACCGCTCTGTTGGTGGGAGACGTTGGCTGAATCGGATTTGGCGTCATTCGTGATATTTGCCCTCTGTGAGGGCTCCGTTCCGGCAACGAACGAGGCGATATCTCCTGGAACGCCTGCGCTACGTAACTGACGCACGGTGACTGGAATCGTGCCGATGCTGCTTTCCGAGGTGAACGCGACCACTCCGGCAGGGAAGAACGCTTTGAAGAAGTGGATTGGATTCAACTTCGTCAGTGTTAAGCAGCAGGAAGAATACGGTTTTCGCACCAATACTCTTTAAGCGCATGGACTCTCCAAGGTTCGTGATGCTGGAGATGATGCTGAACAGCAGCAGCGGAACCACCAGTGCGGTAATTGCGTTGGACCAGATGGAACCCACCGCGCCGACATAATCAGTGTGGCCGTTGAAAGCGATTCCCAAAATGATACCGAATGCCGTTGCAAGCAACACGCGTGTGGTGAAACCCGCGTTTTTCTTACGTTTGAGAAACGCCAGGATGACGAACAGGATCGCGGCTACGCCGAGGGCGATCCAATCATATGCGATGCCTGACATTACTATCATTCCCTTCCCAAAAAATGGTGATACATTACGTGAGATACCCCCACGTTCATGTCGGACATCAATCTATCCGCTCCGTCTCCGGCGCAACGCCTTGTAGTTATTGCTGTTTTCCATAGTCGTCTATCAGACGGTAGTCATTCCGAGGCACGCATGCTGACATTCCAGCGCTCCACAAGTCATTCCGAGACGTGGTTGTTTTGCGTTTAGGGAGGGCTCGTTTTAAGATGGAACGTCGGATAACTGGCTTCGTGTCTGGATTTGTGAGAGCCGGAGGAATTGGAGATTAGACATGGCATTAAGTGCCGCGATTATTCTTGCGGCGGGTGAGGGCACCCGCATGCGTTCCAACAAGCCGAAAGTGCTGCACACTTTGGCCGGAAAGACGTTTTTGAACCGTGTGATGGACTCCGTGTCGGCGCTCGACCCTGAAACGTTGGCCGTGGTCGTGCACTACCAGGCGGAACGAGTCGCCGAAGCGGCCCGCTCCTACAATGAGCGTGTCACCATCGTCAATCAGGACGACATTCCCGGCACCGGGCGAGCCGTGCAGTGCGCCATGACGCAGTTGAAGGAGCAAGGCGGTCTTGACGGCTCGGTGCTGATCGCAGCTTCGGATATGCCGCTGCTCGACGCCGACACGTTGAACCAGCTGCTTGCCTTCCATGAGCAAAGCGGCAACGGAGCCACCGTGCTCACCACCATTCTTGACGATCCTACTGGCTATGGTCGCATCATCCGCGACAGCAAAGGCAACGTGCTGCGCATCGTGGAACAGAAGGACGCCAACAGCAGCGAACTGGCCGTGCATGAAGTGAACACGTCCGTCTACGTGTTCGATGCCAAACTGCTGGCTGAAGCGATCGCCAACCTCAAATCCAACAACGCCCAAGGCGAGTTCTACCTGACCGACGCACTCGAAACCGCCAAAGCCAACGGTGCCGTCGGTGCGTTCGCCGCCCCCGACCCGTTGAGCGTCGAAGGTGTCAACGACCGCGTGCAGCTCGCAGCGCTCGCCAAAGCTCACAACAAGCGTATCTGCGAGCATTGGATGCGTAAGGGCGTGACCATTCTCGACTCTGAAACCACGTGGATCGAAGATGACGTGCGTATCGAACGCGATGCGGTGATCCTTCCCGGATGCTTCCTGGAAGGCCAGACTGTGATCGGCGAGGGCGCGCAGGTCGGCCCATACACAACACTTATCAGCGCGGTCATCGATGCCGACGCCCATGTGGAGCGTTCCCGCGTGCAGGAAACCCACATCGGTCGCGCGGCCAACATCGGTCCGTGGACGTACCTGCGTCCGGGCAACGATCTTGGCGAGGAGTCCAAGGCCGGCGCCTTTGTGGAAATGAAGAAGGCGCACATCGGCAACGGCACCAAGGTGCCGCATCTGAGCTATGTTGGCGACGCCGACTTGGGTGAGCACACCAATATCGGCGGCGGTACCATCACCGCCAACTATGATGGCGTGCACAAGCACCACACCACCATCGGATCGAACGTGCACGTCGGTGCCGGCAACCTGTTCGTGGCCCCTGTCGAAGTCGGCAGCGGCGTCACTACCGGAGCCGGTTCCGTGGTACGCCACGACGTTCCGGACGATTCCATGGTCTATTCCGAAAACACACAACATGTAGTAGAGGGCTGGAAGCCCGAATGGGAGCGCTGAATATGCCGGCAGTACAAGATTCCATCGACGCCATCCGCATCGCCGCCGCCGCGGCCGACCGTATGAAGGCCACCGACCTTGTTGCCTTCGACGTCACCGAACCATTGGCCATTACCGACGCGATGCTCGTCGCCACCGCTTCGAACGAACGTCAGGTGTTGGCGGTTGCCGAAGAGATCGAAAAGGACCTGTATCTCAAAAGCGGCAAGCGTCAACCGCGTTCCCGCGAAGGCTTGACCGAAGGCCAGTGGGTGCTGCTCGACTATGGTGATTTCGTGATCCACGTCATGCATCAGGAGTCCCGCGACTTCTATCGCCTCGAACGCTTGTGGAAGGATTGCCCGAGCATCGACCTGCAGCTCGAACATCCGGAGACTTCCGACGAAGAGACCGCGGAAATCGCGGAATAACACGTATGAACATGCCTTCCCGTATAGATGCGGAAGGCATGTTTTCATATCAAGCGAAGCAGTTTTCGCAAACATTCCATAATCGAGAAAGCAACGGAGAGCAGCAGCATGCCTCGAAACGTCGAACTTGAGCATAACAGCGCAGTACCGGAACACGTGCACGCCATCACGCTGGTGCGTCACGGACGTACCGCCTACAATGCGCAGCATCGTCTGCAAGGCCAGATCGACATTCCCCTCGACGAAGTCGGACAATGGCAGGTTCGCCAGACGGCCGACGCATTGCGTGAACTGTATGTTGATCGTCGTCCCGATATTCCGAACCGGCTGGTCATCTGTTCCGATCTGGGGCGTGCCGCAGCCACCGCGCATGCGTTCGCCGACCCGCTGGGCTTGGAAGTGCATCCCGACATCCGCGTGCGTGAACGCAGCTTCGGCGATTGGGAAGGCATTCCGGTTGAGGAACTCGCGCAACGGTACCCGGAAGACTATCGTTCCTGGGCTGAATTCCGTGGCGGCGAACTCAAATACGGTGCCGAACCCAAGGAGGAAGTCGGACGTCGTGGCGTCGAAGCGTTGAACGATTGGGCGTTCCGTGCCGGATCCGACACGGACTTGTACGTGTTCTCGCATGGTGCATGGATTTCTCAAACGTTGCAGACGCTGCTGGGAATGGCGGATGCGCATGGCGATTTCGCCGACATTTTGTCGATGCGCAACGCTCACTGGGTGCGGCTCATTCCATTGGAGATCGGTTCCACATTGCGTTGGCGTTTGATGGACTACAATCACGGTCCCGCTATCGCCGATTCCGAGGAATGGGAGCATCCCAGCCTGTAGCCAGCCTGTAGCCGGCCGATACATGATGTCGGACGCTGGTCTGTCACCGCTTTTTCAAGCTTTTCACAGAATCGCCAGTACTTTCATAGCGAAATTAGCTATCGTCATGGCTTGTGAAAAACTTTTTTAAGGGAATCTCTTTTTCGTCGATTTGCGCGGGTGCGCTGGCGGCGGTCACGTCATTCCTACTTTCCGCGAAAATCGGTATCGCGGGATCGGTGATTGGTGTGGCCGCGGGTTCGGTTGTTTCCGCGGTTGCCACGCAGGTCTACAAGAACGTTTTGAAGGCATCAGGGGAGAAGATCCAACAGGCCGTGCCGTTCCCGTCGAGTAGCGAGACGGTTTCGAATGAGCGAGCTGCGGATGAAACGCAGGTGCTTGGCTCTTCCGAACAGGATGATGAGACGAGGATTATTGGATCGTCTCCTGTTGCGTCGGATGTCACGATGGTATTGTCTGCCGATACGGCTGCGGTAGCGCAGTCCGGTTTACCGCGCGTCATTTCCTCCGGACAGGAATATGCGGATGCGACTCGTGCGCTCGGCGATATTGCCGGGGCAGGGGAGACTTCCGTTTTCCCGAACGGACAGCGTGGCGTCAGCGATGTTGGCGTAGTTACCGGTAAGACCGGAACACTCGGAAGCGCGCATGATGCCCGAGTACAGCATGCTGGGCAGCGTTCCTCGAATTGGTTGCATAGCAAGTACGCTCCGGCGATCATCGCATTCGTCAGTGCTTTGGTTGGTGTGGGAGTGAGCGCGGGATTGATTCTTGCTTTCACCGGCGGTCAGGGGACGGACACCGTGGTGCGTGACGTGGTGCATGAGAAGGTTGTACCTTCGCATGGAAATACCGATGACTATCAGACTGGCGACGGGCAGACCCCCGTGCAAAAGCCTAAGTCCGATTCCACGGATTCGAACGACGAAACCACCACGGACGGCAGCGACAAAACCACCAACGGATCCACCGACTCGTCCACTTCCAACGGCACATCGAGCAATACCAATGGATCCACGTCCGGAAACAGCGGGTCGTCATCCGATAATTCCAGCAATGGTTCCAGCCAGAACGGAACGGATTCGTCCAACGGCACTGGCTCAAACGGAGGCACGTCCGGCACCACTGGTGATGGCTCATCATCCGGATCCGGAAACAGCGGAACCGATGGTTCGACTGGCACTGGCACGTCGGGATCCACCGACGGTACTACCGGCTCGACGGGAGATGCAAGTAGTAACTAATGTCGCTGGTGGCGCACTTCCCATGTCGCCCGCATAAGGTTCACATAAGGTGATTGCGTAGTGCGGTTTTACTCATGCCAATTCCTCAGTGCGGGCGACACGCCGAAATTTGCGTGACTTATGTCTGCGATGTATATTATACAGAGTTTGCAGGGCAGACTTTGGGGCTATGGCGCAGCTGGTAGCGCATCTCCATGGCATGGAGAGGGTCAGGGGTTCGAATCCCCTTAGCTCCACGATTATCGAGGGCCACTCCGTAAGGGGTGGCCCTTTTTGTTGAAACGACGCTGTTTCGCGGACGTGCTTGCCGAACCTCAAAAACGGTTCAAGGTGATAGAAACCGGTTATAAGGTGGTAAAGAAACAGGACTTCCACGACGACGCGGAGAACCTTCGGCAAGATCGTATACAAGCCGAACAGACGGACGCATGAACGACCCGTGTCGGCAGGGGTGTCGGCGACGGACGGTAGAGCCGACATGGGCTTATTGTTAATTTTCATTCATAGATGCTTTGTCTTGTCTTATGAGTGCTTCTAATTTATAATCCTCATAAAATATAAATGACTTTTTGAAAGCAGTGACCGTTATGAGCATGGAATACAGGACTTTGGCGCGGCTGTTCCACGCCGACAGGAGCATGGACTCCTACGCCAACCACGACCGGCTCGTCAGACAACGCCTCGAAGCGGACTCCACATTCACAACCGGAATCGGCACACCCTTGGGCGAACTGTTCATCGCCACGCCGCGCTGCGTGTGCATGCTCACACAGAAGGTGCTCCTCGCCGAACGCCGGGTATCGGCCATGTGGCGGAGCATCCCAGGAGTCATGCGGTGGAACTACATCTACCACGCCATATCCGAGGAATTGCTCGCCACCAACGAGATGGAGGGGGTCAGGTCGACGCGGAAGGAGACGGAAGCCGCCGTGGCCGCAGCCCGGCAGGCCAGGACCGAGGGCGACATGGAGAAGGCCAGGTTCGGCGAGTTCGCGAAACTGTATCTCAACCTCACCAATCGCGACGTTGAACTGCCCAAGACTCTCGAGGACATCAGGGACATCTACGACAAGATAGCCCTCGACGAGATCGACGACAAGAACAGACCCGACGGGGAGCTGTTCAGGAAAGGCGATGTCGAGGTCCAAGGACCGCACGGCACCGTCATCCACAGCGGCGTCAGCAGCGAGGCGCGGATATCAGCGCTGCTCGCACAGATGATGGACCTCGCCCGGTCGGATACCATACCGTTCCTGCAGCGGGCGATAGCCAGCCACTTCCTGTTCGAATACATCCACCCGTTCTACGACGGCAACGGCAGGACAGGCAGGTATCTGCTCGCGCTCTACCTCAGCAACGATCTCACTCTGCCCACCGTGCTGTCCCTCTCCAGGACGATCGCGGAGAACAAGAACGAATACTACAAGGCGTTCACTGAGGCCGAGGACAAACTCAACAGCGGGGAACTCACGTTCTTCGTATACACCATCCTCGGACTCATCGAACGGGCGCAGGAATCCCTGATCGAGGAGCTCGGCGTCAAAATCGACCAGCTCGACAAGGCGACCGTCCTGCGTGACGAGCTACGGAGGGAACATGCACTGTCCACGAACGCGACCCTGCTTCTCTACGCAGTCATGCAGGAGGAGCTGTTCGACACCACCAAGTCCATGACGCTCGAAGATGCAGGCGGCGACCTCATGCTGACGAAACAGACGATCCGCAAATACGTGGATGAGCTGGCGGGCGCGAGCCTCATCGAGTTCACAGGAAGACGCCCTCTCAGATTCAGGGCCTCCGGGGCGTTGCGTACGCGCATACAAGCAAAGCGAGAATGGGGGATGGAATAAAATGCCTTTGTGCTTTCTCTGGCAGATACTGTCTGACATATCTAAGCCAGCAAACAAGAATTGCCACATCGCAAAAAGCCCAGGCTAAATCGGAAATGTCTGAATCTGCATAAATTCTTTTGAGGGAAAAACCCATCAATGGAATAAAGGAATTCACACACAATATCTAAACCAAGTGCGGATATCGGCATGCTGCAGGCTTTGTCTTTGAACCCATTGCGAATCAACTCGACGTGCATATCGTCCAGCAGATACCGCTGATGCCAACCCAAAATCAATCCTTTCTTTTCCATGATTGATTGGATAGCGGATGATCGTGGTCTGATGCCTCAGCAAAGTGCGAAACAGGTGTTATCTCTCCTAAATTCGGTTTCAGATGGAGCGCGTATGTGATGTTATTCACGTTGGGCGAACATGCGTTGTGGGGTTTCTTGTCGTAGTCTGAAAGTATGCCCGCATTCCATGGGCATATAGACGAAAGGACGGCATCATGGTAGATCTCACCGATGAGATGAAGGGATTCCTCAACAGCAACCTCGCATGGGTGGCCACCATCAGCAAAGAAGGCCAGGTCGATCTCGGTCCGAAGATGAGCATGTTCATCATCGACAACAACCATATCGGCTACCACGAGCGCACCGCGGGCCAGACATACCGTAACCTGCTTGACGGCAGTGATCTGGTCGTCGCGGTCGCCAACCTCGAACAGAAGAAGGGATACCGTTTCCGCGGCAACGTCGTGCTGCATTCCGATGACGCCATCTATGACGAACAGGTCAAAGTCGCCGAAGAACGCGGCACGAAAAAGCCGATGACCATTCCGGTTTTGGAGATCACGGAAATTCAGGATCTCACTCCGGGCGCTACGGCAGGCAAAACCATCGTCAAGGACTGATCGGTTCCATACTGAACCAGTCGAAACGACAATATCGGAGAACCGCAGACGGGACTGTATGTCCGGTCTGCGGTTCGCTGTTATCGGAACGGAAGATCGCGAATCTGCAGCATATCGTTCGCGGCGGTTCGACCATGGATTCCTATACGGCAGTTGCATGTATGGGTTGTGGATAAGTGTGGATAAGTGTTCGCTCATCCACTTATCCACAGATTTTCTTAAAGAGGTGGCGGGCGAATATTGGTTTCTGCCATGCTGGTCTGCACGCATAAGCGAAGACGCCTATGCGACAACCAACAACCAAAGAAGGTGAACCATGACACAACACACCATACGCCGCCGATGGACCTCCATGCTTGCGCTGGGCATGATCGCGGCTCTTGCCATGCCGGGCACGGCCCAAGCCACGCCGCAACTCGGCGATTTAGGCGTCAAGCAGTCCATGAGCGTGAAGGCAAGCAACGGGGAAAGCCTCGAAGGCAAGGACCTCCGCGCCATCCAGCTTGCCACATATACCGCCGCAAGCGTGGACGGCAACACGATCGTCGGCTACGATCTGACCACGAACACGGCATTGGCATCCGACATCACCGCGGCAGCCAAAGCGGCCGGAGCCACCGATACGAACCTTACCGTCAACGGCAAAAACGATCCGATGGTGTGGGTGGTGAAGAACCTGACCGACTCGCGCAGCGATCCATGGAGCGGAAAGCTACGCAACTTCTGCAACAGCCTCGCCAAACAAACCAACTTCGCCAAGCAGGATGGAACGGCGGTTTCCACACTCAGCCAAGACAAAGCCACCATGTCGACCGGCAACGTACTCGTACCGGGAATCTACGCCATCGTGGACCGTACACCGGCGACAACCACACTAAGCAGCGGCACCGCCATCAAAACAACCGCGTCCATCATGATGATGAACGGCACCGCGGTCAACGGCGTCAACCAACTACGTACGGCCGGCGGCACGACCCTGACCCTCGGGCAAGTGATCTACAAGGTATCCAACGTGGAATCGCCAGACAAAAAAGTCAACGTCGGCAGTGCCTGGAAAGACAGCGCATCCGAAGCGATAGGCAAGGACCTGACCTACCGTGTGACGCAGAAAATCCCCAACTGGACAGGCTACGAGCACTACTATCTTGCGTTGAACGATACGCTTGGCGCGGGTCTCGACTATGGTTCGCTCACCTCGATCACCGTCGGCGGCAAAGCATTGGCGAGCACGTTCTACAAGGAAAACGTCAACGGCAAAACCATCAGCTGGCTGTTCGGCGTCAACGGAGACATTCTCGCCTCGGACGCATCAAAGGCGGCCCTGCCGGTCGGCGCGACGATCACAGTCACCTACAAGGCCAGACTCAACAGCAATGCGGTCATCGGAAGCCCCTGCAACGTCAACTCCATCGACTTGGAATACTCCCACAATCCCAACGCATGGCAGGACCACAACAACCAGCCCGGCAACGAGGTTAAAGTCTGCACCGGTGAAATCGCATTACGCAAGGTCGACGCCAAAAGCCAAAAGCTCACCGGCGCGAAATTCGCCATCGCCCAAGGCGCCAGCGACAAAACGCCTTTGAAACTCGTGGCCCTCGGCAACGGCACCTACCGCCTCGCCACCAGCGGCGATACCACCACAACCACCACATTCGAAGCCGGCGAAACCAAAATCCAAGGACTCAAAGGCGAATACACCATCACCGAAACACAAGCGCCCCAGGACTACTCGTCGCTCATGCTGCCCAGCGCAGTCGTCACCGTCAACGTTGACGACACCAACATGACGTGGAGCCTCGACGTCAAATCCGACCCCAACAACCTCATCAAAAAAGGCGACAGCCACACCGTGGTCGTCACCAACATCCGTACCATCACCGAAATACCGTTGACTGGTGCGGCAGGCCTCACCATGCTCTTCAGCATCGCGGCACTCCTCTTCATAGGAGGCATCGTCATGCTGCGCATGTGCCGATCAAGCAACGACTAGCCAACATCCGACAATAGGCAACACATGGCGATTCCCCCGCATAGCAAACCACGGCACAAAAAAGCGCCCAACAAACGCAGCATCATCCGATGGTGCGTGGGAACCGCCATGCTCACCGCAACGGCACTCATCATCAGCATCCCCCTGATCATGCGCGCCGAAGACAACATCCAACAAGCAGCCAACGTCAAAGCGTACGCAGCCACCATCACCAACACCGCAAACAAGGCAATCCAAGAAAGCAAACGGCAGGCGAAACTCTACAACGCGCGCCTCGCAAACCAAACCAGCAACCAAACAGACGACGAACCCGCAACGCAAAATCCCGACGAATACAATCGGCAACTCGTCATCCCACCCAGCGACGTCATGGCAACCATCAACTACCCGAAACTCGGCATCAGCCTACCCATACGTCACGGAACAAGCGAACAGACGCTCGCCATCGGCGCAGGGCATTGGGAAGGCACATCCCTGCCAATCGGGGGAGCGGGAACCCATACCGTCATCACCGCACACCGGGGCCTCGCCGACAAACTCATGTTCACCAAACTCGACCAAGCCCGAGAAGGTGACGAATTCACCATCACCACCCTCGGCGAAACCCTCACCTATCAAGTGCAAACAATCCGCACCATCACCCCCGACGATTTCACCTGGATAAACAAACACGACGCCAGCGCCGATCAGGCCACCCTTATGACCTGCACCCCATACGGCATCAACACCCACCGGCTTCTCATCACAGGAACGCGCGTCCCCAACCACGACGAATGCCCGCCAGAAACAGGATGCCTCACCGACGGAACCCTCTCCACCACGGCATTCGCGCTCACAGCCATCTGGGCGACCCTCACCACACTCGCACGGCATAGCTACAATGAAATGCATGATCGACGAAGTACTCTTCCTGCGCCACGGACGCACCGCATACAATCTCGCAAGACGACTGCAAGGCCAAATCGACATTCCCCTCGACATCGTCGGCAGGTGGCAGGCCGACCAAAGCGCTTATGAACTCGCCAAAACATACTATTGGGCGAAAGTCGCGCACATCGCCGACCATAATGATGAACTCGCCCAACCCGCGTACGAGGGCGCGTATCTCGCCGATCTTAACGAAATCAACGAGGCACCGGCCGCGAGCCGACGCATGGTCGTCGTATCATCCGACCTTTTCCGCGCCCAACAGACCGCTCACGCCATCGCCGACCTTCTCGGACTTGACGTAGCCCTCGACCCACGCCTGCGCGAACGCAGCTTCGGCGAATGGGAAGGCATGACCCGCGAGGAAATCCTCGAACAGTACGCCGACGACTACCATTCATGGCGTGCCCACACCGGAGGCGAAACCAAGCATGGCGTCGAAAGCCGCAGGCATACCGGCCAGCGTGGCTCCCAAGCCATACGAAGCATTATCGCCGAACATGCCGATGATCCGACGGCCACCACGCTGCTCGCAGTCGGCCATGGATCGTGGATCGTGGCCACCGTCGCCGTGCTGCTCGACATGGATCCGGACGACCTCAACAATCTCGGAGCCATGCGCAACGCCTTCTGGACGAGCATGAGCGTCAACACAGGCGGTTCCAACGGTCCTGCGGATCCCGACACATGGCAGTGGAAGCTCGACGCCTTCAACCAAGGTCCCGCCATCGCCGCGCTTACCGATTGGGAGAATGGGCCGAAGGAATTGCGAGGCCCCAACATGCCATTGTGGAAGCCCATCGTGCAGTGATCCGCAGTAACCGCAACGATCTGCAGTGACTGTCGCCTGCCGCGGACGCATGCGTCGAACATGAATTCTCGATGAAATCTCAGGCACGCGGCCGGCCAACTCTCAAGGTGGGACTATCCTAAATAAGGTTGTTTGCCCGAATGTTCCAGATCGATCGCAAGAGACCGATCGCCGGAGATGTTGGATTCGGGCTGCCGTACAGCGATAGAACGTCGGAAAGCGCGAAAGGCGGGTGAGAGACATGTTGAGAATGTTCAGAACGATTAACGGCCAGGTGGAGCAGATCCAAAAACCCGAAAACGGATCTTGGTTATGCCTTTCGGATCCGACGGATGTGGAACTCGCCAACGTTTCCATGGAAACCGGCGTTGATCTCGCCGACCTGCGCGCCCCGCTTGATGACGAAGAACGCTCCCGCGTGGACGTGGAAGACGATTACACGATGATCATCGTCGACATTCCAACCGTCGAAGAGCGCGGCGGGCGAGACTGGTACGAGACCATCCCGTTGTCGATCATCATCACGCAGTCGGCCATCATCACCGTCTGCATGCAGGACACTCCGGTGTTGCACCCGTTCATGGAAGGTACGATCCGCGGTTTCAACACGTATATGAAAACGCGTTTCATCCTGCAGATCCTGTACCGCAACGCCACCATGTATCTGCGGTATCTGCGTATCATCGACCGCGAAAGCGACAAGCTCGAACTCAAACTGCGCCATTCCATGCAGAATCGTGAGATTCTCATGCTGCTCGAACTGAGCAAAACGTTGGTCTACTTCACCACGTCGCTCAAATCGAACGAAATCGTGATGGAAAAGCTGACCACGCTGCCGCGCATCAAGCAGTATCCGGAAGACGAGGATCTGCTCGACGACGTCATCACCGAAAACAAGCAGGCAATCGAGATGGCCAACATCTACAGCGGCGTTCTTGCCAACATGACCGACGCGTTCGCGTCGATCGTGTCGAACAATCTGAACAACGTGATGCGCATCTTCACGATCATCTCCATCACGCTGTCGATTCCGACATTGATCTTCTCAATGTACGGCATGAACTTCCAGGAGGGCATGCTAGGCATGCCGTTGACGGACAAGCCGTGGGGCTTCGCCGTGATCATCGGAATCTCGCTGGTCGTTTCGGCCATTGTCACCTGGTTCCTGACGCGTTCGCGCATGTTCAAGTAGAATCGCGTAGAATCGCGCGTATGCTACGTCTGTCACGTCTGTCACGAAATATCGCGGCGCTGGTATGCGCCGCTTCGACCGTATTGGGCACGAGCGCGTGCGGCACTTCCATTTCCGTAGTGACCAATGGTCTCGCGCAGGGGCCGACCATTGCGATTGGCGTGGCCGCGGACCAGCCTGGTTTGGGTTTTCTGCATGGGGGAGAGTATTCGGGTTTCGATATTTCCGTGGCGCAATATGTGGCGAACACGCTGGGATTCGCGAAAAAACAGATCGTGTTCAAACAGGTGCTGCCGTCGACGCGCGTTTCGTCACTTGAAGACGGCACCGTGGACATGGTGGTCGATGCTTTCGCCGCTGATGACGTTCAGGATGGTGAGGTTGAGCTTGCAGGACCGTATCTGACTGTGCATGCGGCATTGTTGGTACGTTCCGACAGTGCGGGAACCATCACCGGAACCGATGATCTTGCCGGAAGGACGGTATGCGTGGCCAAAGGAGGAATACCCTCCTACAGCGTGCGAAATCTTGCGGAAGATGTGACCGTGAGCGAACGCGACACGTATCCGCAATGCGAAACGGCATTGATGATCGGGCAGGCGGACGCCATCGCGGCAGATGACGCCATAGCGGCGGGCCTCGCATCCAACAGGGGAGGCGGATATCTCAAGGTCGTAGGCGAAACGTTCGGCGAACGTTCGTACGCGATCGCGGTCAAATCCGGCCAATCCACGCTGGCCAAACAGATCGACGCCGCATTGCAGTCCATGATGGACGACGGCTCGTGGAAGCAGGCCATAGACAAGATGAAACAGTCGATCGGCTACGTTCCCGACATGTCGCTCAACCCTCCCGCGATAACGCTCTCGGCAGCGTCGGAAGGCTGACGGCCCCCGCCTTGCGTGACGCTTTGCAAAACGCTTCTTGCATAATGATTGACGCCTTGCGAAGTGTCCAGTTGCGCGGCTAGTTTCATGCATTATGAGTGACATTGAGAAAAGCGCGCAGACGCAGTCGAACGAACCAGCCGAACCGTCGTTCCGTTACAACGCGGATTTGGCTCAGGGCATTGAGGAAAAATGGCAGAAGATTTGGGATGACGAAGGCACCTTCTGGGCCGCCAACGTCAATGGCGATCTGAAGGACGGCAAGGGTCGCAACGCCGAAGGACGCCCGTCGTACTTCGCCATGGATATGTTCCCGTACCCGTCGGGCAAGGGCCTGCATGTGGGCCATCCGCTCGGCTACCTCGCCACCGATGTGGTCAGCCGCTACCACCGCATGAAGGGCGAGAACGTGTTGCACGCCATGGGCTACGACGCCTTCGGTCTGCCGGCTGAGCAATATGCAGTCCAGACCGGCCAGCATCCGCGCATCACCACCGAGCAGAACATCGCCAACATGCGCCGCCAGCTGCATCGTATGGGCCTGAGCTTCGACAACCGCCGCTCCTTCGCCACTATTGACCCGGGCTATGTGCGTTGGACCCAGTGGATCTTCTCCCGCATCTACGATTCCTGGTACGACGAGGATGCCACCAACCCGTCTGGCTCCAAGGGCTGCGCACGCCCGATCAGCACGCTGGTGGAGCAGTTCGAATCCGGCGAGCGTGAGATTCCGGGATTCGCAGGCAAGCAGTGGAATGATCTGACCGAAGCCGAGCAGGCCGACGTGCTCAACGACTTCCGCCTGGCATACATCTCCAAGTCTCCGGTGAACTGGTGCCCGGGCCTGGGCACGGTGCTCGCCAACGAGGAGGTCACCGCCGAAGGCAAGTCCGAACGCGGTAACTTCCCGGTGTTCCAGCGTGAGCTGCGCCAGTGGTCCATGCGCATCACCGCATACGGCCACCGTCTGATCGAAGATCTTGACGGCATCGACTGGCCGGAAAAGGTCAAGCTCATGCAGCGCAACTGGATCGGCGAATCCCACGGCGCTTCCGTGCATTTCGACGTCGAAACCCCGAACGGCGTCAAGGACATGGAGATCTACACCACCCGTCCCGATACCCTGTTCGGCACCACGTTCGCCGTGGTCTCCCCGGAGCATCATCTGCTCGAGGATGTTCCCGCCGAATGGCCGTCCGAGACTCCGGAAGACTGGAAGGGCGGCTACGCCACTCCGGTCGAGGCTGTGAAGGCCTACCGTATGGCCGCGGAATCCAAGACCGCCAAGGACCGTGTGGACGAGGCGGGCGAGAAGACCGGCCTGTTCACCGGCCTGTACGCCATCAACCCGATCACCGGAGCCAAGCTGCCGCTGTTCACCGCAGACTATGTGCTTATGGATTACGGCACCGGCGCCATCATGGCCGTGCCGGGTGGCGACCAGCGTGATTACGATTTCGCGGTCAAGTTCGGTCTGCCGGTCACCTACACCGTGCAGCCGCTGCCGGAATCCGGCGACGATCTGGCCAACTATGAGGGCAAGGCTCCGTTCGTCTCCCACGACGGCATCGTCATCAACTCCGCTGTGGACGCCACCCGTGCCAAGGGCGACGCGTTGAGCCTCAATGGACTGCGCGTGGACGAAGCCATCGACAAGGTGAACGCATGGCTGGAAGAAGCTGGTGTCGGCAAGGGCACGGTCAGCTACCGTCTGCGCGACTGGCTGTTCAGCCGCCAGCGTTACTGGGGCGAGCCGTTCCCGATCGTCTACGGCGAAGATGGCACCCCGCATCTGTTGCCGGACGACCAGCTGCCGATCAACCTGCCGGACGTGCCGGACTACAGCCCGAAGACTTTCGATCCGGAAGACGCCGAATCCAATCCTGAAGCGCCGCTGAGCCGCAACGAGGATTGGGTGAAGGTCGAACTCGACTTGGGCGACGGCAAGAAGACCTACTACCGCGACACCAACACCATGCCGAACTGGGCCGGATCCTGCTGGTACTACATGCGCTACCTCGACCCGACCGACACCGAACACATGGTGGAGAAGAGCGAGTTCGACTACTGGATGGGCCCGAACCACAACGAGACCACTGGCAAGTCCGGCGGCGTGGACCTGTACATCGGTGGCGTGGAGCACGCCGTGCTGCACTTGCTGTACTCCCGCTTCTGGCACAAGGTGCTCTTCGACCTCGGCTTCGTGGATTCCGCGGAACCGTTCCACAAGCTGTTCAACCAGGGCATGATCCAGGCATACGCCTACACCGACGACCGTGGCCAGTACGTGCCGGCCGCCGAAGTGGTGGAAGGCCCGGCCGACGCCAACGGAGAGCCGACCTTCACCTGGAACGGAGAGCACGCCAACCGCGAGTTTGGCAAGATGGGCAAGAGCCTGAAGAACATCATCACGCCGGACGACATGTATGCGAACTACGGCGCGGACACCTTCCGCCTGTATGAGATGGGCATGGGCCCGCTGGCCGAATCCCGTCCGTGGAACACGCGCAACGTGGTCGGATCCATGCGCTTCCTGCAGCGCCTGTGGCGCAACGTCGTCGACGAGAACACCGGCGAAGTGCGCGTCACCGATGGTAAGCTCGACACGAAGACGCTGAAGCTGCTGAACAACACGATCGCCGACGTGACCGTGGAAATGGAAGCGATGCGTCCTAACACGGCCATCGCCAAGCTCATCGTGCTCAACAACCATCTGACCAGCCTCAACGAAGTGCCGCGCGCGGCCGTCGAACCGTTGATTCTGATGCTTTCCCCGATCGCTCCGCACATCTGCGAGGAACTGTGGAACAAGCTCGGACACGGCGAATCGTTGGCCCACGCCGAATGGCCGAAGGCCGACGAACGCTATGTCGGCCAGGACGCCGTCACCGCGGTCGTGCAGATCAAGGGCAAGGTGCGCGCCAAGCTCGAGGTCTCGCCCGACATCGATCCTAAGGAACTTGAGAAGATGGCGTTGGAAGCCGTCGCCGATCGTCTGGGCGGCAAGGAACCGCGCAAGGTCATCGTCAAGGCTCCGAAGATCGTGTCCATCGTTCCTGCGGAATGATATTTCGAAAAACGGATCCAACGGCTTCTGGCGAGACCTTTGACGAGGCTTCCAACAGGGTGGGAACCGTTTCCGCATAAGGCGACACGCCGAACATGTGGATAACTCCCATCCTTCGACCACAGGGGCCGTTTCGACTGGACAACATGCCCATGCATCCTCCACTTTGGATGCATGGGCATTATCGTTACCCCGCCGGGCAGGCGCAACAGGCAAGCCGAAACCGCATCGCAGTCCGCGCAACGGCTGCGCGGACTTGGCATGCCCGAAACACGTGGAAAGAACGCGCGCGGGCAGAACGTTCGCAACGAACATGCTGTTCCCGCGATATCCGAAACAACCTCAATATCCGAGATTTCCGCAGCGGCTGAAACGTCCACTGCAATCGCGACAACTGAACAATCGCCTGAACCCGCAAAACCCACATTGCGGGATCTGGCCGGCGTCAAGCCTTCCGACAAACCGACTGAACAGGACCGGCCCAAACGCGACCGTCCACGACTCGTCTTCCAACCAATCCACGCGGTCATCGCCATACTCACCCTGTCGTGCGCGCTCTGCGCAAGCCTGACCATGCTCATCCAACAGGCCGTCCACTACAGTGCGCTCCAACAATCGCAGATCACCCAATCCGAACAATCGAAGGCGAACGGAACCGAGAAAGACAAGACGGCGTCCACGCAAACAACACCAAGCCAGCAGCCATCCACGGAACCCGACAGCCAGAGCGAACCAACATCCGGACCAGCGGAGCCCGCCGATCCGGCTGACGGTCTGCTGAACATCAACACCGCAGGATCCGACGAACTGCAGACCTTGAAAGGCGTCGGTCCCGTGACCGCGCAACGCATCATCGACTATCGCAATCAGATCGGCCGTTTCGACAATGTCGACCAACTGTTGGAAGTCAAAGGCATCGGCGAGAAAACGCTGGCGAAATTCCGAGACCAAGTGTGCGCACGATGAGAGGAAACACGTTCGAATGGCGGGATGGGGAGCAGGGGAGCAGGGATTGGCGTCTGCTGCCGGCCGCCCTATGCGGGTGGGCGGCGAGCTTGGCCACGCATATGGGATTCGACTATTGCGTCGAACGGGATGGTCGGTTCGGCATGCTGCTGCTCGTTGTGGCATTGGCGGTACCGTTGCTGGCATTATTGGGATTATTGGGATTGCCGTTCCTGCGATCGCCTATGCTGCGAGTGCCGGTTGGCGTGCGGCGGGCGGTCTCGGCATGGCATTTCAGCATTATCGTATGCGTGGTCGCGGCGATGGCATGCGCGTCTTCCGCGTTGACCTACGACGTATTGCAATGGAGGGATGTGGCCTCGTACGCGGCCAGAAACGGCGAAAGCGACGTTGTCACGCTGGTACGTACGACATCTCCCGCAGTGAATTCGAACAGACGTGCAAACGATTGCCAGATTGATGCGACGATCTCAACGATCACGGCAAGCCAGGTCACGCAGCCAAGCATGATGCGGGTGCGCGTCTATGCGGACCGGCCGGACTGTGGCACGCTCAAACAAGGCGGCGAATACCGGATGCGGGGCACGCTCGCCATATCGCAATACGGTGCCATGCCGCTATGGCTGACGGACATCGCCTCCGTGGAACGCATACGGGGACCGAACCTCGCATTGCGCACGATCGGCATGATGCAGCAGGCGTTCTTCGAACAGACGTCACGGCTTTCCGACCAAGGGAAAGTGCTCGTTCCCGGCCTGACCTTAGGTATTCTTGGGCAGGATTACGTTCCTCCAGATAGTGGCAATGGCCAGACGGGCACGGGTATTGATTCCACATACGCCAATCTGCTTGAAAATGCCTTCCAACGTTCGGGCATACTGCATCTGATGGCGGTCAGCGGCGGGCATCTTGCGGTCGTCGCCACCCTGGTGCGCGCCGTCTGCTCGTTCCTGCTGCTGCCCAAACGCGTCACGGCCATCGCCATCGGCGCGTCGTACATCATGCTGGCGATGTGCGTGTTCCCATCCGATTCGGTGTCGCGCGCCCTGCTCATGGGTTTGGCGGGAGCGGGCTTCCTGTTCCTCGGCCGAAGAACGCAAGCCCTGTCAACCCTCAGCTGGACCACGTTGGGCATGCTCATGGTCAATCCGCACATGTCACGCAGTTTCGGATTCGCATTGTCATGCGCCGCCGTACTTGGCATCGTACTGTTCGCAGGACCGTTAGGCGCATGGCTCACACCGATCATGCCGGCATTCATCGCGCAAACCATGGCCATGACCATCGCCGCGCAACTCTTCACCCTGCCGATCCAAGTGCTTATCGAACCAGAACTGCCGGTCTACTCCATTCCAGCCAATCTGGTCGTCGCACCCTTCGTGGGATTCTCTACACTTGCCGGACTCGCCAGTCTCGCCATCTCATGGATACTGCCAAGCCTCGGGTTCATATTCGCCAGCCTCGCCTCATGGGGCACCGCCATCATGGAATTCATGGCCCTCAACCTCGGATCAGGAGACCACGCCACCATTCCATGGACCGGAGACGCAGGCGGCGCGCTACTGATCATCCTCGTCGAAATCATCGGATACACGACCGCACGATTCGCCGGAACACTCTTCGCCCGCATCACCACAACGGAACCAAACCTGCCGGGCCGACGCCTCATACACAATCCGATCGAACGGGCGAAAGCATGGGGCGAACGAACCTACAACGCGCTCAAAACCATGAAATGGAACGAATGAATCTTGTCCACCGATACAGCGAGATTGAATACTATGCCGAAACCATCCGCAACAACGCCCTTCCACCTCATCTACGGAGGCGACCCGTACCTCAACGAGCAGACCGTACGCGACCTGCGCCACCAAGCGCAACGCAAACACCCCGACGCGGAAACCATCGAACTCGACGCAACCAACGCCGATCATTACGCCTTCGACGAAGCGGTAAGCCCATCACTGCTCTCCGAACGATCAATCGTCATCGTATCCAACCTGCAAAACGCCGACGACAAACTCGGCGAAACCATGGTCGCCTACTGCAAGCAAGCCGTCAACAATCCAGCCGAAGCCAGCGTCGTCATCTGCCAACACGAAGGCGGCATCAAAGGCAAACGACTCATCGACCAACTCACCAAAGCCGGAGCCGTCAAAGAAACCGTAGCCGACCTCAAAAAAGCCGAAGCGAAACTCAACTTCACCATACAATGCTTCGAACGACGCAACCGACGCATCGAACCCATGGCCGCACAACAACTCGTGGCCGTACTCGGCGACAAAACCGGCGAACTCGCAGCCATGGCAGGACAACTCTGCTTCGACTTCGACGACAATCCCATAACATTGGAACGCGTCAACCAATACCTCACAGCAAATCCCCAAGTAGACGGCTTCCGTGTCGCCGACCTCGCACTCTCCGGACGTGCCGCCGACGCCATCATCGCCATGCGAGCCTCAATAGAACAAGGCACCGCGCCAATCGCACTCATCGGAGCGCTCGCCATGAAACTACGCACCATGGCCAAAGCCTCAGCCGTACGCTCCGGCACCATCAGCGAAGCGGAAGCGAAAACCAATTCATGGGTGCTGAAAAACGCCACCAGACAGCTCTCCGGATGGACCTCCGACGGCATGAGACGATGCATCCAAATGCTCGCATGGGCCGACGAACAAAGCAAAACTAACGGATCGGACCCTGTCTACGCGCTAGAACGATCCATCGAACTGATCAGCAGCAAAGGACGAACCAACTAACATGAGCGAGGCAACCATTACTGACGCCAACGAAAACACCAGCGAAGGCACTGCCAAAACCGTCACCGTCGAAGCGACAACCGGCGAAGCCATGCGCGAACTCGGCAAACAAGTCGCACACCTCACCCACGGCGGAGACGTCATACTCCTCTCAGGGCCACTCGGCGCAGGAAAAACCACCTTCGCACAAGGCTTCGGCGCAGGACTCAACATCAGCGAACCCATCGTCTCGCCAACCTTCACCATCGCACGCGAACTCAAAGGCCAATTCCCCAGCGGTAACTCCGCCCACCTCATACACGTCGACGCCTACCGACTCGGCGGCAACGCCTATGCCCCAGGCCAAAATGCCATCGAACGACTACTCGATGAACTCGAATCCCTCGGACTCGACGAAGAACTCGAAGACCCCAGCGACAACACCATCATCCTCATGGAATGGGGAGAACAGATGGCAGCCGCGCTCGCACCGGAACGCCTCGAAATCCACATCGACCGGCCACTCAACACCGTTAGCACAGACGAAACAAGCAGAGCCGACAACGAACTCACCAGCAACGGCACCCGCACTGTAACCTTCATTCCCGTCGGCGCATCCTGGCAAACCTTCGACATCACACGCAACAACCGCTAAAACACCAGCAGCAAGCACGATTCCAGCATCGGTTGTACAGTAGTTCCCAGCTTGGCATAAGGAGTTTCCACAAAATGCAGACACTGGTGATCGACACCTCATACGGCTCAACCGTCGGCATGGTCGGACACGACCCCATCGTCGAAACCGACTCACGCACCCACGTCGAAAAACTACAGGTGAACATCGCCACAACCGTGGAACAAGCCGGCCTCAAACCGGAAAACATCGACCGCATCATCGTAGGCATCGGACCTGCACCCTTCACCGGACTACGCGCAGGAATCGTTGCAGCCAAAGCGCTCGCCTTCGCCACCGGTGCACAGCTTATCGGGCAGAATGTGCTTTCCCCGCAGGTGCTTGTGCGCAACGCGGAGCATGACGGCCGCCATCATCTGACGCTCGCCGTGAACGATGCGCGACGCAAGCAGCTGTATTTCACATTGTTGGATGGCAGCGGCTATGAGGCCGGTGGCAGCGCAGGCGAAGACCATGACGCAAACGTTGAAAACGGCTGTGTGGAAACCCTGATCGACATGGATATCGACTATCCCGAATCGATTGCGAACCGTGTCAACGAGGTGCTGGAACGGCTTCGCCAGGCCGATCCGAACGTGGAATATGTGGTCGACGTCGTCGGCCATGGAGCGGCGAAATACGCGCAATCGTGGGCAAGCCTTCCCGAAGGCGGCGAAGTGCGCGATCAGGCGCTGCTCGACGAGGGCGCGTCCGGATTGGAACGATTCGCGGCCTTCGCCACTTCGCAACAGTCTTTGGTGAATCCGGAGCCGGTCGAACCGTTGTATTTGCGCAGGCCGGACGTGTCGGTGCCGAACCCGTTGAAGCATGTACTCAACCATGCCGGCGCGGAACGCACGGAGTGACGATACGGCATGATCGTTGACCATACAAGCATCGATGAACAGATCGCAGTGCCGCAGATGGCCGCTTTGGAAGCGGACCTGTTCGGCAGGGGAGCGTGGAGCGAACAGTCGATTCGCCAGGAATTCCAAGCGCCAGCACGCACGTATCTGTTCGATATTGATGATGACGGCAAGACCGCGGATTGCGGGATTGCGGGTTGCGTTGCCGTGGATGAGCCGGTTGCTGGATCGGTTGCAGGCGATTCTGCTAGACAACAGCCCGTTGTGCGCGGCTATGCCGGTTTCTGGTATGACGGCGACGATGCGGAAATCATGACGATCGGCGTCGGCAGACGGTTCCAACGGCAGGGAATCGCGGCTTCGTTGATGGAGGCGTTGATTGCGCGGGCACGTGAGCAGGGGGCCAAACGCATGTTGCTTGAAGTGCGCGTCGACAATACTCCGGCCTTGGCATTGTACGAACGGTTCGGTTTTGCCAAAATGGGATTGCGCAAACGCTACTACCAGCCCGAAGGCATCGACGCGTACACCATGAGCCTTGACCTTGAGCCGAGGATCGTCGGCTTCGCAGCAGCGGAACAATAAACAGAACAACCAAACGGAACAGCAAGCAAAGCAGCGAACGGAGCAGCAATGAGCGGACCAATCGTACTCGGCATCGAATCCACCTGCGACGAGACCGCGGCCTCGGTAGTGCAGGGGCGCACCCTGATTTCCAACGTCGTCGCATCCTCCATGGATGAGCACGCGCGTTACGGGGGTGTGATTCCAGAAATTGCGTCACGCGCCCACGCCGAAGCGTTCGTGCCATGCGTTTCCAAGGCGTTGGCCGATGCGAACATGACGTTGTCTGACGTCGACGCGATCGCCGTGTCCGCAGGTCCTGGACTTGCTGGCTGCCTCGCCGTTGGCGTGTCCGGCGCGAAATCGCTTGCCTGGGCGGCGAATAAGCCGATTTACGGCATCAACCATGTGATCGGGCATATTGCGGTCACACAGTTGCAGTTCGGCCCGTTCCCCGAAGACACGCTCGCCTTGATCGTGTCCGGCGGACACACGTCCTTGCTGCATGTTGAGGATGTCGCACGTCATATCGACGTGGTCGGCACCACGCTTGATGATGCGGCCGGCGAATGCTTCGACAAGGTCGCTCGCCTGCTCGGTTTCCCCTATCCGGGCGGACCGCATATCGATCGTCATGCGCAGTTGGGCGACCCGCATGCCATCAAAGTGCCGCAGGGACTCACCCAAGGCAAAGCGGGCCAGCAGCATCCGTACGATTTCAGCTTTTCCGGCGTGAAAACGGCCGTCGCGCGTTGGATCGAGGAACAGCAGGCGCAAGGCAATGAGATTCCCGTCGATGACGTGTGCGCGTCGCTGGCGGATTCCGTGGCGACTGTACTCGCCAAGAAGGCGATGCGCGGCTGCGAGCAGTACGATTCGAAGACGTTGATTGTAGGAGGTGGCTTCTCCGCGAATTCGCAGCTTCGTGCCAAACTGTTGGAAGTCGGTGCCGAGCATGGGGTAGAGGTGCGTGTACCGCAGCTCAAACTGTGCACCGACAACGGTGCCATGGTGGCCATGCTGGGCGTCAACCTGGTCGAAGCGGGAGTGGCTCCGTCAAACCCGGATTTCGCCATCGATTCGGCCATGCCGTTGACGAAGATCTCCATGTAAGATTAGGCCGAAAGCATCGTATGGAAACGTTTTGCAAGTCGAAACACACATGTGACACGCTGAAGATTTGAAATCCACAAGTTTTGGTGTAGTATTTTTGTCTTGTGCACAGCGCATTCCTGCGTAGCTCAGTTGGCAGAGCATCCGACTGTTAATCGGACGGTCACTGGTTCAAGCCCAGTCGCAGGAGCCATTTGAAAGCCCTTGGAAATCAAGGGCTTTTGTCATATTCATCGTCATATTCGAGGAATCAACGAAGATGCCGAGGTTCTGGCTTATAGGAACTTTTGGCCAATAACCCGGATATTGCGGCAGGCACGTTTTACACGAAATTCATGATTGAGGAGAACGATACTATGGATGAGGTAGCCAAAGCAGATTCTTCCACGGGCAAAACTTAAGATTTTCCCAGCAAGCGGCGTTTACCATGAACACGCAAGCAAGAAAACCACGGCAAATCATGGAAGGGAGTCCATATGTGCACTGGTGTTCGTTTCTCCGACAATGAGGGAAACATGTATTTCGGCCGTAATCTCGACTGGAGCTTCTCCTACGGCGAGACCATTCTGGTCACTCCGCGAGGCTACCGGTATGACTATGCGTATGGGGCCAAAGGCAAGAGCGAGCCGAATGCGGTGATCGGCGTGGGCGTGGTTATGGCCGATCGCCCCATGTATTTCGATTGCGCCAACGAGCACGGCTTGGCCATCGCCGGATTGAACTTCCCCGGATACGCCTCCTTCGCGCACGAACCGGTCGAGGGAACCGAAAACGTCGCCACTTTCGAATTCCCGCTGTGGGTGGCACGCAATTTCGACAGTGTCGACGAAGTCGAAGAGGCGTTGAAGGACGTGACGCTCGTTTCGCAGGTCGTGCCCGGCCAGCAGGAGTCCTTGCTGCACTGGTTCATTGGCGATGGCACCCGTAGCATCGTCATCGAGCAGATGGCTGATGGCATGCATGTTCATCATGACGATGTGGATGTGCTCACCAATCAACCGACCTTCGACTTCCATATGGAAAACCTGCGCAACTACATGTGCGTGAGCAACGAAATGGCGGAGCCGACCACTTGGGGCAAGGCGGAACTGAGCGCATGGGGCGCCGGCGTGAGCATGCACGGCATTCCCGGTGACGTGAGTTCGCCGTCGCGTTTCGTACGTGTCGCCTACACCAACACGCACTATCCACAGCAGAACAACGAGTCCGCCAATGTGTCTCGTCTGTTCCACACGCTGGCCTCCGTACAGATGGTTGAAGGCATGTCCAAGATGGGCAACGGCCAGTTCGAGCGCACGCTGTTCACCAGCGGTTATTCCGGAAAGACTAACACGTATTACATGAACACGTATGAGGATCCGGCGATCCGCTCGTTTGCCATGTCCGACTTCGACATGGATTCGAGCGAGCTGATCACCGCCGATTGATTCCGGAATTTCGAGTTCGAAGATTCCGCAGTAATCGCACTATGTGCGATGGCATAAAAGGACGCAACGTCGCAGTCGGCGTTGCGTCCTTTTAATCAGTAAAACTGATGAGATTTGATTAAAAAATTAAAATGGTCGAGGCATGCTTCCAAACGTACTTTCAGGCGTTTTCTTCGTTATGTTCCTTATGCGAGGAAGCGAATCGCGACAGAACACCTGACTTACGTAAAGCGCAATACATTCCCCAGGAACCGAAACCGGCGAATGCCACCGCGCTAAGCAGCTCGCAAATAGTGCCGATGATGCCTCGCGGGCTGAAGAACGTGAATGCCTGATAGTAGAAGAACAGCAGGTAGAAGTTGTAGACGATTCCAATCGCCAAAGCAGACAGAATGGTGACGCCGAGCGTCCAACGACGGTAGCGGAACAGTGCGAATACCGCTTCTGCGGCTGCCGCCTGCAGCAATGCGATTACCACCAGGCTCACACTGTATTTCGTGCCGAGTACCACCTCGACGAACGATGCGACCAAAAGCACGTAGGCCGAAGCTCCCGGCTTGCGCACGATCAGAGAGCCCAGCGTGGCGGGGAAGTAGAACAAAGCATGAAGTAGCGCCGCTGAACCAGGAAGAATCAAAGTCATCAACGGAAAAAGACCATACGACAGGCCGTCGAACACCCAAAACATCACTCCCGACATCACGCCGACCGCCGCGCCGACCGCGATATCGACCACACGCCATGTGAGGGCCTTGTGTATTCCTTGGTTTGTTTTCAAAGGCTGCCTTACCTGCTTCGACAGCTTCGCGTCTGTATTATGAATAACGGTTTTAGAGAATGGCTTCGCCATAATGATAATGAATCCTTGCGTTGGTCGATGCCGTGCACCGTGAGTCGGAGATCGCGGCAGTCGCCGTGGGCCGTTCCTCGACCTGCGCGGCTCGGGCAGGAACGACGAAAGGTATTATACGACGTGTTGTTTGCCGAATACGCATCATGGATTTCCCTGTATCCAAAATATCGTTACAAATATTCCAAATCCGCATCATGGATTTCCCTGTACCCAAAATATCGTTACAAATATTCCAAATCCGGGCGTACGGTCCAGTCCAGTACATCTAATCCGCACGATTTCGTTCAACTCAGCAGCATAAGAGCTTTTTGTTGTGAGGTGGCATTCGTCCAAAACAGCGTGGTCTGATGTTCCTTACGATGAACACGTAAGTTACGCTTTGCAGACGCAACTTAGCTAATTGTCAGGATTACATGTTCTTTTGCTATGAGATAGCATGCAACACGCCAATTAGACTTCAAGCACTTTAAGTTTTTACAGTGCAGGGTATGAGCACTACAACATGGCATACGATTCGTGAAGCATCCATGATTTCCGGACTTCCCGAATCCACTTTGCGCTACTACGAGCAAATCGGTATCATTGCCCCGATCGCACGTGACCCAAGTTCTGGCCATCGCGCCTACACCGACGAAGACATTCAATCGTTGGTCACTATTTCCTGCTTGTCTGCGACTGGCATGCCGCTTGACGCCATGCGCGAGTATCTGAAAAACCGTTTCGACGGAACCGAAGGTGCGCGCAGGCAAATGGCGCTACTGGACGCGCAGGCGTTGCGTTTGGCCGCAAAAGCCGAAAGCATCCGCATGCAGCAAGCCTATGTTTCCCTTAAAACATTGTATTGGCGTGCCGTGGCGGAAGGCCATGACGACGAAGCGCAACGACTTCTGGAGGAAAACCACGATGTCATCGAAACAGTGAAAAAACAGATTCGTAGCAAGGCTGACGCATAAGTCGAGGCGTCATCGCAGACGTTACCTTAATTCAATTCGTATAACAAAGGAGCAACTCATGAAGGCAGCGATCTTCAAGGGAGTCAAGCAGATGGCATGCGAAGAGCATGCCGAACCGACCATCATCGATGGGGGAGATGCCATCATCCGCGTGGTACGCGCATGCGTGTGCGGATCCGACCTGTGGTTCTACCGCGACGGCAGCAAGGAACCCAACACTCAGGCCGGACATGAGGCCATCGGCGTGGTCGAGCAGATCGGCGACGACGTGACCGTGGCCAAGCCGGGCGATTTCGTGATCGTACCGTTCCCGTTCAGCTGCGGCAAGTGCCCGGTATGCAAGGCCGGTTTCGAATCCAGCTGCCCCCACGGCGGATATTTCGGAGACGAGGGATTGGGCTGTCAGGCGGAATACCTGCGCGTTCCCGAGGCCGATGGCACGCTGGTGGTCGTTCCGGGCGACGCGAAGAGCTTCTCCGACGAAATGCTCGCATCGCTGCTCACCCTCTCTGACGTGATGTCGACCGGTTACCATGCGGCTGCTTCCGCCGAAATCAAGCCGGGAGACACCGCAGTCGTGTTCGGCGACGGTGCGGTCGGCCTGTGCGGAGTGCTGTCCGCCAAGCTGATGGGCGCCACCCGCATCATTTCCATGAGCCGCCATGCCGACCGCCAACGTATCGCACGCGAATTCGGTGCCACCGATTTCGTGGAGGAACGTGGCGACGAGGCTGTAGCCAAGGTACTGGAAATGACTGATGGTTACGGTGCCGACGCCGTGCTTGAATGCGTAGGGTCCGCATTGTCGAACGACACTGCCATGAAGGTTGCGCGTGCGGGCGCTGTAGTCGGGCGCGTTGGCTTGCCGCACGGCGTGGAAGCCGATATTCCAGGACTGTTCTACCGCAACGTTGGTCTGCGCGGCGGTCCGGCACCGGTGCGCACGTACGATCTGCAGCGACTGCTCAAGGAAGTGCTCGACGGCAACATCAATCCCGGCATCGTCTACACCTCCGAATACACGCTCGACGATATTCAGGAAGCGTACGCGGCCATGGACGAGCGCCGCACCGTAAAGTCGCTGCTGCGCATCAGTGAGGTCTGAGCAATATACCGACGATAGAATAAGCGCAAATCAAACGAAAGGAAGCAAATCTTGTTTGAAGAGCTGCACAAACGGATGAATTCGTTCTGGAATAATGACAGGACATTGTCGCAAACCGATCCGGAATTCATTGAATTCTTCTCGAATTTCGCTTATGACGAAGTGGTGAACGAACCGGGAGCGAACCATCCTGATTTGGATGACAAAACCCGCTCTTTGGCCATTCTTGCCGTGCTGGTCGGATGCCAAGGCTTGGATGCTTTCGAAATGATGCTGCCGGTGGCCTACGAAACCGGACTGTCGTCCATCGCCATCAAGGAAATGGTGTATCAGGCGACCGCATACTGTGGTTTCGGCAAAACCCTGCCGTTCCTGAAGAAACTCAACAACTTTCTCGGCGCGGCCAACGTGCATCTTCCGCTTGAACCGCAAGGCACCACCACGCCGGAAACGCGTGCCAGGGCGGGCGAAGACAAGCAGATCGAAATCTTCGGTGAAGGAATGCGTGGATTCACGCAATCCGGCCCCGAAGATACGCGACACATCAACAAGTGGCTTGCCTGCAACTGCTTCGGCGACTACTACACGCGCGGTGGCTTGAGCACGCGTGAGCGTGAAATGATCACGTTGTGCTTCCTTGCCGCGCAGGGCGGTTGCGAGCCGCAGCTGACGTCTCATGCGAAGGCCAATATGGGCGTAGGCAATGAGAAGGCATTTCTGATTGCCGTTATTTCGCAGTGCATGCCGTATATCGGGTATCCGCGTACGCTGAATGCGATTCGTTGCATCAACGATGCAGCGGAGCAGATGCAAGGCTGATTGCGGTAGGATTTCGTTCGCTTCAGTACGAAAGGGGCTGTTTGCCAGTCACGATTGGATTGCAAACAGCCCCTTATATGTTTTTTACAAGCGCGCTACGCGTGTGCGATCATCACTCGCCCCATACGTCCTTGGCGACGGACTGCACGAGCGCGATCTTGGCCCACTGCTGCTCTTCGGTAAGCTTGTTGCCTTCCTCGGTGGACGCGAAACCGCACTGGGTGGACAGGCACAAGCGGTCAAGCGGCACATACTGGGCCGCTTCGGCAATGCGAGCCTTGATCACTTCCGGATCCTCAAGTTCCGGCTTCTTGGAAGTGATCAGACCGAGCACAACCTTCTTATCTCCGGAAACCTTGGCGAGCGGCTCGAAGTCGCCGGAACGATCATCGTCGAACTCCAGGTAGTAGGCGGCGACGTTTTCCTTGCCGAAAAGCACGTCGGCCACAGTGGCGTATCCGCCGGCGGAAGCCCACGTGGAGTGGTAATTGCCACGGCAGTCGTGCGTGGTGATCACCAGATCCTCTGGCAGATCCTCGATGGCGGCGTTGTTCATGGCGGCATACTGTTCCTGCATGGCGGCGAACTCATCGGCGGTGTAATGCTGGTTGAAGTTCGGATCACAGAACATGCCCCACGTGCAGTCATCCAGCTGAACATTGCGGCAGCCGGCCTCATACAATGCCATGATCAGACCATGGAAGGCCTTGGCGTTGTCGTCGGCAAGCTCGTCGTAATCCTTCTGGGTGTCGCCGTAGAACTCGTGCACGGAAGCGATGTTCTCCGGGCGGAACAGCTCCGCATACAGCTGTGCCGGAGCCGGAATGGTCTGGCGTGCAATGGCGGTGTCGTCTTCGAACTGCTTGATGAACTTGAAATGCTCAACGAACGGGTGGGCCGGGTCGAAGGCGATCTTGCTGGTCAGGCGTGCGGATTCGGCGCGGGTCTCCTCATCGTGGAAGAAATAGCCCTTGTCCATCGACACCTTTTCCACGCCGGCGAAGCCCCACATGCAGTCGAGATGCCACCAGCCACGGCGGAATTCACCGTCGGTGATGACGTGCAGACCGGCGGCCTTCTGCTTGGCGACCAGTTCGGTAATGGCATTATCTTCCACGGCCTTGAGTTCGGCCTCGTCAATCTTGCCTGCTGCGAAATCGGCGCGAGCCTGCTTGAGTTCTGCCGGACGCAGGTATGAGCCGACCACGTCGGCGCGGAACGGCGCGTTCTGGGAATACGTCATTGGATGCTCCTTGTTGTGCTGTCAGTGAAAATACCTAGGGAAGACTAGTCAATCCTTCAGAAAAATGCACGATTACGTCGGGAATATGAGACGGGCGCATTATAGTGTTTTGCGATTGAACGACATATGATTCGGGGGGGGGGTGATATGAGTGATGGGACCGGGCGGCAGGCAATGGCAGCGCAAAGTGGTACGTCGGATAATCCGAAATCCTCCAATCAGGAATCATCGAAAAAGCCGAAAACGCTCGGCAAATATCTGTTGGTGTCGGCAACGCAAACCATTGTGGAATTCGGATCGTTCACCTTGCTGCATGTGCTTTCCGTACCATCCGCCATCGCGAACGGCGTGGCCATCGTGCTGTCGGCTTCGTACAACTTCCTGATGAACCGCAATGTCACGTTCAAATCGTCCAGCAATTTCGGCCGTAGCGTGGCTTTGTTCATGCTGCTGTGGGTTTGGAATTACCTGTTCGGTTCGATCATGCTGGCATGGCTGCCTTCCGCATTCGGATGGAATGCGGTGTTGGTGAAGTTCCTGACTATGGCATGTCAGTTCGCGTGGGGCTATCCGCTGTGCAAGGAAGTGATTTTTCGCTGAACCTGCAAGCGTGTCAATCCGGGTGGCACCCTATGACAGCACCCTATGTATGATTGAATATGTCTTGTATTAACTCCAGAAAGAAATGGAAAGGCAATGAACGAATCGCAAGATTCCAACGACAGTAGTACGAGCAATCCGAACGATATTCGCCAACAGGAGGCAGAACATCAAGGAGCGGCCGTAAAAGCGGCGCTCGGAGCCAACATTGGTGTGGCCATCGCCAAGCTCGCTGCGGCGTTCTTTACCGGATCGTCCGCGATGCTTTCCGAATCGGTGCATTCCATCGCCGACTGTTCCAACGAAATCGTGCTCATGGCAGGCGGTCGCTTCTCCAAGCATAAGACGGACGGCGATCATCCGTTCGGTCTGTACCGCGCCAAATATCTCGCTTCGTTCGTAGTGGCGACGCTGCTGTTTTTCGTCGGTGGTTTCTTCTCCACTTCGGAGGCGGTGAAGAAATTGTTCGCCATTGCCGAAGACCCCGCACTGCGTGACGCCAACCAGATGGAACTGCTGGTGGCGTTTATCGTGGTGTTTATCAGCGCTTGTTTGGAAGGCTACGGCCTGCATCAAAGCATCAAGGAAGCGAACGAGCGTATGGAGCGCACGGGTGTGGCCCATATGGGTGTGTTCCGTTTTTGGAGGCGTACCAAGTCGGCGGAGCTTGCGTCCGTCATTATGGAAGACACGCTTGCTTTGATCGGCTTGGCATTCGCAGGGGCTGGCATCGGTCTTGCGATTCTGTTTGATAATGAGATATTTGATGCATTCGGCGGTTTGATGGTTGGTCTTGTATTGATTGCGGGATCGTTGCTGCTCATGTTCAAATCCGGTTCGCTGTTGATTGGTGAGGCCGTCGATTCGGATACGCGCAAGAAGATTGAGCAGGCTGTTATTTCAACGCCTGGTGTGGAACGACTGCTGAATATGCAGACCGTGCATATGTCCGAGGATGACATTCTGCTGTGCGTCAAGGTGCAGACCAGCAAGCTCGACCGCGATTACGATGTTGAAACCGTGAACAAAATCGAACGAAGCGTGCGTACCGCGCTGCCGTGGTTCCGTTTCGAAATCTACGTAGAGCCCGACCTCTACCGCGCCGACCACAAAATCGTCTCGTAGTGGTGTGCGGTGTACCTATGGTTATGAGACGTAGAGTATGAGGCGACGATACGGTTTTCAGGAGGAGCTGGCATTCCGATGAGTTCGGAGTGCCAGCTCCTCCTTTTCATGTGCTTTCTTGTTATGCGTCTCCTTGAGCCCATACATATGCATCCTTTCCAACATCCGAGCTTTAGCCTCATCAACCTCGGCGCGAGTAATGCCGCTATCCAGTATGAACTGCTCAATGCTATAGCTCATTACATTTCCTTTCGTATGATTCCTCTAATCTAATGGATTACCCCCATATCTAATAGATCGTAAAACCCGTTTTCTTGAAGCAAAGGCGTCTAGGTGGAGGTATGTCTCGGATGCGATTGGTTTGTTTATCTCGAGATGTGAGACACACTTACCCCCCCTAAAGTGGTAGGGTGGGTGGTGCATTCGGGGACGCATGCGCCCCTGTCATAACGTTCCGGGAGACAGGATGGAGAAAATGGAGAATATGGAGAATCCGAAGAAACTGGCCGTTGCGACCATCGCAGGCTTGACCGAGGTGGCCGGTATGGCCGCGCCCGCCATGGCAGATGAGACGGCCGCCGATCCGATGGTGGGCCAGACCCAGTCGGCCGATCCGACGAAGGATGCGCTCGACAAGGCCAACACGGCCGTATCCGAATCCCAGACCGCTTATGATAATGCCCAGCAGAATGTGCAGGACGCTCAATCCAAGGTGGATGATGCGTATGCTTCCGACCCGGCCACGAATGCGGCGCAGTCCGAACTGGATGCCGCCCAGTCGGCTAAGAAGGATGCCGACCAGTCGGCGGCTGACGCGCAGGCCGATGTGGATGCCGCCCAGGCTGCTCTGGCTGAAGTGAACGCCACGCTGAAGACAGCCGAAACCGCATTGGCCACGGCGAAGTCCGACGCGGAATCCGCGCAGGACGCGTACGACAAGGCCCACAAGGTTGTCACCCCGTCGAAGGATACGACCATCACGGTTGATACTCCGGACAGTGCGAACAGTGCGAACAGTGCGAACAGGGCGGCCGTGAAGACCTCCACGCAGGCCAAGCTTGGCGACACGGGCGTGGACGTGATGGAGACCGCCGTGTTTACCATTATGGCCGCCGGTACCGCCGGAGCCACGCTCATGCTGAAGCGTCGTGGTGACGGCCGTTACGGTCTTATGGCACGCCACGCCAAGTAGGTTTTTGCCATAAAATCCTAGAAAATGATGTGCGGATGGGAACGAACGATTCCCATCCGCTTTTTCCTAAAACGTATGTGACATAACTCATCGAAAGCACAAGTATGCAGGGAAAACTATCTGAAGTTTCCAACCCGAATATAAGCGATGCCGGGTCAAAGAATGTAACTGAAAACAAGAAGAAGAGCAGAAAGCCTGCTGTGATCGCCGTGGCTTCGGTCGCGGCCGTGGCTGTGCTGGCTGGTGGCGGCTGGTTCGTTTGGAAGACCTACGCGAACCATGAGCTGGCCGAGGCGAGACAGGCGTGTGTGGAAGCGTCGGAAAGCTACCGCAAGGCGGCGGACTCGTATTCCGGGCTGGTGGATGGCGACGCGGCCACAGCCTCCCAGATCACCGTGAAGCAGGTGGCGGATGCGAAGACCGTGGATGCGTTGGCCGAAGCGTTGAAGGCGAACGAGCCTGACGTGGTCGCCTGCGTGGCCGATTCGAAGGCGGATTACGAGTCGAAGACCAGCCTGATTGAAAAGAACACCGGCTGGTACGGGAAACACGAGAAGAGCTTGGAAGAAGCGGTGAAGGCCGTGAACGATTCGAAACTGGAGAAGACCGTTTCCGATGCGGAACGGTTGTTGAAGAATTCGGACGGCAAGGTCGCCGATGCGGCGACGCGCGACGAACTGTCCAAGGCAGTCAAGGCCAGGGATGCGGACAAGATCGCGGCCGCGTCGAAGAAGGTCAACGACTCGGTGACGGCGAAGACGAAGGCGGACGAGGAGGCGCAGCGCAAGGCCGAGGAGGAGGCCGCCGCACAGGCCGCCGCACAGGCCCAGACGCAGCAGTCGTATTCGGCGCCGCAACAGTCGTACACGCCCTCGTATTCAGGCGGTTCGACATCGAGTGGCGGCGGTTCCAGCAGCGTGCCGGACTTCGTTCCAAGCAGCGGAGGTCTCGGATGCACGACAGACTGCCCTCCGTCCTCAAGCGATGGATTGATTCACCACTGATTTAGATGACTCTTCTTCTCAAGGGACCCTTCGGGGTCCCTTTTTCGTATCCGCAGCCTTCCGGGAAAATGTCCAACCCGACACGCCCGAAACCGTGGTTGCATAGCAGGTGGATGACGGAAACGAATCCGATATCGACGTTTGTCGACGGCCGGGCATGTGAAGTGTTCGGACGGGATTTGTTCTCCTGTCCGACCCCACCGGGAGTGGGGTGAACATCTGCAGATGAATCTCTGAAAGGAGACGGAACATTGGGTTCCAAGAACAGTAACGGAAGGCGAAAGACGCTGGCCCTGCTCGCCGCCACGGCGACATTGGCCGGAGGCCTGACCGCCGGCACCGCCTGGGCGGGCGGCGGCGGAGACCAGGGAGGCACCGGCGGAGGCGGCTCGGCCGCGCAGTTCTGGGCCTACAAGGACGACGCGACGGGCTCGTGGGGTTCCGCGACGGACCTGAACAGCGTGAGCCGCGCCATGGCCTGGAAAGGCGTGACCATGGACGATTCGGCCGGCAAGGCCGCCAAGGCGTTGAGCGACGCGAACGCGGAATGCGTGGCCGGCTTCCGCCAGAGGCATCCGGGCGAGGGCGACGGCGATTGCCGCGTCGTGGCCGTGGGCGCGGCGTCCGGCAACGGGTCCACCACCAGCGTGTGGAACGGGTCCGGCGTCTACGACGCGAAGATATGGAAGGACAACTGGTACAAGTACGTCGCACCGAACACTTACAACTACGCTGGATCTCAGTCTTATCACACCGGCGATGGCTTCAGCGATGATCCGTCGAACAGCGTCGACAAGATCATGGAACGCCATGTCGACTCGACCCGCAGCATCGTCGTGATCGTGCTCGACAAATACCAGCCCGCCCCGCCGAACTACACGCTGAGCGTGGCCACGAAGGCATCCGGCACGACCACCAAGGCCGGCGACACGCAGAACGTGGCGGACACGGTCACCACCAGCCGTAACGGCAGCTCGATCAGTGAGAACGTGACCGGCACCAGCACGCTCCGCTGGGCCGGCGTGGACGGCACCACCCACAACACATGGAACGGTGATACCGAAGTCACCGCCGAAGGCTACTACTACGCATCCGAGGACGAAACCATCCTCCAGCCCGTCGCACGCAAAGACGGCGAAACCGTCGACCAGATCACCAGCACGCTGAGGTGACTGTGAACGTCCCGAATCTTCCAGCTACTGGAAGATTCTTCCCGCTGACGAGCACATGAGCGCACCAAATTCTCCAGTGGGTGGAGGAATCTGCCCATTAACGGTTACGATCGCATGGTCGGCACATGCGAGAAGAATCAGTGGCATGACTGAAGCCGCACATGATGATTATCAGTTGCCCGAAGAATTCGAACACTGTTTGAAACTTGCCCCTGTACGCGATGCGCCTAGCGCGTTGGACCGTGTCAAGCAGGTCGTACGCATTCTGCACGAACCAGGCGGATGCCCTTGGGACGGCGAGCAGACCAACACGAGTCTGCTTAAGCCGCTATTGGAAGAAACCTACGAATACATCGACGCCGTGGAAACGAACGATCGCGACAACATGCGTGAAGAACTCGGCGACATGCTGCTGCAATCCGTTTTCCAAGCGCAAGTGTGTGCCGTGGATGCGCAGGATCCGTTCGGCATCGACGAAGTGTGCAATCGTCTCGTCGACAAGCTCATCACCCGACATCCGCACGTCTTCCAATCAGACGACGCTACCGACGCTTCCGCGCCAGCACCGGAAAATGCGCAAGATACGTTGAAACTGTGGGAAGCGATGAAACAGAAGGAAAAGCATCGCAAGTCCATGCTCGAAGGCATCTCCCACGCGCAAGGCGCATTGCCGCGCGCCACGAAAATCGTATCGAGAGTACACAAATCGCAGTATTGCGATCAGCTTGAAACAGCATTCACAACAAGCGCAAGTCAAATGGACGAACAGCATGATGGCGATCATCCTTACGCTGACGAAATCATCGCCATCATCCGCAAAGCGCAACGTGACGGCGTAGACGTGGAATCCGACCTGCGTTGCCGCCTGCGCGACATAGAATCCGAAATCGAACATATCGAAAGGACCATGAACCATGAGTGACGTCAAAGCACTCGACCCTGCGCTGCTCAAACAGTATTCCACAGACTTCAACGCTGACCGCGCCAATCTGGTGGCAGCCAACGCGGCAGTATCATCCGGTGTGCTCGCCGCAGCCACCGACTATAAGGGCGAGCGCGTGCTGCAGAATGATTTCTCCATCGAGCTGAAGCAGGGGAGTATCACCAATCAGCGTAGTTCGGGGCGTTGTTGGATGTTTGCGGCGCTTAATACGTTGCGTTATGAGTTGATGCATCGTTGGAATTTGGAGGATTTCGAGTTTTCGGAAACCTACCTGTTTTTCTGGGATGCGATGGAGAAGTCGAACACGTATTTGGAGAATGTGCTTGCCACGTTGGATGAGCCGCTGGATAGTCGTGTGTTCGAGGCGATTAATTATGGTCCGGCCGATGATGGTGGTTGGTGGCAGATGTTCGCTGATTTGGTGAACAAGTATGGTTTGGTGCCGAAGAGTGCTTATCCGGAGTCGGCTAATTCGAAGAGTTCGGATGCGTTCAAGCAGTATTTGAATACGAAGCTACGTGAGTTCGCGTCCGATTTGCGTGACCGTCATACAGCTGGAACGTCGTTGGATGAGTTGCGTGCGTTGAAGAATGCGGATATGGCTACGGTGTATCGCATGTGTGCGATTGCATTGGGTGAGCCTCCGGAGCGTTTTGATTTTCTTGCGCGTACGAGCGATGACAAGGATGACGGCAAGAAGAAAACCACGGGGGAGGGGCCGTCTGAAAAGGCTGCGAAAACCGGTAAGGATGAGCGTCCGCAGATTCGTGAATTCGGTATCACTCCGATGGAGTTTTATAAGAAGTACGTGCCGGTGGATGTGAACGATCTGGTCACGCTATGCAATGTGCCGATGGAGAGTCGTCCGTTTGGCAAGCGGTATCGTATTCGTTTTTCCGCCAATGTGGCGGAAGCGGGTGATATGGAGTTTGTGAACGTGCCTCTTGACGTGTTCAAGAAGGCTGCTGTGGACCAGATCAGTGACGGTCATCCGATTTGGTTCGCTTGTGATTGCATGCAGTTCTCGTTGCGTGGCGATGGCTATTTTGATTGCGATACCGTGCGCGTTGACCAGCTTTTCGGTACGAAATTCACGTTCGACAAGGCCAAGGGATTGGAGTATGGCGATTGCCCAAGCAATCATGCCATGACGTTGACTGGCGTGAATTTGGATGCTGACGGGCGTCCGAACCGTTGGAAGGTGGAGAACAGTTGGGGCAAGGATAATGGTCAGGATGGCTATTATGTGGCGTCCGATGCTTGGTTCGACCGTTATGTTACCGAACTGATCATTCGCAAGGAGTATCTCGATGAGACCACACGCGAAATACTGGCCGATCAGCCGGTCGAGCTTGAACCTTGGGAGCCGCTCACCAAGCGAAGCCGGTGAAGGCTTGCGCATATCGCGCATGATTCGGTTTGATTGCAATAAGGAATGAGATAAACAGTGGAGGGCGTCGATTGACAGATTCGGCGCCCTCCACTTATTGCAGTATTTAGTCATTATTTAATTGCTATTCGGCAGTACCAAGGCATGCTTCGAAGGAACGGCGGGTGAGGCGTCCACGGTTGACGACGCCCACGAGCTTGCCTTGTTCAACCACCGGCACTTTCTTGTACTGCTGATAGCCGAACATCTGGCAGACTTGCGCGATATTGGCATCCGATTGCACAGTGACGGCCGGCTTTGCGGCAATAACCATGACGTTCATATCAAGCAGTTCTGCGTGAGACAGTTCCGGGAATTCGCCGCGGGCCATGCCAGTGACCAGCGTGGAAATGTCGGAAACCGGCGCGTTGTCTTGTGCGAAGCGGCGCAGTACGTCGCTATCGGAGATGAAGCCGACCACGTGGCGTTCGTCATCGACGATAGGCATGCCGCTGATGTTCTTTTCCAACATCATGCGCACTGCGTCACGTACCTCGGCATCCGAGGCTACCGTGTAAACGTCATGCTGCATCACATCGGCAACGGTCTTGACATCCAAAGCGGGAACATGCTGTTGCGCGGACTTGTTCCATCCGGCGGCATCGCCGATGGCGTGAACTATCTTGCCGGACAATGGTGCGACGATCAGCATCTGAATCGGCAACGCGATGGTGAAATTGTAGGGGAACATGCGCCAGAATCCCGTGAACGCGCCGAATGTGAAACCGAATGCCATGATGGCGCCGAATACGGTCATCAGCACCACCATGAGGAATTTGACCGTGATGCCTTTCCATACCGCACGGTCGGTTGCCGCGCAGAATGTATTCATAATCGCGCGGGAGCTTGGCGTGCAGATGCACAAATCGCAAATCATGCCGACCACGTAGGCCAACGGCCAGTCGAACAATGCGTAGCTCCACGCCGCCGCACCGACGTCACCGATACGTACGCCGTAATTGAGTGCCGCCATCACATAAATCATGATCGCGGACATGATGAAACTGAAGAGAATGCCCTCCTTGCCGTTACGTGGCATGGAACTTCCTTTCGCTATGCGTTCGATGTGTTGCTGCATCGGCCCCTCTGGTCTGTTCCGCACGTCATGTTCCAACAGGAGCGCGGAAGGCTAGGGGGCGCATAACGAAATCCGAAAAGGTTCGGACGATCGCAATGGCGACTTCCTGGCAAACGAATCGACTCAAGCCCTCAATGGGCATGCAAGATGCGATTCATGAGTCGGGGCCGCTTGCAAATCACAGATTGTTCGCAGACCCCAAGACAAATACGGAAATACCGAACGTGCTCGAAACGCATGTGGAAAGAAAAAGCCGGACGTTTTCGCGTCCGGCATAAATACAATCCGAATAAAACTCGAATTACTCGGCTTACTCTTCGGCGACCAATTCCAGATAGGAATCGTTCCACAGGTCTTCGTCGCCGTCAGGCATGAGCAGCACACGTTCAGGGTTCAATGCCTGCACCGCACCCTCATCGTGGGTGACGAGCACAATGGCACCCTCATACTTGGCGATGGCCTTGAGAATCTCATCGCGTGAGGCCGGATCAAGATTGTTGGTCGGTTCGTCAAGCAGCAGCACGTTCGCACGGCTCGTCACCAATGTCGCCAACGCCAAGCGGGTCTTTTCGCCACCGGAAAGCACGCGAGCCGGCTTCAACGCATCATCCCCGGAAAACAGGAACGAGCCGAGAATCGAACGCGCCTGCGTATCATTCAGTTCCGGAGCCACATGAATGAGGTTTTCCAACACTGTGGCATTCAGGTCAAGCGTGTCATGTTCCTGCGCGAAATAGCCGATTTTACAGCCGTGACCGTAGTCCACGGAACCGGTGTCCGGCTCTTCCAAATGCGCGAGCAGACGCAGGGTGGTGGTCTTACCAGCACCGTTGTATCCCAAAATCACCACACGCGAGCCCTTGTCAATAGCCAGATTCACGCCGGCGAATACAATGTTCGAACCATACGCTTTCGACACATCCTTCGCCATGATCGGCGTGCGACCGCACGGAGCCGGCTCCGGGAACCGGATATCCGCCACTTTCTCCTGCTTTTGCGCTTCGGACGTGTTCTCGAGAAGTTTCTCCGCACGACGCATCATGTTCTGCGCGGCCACGGCCTTGGTCGCCTTCGCATGCAGGCGGATACCCTGCTGCATGAGGCGTTCCGCCTTCTTCTCGGCCACTTCACGTTCGCGACGGCGACGTTCCTCATCAACCACGCGCTGATGCAGGTAGGCTTTCCAACCAAGGGAATACATGTCGATCTGTCCGAGCTGCGCATCCAGATGCCATACCTTGTTCACCACTTCGTCCAACAGTTCGGTGGAGTGGGAGATGACCAGGAATCCACCCTCGTATTTCTTCAGGTATCCGCGTAACCATTCGATGGAGTCGGCGTCCAAATGGTTGGTCGGCTCGTCAAGGATTAGCGTATCCGCGTCAGAGAACAGGATGCGGGCCAATTCGATACGACGACGCTGGCCGCCGGAAAGCGTACCCAATTGCTGGCCCATGACCTCCTGCGGCAGGCCAAGGCTTGCCGCCATCGCAGTTGCCTCGGACTGTGCCGCATAGCCGCCGGCCTTTTCGAAATCCTGCATGGCCTTGTCGTAACGGTTCATCGCTCGGGTCATGACGTCCGGATCCGGATCGGTCATCTCCTTTTCGGCCTTGCGGATACGACTGATGATGGAAGCGATGTCTCGCGCGCTCATCATGCGGTCGAGCGCGGTCTGTTCCGGATCGGCAGCATGCGTGTCCTGCGGCAGATAGCCGAGCTTGCCCGATACACGCACTTTGCCGGCGGTGGGCAGCATGTCGCCGGTGATCACGCGGGTGAGCGTGGTCTTGCCGGCGCCGTTACGTCCGACCAGACCGATCTTGTCGCCCTTGGCGACGTGGAAATTCGTGGGATGCAGCAACGTGCGCGCGCCGATCTGAATCTCAAGCTCCTGCGCTTCAATTGCCATGCCTCAACACCTCTGCACTTTCGTTACTGTCGTTCCAAACTGGCTGTGCCGCACATAACGGCCTGCCCATCATTTCATAAGGCCAAACGCCAATCGAACATCATACCGAACGCCTGTAACCACGTGAATCCCACCGCGTGGTACGCAATCGCAAATGGAATAGATTGCGCGGAAGCGTAACAATCAGATTATTCTGGTGAGCAGGCAAATTCGGAAGGGAGCAAACATGAAGAAAGCTTTGATCATTGTGGATGTGCAGCCGACATTTTGCGAAGGCGGCGAACTGGGTGTAGCCGGTGGCAATGCCGTCGCGGAACGTATCGCGGATTACGTGAATGCGCATCGCGGCGAGTACGAATACATCGCAACCACGCAGGATTGGCATATCGAGCCCGGCTCACACTGGTCGGAGCAACCCGACTATGTGGATACGTGGCCCGTGCACGGCAAGGCCGGCACTCCCGGCGCCGAACTTCATCCAGCGATCGCCGCGCTGCATGTAGAGCATCATTTCAAGAAGGGACAGTATTCGCCGTCATATTCGGGGTTCGAAGGATACGAGGATAATACGGATTCGATTCCTTCCCGCGAACAGGTCGCCTCTGACATGGCTACAGGGCGTACGCTTGTCGTTGCATTGGAATCCGCGGGTATCGAATGCGTCGACGTGGTTGGCTTGGCCGAATCGCACTGTGTCAAGGAAACCGCGCTGGACGCCCGTAAGCTTGGACTTGAAGTGCATGTCATCGAAAACCTGACCGAACCGGTCAGTGAAGAACTCGGCATCGCAGCCCGCCAGCAAATGCTCTCCGCCGGCGTCATCCTCGACTAGTTTCTTGAGGAATGGGACAACGAATGGAGAAGGGATTGTTCAGCAGGCGTGTTTATGAGGTGGTGCGGCGCATTCCGAAGGGTAAAGTCGCCACCTATGGGCAGGTTGCGGCTTTGGCCGGAGCGCCACGCAACGCGCGTTTTGTCGGCTATGCCCTGCATTCGAATCCTGAGCCGGGTGTGATTCCATGTCATCGTGTGGTGTTCCGAGACGGCTCGTTGGCACCCGGATTCGCGTTCGGCGGTCCGGAAAGACAGCGGCTTCTGCTCGAAGAGGAAGGCGTTGTCTTCATCTCTCCGAAAGGTATGCCCGAACTAAGCGAGTCAGGCAAGATGAAAGACTCGAACGCCGGAGCTTCCGGACTGCGAGTCGATCTCGCCCGTTGTCAGTGGGACGCCTAGTCGCTTTCAATCCGTGTCAACCGCTTACGCCCCCAACGACATTTGCTTTATCCGCCGTGGTTGGATAATGGGTGCCTGCCATAAGGCGAAGAAAGCAACGGGGACGCAAAGGTGGAACGGCAAGGCATGTGGCAACAGGACGCACCAGGGGCGATATCGGTCGGAATGCCGGTTGTATCGTTGGCACCGGCTCCGCGAACCATGGCATAACATCGGCTTAAGTCGTTGGAAAATAGCGCGACACGCCGCGATTTGCGGAGTTGGCATGCTTCATGTATATTTTCTACTCGTTGCCCACCACGGTGGAAACAACTTGCGGACATAGCTTAGTTGGTAAAGCGCAACCTTGCCAAGGTTGAGACCGCGGGTTCGAGTCCCGTTGTCCGCTCCATTCGAAAGCTTCCGGAAGGAAGCTTTTTTCATATCCGACCGCAAATCCGGGCGTCATCCTCAATTCATCCCGACCGAAATCCGAACTGGAATCCTCCTCTGTTGAGAAAACGTTTGACCACAATGTGAACGTTCTCTTGAAAAGAGATAATCCATGCGAGAGGCTAGGAGAAGTTCCGCCAAAACAGGCAACGATGCCGGGGGAGAGCGGAACGGACGGAGGCAAAACAAATGAACGAGAACAGCGACATTATTTTCGTGCCGGACGATTCCGCCAGCCACGAGTGGACGGAACGGGACAGCGAACTCGTAGAGGAGTATGCGGCCCAGCTTATGAGCATGAGCATCTAGCCGGAAATTAGATGGGGCCGGGTTCCCTCTTCCATGACAGGAAAAGACGTCGCATTCGTACTGTAACTGCGGCGTCTTTTCCTTGTTTTCGTTTAGAATGGAGACTTGCCGCCAAGGCATCGAACACATGGAAAGGCGTATTGTTGGCTGAGATCAGACGGGAGATGGAACGGCTTCGACCCGTATACGAAACCGGTGTCCTACGGTTGCTGCTGCGTAACAATTCCATGCTGTACGTCGCGTTGTTGCGTTCCACGTTCGACCCGCTGACGGGGGAGCTGCCGCGCGAAATCGTCGAAGAACGGTTCGCGCGCAGTCTCAACCGGCTCATCGAAACCGGCGATTACACGCTGAAAGACGGGCAGACTGCGCGCGAGGCCGCGCATTCGGTCCTGCTTGACCTCGCCCGCGAAGGGGAAGGCGACTACGCCTGGCTCGCCAATTCCATGGACGTGGCCTCGCACCGCTACCTGTACCGTCTCACAGCGCGAGCGCACCGTGCCATCGAAGCGCTCGACCGGCTTGAGGACACCACGAAAGCGCTGTCCGGCGCGCAGGCCAACAGCATCATCATGGAAATCGAGCATGCTCGCATGCAGTTGACCGCCGATCCGCGCGAACGCATCCGCCTGCTGAAGAGGGACATTGAGGAACGGCAGAAGGAAATCGACGAGCTGGAACATAGCGAGGCCTTGGAAAAGCTCACGTCCGAACAGGTCGGCGACATCATCGGCGTGATTCACAACACTCTGCGAGGAGTGCCCATCGACCTGCGCGAGCTCGCCCTTTCCGAACGGGACAACGGCGACGCGCTCCGACGGCGCATGCAGGCCGGCGCCATGAGCGTGGAAAGCATCCTCACCGCATACCATGACGAATACCGACGTGCGTTCCGCGAATCCGACAGCGGACGTCGTTTCGAAGACGCGTTCCAAGTCATCGTCACCGACGAAGGCCGGCGCGAGATCGACGACGCGGTGCGGGACATCGCCAGAAACCCCTATTTGGATGGCGAGCCGAGCGTGCTGCTCAACCAGGTGCGTTCCGAACTCAAACGCATCTATGAAGGCATCGAGGACGTGCGCCGGCAGATCCGCACGTCCGACGAGGCGGTCAGCCGTCTCGTACGCCAGCAGACCGACACGAGCTACCGGACCATGCTCGCCAAACTCAACCAGCTGTTCGCAAAGACCAGCGCCGAAGCCAAAGCCCATCCCAATGACCAAAGCCGGCCCTACCATACGGACGCCGGGCAGGCGAAATTCCCGACATTGCCATCTCGTCCGGCCAGATCAATGGCGCGCGCCGCATCATCCAGCCTGAACGACGCCCCAGCGGCGACCATCGAAGCGCCGGACCTCAAGAACATGGTCGAAATATGCGGGCCGCGGCTGACGCGCATGATCAGGCTTATCCGCAGCAATCCGGTGACGACATCGGACGGCATGTTCGTGGACCTCGCGGCAAGCTTCAACCAGCTGCCGAAAGCCGAACGGAGGGAAAGCGAACTGGTCGGCTTCCTTAGCGCCCTGCGCACGCAGGACGACTCGTCATACGTGACATGGCGCTGCATATCGATCGACGGCAGCGAACGCGTATGGCGCACCAAACCCATTCTCATCACCGAAACGACGCTCGACGACATCATCGAGGAGAGATAAGCATGACGGACTATATCGAAGCCAACATCGAGGAAACGATCCTGACAGAAGGGGAGCCGGTATTGGAAGAGGCCGGCAGCCAGCAGGCCTCGACCGCGCTGTTCAACGGCGACACCGGCGACATGCCCGTCGAAGCGCGCATGGCCGCGATCGCGCTCAAACGCGAACGCTACATCGACGGCAGCCTGTATGACCTCGCCTGCGAGAACCGTGAGGTCGTGGAACGTTCGCTCAACAACGACATGCTCAGACTGGTCGACAACACGAAATACCGCATCATGTACGCGTCGCCGGTCACCGACTCGGAGACATGCATCCGTTCGTTGAAAACACGTATGAGCCTCACCCGCGAGGAGGCCGCCACGCTTGCCGCGCTACGCATCAAAGCGTTGGAATACGAAAACCAGAACGCCGAACCATGCGACTGGCTTATCAGCTTCGACGACATCCGCGCATTGCTCGCCACCGGCGCGGGATTCCTCACCGCCAGCAACGACGAGGAAGGCACTGCGAAGAAAATCACGTCCATCATCTCACGCATGCGCACCTACGGGTATCTCGCGCCGATCGAAGACGACGACATGTACGTCCTCACGCCACTGGTGCCCATGGTGCTCGACCGCGGCCTCGCCGACCAGTGGCTCGGATCCGAAACCACGGACGAGAACGCATTCGCCGACGGCCGCACCAACGCCGGCCCGGACGACAGGCCCATGGAAGACATAGAACAAGACGCATTCGATTTCAACACCGACGACAACCGTTTCGACGAGGAGGAACACTGATGGCAGACGGCATGAAGATCGTTTCCGACAAGTGGATGCTACAAAGCCGACAAATCGTCAACTGGGGCTCATACGGCGGCTGGCACGAATTCCGCCCATCCATGGACGAAACCATGCCGGTGACCCTGCTCGCCGGCGCCAGCGAATCAGGCAAATCCACACTCGTCGACGCGCAAATCTCACTCCTCTACCCATCCGGAACCCCCTACAACAAGGCGTCGAACTCCGGACGTTCGGAACGCAACGACTACACCTACCTGCGTGGCATGATCGGCGTAAGCGATAGCGAAAACGGCGAAACGCCGATCTTCCTGCGCGGCAAAGACGCCGACGGCACCCCACAGAACATCTGGGGCGCAATCGTCGACACCTACGTGAACAAAACCGACGGAGGACTGCTCTCCTGCGGCAAATTCCTCTACCTGAACGCCGGAGACGGACAAGACGGACTACGCCGCCGCTACATCACCTGGAACCGAACCATCGACCCACGACTCATGGACCAGTACCGCAACACACCATTCACCCGGTCCATGTTCGAAAAAACCTATCCGGAATGCACCACGCACACCAACGCCGCGGCATTCCACGCCTCCATCTGGCAGGACATGGGCCTAAGCGCCGACGCCTGCCGCCTCCTGCACAAAATACAATCGGCGGACGCCCCCTCAAAACTCGACGACATCTTCAAGCAAGGCGTGCTCGACATACCCGAATCCATCCGCCTCGCCCACGAAACCGTCGACGACTACAACCGGTTCAACGAAAACTTCCACAGCATGGAAGACAAAATGGCCCGCGTCGCCATCCTGCAAAACATCCAGACACGCTACGGCGAATACGCAAAGCAAACCACCGAACGACGCGAATACGAACCCATCAACCCCGACAGCGAACATGGCAACGCAACACTGTCCGCATGGGCGCGCTCGCGCATGGCCAGCGAAGTGCGCGCTGGTCTGCCGGCCGCGCAGCGCAAGGTCAAGGAGTCGCAGGAGGCCATCGATCGGGCGATGCAGCGCGTCGGCGAGCTCAACACGCGAATCGACGCCGTCAAGGAACGTATCCAAGGCATCGACGGCGGCAGTCTGCAGCAGCTCGGCAAGGATCTTCAACGCGTGCGCCAGGACATCGACGAGGCGAGCAGGCAACGTCATGCCATAGCCGAACGATTCGAACAGGTCGAAGGCAGGCTTCCCGACAGCGAGCAGACATGGGACGCCAAACGCGCCATGCTCGCCGAAACGCTCGACACATACGAGGAACGGTTGAAGGACGCGAACGCCAGATTCCAGCAGCTGGTAGGGGAGCGTCACGACCGCCAGCGCGACCGTGACAGCCTACGACGGGACTATCAGCGCAAACTCACGCACAGGACGCGCATCAGCGATGACATGGACGACGCGCGCACGCTTATCATGCGGGCGACCGGATTGGACGCGTCCGAACTGCCGTATGTGGCCGAACTGATGGACGTGAACGAACAGGACGAACAGTGGCGTCTGGCAATGAACGTCACCTACGCGCCCATCGCGCAGACCATCCTCGTCGACAAACGCCACGAGCAAGGATTCGCGGCGAAAATCAGCGCCATCGACCCGAAACTCATGACACGACGCACGTGGCGGTTCATCGACACCGGCATGCAATACGAATCCTCTGCCAGCGAAGGCTGGATGTCGTCGAAACTGCAATACCGGGAGGACTCTCCGTTCGCCGGATGGCTGAAAAACCAGACGACGTCGCCACGGTTCGACGCGCGTTGCGTGCACGCCATCGACGACATGAACCATGACGAACGACAAGTGCAGGCCGACGGACAAATCAAATCCGGCGACCGTGGATTCCACGGCAGCAAAGGACTACACCAGGTCATCGGCTTCATGAACGAACAATACCTGGCCGAACTGAAAAACCAACTCGACAAGGCGGAGCAGGCGTTGCAGAACGCCGACCGTCGAAGCGAACAAATGTCCAACGCCATCAGCCTGCTGCAAGACGAGCACGAGCTCGCACGAATCGTAGCCGACATGCCATGGAGCAAAATCGACGTGAACGGACTACGGGAACAGGAAACGCGAATCCGCAGGCAGATCGAACGCATCGAAAACGACCCGGAACTCGGCCAACTGCAAACCGAACTGAAACAGCTCAACCAACAGGCCACCGCCGAAAACAGAAACCAGTACCAAGCCGAAGACGACCTCGACAAGGCCCAACACGCCGTCCAAGCCGAACAAGCATGGCTCGACGCCTACGGCAACGACGACTTCGACGATGCCACACTATCCAGCATGGTATCGAACCTACTCGCCGACGCATACGAGAACTGCTTCGGCGCATCCGTACGCGCGCAAGACCGGCCAAAACTCATCGCAGGCCTCTTCGACCATGAAAGCGAAACACCATTCCACGCGCGCGCGCTACGCAACATCGCACGCATCGCACGCACACGAATCCAAGAAATCGACGCCAGATCCAACCAACTGCGCGCCGACACGGAACGCATCATGGACGACTACCTCAACAACCACTCCACAGATGACAACACCGTCATGGCAAGCGTGGAAGACTACCGATACTTCCTCGACGAACTCGACGAACTCAACATGCTCGTCACCCGCGCCGCAACCGACGAAGAATACGCCAACAGCGTCAAAAAACTCTACATGAGCTTCCAACAGCTCAACCGCGCGCTACGCACCGACGAAGAAAACATCAAAGAACAACTCAACCGCATCAACAGCATGCTCAAAGGACAACAATTCGGCCCACAAGGCGGCAGACTATCACTCGACGTGACCTTCAGCCCAATCGACCGACAATTCGAAACAACCCTCAGCCGCATCCTGTCAAAACTGGAAGACTGGACGCGCAACGCAAGCGACAATCCCACGGAAACACGCAAAGCATTCAACAACTGCGAAACATTCGTGAACAGACTGCACAACGAACTCGACAAAATACACGACACCAACGGCATCAAAGCATACGGCGCACGCAACCTCGACCCACGCGTACGCAGCTCATTCTACGCAATCGTGCACCACGACAACGCCCCCGACGAACGCATCAGCTCCACCGGCGGAAAATCCGGCGGAGCCCTCCAAGAACTCACCTCATTCGTCTACGGCGCGGCCCTCATCTACCTCCTCGGCGGCGACCTCACCGCACGCCCCACCTACACCACGCTCTTCCTCGACGAAGCACTCATCAAAGCCGACGGCCGCTACACCAAACGCGCGCTCGCCGTACTACCCCGACTCGGCTTCCAAATCATCGTCTCCGCCCCGGAAAGCAAAACCGCGGAAATCCTCAACGTCGCCAACAGAGCATACGTCGCATACAAAGACCCATCCACCGGCAACTCATACCTACAGGAACTCGACAGCGAAACCATCACACAGGACGAAACACAGCCCACCACCGCACCCGCGAAACCAACAACGGAGGCATAACCCATGGCAACGGCCAGAAGCACCACCAACAGCGACATCCACAGCCAACTCAACGGATACGTCACCGACTATCTCACCAAGCACATGTATGACGCCAACACCTCCTGGCCATTGCGCAAAACCATCCGACTACCCAAACAAGCCGAACTCGAAGCCCATTACACGCACATCCGCGCCCAAGACGAAGCCATCCGCAACTGGGCACAACAACACCACTGCGAAACCAGCGAAAAAACCAAAATCATCTCCAACGGAATCGTCCGACAAACCAGCCAACTCATCGACTCGGTAACCATACCCGACCTCAACACGGCCCTCAACATCACCACACCACAAACACGCAAACTCTACCAACGCGAACACCAACGCGCACACACCATCACCAACCAATTCAACCTCGACTCCAACACCTCCATAAACATCGCCAAAATCCTCAAAAACCACGACGACACCGACTTCAACCTCGTCATACAAGCCGCACACTACTTCGCCAACCACAACACCGAAAACATGACCCCACGCATGGTCCCCATCCCCGGATTCAGCGCAAAATGGCTAGGCAAAACAACATCAAACCGCTGCAAAGCAATCTGCAAACTCCTCAAACGAGAACAACTAGCCCTCAACGACCGCCACGGAGAAATCCGACTCCGACTCCTCGACACACAACACCACAACCAACCAGACCTCATCGTGACACAACCATGGACAGACGGCGCGCCACACGACATCACCCACATCATCATCGTGGAAAACAAAGACACCTACCAAGCCATACCCACAACAGAACACGCCATCTGCATATTCGGCAGCGGACACGCGGCGACCCGAATCAAAACACTACTACCTTGGATCACAACCACACCCCACATCATCTACTGGGGAGACATAGACGCAGACGGCCTCGAAATACTCTCCGAACTACGACAAACCGGCATCACCTGCGACTCCATACTCATGGACAGCACAGCATACAAAACATACGAACCATACGGCACCAAACTCGACACCAAAAAACAACCCCTCAAAACACGCGACCCCAAACCAACACCAGGACTCACACAACACGAAAGAAACTTATACGAACAACTCTGCACCGGGAAAAACACAACCTACCTACGAATCGAACAAGAACGCATCCCCATCAACGACGCAATGACAATACTCCACAACCAACACCAATGGAACACAACACACCACAAATAGAACACCTGTTCGAAATCATAACGAAAATGAGGTATCCTAAACAACTAGAACAAAGAACAACCACCAGCGGAGGCAAGCCGTGGCAACCAAACGCAACAACGCAGCAAACGGCGACGTCATAGTCGAACGCGTTCTCACCAGCGACGCATTCCTCGCAAGAGAAATCAAAAAAGCCCCTCTCAAAACGAAAAACGGTTCACTTACAGCCGACCTCAAGCACCTGCCCAACGACCTCAAAATCACCATCCAAGGCGCTCGCGAGCATAATCTGAAGAACGTGGATCTTGAGTTTCCGCGCAATCGCATGGTGGTGTTCACCGGACTGTCGGGTTCTGGCAAATCCTCGCTCGCCTTCGATACGTTATTCGCCGAAGGCCAACGCAGATATGTGGAGTCGCTGTCGGCGTACGCAAGGCAGTTCCTGGGGCAAATGGACAAGCCCGACGTCGATTTCATCGAAGGTTTGAGCCCTGCGGTGTCGATCGATCAGAAGACCACGAACCGCAATCCACGTTCGACTGTCGGCACGATTACCGAGATTTACGATTATCTGAGATTGCTGTTTGCCCGCACTGGCATTCCGCATTGCCCGGAATGCGGCGCGTTGGTCAGCGCACAGACGCCGCAACAGATGGTGGACGCGTTGCTGCAGTATCCGGAGCGCACACGATTCCAGATTCTCGCGCCGGTCGTCCGTGGGCGTAAGGGCGAGTTCGAGGATCTGCTTGAACTCTTGCGGGGCGACGGCTACGCACGAGCGCTGATTGACGGCGAAATGAAGCAGCTGTCCGACGACATCAAACTCACCAAGCAGAAAAAGCACACCATCGAAGTGGTGGTGGATCGACTGGTGGTCAAGGACGGCATCCGTCAGCGTCTGACCGATTCCATTGAAACCGCATTGAAGCTCGCCAAGGGTATCGTGGTGGCCGATTTTGTGGATTTGGATGAGAAGGATCCTGACCGCCGTAAGCCTTTTTCCGAAAAACGCGCATGCCCGAACGGGCATCAGCTTGAACTTGATGAGATTGAGCCGCGCACGTTCTCGTTCAACGCCCCGTACGGTGCCTGCCCGGTATGCACGGGCATCGGATACAAGCTGGAGATTGATCCGGAACTGGTGATTCCCGATCCCAGCAAGACACTGAATGAGAACGCCATCGAACCGTGGGGCATGACCAAAGGCACCGGCGAATATTATCGCCATGTGCTTGAGGGGCTCGGCGATGAGATGGGTTTCGATCTCGACACCCCTTGGAAGGATCTTCCGGAAGAGGCCCGTCAAGCCATTATGTATGGGCGTGATTTCAAGGTGCAGGTCTCGTATCGTAACCGTTGGGGTCGTATGCGCGAATATTCCACCGGTTTCGAAGGCGTGGTGCGTACGCTGATGCGTAGGCATGACGAGACCGACTCCGATCAGATGAAGCAGTATTACGAATCGTATATGCGTGAAGTACCTTGTCAGGCATGCCAAGGCCGTAGGCTTCGTCCGGAAGTGCTGGCGGTGACCGTTGGCGGGGAATCCATTGCCGATGTGTGCGACATGTCCGCTGAGACAAGCCTCGCATGGATGGACGGCTTGCAGCTTGAAGGGTCGGCCGCGCAGATCGCCGGCGAGGTGTTGAAGGAGATTCGTGCCCGTCTTGGATTCCTCAACGACGTCGGACTGAACTATCTGACACTGTCTCGTGCCGCCAAAACCTTGTCTGGCGGCGAGGCGCAACGTATTCGTTTGGCGACCCAGATCGGTTCCGGTTTGGTGGGCGTGATGTATGTGCTCGACGAACCATCCATCGGCTTGCACCAGCGTGACAATGAGCGGCTGATCACCACTCTGCATCATCTGCGCGATCTTGGCAACACGCTGATCGTTGTGGAGCATGACGAAGACACTATCAAGAACGCTGATTGGGTTATTGACATCGGACCTGGAGCTGGCGAGCATGGCGGCGAAGTGATCTATTCCGGTCCCGCGAAAAAGCTCGTTGACGCTCCGCGTTCGGTTACGGGCGACTACATTGCCGGCCGCCGAAAGATCGAGGTCCCGCAGTCCCGTCGCAAAGTACGTAAGACCAAGCAGTTGCGCGTGGTTGGAGCCCGCGAAAACAATCTGAAGGATTTGACGGTCAACTTCCCACTGGGAGTATTCACTTGCGTGACGGGTGTTTCGGGTTCCGGTAAATCCACTTTGGTCAATCAGATTCTGTACCCGGTGCTTGCCGACAAACTTAACGGTGCGCGCATCGTGCCCGGCAAGCATACCCGTGTGGAAGGTGTGGGCCAGTGCGACAAAGTGATCCACGTTGACCAGAATCCGATCGGACGCACTCCACGTTCCAATCCGGCCACCTATACCGGAGTATGGGATAAGATCCGCACGCTGTTCGCCAAAACCCCTGAAGCGCAAGTCCGTGGATACGGTCCGGGGCGGTTCTCGTTCAATGTCAAGGGTGGCCGGTGCGAAGCATGCCATGGCGACGGCACTTTGAAGATCGAAATGAACTTCCTGCCGGACGTGTATGTGGACTGTGAGGAATGCCATGGCAAACGCTACAACCGCGAAACGTTGGAGGTGAAATACAATGGCAAATCCGTTGCCGACGTGCTTGGCATGCCGATCGAAGAGGCTGCCCAGTTCTTCAAAGCGTATCCCTCCATCTCCCGCTATCTCGACACGCTTGTGCAGGTCGGACTTGGGTATATCCGACTCGGACAGCCTGCTCCAACGCTTTCCGGCGGCGAATCGCAGCGTGTGAAGCTTGCGACCGAGTTGCAGCGAAGGTCTACGGGCAAAACCGTGTATATTCTTGACGAACCTACCACGGGTTTGCATTTTGAAGATGTGCGCAAACTGCTGCTTGTCTTGCAGGGATTGGTGGATAAGGGCAATACCGTTATTGTCATTGAACACAATCTCGATGTGGTCAAGTCGGCCGATTGGATCATCGACCTTGGGCCGGAAGGCGGTGACGGAGGCGGCACCATCGTTACCGAAGGTACGCCGGAACAGGTGGCTCAATGCGAACAGTCTTGGACCGGCAAGTTCCTTAAGGGCATGCTGTGAGCGCACCCATCGAGCGGCACAGCCAGGAGGTTTGGCGCAAAACCGCCGAACAGTTGAACGGCGACGGTTTCAGTGTCGGTGGTGATGATTCTCCCGGCAAAGACGTAAACAAGAACGGCGCGCTGGGGGATTCACGTGACCTGTTTCGTCCGAAAACATCCGACATTCCGGCGCAGCCGGGCGTATACAAGTGGCGAGATGGTGAAGGCAGGGTCATTTACGTAGGCAAGGCGAAAAACCTGCGCAACCGTTTGACCAATTATTTCCAACCGTTGTATCAGCTGCATCCCCGCACTCAAACCATGGTATTGACGGCCCGTAACCTGGAATGGACGGTCGTTGGTACCGAACTTGAGTCATTGACGTTGGAATACACGTGGATCAAAGAGTTTGACCCACGATTCAACGTTGTGTTCCGCGACGACAAAACCTATCCGTATCTGGCGATCTCATCCGGTGAACGCGTGCCGCGGGTGTGGGTGACCAGAAGCCGCAAACGCCGCGATACAAGATATTTCGGCCCGTACGCCAAAGTATGGGATCTGCGTCACAGTCTCGACCGTCTCCTCAAGACTTTTCCTGTGCGCACCTGTTCGCAGAACGTTTATCATAAGGCGGAAATCACTCATCGTCCATGCTTGCTTGCGTCCATCGGCAAATGTTCGGCCCCTTGCATTGGACGTATCAGCGTCGAGGAACACCGGAAGATGTGCGAACAGCTTATTGGCGTATTAACCGGTCGCATCGGCAAATCGTATATCGCACAGCTCACGCGTGAAATGAAGGAGGCCAGCGACGAGTTGGAGTTCGAGAAAGCGGCTCGGTTGCGCGATCAGATCCAGATGCTATCCACAGTGGGTGAGCAGAATGCCGTGGTGTTCGATTCCGATGTCGATGCGGATTTCTTCGGCGTCGATTCGGACGAGCTGGAAGCTTCCGTGCACGCGTTTTACGTGCGTGCCGGTTCCATCCGAGGTGAACGCAATTGGAGTGTGGAACGGGTTGAGGATGTGACGGATGAGGAGCTGATTGCCGACCTTATTGTGCAGGTGTATTCGGAAACCGCAGGGGAGACGATTAGGGCTTCGCAGTCGACTGTTGTCACCGAACAACGCAATGCCATCGGATCGACGCAAATCGTGACGGCGACCGATGCGGTGGCACGCGCGCAAGCTACCAGGGAACGTAACGAGCGGCAGGATCAGACCGGTCGTGCGGATTTGTTGGCTCCTATCTCTCCGGTGCCGCGCGAGGTGATTGTTCCCATCGAGCCGGCCCGGCGTGAAGAGCTTGAATCATGGCTTAGCGGATTGCGCGGTGGTGCCGTGAGCATTCGCGTGGCCAGCAGAGGGGATAAGAGACGGCTTCTGGACCGTGCCAACGATAATGCCAAGCAGGCAATGCAGCGCAGCAAGATGAGTCGCATCAGCGATATGGGCGCCCGCAGCACAGCCATGAATGATGTTGCCAAGGCTTTGGGACTTGAACAGGCTCCATTGCGCATCGAATGCTACGACATTTCCAATACCGTCGGCGGAGCGTTCCAGGTCGCTTCCATGGTGGTATTCGAGGACGCGATTGCCAAAAAGTCCGAATATCGTCGTTTCGCCATTCGCGGAGCGGACGGACAGGGTGCACTCGACGATTTGAGCGCATTGTACGAGACGCTGACGCGACGATTCCAACATGGCAATATCGCCGGTGACTCCGGCGAAAGCATGGATAATGAACGTCGGGCATCCGAGCATGGTGACCAGACTCATGAACCGACTGTCCAGCAGAACACCAATCGGCATCATTTCGCATACAAGCCTAATCTGGTGGTGGTCGATGGCGGCAAACCGCAGGTCATGGCGGCCGCGAAGGCGCTTGAGGATTGCGGTGTGGATGACGTGGCCGTGTGCGGATTGGCAAAACGTTTGGAAGAGGTGTGGGTGCCGGATGACGACTATCCGATCATTCTCAAACGTCAATCCGAAGGCATGTATCTACTGCAACGCGTCCGCGACGAATCGCATCGTTTTGCCATCACCTATCATCGTCAGACCAGAAGGAAAGGCGCGTTGCGTTCCGCCTTGGACGATATTCCAGGCGTCGGCGAGGCATACCAGAAGCGCCTACTGAGCCATTTCGGCTCGGTTCGTGCCATGCGTGAGGCGGATGTCGAGGATTTCGAGCAGGTCAAAGGCGTCGGAAAAGCCAAAGCCGCAGCCATTTACCAAGCGTTGCACGCCCACGACGGGCAACCGTCGACGGAAAATGCCATTTCGTCGAATAGTCCGAAAGATGAAATGGAATAAGATTGGGTAGCGAAAAAAGACAATCGGATTGCTAGCATGATGACGGTGAATATATAGGGAGGGAATATGACCGAGGTCAACCACCGGTGCGCGGTTCTGGGCAAGCCCATCGCACATTCATTGTCTCCGGTGCTGCACAATGCCGCTTATCACGCGTTGCATCTTGACGACTGGTCGTACGACAAGCATGAGGTGGGCGAGCCTGATCTTGAGGGCTTTCTTGAATCGCTTGATCCGACCTGGTCGGGACTCAGCCTGACCATGCCATTGAAGAAAACGATCCAGCCATACGGAACACCGTGCAATACATGGGCCAAAGAGCTTATGGTTGCCAATACCGCGGTGTTTGATTGGACCAAAACCTGCGTCAATGGCAATTCGAACATCCCCTTCATCAGGCTATATAACACGGACGTACGCGGCATCGAACTCGCTTTCGAACACTCGTATCAGACACGTGCGATAACGCCGAAGACGGACCGTTCTGGAACGGCCGTGATCATCGGCAACGGCAACACCGCAACGTCGGCGTTAGCGGCATGCGTGGAGATGTCTGCGATCGGACATGTCATCGTTGTGGCTCGCCATCCTGAGAAGAACGCCGATCTCAAGCCACTTGCCGAACGGTATATGCCATCGGAACAGCCGATCAGCATTGTCGGCATGGACCACGCCATCGAAGCGTTGCGCCAGGCTGATGTGGCGATAAACACCATTCCCGGATTGGCTGCGGACGGTATTGCCGAATCATTGAGAATGCCAGGTGTGCGCATGCATGGAACATTGCTCGACGTCGTATATGACCCACGCCCTACCAAGCTGATGCAGGCATGGCGCCAACAGGGAGGAATCGCCATTGGCGGCGAGCAGATGCTGTTGTATCAGGCCATGGTGCAGGTCTGGTTGATGACGGGAATCTGGGATGACGATCCGCCGAGCGGTATGGTTGATCAGGATTGCACCGCGCGTTTGGAACAAGCCATGCGCATCGCGCTTGAGGAGGCTCTGTGATGGCACAGAAAGACATCGACGTACAGGCGAATGGCACGCATGCCAGCGCCCCTTCGCCGGCTGAAGGTTTTGAAGTATTGCTGATCACCGGCATGAGCGGTGCGGGCCGTTCGCATGCTGCCGACAGCATTGAAGACATGGGTTGGTATGTGGTTGACAACATGCCTCCAAAACTGCTGGTGCCCTTGGTGGACATGATGACCACGGGATCCAATATTCACAAACTCGCCGCTGTTGTCGACGTGCGTTCCCGCGACTATTTCGATGACCTGTCCGCGGTGCTCAGCCATCTGGACGATCTTGGTGTGAAAACGCGTATCCTGTTCCTTGATGCCAGCAACGAGGTGCTGATCAAACGATATGAATCCGTACGCAGGCCTCATCCGTTGCAGCAGGGCAATCGACTGATTGACGGCATTCTCGAGGAACGAGATCTGCTTGAGAATCTCAAAGAACGTGCGGACATCGTTATCGACACGTCATCATTGAGTATCCATCAGCTGTCCACGAAATTATATGAGGCCATGCTCGGATCCGGTCCGACCACGGTTTCCGTGCACATCTTCAGTTTCGGTTTCAAATACGGTATTCCCATCGACGCCGACTTTGTGGCCGACGTGAGATTCCTGCCGAATCCATTTTGGGTTCCCAGGCTTCGCTCGCTGACTGGACGCGACAAAGAGGTGAGTGATTACGTACTTTCCAGCGAAGGGGCCGCGGACTTCCTCGACTCGTATGAAAAGGCGCTTTCGATTGCGATTGAAGGATATGCGCAGGAAGATAAGCATTATGTGACTATTGCGATTGGTTGCACCGGAGGCCAGCATCGTTCTGTCGCGATGAGTGAGGCTTTGGCTAAGCGACTGCGTGCGAGGGGGTTGTCGGTTTCCGTTTCCGCACGCGAGCTTGATAAGCGGTCAGCGGAAAAATGACCGTATTATGAGAGAATAGTGTCCATATGTAAAGAAACCTGGCTGTGATTGTCCAAGATATTCGGTATCACAGTAAGCCGTGGCAGTGCGGAATGATTCCGCGACTCGCCTGAAATTTAGGGAAGAACAGCAAGGTAGGAGGTTGGCTCTTGGCTCTTCTGGATGACGTCAAAAGCGAGCTGGCCGCAATCGATAACGAACTGCCGATCGCCAAAAAGGCGCAGGCGACAGCGATGATTCGATTCGGCAATGGTTTGCACTCGGTGGATCACCACATTCTCGTGCAGGTGCAGCTCGACTCCCAAGATGCGGCTGCTTGGCTGCAGGACACCATCAAGAACCTGTATGGTCATGAAGCCACGCTTACTCCTGTCTCTAGGCAGACGCCAACCGGCACCGTGCAGCGTTATGTGATTCGCGTGCCGAAGGGCAGTACGGCGCTCGTGCTGCAGACCGGCCTGTACAGCCGTTACACCAAGAACATGGTGCTTGGTCTTCCAAGCGATATCATCAACGGCAAAATCGCGCAGATCAAGTCCGCATGGCGCGGCGCGTTCCTCGCCAACGGACGTCTGTCCGATCCAGGCAAGGCCAGCTATCTTGAAATCGTGTGCCCGAACCATGAGGCCGCTCTGGCACTGGTCTCCACCGCACGGCGTCTGGGCATCACCGCCAAGCCGCGTAAGCTACGCAGCTCCGAACGCGTCACCCTGCGCGATCCCGACGCCATCGAACGTATGCTCATTCTTATGGGTGCGCCGCGCTCCGCACGCGAGTGGACCGGAAAGCGTTCCGACGGCGAAGCTCGGGGCAAAGCCAACCGTCTGGCCAACTTCGACGACGCCAACATGCGTCGCAGCGCCAAGGCGGCTGCGGAAGCATGCGACAAGGTTCGTCAGGCGTTTGAGATTCTTGGAGATGACATTCCAGACAACCTCAAATCGGCCGGCCAGCTTCGTCTCGACCATGCTGATGCGTCGCTGGAACAGCTGGGACGTTTGGCCGATCCACCAATCACCAAGGATGCCATCGCGGGCCGCATCCGTCGACTTCTGCAGCTCGCCGAGAAAACCGAAAAGGCGCGCCGCCAGTCGGCTTGATTGAATCTTTTATGCAAAACACCATGCCTGTTTTCGAACAGTATGGTGTTTTTGTTCGTTTGGGCTTGTATTATTCGTAAATGGCAATATGGCCATTCCACGCTTACAAGCGGCTAGGAAAGGATATACATGAAGACACTCAAGGATCTTGGAGATCTCAAGGGCAAGCGCGTTCTCGTTCGCGCCGATTTCAACGTTCCGCTGGACGGCACCACGATCACCGATGACGGTCGTATCAAGGCCGCTCTGCCGACCATTAAGGCCCTGCGCGAAGAAGGCGCGAAGGTCATTCTGATGGCTCACCTCGGCCGTCCGAAGGGCAAGGTCGTTCCGGAACTGTCCCTTGCCCCGGTCGCTGCTCGTCTCGGCGAGCTGCTCGGCATCGAGGTCCCGCTGGCTGAAGACACCTATGGTGAGGATGCCCAGGCCAAGGTCGCCGCAATGGGCGACGGCGATGTCGTTCTGCTGCAGAACGTGCGTTACAACCCGGAAGAAACCAGCAAGGATCCGGAGGAGCGCGCCGCTTATGCCAAGAAGATTGCTGCGCTCGGCGAAGCGTTCGTATCCGATGGCTTCGGCGTCGTGCACCGCGCACAGGGCTCCAATTACGACGTTGCTGCCGATCTTCCGGCTGCTGCCGGCCTGCTGGTCGAGAAGGAAGTCAAGGCTCTGTCCCGCGCTACCGTTGAGCCGGAACGCCCGCTGACCGTCGTGCTCGGCGGTTCCAAGGTCTCCGACAAGCTCGGTGTGATCGAAAACCTGCTCGACAAGGCCAACCGTCTGGTCATTGGCGGCGGCATGGTTTACACCTTCCTCAAGGCCAAGGGCCTCGAGGTCGGCACCTCCCTGCTGGAAGAGGATCAGGTCGAGACCGTCAAAGGCTACATCGAGCGCGCTGAGCAGAACGGCGTCGAACTCGTGTTGCCGACCGATATCGTGGTGAACCCGGTCTTCCCGAAGTCCGATGAGGACATCGCTCCGGAAGTCGTGGCTGCCGACGCCATTCCGGCTGACAAGATGGGTCTGGACATCGGTCCGGATTCCCAGAAGCTCTTCCACGACAAGATCGTGGATTCCAAGACCGTCGTTTGGAACGGCCCGATGGGCGTGTTCGAGGTTCCGGCTTTCGCTGCCGGCACCGAGGCCGTGGCCCAGGGTCTGGTCGACGCTACCGCAGCTGGTGCGTTCACCATCGTCGGCGGCGGTGATTCCGCTTCCGCAGTGCGTAACCTCGGCTTCCCGGAGGATGGCTTCTCGCACATCTCCACCGGTGGCGGTGCCTCCCTCGAGTTCCTCGAGGGTAAGGAACTGCCGGGCCTGAAGGTGCTCGACTGATTGCTTAACGCATAACCGGAGGTGCTCCCTTATCAACAAAAAAGGTGGGGGAGCACCTCTTGTTTTCACTAACCCGAAACCACGGCGTACGAACACTGAATGAAATAAGAACGGAGGCAGGCAAACACATGGCATCGCAACGAATTCCACTGGTCGCCGGCAATTGGAAGATGAACTTCGACCATCTTGAAGCCACCTATTTCGTTCAGCAGCTCGCATGGAAACTTCGTGACATCCATTTCGACTACCGCCATTGTGAAATCGCATTGATGCCGTCCTTCACATCGTTACGCAGCGTGCAGGTGTTGGTCGAATCCGACAATTTGAAGATTCACTACGGCGCACAGGCTGTTTCCGTAACATCGCAGGGCGCGTTCACTGGAGATGTGTCTGCCGATATGATCGCCCACCTCGGCTGTTCGTATGTGATTGTCGGACATTCCGAACGACGAAAGTACCATCCGGAAGATGATGCGAACATCGTGGATCAGGTACGCGCTGTTTTGGCGGCCGGAATGCAGCCGATTCTTTGCGTCGGCGAAAGCTACGAGGAACGTCGCAAAGGCATTGAGCTTGATTTCGCCGTGGGGCAGGTGCATGACGTCACACGCGATCTTTCCGACGAGGAAGCGTCGCGTCTGATTGTGGCGTATGAGCCGATATGGGCCATCGGCTCCGGAATGGTGGCCACTCCACAATCCGCTCAGGACGCGGCCAAGGCGATTCGGGATGATTTGGCTGAAACTTTCGGCACGCATGTAGGAGAGTCCGTGCGCATTCTGTATGGTGGCTCCGTCTCCTCAAAGAACGCCGAAGAATTGATTGGCGAGCCCGATGTGGATGGATTCCTTATCGGCGGTGCCGCGCTGAACGTGGATGAGCTCACCAGAATCTGCCAGCTCACCATGAATGCGACAGTATGATGCTCGCGGAGTAATGTTTTTATCGAGTTGGCCTTTCAAGGTGTGGTCATTATTCGGTTTTCTCAATACCTTGCGCTATTGTTAACAGCAGTGTTTACGAACTGGAGGTTCACTCGTGTCCGCTATGGCCATCGTCAAGCTTGTGCTGCAGATTATTCTTGTTATTTTCAGCCTCTTGCTCACCCTGTTGATTCTGATGCACAAGGGTAAGGGCGGCGGTCTGTCCGATATGTTCGGCGGCGGTCTCACCCAGAATGCGGGTTCTTCCGGTGTCGCGGAAAAGAACCTGAATCGTTGGACCGTCATCATCGCGGTGCTGTGGGTTGCCATCATCATTGCCCTCGGTCTGATGACGAAGTTCGATCTCATCTGATTGGCTTTTTGCTTCGGCCCATGACTGGATTACAGTCATGGGCCGAAGTGTTTTTTATCGTAGTATTGTCTACAACATACGAGCTAAGGATTGATTTGACGTCTTTGAAAATCGAGAAAACCCAAGAAACCACGATGGTCGTCGCGGATTTGGACGGTACTTTGCTGCATGATGGCGAAACGTTCGAGGAACGTTTTCTTACACAACGTTCCATCGATGTGATTAACCGCATGCACGATAATGGCGTGACCTTCGTTGTGGAAACGGCACGTCCGGTCAGCACAGGCTTTTCGTTCGTGGAAAAACTGCCGGTTGATGCCGTTGCCTATCTCAATGGAGCATTGATCGATTTCAATCCAGCCTCATCAAATTATGAAATGCTCACTTCGCCGATGCTGCCGGAAGACGGCCATCTCAAGAAAATCGGATTCTCCTCACAGCGAGCATGCGAAGTCTGCAAGAATCTGTTGAATGAACTGCCCGGTATGGAAGTCGGCATTGTCATGGATGATGTGAGATACACCAATTTCGATGTTACGAAATATTGGAAAACACAGACCTGGCGATACACTGACTTTGACGATGTTCCTGAAGGCATCGCCGATAAGCTCATTATCTTCCCTAACGATGAGCAGCGGAATCAGGTCGGTTCTCTTGTGCCCAACGATTTTGACGTACATATCTCTGAGGGATCGCTGTGGATGTTGATGAATCCTCAAGCCAACAAGGAGCATGCGTTGGATTTGCTGGCAGAACATTTTGAGACGCCGATGAGCAATACCGTCTCATTCGGTGACGATTTGGTCGACATTGCCATGCTACGTAAATCCGGCAGGGGAGTGGCGGTGGCGAACGCCAATCCGGATGTGTTGAACATCGCAGATGAAATCTGTCCATCTAATAATGATGACGGTGTGGCGCAGTGGATTGAAGATAATCTGCTGTGATGTCTCGTGATATTCAAGAGTTACATGAGTTGAACTTCGTGAATTGAACTTTTGTCGCAAAAGGATGCGAAATAGTTACATTTGATATTGAACTTCCGCAATTTCGTTAGTTGGTTTGTGTTAGGATTTGAACTAGCGCTTGATGAAAATTGAACTGAAAGGACTAGTATGGCGGAATCGTTCTCCAACCGGTTGAACGTCGCTATGGCGTTCCGCAATGTCAAACAAATTGACTTTGTGCATGCTGCTGAGAAGTTCAATATCAAACTTGGCAAAAGTCATATGAGTCAGTACGTGAGCGGCAAAACCGTGCCGCGTGCCGATATCGCCCATTTTCTTGCGGCTTTTCTGCAGGTCAATGAGGACTGGCTGATGGGAAAGGACGTTCCCATGGAGCAGAACGTCGCCACCTTGCCCGCAATCAAGTCTGATGAAGCCCAACATGATAGCAATCCTGCATCAGCGCAATCAACAGAAGGAAAGACTATGCGCACCTTTACGAAATCTCATAAGCTCGACAATGTGCTCTACGACGTTCGTGGTCCGGTGGCGGACGAGGCAGCACGCATGGAAGCCGCGGGAACGCATATTCTGAAACTCAATATCGGCAATCCTGCGCCATTCGGATTCCGGACTCCGGATGAAGTCGTGTATGATATGGCGCAACAGCTCCCTGAAACCGAAGGATATTCACCGTCCAAGGGTCTGTTCTCGGCACGCAAAGCCATCATGCAGTATGCACAGCTCAAGAATATTCCGAACGTCTCCATCGATGATATCTTCACCGGCAATGGCGTCAGCGAGCTCATCAACCTGTCGCTGTCCGCGTTGCTGGATGATGGCGACGAGGTGCTGGTGCCTTCGCCGGACTATCCTCTGTGGACCGCCTGCGTGAATTTGGCTGGCGGTACCGCCGTGCATTACATCTGTGATGAGGGATCCGAATGGTATCCCGATATCGACGATATCCGCTCTAAAATCACGGATAAGACCAAGGCAATTGTCATCATCAATCCAAATAATCCGACCGGAGCGCTTTATCCAAAGGAACTGCTGCAACAAATCGTCGACATTGCCCGAGAACATCAGCTCATTATTTTCTCCGATGAGATTTACGATCGTTTGGTCATGGATGGACTGGAGCATATTTCTATCGCATCGCTGGCTCCGGACCTGTTCTGTGTAACGTTCTCCGGTCTGTCGAAGTCGCATATGATTGCCGGATATCGCATTGGATGGATGATACTTTCCGGCAACAAGCGTATTGCGAAGGATTACATCGAGGGCTTGAACATGCTGGCGAACATGCGTATGTGCTCGAATGTCCCAGCTCAGTCGGTGGTACAGACCGCTTTGGGCGGGCATCAGAGCGTCAAGGATTACATCAAGCCAGGTGGCCGTGTGTACGAGCAGCGCGAACTGGTCTATCAGATGCTCAATGAAATTCCCGGCGTTACCGCAGTTAAGCCGAAAGCGGCGTTCTATATCTTCCCGAAGCTGAACGTCAAGAAGTTCAATATTCACTCCGACGAGCAGTTTGCGTTGGATCTGCTGCATGACAAGCATATTCTGATCAGTCATGGCGGTGCATTCAACTGGCAGAATCCGGATCATTTCAGGGTGGTATATCTGCCACGTATCACGATGTTAAAGGAAACCGTAAGTGAGATCGGTGATTTCTTGAGCACATATCATCAGGCATGATGACCTTGATTGCTTGAAGGGCTTTCATGGTGTGAAGTACGCGCAGCATCGCGACACTCCGTCCCCAAATACTTATAGTCATACTGACCATAAGTAGGGCTACGATGGCTCCGGCCTTAGGGCCGAGCCATCGTTTCATTGTGAAAGGGGATATTGTGAACGATTTGCTCAAAGGAATCGGCAACGTCGTCAATCCGAAGCGTGTGTTCCGCGAGCTGACTGACTTCAAGCCGGGGGAGTTTGTCCTGATCGCGGTCATGCTGTTGGCGCAGTTGGTGTCATTCTTCGTGTCCAAAGATTTTCCGCGGCAGGTTGAATTGGTCTGATTTCCGGCCTATGCATCGTGTTCAATCTCATTCTCGTCGACCGTGGGCGACTGACCAACTATCTGTGGGGCTTCATCGGTTGCGCCACTTGGCTGATCGTTGCCATCATGAACCATCTCGTCGGAGACATCTTCGCTCAGATCTTCTACGTCACCATGCAGTTCGTCGGCGTATGGGTGTGGCAGCGCCAGCTTGATCGTCAGGAAAAAAACGAGTATGAGGAAGTCAATGCCCGCATGTTCACATGGTGGCAAGGCATTCTCGCCGTCATCGCAACCATCGTGATCTATCTGATTGTGGTATTCGTGTCGAGCCATACTGGCGGTGTACAGGTTCGGCTTGACGGCACGCTGCTGCCGCTTGGTATCGTCGGACAGATTCTCATGACATACGGCTACCGCAGCCAGTGGGTCGCATGGATTATTCTTGACGTGATCAAGGTGGTTATCTGGTTCAACCAGCTTTCCGCCGGAGGTCCTGGCGCCATGTCGATGTTCGTTCTTCAGGTGGTCATGTTGGCCAACGGTTTTTACGGCGCATGGGTCTGGTTCCACAAGAGCAGCACTATGGCCGTATCGGATGATCTGCAATCAAGTATTTGCACGGAAAGCATAATCGCAAATGGTGGCCGCTGATCAATCAATCGTTCCGTCGCGAGTTCACAACGATCATATTGGTTGTTGGGCCGGCTTCCGTCGGCAAAACCACATTGGTGACACGCTTGTCGAAATTGTATGACGCTCCGATCACGGTCGAGTATGCCCGTGAATTTGAGGAAGCCTGCAATGTTGACGATGATGAACTTACCGCTTTCGATTACGAGCGGCTGATTCTTTCCAAGTTCTCTCAGAACGAGCATGCAATAGCATCGCATGCCAATCATGGCATCGTTTTTTCTTGATACTGATGCCATGGTTACGCGTGTCTATGCGGAACGCTATCTGCCGGCCGATGAGAACGCCAAGCTGCAAGCCGACATTCGATATGGTGATTGAACAGGAGAAGCCTGATCTGGTGTTGCTGATTCCTCCGATCACCGAATATGTGGATGGTGGGTTCCGTGCAATGCGGTGGGCTTCGGATCGGTATCGGTTCCATGAGACTTTGGTACGCGTCATTCAGGAGTCACCGTATGCCGACCGTGTGGTGACGCTTGACAATCCAACTTTTGAAGGGCGCAAAACGCAGGCGATTCAAGCGATCCGCCAGGCCACTGGTTTTACGCCTCGTACCGGAATAAGCTGAAAACATGTAGAGCAATAGCAGATTCCCCCTGCCAGAATTCTGGCAGGGGGAATCCTTAGCTTAGATCGCTAACACTTAAGCAAGAAGCTCAGCCGTTGACGCGGTCGATGCCAGCCTGGACGTCAGTAAGGACGGAATCCCAGGACTTGATGAAGGAAGCGACGCCGTCGGCTTCCAGCTTGTCGGTGACAGCCTTGAAGTCGATGCCCAGCTCAGCGAGCTTGGCCATGATGGCGTGGGACTCTTCGTAGGTACCCTTGATGGTCGGAGCGCCGTTGCCGTGATCGGCGAGAGCGTTCAGGGTCTTCTCCGGCATGGTGTTCACGATGAGCGGGGCAACGAGCTCGTCAACGTAGACGCAATCGGAATAGGCCGGGTTCTTAGTGCCGGTGGAGGCCCACAGCGGACGCTGCTTCTTGGCGCCCTTGGCTTCGAGAGCAGCCCAACGCGGATCGTTGGCGAACTTGTTCTCGAACAGCTCGTAAGCGAGGCGAGCGTTGGCGATAGCGGCCTTGCCCTCGAGAGCCTTGGCCTCATCGGAGCCGATCTCCTCAAGCTTGTTGTCGACGGCGGTGTCCACGCGGGACACGAAGAAGGAAGCGACGGAACCGATGTGCTTCAGGTCATGGCCGTTGGCGTCAGCCTGAGCGATGCCTTCGATGAAGGCATCGATGACCTGCTCGTAACGCTCGAGCGAGAAGATCAGGGTGACGTTGACGGAGATGCCCTTGGCCAGGGTTGCAGTGATTGCCGGCAGGCCTTCGAGGGTTGCCGGGATCTTGATCATGGCGTTCGGACGGTTGACCTTCTCCCAGAGCTCGACAGCCTGCTGCTCGGTGGCTTCGGTCTCGTGGGCCAGACGCGGATCAACTTCGATGGAAACGCGGCCATCGACGAAATCGGTGGCTTCGGCGATCTCACGGAAGATGTCGGTGGCGTTGCGCACGTCGGTGGTGGTGAGCTCGCGGATAGCGGTCTCAACGTCAACCTTGCCGAGCTCCTTGAGCTGTGCATCGTACGGGCCGACCTGGCTCAGAGCCTTCTGGAAGATGGACGGGTTGGTGGTGACGCCAACGACGTTCTTGTCCTTGATGAGCTCCTGCAGGTTGCCGGATTCGATACGGGTGCGGGACAGATCGTCCAGCCAGATCGAGACACCGGAGTCAGAGGTGCGCTGAGTTGCTTCAGTCATTGTTTTTCTCCTTGATACCTTTTTGGATCAAATCTTTATTTATTGTGCGGTAAAAGGGGAGAGGCACATGCATCATGCCCCTCCCCGTCGAATCACTTGGCGGCTTCGACTTCCGCAATGGAGGCCTTGGCGGCTTCGACAACATGCTCGGCGGTGATGCCCAGGTCGATCATGTTCTGAGCACCGTCGCCCTGCAGGCCGAACTGCTCGATGGAAACCGGCTTGCCGTAGGAGCCGAGGTACTTGTACCACGGCATGGCAACGCCAGCCTCGACGGAGACACGAGCCTTGACGGAGGCCGGAAGCACAGCTTCCTTGTACTCGGCGTCCTGCTCCTCGAACCATTCGAGGGACGGAGCGGACACAACGCGAGCCTTAATGCCTTCACCAGCCAGGGTCTTGGCTGCGGAGACGGCCCACTGCACTTCGGAACCGGTGGCCATGATAATGACGTCAGGGGTGCCCTCGGTGTCGACAAGCACGTAAGCGCCCTTCTTGACGCCGTCCTTGGCCTTCTCAGCGGTTTCGGCAAGAACCGGAACGCCCTGGCGGGTCAGCACCATGGCTGCAGGCAGAGTGTTCTTCTTCTCGAAGAAGTAACGGTAGGCTTCGGCGGTCTCGTAAGCGTCGGCCGGGCGGACGACCTCAAGCTGCGGGATGGCACGGAAGGAAGCCAGGTGCTCCACCGGCTGGTGGGTCGGACCATCTTCGCCGACGGCGACGGAGTCGTGGGACCACACATACAGGTTCGGAATCTGCATGAGGGCGGCCAGACGCACAGCGGAACGCTCGTAGTCGGAGAACATGAAGAAGGTGCCACCGAACGGACGGGTATGGGAGCCCAGCAGGATGCCGTTGGTGATGGTACCCATGGTGAACTCGCGCACGCCGAAGTGCAGCTGACGGCCGTACGGGCTGCAGACCGGCCACTGCTTGGTGGCGCACTCGGCAGGAGCGAAGGTGGCAGCGCCCTTAAGATCGGTCTTGTTGGAGCCACCGAGGTCGGCGGAGCCGCCCCAGAGTTCCGGCATGACAGCGGCGATGGCGTTCAGCACGGAACCGGAAGCGCCACGGGTTGCAACGCCCTTGCCGACTTCGAAGGTAGCCTCGAGGTCATCGATGGCCTTGTCGAAGCCCTCCGGCAGTTCGCCGGCCTTGAGGCGGTCATACAGGGCAGCGTTGTCCGGGTTGGCCTTGCGCCATGCGTTGTACTTCTCGTCCCATTCCTTGTGGGCTTCGAGGCCGCGCTCGGCAACCTTGCGTGCGTGAGCCAGAGCCTCTTCGTCGACATGGAAGGACTCTTCCGGATCGTAGCCAAGCAGTTCCTTGAGGCCTGCGACGGCTTCGGCGCCCAGCTTGGAGCCGTGAGAGGACGGATCATTGGTCTTGCCCGGGGTCGGCCATGCGATCAGGGTATCGACCTTGATGAGCTTCGGCTGGTTCGGAGCGGCCTCGCGAGCCTTGGCGATGGTGTCGGCCAGACCCTCGACGTCCTCCTTGTAGGAGCCGTCAGGCTGGATGAAGCTGAACTCGTCGGTGTACCAGCCGTAGGCCTGGAAGCGCTTGAGCACGTCCTCAGCCAGAACCAGATTGGTGTCGCCTTCGATCTGGATGCGGTTGGCATCGAAGATGACGGTCAGGTTGCCCAGCTGCTGGTTGGCAGCGAGGGAGGCAGCTTCGCCAGAGATACCTTCTTCGATATCGCCTTCGCCGCAGATGACCCAGATGTTGTGGTCGAACGGGGATTCGCCTGCCGGAGCTTCCGGATCAAGCAGACCACGCTGGAAACGCTGGCCATAGGCGAAACCAATGGCGGAAGCGAAGCCCTGGCCCAGCGGACCAGTGGTCATTTCGATGCCCGGGGTCAGACCATATTCCGGGTGACCCGGGGTACGGGTGTCAGCACCGCCGCGGAAGTTCTTCAGGTCATCCAGAGTCAGGCCGTAGCCGGAGAAGTACAGCTGGACGTACTGGGTGAGGGAAGCATGACCGCCAGAAAGGATGAAGCGGTCGCGACCTTCCCAATTGGGATCGTTCGGATCATGCTTGATGAAATGCTGGTACAGAGTGTAGGCGATAGGCGCCAGGGAGACGGGGGAACCCGGGTGGCCGTGTCCCGCACGCTCAACCGCGTCGGCCGACAGGACCTTGGCCATCTTGATGGCGCGCTCGTCCAGCTCGGTCTCCTTGAATTCGGTCATGGATTACTTTCCTTCCAATTGGTCGGGCCGCGTATCCGGCTTGTGCCGAGCGCTCGACGCCCTCACATTGCGTTTTCCATAGTAGCGATGTGAGGTGACGTTGTGGTGGATTTTTGGCGTGTTTTGGTAGTTTGTGTTCTGTTAACGCTCACAGTTAACATTCTCGTGCGATTGCTCTGTTCGATTGGTGGTATGACGAGCATTTCGGGAGATTGCTATCGGGAAAAACGAGAAACGAGTACTCTGGAAGCGAACGTATTAGCACTCGCGCCTCGCGAGTGCTAATACAATGGGAGAAGTATTTACGGAAGACGGTTTCTCCTAATATCGCAGATATTCCGAAAACCGGCTCCCGCTGAATCGTATCGTGTATACATAAAGAGGAGGCACGCATGACGCAGTCAAGACGTATGTTGGTGCTGCGTGCCGTCGTCGAGGACTATATTCGCTCGCAGGAGCCAGTCGGTTCGACCACCTTGACCAAAGATCATGATCTGGGCGTCAGCTCGGCCACCGTCCGTAATGATATGGCCGCCTTGGAAGATGAGGGATATCTTATTCAACCCCATACGTCGGCAGGGCGCATACCAACGGAAAAAGGGTACCGATACTTCGTGGACCGCTTGGCCACAGTGGTGCCGATGTCTGAAGCGCAACGCCGTGGCATCAACAGTTTTCTGTCGGGATCCGTCAATCTGCAGGACACCTTGCAGCGCGCAGCCCGCCTTCTGGCACAGATCACCGGTCAGGTCGCGGTTGTGGCGGCCCCGTCGTTGGCGAAATCGACATTACGGCATATCGAAATCGTTCCCGTATCAATCAACACCCTGTTGGCCGTCGTCATCACTGACACCGGCCGAGTGGCGCAACATATACTCAACGTTTCCGAGTTGCCGGACACCACAGTGCTGTCGCATCTGGTCAACGAAATCAACGCGCAGTGTGCCAGCGTTTCTTTGACACGAACCGCGGACTATGTCAGGCAGATGTCATCCCGCAAGGAATACCGCCCCATCAGTAGACTGGCGGAAACGCTTGCTCAAGCTTTCGATGGCATGGCCGACGACGAGCGCGCGAGCGAACTCTATATGGCAGGAACCTCACGACTCGCGCACCAGCGTGCCGTGGCCGATCTTGCACCATTGTTCGATGCGCTGGAAGAGCAAGTCGTGCTCATGAAACTCATGAGCACGTTGAGCGAAACCACGCAATCCGATGGAGTCGGAGTGGCCATCGGCTCCGAAACGCACACGCCCGGTCTGCTGCATGCATCCGTGGTGACCAGCGGGTACGGTCGAACCTCGGCAACCGCTGACGACGTAACAAAAGGCGAGACTGCGGAGGAGCAGGGGAGAGAGACAAGCAATCACACCACTGCAGCGCAGGATTCCACCGAGCCCATCGCCTTCGTCGGATCCATAGGACCGACGCATATGGACTATGCTGCGACCATGGCAGCAGTGCGTGCCGTTGCCAGATATCTGACCGCATTCGTGGCTCACGACGAAAACCAAAACAACAGCTGACCCCGCCTTATGGCACAATGACACGCGAAAAGCAATAGGGAGAAAGAACAACCGTGACGGACTATTACGAAGTGCTGGGCGTAGACCGCTCCGCAAGCGACGACGAGATCAAAAAAGCTTATCGAAAGATGAGCCGCAAATATCATCCCGATATCGCAGGTCCGGAATTCGAAGACAAATTCAAGGAAGTCAATAACGCCTACGAAGTGTTGTCCGATCCACAGAAGCGTCAGATGTTCGACGCCGGCGTGGACCCGAACGATCCGAACGCCGGCGGCATGCATGGCGGATTCAGCGGCGGATTCGGCGACATGGGTGACATTTTCAACATGTTCACCGGAGGTGCTTTCGGCGGTGGCAACGGCGGTCCGACCCCTCGTACACAGCCGGGACGCGATGCACTGGCCACAGTGACCATCGACTTGAAGACTGCGGTGTTCGGCGACACCGCACATGTTGAAATCAAAACGTTCGGTCTGTGCCAGGAATGCGCCGGCACCGGCTGCCAGAAAGGTACCCAGCCGGCACAGTGCCCCGACTGCCATGGTCAGGGCTACGCACAGCGCGTGGTGCGCACCATGCTTGGCCAGATGATGACCACCGCTCCATGCGAGCGTTGCGAGGGACATGGTACCGTTATCGAAAATCCGTGTCCGTCCTGCCTTGGTCATGGTCGTGTGCGTATCACCCGTAATGTCGGCGTGTCCGTGCCTGCCGGCGTGACGAACAATACCCGTCTGCGTCTCGCTAATCAGGGCGAGGTGGGTGAAAACGGCGGTGTTGCCGGCGACCTGTATGTCGACATCCGCATCGCTCAGGATGACACCTTCACTCGTAACGGTGATGATTTGCACTGCTGGATCCAAGTGCCGATGAGCTGGGCCGTACTGGGGCATGATCTGGAAATCGACACGTTCGATGGCAAGCAGTCTGTGAGAGTGCCTGCAGGAAGCCAGCCTGACGACACTGTGACCTTGAAGAATCTGGGCGTCACGCATCTTAACAACAAGAGCGAGCGTGGCGATCTGGTGGCGCATATCGCAGTGAAGATTCCGACAAAGCTCACTGACGACGAGCGTGCCTTGATGGAACGGTTTGCCGAAAAGCATGACACAGATGCCCAACATGTTGCGGTAAGCGCACGCCCGACTTCCGGAACGAAGAAGGGCTTCTTCTCCAAGCTGAAGGATGCACTGCGCTGAATTTCCCTATCCTCATGTCGTACATCCGATGAGAAAACGTTAGATCGCATATCAAATAGCCGGTTGCTTCAAAAACGAAGCAACCGGCTATTTTGTCAATGTTTCTGCTGTAGCAAGCGGATTGCCTCACGCCTACAACAGCCAATCATTAGGCATATCTACGTGTTTATTTGAGCAATGACCGGCACATAGCGCGATACTGGTTCACATAGCCACCGCCGAAGAACACGCAGTGGCCTGCGATGGGGTAGAGCTGCCACAATGTGGTGCGCTCCTGCCATCCTGCTTTCAGCGGATGTACGGACTGGTATCCGTCGAGAATGTCCCGCAAGTACGACATGCCGAATAGGTCAAGCATGGCGAGATCCTCTTCACGATGCCCGCCGTGCGCGGCTGGGTCGATCAGCACCGCTTCCACGGATCCGGAATCGGCCGACCACATGACATTGCCGCTCCACAGATCGCCGTGCACTCGTGCTGGCTTGTCATTGGCCGCCTTGCCCAGTATTTCAGGCAACGCTTCAATGACGGCCTCAGTCAGTTCCATATCGTAATCAGTGAGTTCACGGCGCTTCATACCAAGCTGTACCATCGGGCGGAGCCTGCCTTCGGCCAAATATGTCGCCACATCATCCCATTCGCCTGCGTCCATGGGAACGGGATCCTGCAAGGGGCCGAAATAACAAGTTCCCGTATATCCGGCTGGGGCAGATCCAAAGTAATCGGCTCCGGCATCATGCATACGCGCGAGAGCAGCGCCGAAATCATGCGCGGCCTGCAAAGTCGGACCACAGGCGTTCACTCGTTCAATGTTGAGATAATCCTTGCCCCAGTCGTACACGTCTACCACACGTGGCCCGCCTTTGGATTGCGCTTCGCCAAGCCACTGCAGGCCACGGCCCTCGCATTCGAAGAAACCTTCAGGACTGAATGCCCTGCTCTTGCGATATTTGCTCATGCTGCCCGACCTTTCCTTGCATGATCCGCCACATTTGCGAGACCTTATGGAATCGTTAGTGAAGCTCCGATGGGTTTTGGCACCATTGTGTGCATGGTTTGAGACAACTCAAGGATCCATAGCGAAAAATTAGACCCCTCTCGCTAGTCTTGGATGCGGAAAAGCAGACGAAACCATTGATACATATAAAAGAGGGTTCATGAATTTCTTCCAAGCGATTTTCCTTGGTCTGGTGCAGGCATTGACCGAGTACCTGCCAGTTTCTTCCAGCGCGCATATTCGCATTATCGGCGATTTGATGCTGGGATCCGATCCGGGCGCCGCGTTCACCGCAATCATCCAGATCGGCACCGAGCTTGCCGTGATTTTGTATTTCCGACATGACATCATCCGCATTCTTGGAGCATGGTTCGGTTCCCTGTTCGGCAAAGAAGGCAAGGATTTCAAAAGCCGTATGGGAGCGCACAATCCAGACACGCAGATGGGCTGGTTCATCATCCTCGGCACGATGCCGATTCTGATTGCCGGCCTGCTGTTCAAGCATGCGATCGAAGGGTCACTGCGTAATCTGTGGATCACCGTCACCGTACTTGCATTGTTCGGCGTGCTGCTGTGGGTGGTCGACGCCCGTTCCAAGCAGGTCAAGACCATGAAGGAAATGACCTGGAAGGATGCGCTGATCTTCGGCATCGGCCAGATGCTCGCATTGATTCCCGGCGTTTCCCGTTCTGGGGGCACCATCACCTTTGGACGCGCCATGGGATACACCCGTGAGGCAGCCGTTCGAGTGAGCTTCCTCATGGCCATTCCTGCCGTGTTCGGCGCAGGCATTCTGGAAGCCGTATCGGCCGTCAAGGACGTTGCCGCGGGGGATGCCGGTATGTTCCCCGGCTGGGGTCCTACCATCGCCGCAGCCATCGTGGCATTTGTGGTCGGCTACGTGGTGATCATCGGCTTCCTGAAGTTTGTTTCCACCTTCTCGTACAAGGCATTCGCCATCTACCGCATCGGCTTGGCGATCGTCGTGGCATTGCTGCTGATTACCGGCGTGCTTTCGCCGCTGGAAGCCGCAGCTGCAGCGTGAATCTAATTCGATAATCGAATAACAAAAAAGTCGGGCCGATCATCCTGCGATGGTCGGCCCGACTTATATATTCACTGCTTATCGCCAATCACAACTTAATTGCCACGCAAGAACGATTCAGCCTCACGAATCAGCTCTTCGCAAGCGGGCATGCCATTCGACGCGATACGTTGCGCTTGAGCGTTCAAATCGTAGTCGCGTTCCAGACAGGCAAGATAATCGCCGGCATGCGTCTGCTCGACAATCTCGTCGGCAGCCTTGCGCCATTCGGCGGCTTTTCTGTTCAAATCACCTTCAGTCAGCGGATGCTCAAGTAAAAGAGACAATGCGCGAACCAATTCCAGCGTGCCCTGCAAGCACTCGGTATTCGCACAGTAATGGGGTACGGACACCCACATGGATGTGGTATGAAATCCTGCGTCCGCCGCAAATGCGTCAAGAATGTTGGGGATGCCCACAGGGCCGTTATATTCCTTGTCGGGTTCGCTTTCGCAGTCATTTTTGGAAATGTCAAGCGGCAAAGGCCTGGTGTGGGGGCAATCGTCGAACATGGATCCAAGCGTGACGATACCGCTCACATCGTAGTCTTCTGCGATGCGCAACGTCTGCCTGCAGTATTCCTCCCAACGATAATTTGGCTCGGGGGCGATCTGAGCGAGAAAATGCAGCGAGGGGGAGACTGCAATGTCATAGAACGTGGTCTGTGGCCAGATGATTCGTTTACGACCTTGTACCGAGCAAATCATCGGACGGGCTACCTGATAGTCGTAGAAACCCTCATTGTCGATATGATGCACCTCCTGTGAATCATATCGCGACACAAGATGCCGTATGACGTTCGTCGCAGCCTGGCAGGCGTCATTCCACCCCTCAAACGCGGAGATCATTATTGTCTCGCGTTTTTTCGTCTCCTCACACATGCTTTAAATGTATAACGAAATCATATTTCCGCAAACACGCTTCCGCCATCGGTGAATGTGACGAGCAGGGCATCCCGATCTAGACAACAGCATCTCAAAATACCCGAATGTCAAGAAAGCTCAAAACCTTTTTTCGGTAGATAAAAGCCCTTTGAAAACAGCAAAACACGAACACGACACGCGGACTTGCAAATTTTGAGAATGCGGATATAGTAGATACTCGTGCTCAGGCAGTAGTACTGCGGAGAACAGGCGGACATAGCTTAGTTGGTAAAGCGCAACCTTGCCAAGGTTGAGACCGCGGGTTCGAGTCCCGTTGTCCGCTCTAAGGTCCCGATTGATTATCGACCTTTAGGGTGGGTTAGCCAAGCGGTTAGGCAGCGGCCTGCAAAGCCGTATAGACGAGTTCGACTCTCGTACCCACCTCTTGTTGTGCTTGACATGTGCGAGTGCGACGCATGACCCGGGCGGTTGGCGCAGAGGTAGCGCACTTCCCTGACACGGAAGGGGTCACAAGTTCGAATCTTGTATCGCCCACTGGAACGTGAGTTCCTATATAACCCATCATCGGGTGATTGGCGCAGCGGCTAGCGCACTTCCTTCACACGGAAGGGGTCATAGGTTCGATTCCTATATCACCCACCATCGGGCGGCACGTCGTGCCGCCTTTTTTGTTGGTTTCGTTGGGTTTCCGCCGTTTCGTGCGGCATGTCGGAAACGGGTGGCGCGTGGTGTTGGTTTTGGGCGCCATAGCGATTCATGGCGCCTATACTTCCAGGCAACGCAACATCAATCAAAAAGTCGAGCAGGATCTCAGAGGTAAGCTGGGACTGCCGGCCACAGGCGAAATCTATTACGTGCAGGATCGTCCGTTGTATCAGGAGTACGAGAATCTCGTTCTGACCACCTACGACAAATGGTTCGGATACCATCCATGATGGAACGATTTTCGACAAGGCCAACGTTCCTGCAACAGAGGAGGGCGGTGATTATGTTCACCAGTATATGGTGATTTTGACTGACTACAAAGAATCGGTTGATATTGGATGGTATCAAATGTCTTCCAGCACCGATGAACCTGATGATCTCGTTCAGGCAGGCATCGACGAATTCCAGAATTATGAGAACCAGTTCCTGAAGGATGAGGATCTTGTACGGCCTATTTTGATGCTGTTGTAAGGCATGAGTTGTCTCACAGGGAAATCTGGGCGCGCTGCGGAACCGCTGGTCCGCCTGTCGCGGGCAACTTGATTGGAGCTGCAACCAACTCCTATGCAGTGAAATACATGGGTGCGGATAAATCCCAGATCGAGTCCACGCAGGGAGAAGACTATAAGATGACGCAGCAGAGCGACGCGGTGGCCGAGGCCATTCACTCCGGCGATGCTCCTAATTCAAGAAGAGCCGTCTGCAACAAGGCATTGCGGGAAATGATCGACGAGCAGCGCTGAAATCAATCCCCGCGAATATAACTTCGAATACAGTTTTAAATCCGGAATACACACTATCCGGGCTTTTTCCGTGTTCTTTCAAGGTGTACGGCTACAATGGCAGCTTGTGAGTGACGAAGCATTGAATCTCAATCAGCCGGTCAAAGACATGGGGCCGAACGAGTTGAAGGCTTATGCCAGGCTCGGCAAACAGCAGCATGACGAGGCGAATCGTGAGCTGGAACGCCGTTGGCGCAGCTATGATGACATGTTGCCAAACGACCAGTTCGTGTCAATTATCGACAAGACTGAGGGATAAGACCCACTTTACGGTGTATGATTCGTGACCATGCCGGTCTCAATACCGGCTATTTGCAAGGGTAATGACTAGAATGGCGACTATGACTGATCCGATTCCAAGCGCAGGTGAAACGACCATCATTGGCCTTCCTGCAATAACCGTACCGGTGACTTCCACCGGAGACCGTCCTCTGACGAAAGAGGACCTTGAAACCATCATGCGTCTTGCCGATGGCACGGCATTGCTGATCTCGACTAGGGGAGCGGTGTCGGGGTCGCGGTATCTTCTTGACGAGGATGAGATTACCGTCGGCCGTGATCCAAGAGCGGACATTCTTTTGGATGATTCCACGGTTTCCCGCGCCCATGCGGTGTTCCGCAGGTCTGACGGCAGGTATTCCGTTATTGATGCGGGCAGCTTGAACGGCACCTATGTGAACCGCCAGCGTGTTGATCAGCAGGAGCTCAAGAATGGCGATGAGATTATTCTTGGCAAGTTCCGTCTGGTTTATTTCGACAATAAAGCCGTCATTGCCGGTTGATCCACGTTATGCGGGATAGACTGTGTACAACAGCTTCGCGCCCATGAGCTTCGCACGAATGCTCATGGGCGTTATTGTAGATGTCGTAGGAGAGCGTGATGAACGAAGCAGAGCCAACAACGCGGTTGCGTCTGCATGTGTCGACTGCGGTGCAGGGGGAGTTATTCCCCGCGACCGGCACTCAGCCGGTGACGCGCGGCTACAAGGGTACGGTGGCTTCAAAAGTAGCAGGCATCACTTATCGTCAACTTGACTATTGGGCTCGCAGACAAATCGTGGAACCCTCCATCACGCCGTCGCATGGATCCGGTTCGCGCAGGCTGTACTCGTTCAAGGACGTGGTGATCCTTGCTGTGTCGAAAAGACTGCTTGACGCGGGCATCAATCTGCAAAATGTGACGACTGCCATCAGTTTTCTGACGCAGCGTACCGCGGAACAACTTGAGAATATCACGATTATGTGCGACGGTCAGCAAGTGCACGAATGTACGGATAGTGAGCAAATGGTGGCGTTGTTGCAAAGCGGTCGGGCGGTATTCGGCGTATCGGTGGGATCTTTATGGAAGCAGATCAGAGAGACTCTTGCCCACGAGGAATACGTCGATCTGACCACCATGCCTTCCATGATGGGTGGAAACCGACCTGTTGACGATATCACTGCAATGCGCATGAGAAAGAACTTCGAGGCGCAACATCAGACACGCGCCGCCGCGTCACTGTAACATACCAGAATGCATGCCGTATGGTTGATGCGGACTAAGACGGATGTACGAGTCGTTGATATGAGATAGATATGTACAGACAGACATACAACAGGGGAGCAATACATGTTTGATATTCTGCCGGCATTGCTGTGGATTGTCGCAGCGGTCATATCGTTGAACATTTGTTCGATTACTGCAATTCGAGGAAATATCTTCTCAAAAACCAAGAGTGACGTATATCCGGTACGCTGGTCAATTGTCGGATTGCATTTCACATCGCTGATCATCGGAGCTCTGCCGTATCCGATATATACGATGTTCAAACCCAGCTTTTCCTTGAAATTTCAGCATTTCTACGAACAGGTTGGTTGGCCGTCGGCAGCACTGATGGTTATGCTCATCGCCACGGAACTGGTGTTTATGTATCTGCAGGCCCGAAACGGCATGAAAAGCGAAATGGAAAGAAAACTCAGCCAAGCCATTAAGGACTAGCCAAAAAGACATCCATCGAAGCGAAAACGCAGCCGTGTGGAAAAACGTCCAGCGAAGCGAGGACGCACCATCCATCATGCCGGTGGGTTATGTCGAGCAAAGTCCCGAAAGGGACGTGCTGGCATAACCCACCGATGTTATGTACAGAAAAGAGCGTCAGTCGAAAACTGCTGTAGCTTTTCTGACATAACATACATTATCGGACAAAAGTGGGAGCAGGTGCAGGGGGTATTTGAGATGTACGCGATCTCTCAAAACCCCAGGTATGCAAATGTCATCGCTGGCATGCATACCCAGGGGTTTCTTTGTCTTTATGCACAAGATGATCCGCTCGTGCATCAGCCGTTATCTATCAGGCGAAATAGTCTTCGATGGTTTGCGCAAGCTCACTAACCGAATCGATCACCTTATACGCGCCATGTTCTTTCAGCTCGCCAGGCTCGGCATAACCCCAGCCGCATCCCAAGCAATCCAGACCGCACGCTTTGGCTCCGTCAGCATCGGTCCAACGGTCACCGACCATGAGCGCCTTATCGCCAGCGGCTTCGTCAAACCCAATGTGGTCGAACGCCCATTGAATAACCTGATCTTTGTCGAGACGCGAATTATCTTCGCTGGCACCGTAAATGCCGTTGACCATGGTGTCCAAATGGAAATGCTCGCAAATCGGAATGCACTGATACTGCGGCTTGCAGCTTGCGATCGCCAAGTAGTATCCGTCAGCACGCAGTTTGGCCAACTGTTCTGGGATACCGTCATAAATGGTATTGTTCAAACGGCCCGGAACCTTTTGACCCGGATTATTCGGATCATCGAACACCGCTTCCTGCGCATAATACCTGCGGTAGATGGCAATGCCCTCATCGAGTAAGTCGTCCGGAATATTATTGCGCTGCAACGACTCGACAATTGCAGGACCAATGAATCGCTGCAACTCCTCATCATCAGGCACTGGATACCCCAGTTCCTCAAATACCTTCACCACACAACCAATGATGCCCGGATCAGACTTGGTCAATGTGCCGTCAAGGTCAAGCAGAACGACTTTCTTGGGTTGCTTGGTCTTCTCGGACATGAGATTAATGCACTCCTTGTTAAATGCTCGATGCAATGTGAACTGTTCAGATAACAATTATGCCCGGTCTTACTGACCGGGCATGCAGTTCAAGTGTCGTTCAACTACTGGTTACTCGTAGTCTGGAAACCAGCCGTCGCGATGCATCTGCAGACGCTTTTCAAGCAACGTCTTCAGCTCGTCTTCAGTACGGCGTTCCAATAGCATGTCCCAGTGTGTACGGGTCGGCTTGGAAATCTCGTCGGCCTCACGATCCTCGTCGCCTTCACGATGCGCGGTCATGCCGCACCGGCACTCCCATTCCTCCGGAACCTCCGCGCCTTCAGCGAACGGCAGAATCGTGCGGTGTCCCTTTGGGCACACATATGCGACGTCGTTTCGCGCCGCGAAATCCACATTGTCATCAGATTCCAACGACTTTGCGCCGATGCTCATGCCTCGCAGGCTGCGTTCTGCCATATTGCCTTTGCCTCCTTGGATTGTCTGCTCTGTCTAAGCTACAGAACAGTTCGGACGTGTCTTTTATTCCTTATTCGTCTGCTTGATGTTCGATTTTAGTCGACGCCGGAGTATGCGACGATGCCACGATTGATGCGATCGTACGCCTGCTTTGCGACTGGCGCCAACGTTTCGGCACGATCCGCAAGATACGGTCCAGCCACGGCTATCTGCTGAAGCACGTCGGCAAGCCGTTTGCCGTTACGCACGAAATCGCCGCCCGTCAGATCGGTGCCGTACAGCACCTGCGACAGGCTTTCACCTTGCGCCCAATCGTAGACGATATCGGTGATGCCAAAATCGAGTTGGCGAGGCTCCTCAAGCATGTGATCCTCACATAACATGGCAATCGACGCATGGACGCCCTTAAGCTGCGCTGCGCACACGGCGACGTTCCCTTGAATGCCTCCAGGGTAACGACGCGGCTCTCCCCCGCCTCCCCTGCGGGCTTCGAACACCAACGATGCGACGACGCTGGCCAATTCACAGGCGTTCAACCCGTCAAATGCGCCATCGTCAATCGCCTGCGCCAATACTAGATCAAGCTCGCTGTACAAATGCCGCAACAGCTGGCCACGTTCCGTGAGCTGATAATCACCATGGCCCGCGGATTCCCGTACCGGCTGAAGATAGCCGAGATTGGAAAGCACAGCGCAAATATGATCAAACTGACGTGCCACGGAACCGGTTCGCGAATCGTAACGATGCTGTACCCGTTCCAACTCGCGCATCTCACGAGCCCAACGATGTCCCCATTTCAAGTGCTTCTGCACATCAGGGCATTTACGGCATGGATGGTCGCGGTCTTCTTCTCTGAGTTTCTTGATGCGTTTGTCAAGATCCATAAACGCCTGGCTGCGTTCCTTCTGCGTACGGAACACCTCATGCTTGAGTTTGCGACGTTCGTTCTTCTCCAAATCACTCAAACGCATCCGCAAACGCATGAATTTTTTGAAATCGCCGAATTCACACTGGAAAGCCTGCTCGTATCCTTCCAGAGCCTTGCATAAGGTTTCCATCTGTGCTTCAAGCTGCCATGCCGACTCGTTGGCTTCCCATTGCGCAAAGGAGTGGTCAAGCGTAACGCGAGCTGTTTCATAGTCGCTGGAATTCAATAGATTGACAGCCATATTGAAGGTCGGTCTGAAGCTTGAGTGAAGCGGATACACTCGTTTGCTGGACAAGGCGGCCGCAGTGGCGGGAACAAAACCATGGTGGTCCACCACAACGGCATGTCCGATGGTGTCGATGCCACGTCGTCCCGCACGACCGGTCAACTGGGTAAACTCGCCGGGAGTCAACCCAACATGCCCGGTGCCGTCGAATTTCTCAAGCTTTTCAACCACCACACACCGTGCGGGCATGTTAATGCCCAAAGCCAGCGTTTCCGTGGCGAAGACCATTTTAACCAAGCCTTCTTCAAACAAGCGTTCGACAATCTGGCGGAACAATGCGACCATTCCCGCATGATGCGGAGCGAACCCTTCTTCCAGGGCGAAACGAAATTGCGAGAAATGCAGCGCTTTCAAGTCTTCTTGGCTCAACTGGCCTTCGACCATCTCATCGACGATCCGTCTGATTTGTTGCACTTCGTCGCTGGTGGTGAGTTCCAAGCCTGCGTTGATGCATTGGTCAACCGCTTGATCGCAACCGTTTCTTGAAAAAATGAAGTAGATTCCCGGCAGCATGTCAAGAAAATTCAACTCGTCCACAACCGCCCAGCGTCGAGGCGTATGGCGTTCGACCTTATGCGGGCGATCGTCCCATCGTCCACCTTTACCTTTGGCCCTACGCTTATCAGGACGTCGCTCGCCCTTGCGCCGTTCCGCCTGACGATCAAGCTGATCAAGTCTGTTTATCAGCTGCGCATTGAGTTTGACCGTCTGTTCGCCATTGGCGTCACGCCGATATAGGTCGATGAGTTCTGGTTCGGTATGGTCATCTGCCTGTACGAGCACATGCTGCTCCAACGGTACCGGACGCTGTTCCGACATGACCAACGTGGTTTTGCCACGAACAGATTCGATCCATTCGGAAAAATCCTCGACATTGGAAACCGTCGCGGAAAGACCTATGATGTTCACGTTTTTCGGCAAGTGGATAATGACTTCTTCCCAGACCGGCCCTCGGAAACGGTCAGCAAGATAGTGCACTTCGTCAAGGATCACATAACGAAGCGCTTCAAGCGTCACGGAATGCTCATACAGCATATTGCGCAACACTTCCGTGGTCATAACCACAATATCCGCCTCAGAGTTGATGGACGTGTCTCCGGTCAGCAATCCGACCTTATCCGTTCCATACTGGTCGACCAGATCATGGTATTTCTGGTTGCTCAGCGCTTTGATCGGCGTGGTATAAAAGGCTTTGACATTCCGCGTCTGCGCCAGATAGATGGCGAAATCGGCTGCGACAGTCTTGCCTGCTCCCGTAGGAGCTGCCACGAGCACATTATCGCCAGCCTCCAACGCATCGTTGGCTTGCATCTGGAATTCGTCAAGCTCGAATGGCATGGATCTTGCGAATTCGGCCGCAACCGTGCGCTGCTTGGCCTGCGTTTGTTTGAATGCGGCATACCGTTGCGCGGGAGACAACTCCACGGTCTCATTGATTTTCGACGGGTCAATACCGTTATTACGGCGACGATGATGGGTCATGATTCCTTAATATGGTTGGGTCAATCGTTACAATGACGCCATTGTGCCCACTGTTGAGCATGACGGCTTCGCTTCGCTTCATGCCTCTCAATGACTCCGGCATGGGCATCCGCATAACGATCTGCAGCATCCTTTAAAGGTCTGGTAAAGAAAGGCGCTTCATTCTCGTTGTTTTGGGGCAATGGTTTGCCCATCGCCTCGATTCGTTTTGCCGTCCGTTCACCCAGCTTCGCCACGTCCTTGAATGCTCGATAGCCGTGTAAACATGCGTAGACGACTCCGGAAACAACCATTGCAAGCATGAACAGAGCGAGCAACAGCCAAATCCACCAAGGCATAGTCTCTCCCCCGTCAGCCTTCATTCTCACGATCGCCAATGCTCAGCTCATGCTGGGCACGGGCGACAATCATGGTACGCAACGTTTCGGGAGCTACGGCAGTGATATGCCGTGCGTGGGAAATACAGAATGCGACATACCAGGAATCGGACGAGACGATCAGATGCACCTTCTCGCCCTCTCCGCACTTTTCGACTGTTGCTCCCGACAGCCCGTCAATAAATGACAGATCATCCTGATTGGTGACGAACACAGCTGGAGTTCCATTATCGAAGCTCCATTTGCGCAATTCGGATGCGGGAACGTCGGGAATGTCGATTTTCGCGGTAGGTTCAACCAGTTCGGCCTTTTCAATGCGGGAAATGCGAAGCACCTGCCAGATGCGAGGCTTTCCTGTGGCCTTGTTGATCGTGGTGTCTTTCTTCACGTACTTAGCTTTGTCAGCCGGTGCAGCGGCAGCGACGTCAGTCCATACGGCAACGTAGAAGACTCCCTCATCGACGAAGATCTTATCTGGCGCGACAAGCTTACGCTGGGTCCTTCCGGCGCCATCCGTATATTCCATGTCAAGCAGCAAGCTCTTGGAGATCGCGCTCTTCACAATGGAGAAATTACGCGGTTCCATCTCATAACCGGTCAGACTCAGCCAAGGCATGTCCCCCGGCTCAACATGTTGACGAAGACGGCTGTACAACGATTCAGCCTGTTCACGCAACTTGTCCGGCAGCAACGACGAATGCGCAAGATAGCTCACCGATGCGGTAAGCATGCTCAAATACTGCTGGGAGATACCTGCCAAGCGTTCCAGCCCAAGCGAATTCGTGGCGGAAACAATGCCTTCAGCGTCAAGCAACGACCAGTCGATGTCAAAGAACTGGCTTCCTGCCATCTCACCATCGTCGGAAACCGTAGTCAGCGTGTTGATGTCTTTATGAATGACATTGACGAACTTCTTCAGCTCGTCATCGGACTTCGGTTTGCCAATGAAACGTTCCGCAAGTTCCTCAAGCGAATATTCTTCGCCGAGGTGCGCCGAAAGGAACAGCATCAGACGCAGACGACGGTCGACTTCACTACCCGTCTGGAATGCGGAATTCTTCTTCGGACGCCCCTTGCACTCCTCTGCATCGTCGTCAGCGCTGTTGCGGTTGATTTCCATGGCTGTGACAGTGGAGCTATCGCCTCCTGTGGATTCGTCGGCAGGCACGAACTGCGTGGCGGCATTCAAACGGCGGTTGAACGCGTCGACAGCCTCCTGAGGACTGACGATGGAAGCACCCGGATGAGAAAGCACGAACATGGCCAGATCATCGGAATCGGTGTAGGCGACGTTCAAATGCTCGCCGTCAACATCTACAGTCGCCGCGAAACGACGCTGGTCAACGACCTTGACCAATTCGTCGGGAATGGATTGCGTTCCCAGACCCGGAGCGATGGAATCAAGACCAAGCCCTGGAGTCGGAGTCTGAGGGACGCGAGGCGCGGTACGGGACGTATGCTGCGTCTCATGTGCGGGAGCTGAGGAAATCGACATGGAACGGGCCAGATAGTTGGCCGCGGCAAGAATCGGCAAATCCTCGTCGCCGAACAGCAGACGAACGCGAGGCTCATCTCCAAGCTGCAGACGATAGGATGCGAAATCCTGGCCTTCCGACTTAGATGAATACTCAGGCTGCCTCGATTCGATGGCGATGCCCATGGCCGCAAGCTTGGCACGGTCACGCTGGAATTGCTTGGCAAAAGCCGCCTTCGCCGCCTGATCAGCCAGCTCCCCATAGGAATCGGCATACGCCTTCACACGCTGGGCAATCTGACGGGAAGTGAGCCATTGCGGGAAAGCTGAGGAAAGCACAGCCAATACATCAAGTTCGTGCTTGCCCCATTTGTCGGAGAAACGACGCCTTCCGTTACTGCCCTCTGCCATTAGTCCTCACGTCTCGTTAACGTTTCATCTTAAGTGCCTAGCCGGTTCAGGCTCTGCACACACCTCTCTATGATAGAGGGTTTTCGTTCAGATTGTGTCTATTTTACGAAAAAATACAGTTTTTCGTGTTGAGGCTACCCCTCGAATCAGACCCAATCATCAGGCTCAACACCTTGCGGGCCAACGTATTCGCCATTCGGAACATAACTCGGCTCACTTGTGTCGGTCAGCCGCGCGTCACCGAACAGTATCACGTCCCTGCCGAAGGTCCAGTCACCATCGATGTCGACGGAATTGGCCGCGGCAAGCGACGGAACGCCATAAGGGAATCTCGTATCGAAATCATGGATGTTCTTGTAATACCGCGCATCCAAGTGAACATCCGGGAAGACGTAATTGCCATCTTCCATCTCGTACTGGTCCGTCAGATGGAATCGATCGGATCGCATGATAAACAAATCGTCGGTGGTTTTCACCGGCAGGAAACGCATACGGTCAACGCATACGCAGGTAGCCCCGTCGAACAACGTCACCGCCGCTCCCATGGCTGTTTCCAGCTGGATGACCGGCTCGCTCGTCGGATCGGTCGGATCGACGGTCTTGTTATTGCGAATCACCGGAAGAGGAAGCACGCCATCATATGCGGACAGCTTGGCCTTCAGAGCGTCGATACGCACCCAGATGCTGTTCGTGTTAAAATACGGATGCTTTTCGATGTTCTGCGCATCATCCTTATCGTCCGGATGCACCTGGCTCATCTCACGCAACATCAAGCGGCCGGTCGCCTTGTCCCGCACGATATGCCCGCCCTTGCGATCAGCTGGAGTACGTTTTGCGACCTCGATCATGAATGGCGCACCGGTATTTTCGAAGTGCTGCGCCAGCGTGCGCGAAGGACGTGCGCCGAGATTGTCGGAATTCGAGATGAACAGGTATTTGAAGCCCTTCTCCTCGAGGACGTCCAATAGGCCGGATTCCCAAATGGTGGAGAACAGGTCGCCATGGCCTGGCGGGCACCATTCAAGTTCCGGATTTGCCGGGAAGCTGACAGGAAGACCGGTTTCCGCACCGATTTTCGGTTCCTGATGCTGCACGATTTCCAGAGGAATGTCCTCTTGATGGAACTTTTTGTTGGCACGCAGCACCTTCATGGTGTCATTCGACGTGCGGAAGGAGTTCATCAACGTCAATGGCAGTTCCACACCCAGACGAGTGCGTGCAGTCAGCACCTGACCGATGATGATGTCGATGAAGCGCATCTGACGTGCCTTATGGCGACGCACTGGCAGCAAGGACTTGGCGCAATCCAAGCCCATGGACGTGCCGAGGCCACCATTAAGTTTGAGGAACGCGGTTTTGGCAAAAGCATCGACGGCTTTGTCATGGTTGATGGTCTCGTAGACATCATGGAAGCTAGGCACTCCCACCAGAGGCTCAACATCATCCTCACGGATCCATGTGCTTGCTTCCTCACTGCGCCAAACCTCGTACAGTCGTTTGAATTGCGCAATGGCCATATCGGTCATCCCGTTGTCCCGCATCTTTGCGGCGGAATGTTCAAATGCGTCCTCAGTCAATGTCTTTCCCTTTCGTGCGGGCGTCCTGTTCTCATCGTACCTAGGCAATACTACGACAAAATTCCCATGACGGGGGCTTTTGGTGGCAAAAAGGGAAAATTCTTGACAAAAATGACATCCCAAGAACTCTTTTATCATGTTTCGCGAATCGTGCGACACGATGAATTTGAAAAATAGAGCAGGTTGTGCTATGTTTCATGTTCGGTGCTTTTTGCATCGTTCGGACCATAGCGCAGTTTGGTAGCGCACTTGACTGGGGGTCAAGGGGTCGCGGGTTCAAATCCCGCTGGTCCGACCAGAAAAACCCGAATTCATGCGATTTCGGGTTTTCTTTTTTAGGATGTCAGTCTTACGCATGCAGGTAAGGGGTGATTGTCTTGAAGTCGATGGACGCCCAGCCACAGTTTGACGACGTTGACGGCTTTGCCCACGTGTTTGACTCATCCGAGCTTGAGGATGAGTGGAAGATACGTCTGTCCCGGGAACTTGGCGTAGCGGCCAGGGAGCGGGCGAAGCATGATGGCATCACCCTTACCGAACTGACGCGCAAGGCGCTTGAATGCGACGATCTGAATGAGACCACGGACACCGTCCGCCCTGGACGAAGACCGAAGAACACCGACGGTCGAGAACAGCTCGGAGACGAATGGAAAATCAAACTCCCCTATGCCATCGGCAAGATGGCACGGGAGCGCGCGTCCGAGGAAGGCATATCCTTGAGTTCGCTCGCGCGGCGTGCGATCAGCGGATATCTACGTCAACGGGATACTGAGGAACAGCCGCTGTTTTAAGCATGTGACAATGAGTCACGCATGATTGGCGTGCACTGATCTAGCAAATATGGATGGTGGCCGCACACCCAAGGAATGGTGTGCGGCCACCATCCATAGAAACTTACTTGCGTTTCTTCTTCTCTCGAATATTCACCGAAATCTGAATCGGGGAACCTTCAAAACCGAATTCCTCGCGCAGGCAACGTTCGATGTATCGGCGGTAACCATGCTCAAGGAAGCCGGTAGCGAAAATCACGAAACGCGGTGGACGCGTCGAAGCCTGCGTCGCGAACAAGATACGCGGCTGCTTGCCTCCACGCAGTGGATGCGGATGGGCGGCTTGGATTTTACCCAAGAACGCATTGAGCTTACCGGTCGGAATACGCTTGTCCCATGATTCCAGCGCTCCACGCATGGCTCTGGCCAGACGGTTCGTATGCCATCCGGTTTTAGCCGACAGATTCACGCGCTGAGCCCACGTTACACGGTCGAATTCTGTCTTCCACAAGCGTTCCATTCGCTGACGGTCGAAATCATCCATCAAATCCCACTTGTTGAACACCAAAACGATGCATCGACCGGCGTCCACTGCTTGGCTCATCACCTTCAAATCCTGATCGGAAATCGGTTGGGAAGCATCAAACAGCACCAGCGCAAGTTCCGAACGCTCAATCGCGGCCTGAGTACGCAAGGATGAGAAATATTCGGCACCAGACAGCTTATGCAGGCGACGCTTGATGCCTGCAGTGTCGATGAACAGCCAATCCTCCCCATCAACCGTCACCACTTCATCGACTGGATCGCGAGTGGTACCTGCCAAATCATTGACCACAGTACGTTCCTCGTGAGCCAGCTGATTCAGCAAAGACGACTTGCCGACGTTCGGTCGACCGACCAACGCCACACGGCGCAAATGGGACGGAGTAAGGAAACCGGATGTTTTCTCAGCCTTCTTCAACGAATCCAAGGCAGCGTCAAGCAGTTCGCCAATACCGCGACCGTGCATGGCGGAAATGCCATACGGCTCCCCCAAGCCCATCTTCCAGAATTCAGCGGTCAAATATTCGCTCTCACGATCATCAACCTTGTTCACCGCCAGCGTGACCGGCTTGCCGGAGGCGCGCAGCATCTTGACAATGCGCTCGTCGGTGTTGGTAAGACCAACCTGGCCATCCACCACAAGCACCACAGCGTCTGCAAGCTGAACGGCGATCTGCGCCTGGGATGCGATGGCGGATTCGATACCTTCGACGTCGGCTTCCCAGCCACCGGTATCAACCAGCTTGAAATCGGTGCCGGCCCATTCGGCATCGTAGCTCACACGGTCTCGAGTCACGCCGGGAGTGTCTTCCACCACAGCAGCGCGGCGGCCGAGAATACGGTTCACCAGCGTGGACTTGCCGACATTAGGGCGCCCAACGACGGCAAGCACGCCAACCGGCTTCGGGCCGGACCGGCGTTCGCCGCCAACGAACGACGATCCATCGATCAGTCCTTCATCGCCCTCATCCAACTCATAATCGTCAAGATTGGAAGCGTACTGGCGATACTGCTGCTCTTCGATGGCATCGTCGACAATGCGCACAAGCACATCAAGCGTTTCGCCGAAATTCAAATCGGAATTATCGACGGTCAGCACGCCTTCCGCGGCAGATGTGAAATTCGTGACCTTGGAATCAGCTGCATCTCGCGCCGCAACATTTTCTGATCCGACACCATCAGTTGACTGACCGGAACGACGAGCCTGTCGCACCTCTTCACGGGCGGTGAGCAACACACGCACTTCAGCATCCGGCGCAACAACCGTAGTGATGTCACGGCCTTCGGCGACCACTCCGGCACCCTCAGAAAAAGAGTCAGACGCAGCTTCGCGTGCGATGTACGCGCGTTGAGCGGCAATCAGCACGTGACGGACGGGAATGATGTTCGACACCTTGGACACATGGGATGACACTTCGGAGGAACGAATAACGTCGCTGATGTCTTCGCCGTCGGCATATACCTTCGAATCGTCTGGATCGACGCTGATGTCGAAATGACCTTCGGTAAAGAACTCTCCCACGGTTTCGGTGACCAGTTGTTCATCGATCGTCTCCGCGTCAAGGTCAATGCCCTTGTTCATGCACCACCATGCGCAGGCACGATACATGGCACCGGTATCGAGGTAAGCGAAACCGTAATATTTGGCCAACGCCTTGGATGTGGAAGACTTGCCGACACCCGCAGGTCCATCAATCGCTACGCGAATCACAGGCCCACCGCCTTGGACAGGGAACGCACCTCGGTCTGCGAAAGCACACGGTACGATCCGGATTTCAGATCGCCAAGCTTAATCGGGCCGATCTGGGTGCGTACCAGACGCTTGACCGGGAATCCGATCGAACCGAAAATGCGACGGACGATACGGTTCTTGCCGGAATGCAGCACAACCTTGACCAGCGTGCTGTCGCGGCTGGCATCAAGAATCGCGCAACGGTCGAGCTTGATCCAACCATCGTCGAGCTGCACGCCTGTAGTGACCAGTCGGCGGCACACCTGACCGCTGATGCGACCTTCCAACGTGGCGATGTAGGTCTTCTCAACCTCGTACTTGGGGTGCATGACGTGCTGGCTGAGCTCGCCATCGTTCGTCATGAGAATCAGGCCTTCGGAATCATAATCCAGACGGCCCATGTGGAAAATACGGTCATACTTGTCGCCGACGATATCGCTCAGGGTGTAGCGTCCCTTCGGATCCTCCATGGCGCTCAGCACACGCTTCGGCTTGTTCAAAGCGAGCGTGACATGATTGGGATTCACGCGAACACGGGAGCCGTCCACACGGACTTCCTGATGTTTCGGATCGACGCGAGTGCCCAATTCGGTAACAAGCTCGCCGTCGATTTCGACACGTCCTTCAGTAATGATCTCTTCACATTTGCGACGGGATCCGAATCCTGCCTGAGCAAGAAGCTTCTGCAGACGGATACCTTCATTATCGTGTGTGTGCGCCTTCGCGGCGCGGGAATATGCGTTTGGCATCGTTCTCCCAACGTGGCCGGATAATACTTATAGGGACTGCTGGTACTATGGCAGTCGTTTGGCGATTTCCCAAAATCGCAACTTGTCCACTATATGACAGAGGAAAGACTATGACTGCTGTTGAAGCAACGCCCATAACCAAGGAAGAACAAAGCAAGCCGTTGACACTTCGTGTCGGAGCGGAACTTGTGGGAAGCTTCATCATTTGCTTCGCGATTTATGCGATCTGCTCGCTTGGTTCCGCGGTGTATGGCATTAACATGGCGTTCATCGCCCTGTTGACGGGCATCGTATACGCCGCCGTCACCGTAATCTTCGGTTCCATTTCCGGAGCACAGTTCAATCCGGCCGTATCCGTCGCCGCCATGCTCACTGGCAAAACCCACGTGCTTGATGGCATTCTGTACATCATTGCCCAAGTGCTCGGCGGTATCGGCGCGGGTGCCGCTATCCGGTTCCTTCTGCCGACTTCCGAGCAGGTGACATTCAAGATCTGGATGACACCAACGGTCAACGGTTTCGATAAGAATTCCGTCTCCTACTCCACCCTCGGCAATTATGGAGTGACCCTCGGCATCACTCTGGCCATCGCCGTTGAAGTCGTCGCAGGTATCATTATCGTTGCCTCCGCACTGCGCACCACGGACGGACACGGCGAGTCCAAAACAAACCACGCCGTTGCCATGGGCCTTGCCTACGGCATCGGCACCGCTATCACCTATCCGGTGACCGGAGCCGCACTGAATCCGGCACGTGCCACGGGCATTGCCATTTTCGCACAGAATCAAGGACTGAATGAAGAGCCGCTGCAACAGCTGTGGGTCTTCTGGATTTGCCCTGTTCTTGCCGCTGCAGTTGTTGCTCTCGTCGTCATCGTCGCCGGCATGATTGGTACGAAGAAGAACGTGCCGGATACTGTCGAGACAATCGATAAGGTCGAAGGCAATACCGTTCTTGGCGAAGCGTCAGTTGCCGACGGGAACGATGGTGAGCAGGATGAACAGTCCTACGCCCAAGCCAATGCCGATGAAAGCGTCGAAAGCAACTGACCGAACCTTCCATGGACTGCGCTCACGCAATGCCAGTCTGACCAGTCCAGTCGCTATGGCCGTCACCGCAATCGCAGCGGTGGCGGCTTTTGTATATCCTGCGACCGCAAGCACCGTCGCAACAATCACTACCGCGGCGACGATCCATTCGAACCACGGTTTGCCCTCATGATCTTCGGAAACGTAAGGATGGCTCATTCCGGGGCCTTTCATCTTGCTTGCTGTACAACAACCGTAATCATAATAAAACGTGGCGTCCGAAACCAATACGGAATCGGACGCCACGTTGACCAATACCCCTCACATGAGAGGCGGCGTATCAGTGGAAGAAGTGACGGGTGCCGGTCACATACATGGTGACGCCGGCCTTACGAGCCGCTTCGAACACTTCCTCGTCGCGAATGGAACCGCCCGGCTGAACGATAGCCTTAACGCCTGCATTGATGAGAATTTCCGCACCATCCGCGAATGGGAAGAACGCGTCGGATGCAGCGACAGCGCCCTTGGTGCGGTTTGCGCCATCAGCCAGCGTGTTGGCGCGTTCGACGGACAGGTTCGCGGAATCGACACGATTCACCTGACCCATGCCAATGCCAACAGTGGCCTGATCGTGGGCGATCAGGATAGCGTTCGACTTGACACAGCGGATGGCCCGCCAAGCGAAAACCAGATCCTTGACGGTCTGCTCATCAGCAGGCTCGCCGGAAACCAGTTTCCAAGCGTTCGGATCGTCGCCCGGAGCATCGATAAGATCCGTGGACTGCACCAACAGACCGCCGTCGATCTGACGGAACTGCGTCTTGGACTTCGGCGGCTCGGAAACCTTCAGAATGCGTAGGTTCTTTTTCTTGGTCTGCAGCAGTTCGAGAGCGTCGGCATCATAGTCGGGAGCAACAATCACCTCGGTGAAAATCGGGCGGACGCTTTCCGCCATTTCCATGGTGACCTTGCTGTTCGCGGCGATCACACCGCCATAGGCGCTCATCGGATCACAGGCATGTGCCTTCTTGTGCGCTTCCGCAACAGTGGCGCCAACGGCGAGGCCGCACGGATTGTTGTGCTTGACCACGGCGACGGCAATCTGGGGAGCAAAATCCCATACGGCACGCCAAGCAGCATCAGCATCAACATAGTTGTTGTAGCTCATCGGCTTGCCACCGAGCTGTTCGGCATGCGCGAAACCATCCTGGTTCAGCGGATCCAGATACAGCGCGGCCTGCTGGTGGGGATTCTCACCGTAACGCAGCACGTGGGCACGGTCCCAAGTACGAGTGAATGCGGCCGGGAACTTGGTCTCATTCACTTCCGGCTCGTCTTCGGCGGTTGGCTGCTCAACGGTCAAAGGCTTCGGCCAGTGCTTTGCAGTCCACTCGTTAATGGTGGCATCGTAGGCGGCAGTATGGGCGAACGCCTTGCCGGCCAGCCAACGACGTTCTTTGAGAGAGAAGCCCTCTCCGTTTTCGATGCGCGCAGCTACCAGTGCGTAATCGTTCGGATCGGTGATGATGGCCACAGTGGCGCTGTTCTTGGCCGCACCGCGAACCATGGACGGACCACCGATGTCGATCTTCTCGATGGTGGCAGCCTCATCCGCGCCAGAACGAACCGTATCGGCGAATGGATACAGGTTGACGACCACCAGATCGAACGGCTTGATGCCGAACTTTTCCAGCTGTGCCGCGTGGTCCTCATTGGTCATGTCAGCGAGAATGCCCGCGTGGATATGCGGGTCGAGGGTTTTGACGCGACCGTCAAGGCACTCCGGAAAGCCGGTTACTTCCGAGACTTCCGTCACCTTGACGCCAAGTTCCGCAAGACGCTTCGCAGTGGAACCAGTGGAAACCACTTCAGTGCCGGCCTTGATGAACGCTTCGGCAAGAACCTCGATGCCTTCCTTATGGAAGACCGATACCAGAGCTCGCCGTATCGGTCGATTCGTTGTTGTCACCCTGATCCTCCTTGTTATTGATGGTTGAGGTCACTGTGCGGGCCGCATTGGCGACCTCACGATTATCTGATTCAAGAGCCGCAGTGGACGCACCACTCCTGCTCTCGCGGACACGCTTTACTATCCAGCGTATTCCAAAAAACATGGATACGGCCACCAAAGTCAGCAGCCATGACGAAAACAGTCCCACGGCAGTAGGCTGTCCAATCTTACGGGTCGATGAAATCACGTCGACGCCGATGTGCGCAAGATGTTTTGAGCCCAACGCTCCACTGGAGATGGCAAAAAGCAGACTCGAACATACCGATACAACGGTGCAGGAAATGCAGAACGCTCCCGCTGGATAGGCAAAGCCAAGCACTACCCTCTTGACATCAATCTGCTGATCGGAGTTGCCTACTCTGATATGAAAGCCCTTGTTGAACAGCATGACCACCATGCCCGCGGCACAAGCTAAAGCCAAAGGAACGCACATCAACGCGATCCGAATCCAATTCGTTTCAATCGCTTGAGGAAGCAAACCGAATATCGGCAGAGACGGCAATGCCGACCCCTGACCGCTCCACATGGTGAATTCCGCTAGATCGCCAATCGAAAAACCGGCCCCGAATACCCAGGAAATAGCCCAAATCGCGATATTTGGAATCCAAGCGATCATGGCGATCGTGGTGAGGATGCGAGAACCGTTCTGCATTCCCGATAGCTCATACAACTTCACCATGGCCGACTGGTTGCTGAATGCCCAGTACAAGACCACAATCAGTCCAATGACCAGATAGACCGTGATCAACAGCACACCCAAGGCAACACCAATGGTGACGGTTTTACGGACCGGAGACGAAACATGCTCGCTGATCCAATCCAAATCTCGTTTGGTCAGTGGTGATTCGGGAATCGCGGCAATGGCATAGCCAAGTACAAAGACGATCGCTGTTTTCACAGCAACCACGCCCGTCGTATCAACGAGTTTGATGTCAAGGCTATTGGCGAAGAACACATTGATCAACACCCAGCCTATGGTTCCTGCCACGCATCCGGACAGACTCGTTCCGACGCGTTTGGCGAGCGATGCGATAAGAGCGATCAGCAAAACCGTAAGCAGCAACGGCATAATCGTCAAAGTGATGGATCCGGTTTTGAAACCGTTCCCTTGGCTGAGAAGCACAACCGCCTCGGTCAAGGAAACAGAGAAGGCGGAGAGATTGTCGCCGCCTTCTTCCATGGAAATAACCAGAAGCATCAGCGCAATGTAGCAGCCTAGGGCACCGGCATAGACGACCATGGACAATGCCGCCACGGCAAGCCCCTTCAACCAATACTTCAGGTTCGCCATCATATCGACTTGGAAGCGAGCACCTCGCGCATGATTTCAGCGGTCTGCCCCGGAGTGCGTCCGACACGAATACCCACGGCTTCGAGCGCTTCCTTCTTATCTTGCGCAGTTCCCTTGCCTCCGGAAACGATGGCACCAGCGTGGCCCATCTGCTTGCCTTCCGGCGCGGTGAAGCCTGCAATATAGGCGACAACCGGCTTGGTCATATGCTCGGATGCCCACTTGGCCGCATCCTGTTCGGCACTACCGCCGATTTCACCGATCATCACGACAGCCTTGGTGGCATCATCGTTTTCGAACGCCTCAAGCGCCTCCTGCAACGTAGTGCCGACGATAGGGTCTCCGCCAGCACCCAAACATGCGGTAAAACCAATGTCAGACAACTCTCCCATCAGTTGATAGGTGAGCGTACCGGACTTAGACACCAAACCCAAAGGTCCACGGGAGACGATGCCGTCCGGAATAATGCCAAGATTGCAACCATTCACACCTTCCGTAGAAGGCAGGGTAAGCAGACCAGGGCAGTTCGGACCGACAATACGCACATCCTTGCGCAATGCGAGTTCAACAAAGTACGCGCTATCGGCAACAGGAATGCCTTCGGTGATGACAACAATCAGCTTGATGCCGGCTTCAATGGCTTCGACCACGGCATCCTTGGCGAAACGCGGCGGCACGAACACGACGCTCGCTTGGGCGCCGGTGACTTCCACGGCTTCGGCGCAATTGCCGAACACACGCAACGTAACATCCTCGCCGTCTTTGGCCGCGGGGAAATTGACTTCCTGGCCGGCCTTGCGGGCGTTGACGCCGCCGACGATATTGGTGCCGGCCTTCAGCATGCGGGCGGTATGGGTCATGCCCTGATGTCCGGTCATACCCTGCACGATGACAGGTGCGCCATCCTCAATGAAAAGCGTCATTTCAGCGAACCTCCTTGCCATTGGCCGCAAGACGCGCGGCCTGCTGTGCGGCTTCTTCCATGGTCTGTGCAACATGCAGATTGACACGATCGGCCTGAGCCAGAATATGTAGACCTTCTGCCGCCGCGTTGCCGTCGAAACGGACTACCAGAGGCTTGGAACTGCCAAGCTTGTCAAGGGCTTCCAGAATGCCCTTGGCAACTTGCTCGCAGGATGTGATGCCACCGTACACGTTGATCAACACCGATTCGACTTGCGGGTCGGACAGCACGATCTCCAAACTGCCGCACATCACTTCGGCGGACGCACCACCACCGATATCAAGGAAGTTTGCCGGTTTGACATTGGTGCCCTGATCTTCTCCAGCTCCGGAAACCGCGTCAAGTGAGCTCATCACCAAACCAGCACCGTTGCCAATGACACCGACGGAACCCTGAAGGTGCACATAGTGCAGACCATGCTCTCGCGCCTTCTGCTCAAACGGATCCACATGCACTGGGTCAGCGAAGCGCTTCCAGCCATCATGACGGAACGCAGCATTGTCATCTAAAGAAATCTTGGCGTCCAGGGCGCACAATGTCTTGGAAGACTCGTCATCCGGATCGCCGATCTTGGCAAGCGGATTGATTTCCACAAGCGTGGCGTCGTTCTCTTTGAAGCACTGCCACATCTTCAGCAGAATCTGTGCTGCCTGGTTGACGTCGGCATGATAGAAGCCAATGCTTTCCGCCATCTTGGTCGCAGCCTCGATATCGAAATCCTCCAGAGCGTCGATATGCAGACGCTTCACAGATTCCGGGTGTTCCTTGGCGATCTCCTCGACCTCGGTTCCACCATTCGCAGTAGCGAGCACGTCAAAATCGCGAGACGAACGATCCACGGAAATAGAGACATAATACTCGTGAAGAATGTTCTTTGCCTCGGCCACCAACACGCCGCTGACCTTGTGCTTGTGAATGGTCATCGGCAGGATGTCTTCGGATGCAAGAATGGCCTCATCACGATTCTTCGCCAGCTTGACGCCACCAGCCTGACCGCGGTGGCCAATCTTCACCTGAGCCTTAATCACGTTGGGGTAGCCAATCTGCTCGGCAGCCTCAGCCACTTCGTGAGAGTTCTGCGCGAACACTGCCTTAGGCGTTGGAATACCCTGCTCTTCAAGCAGTTCCCTAGCCTGGTACTCATAGAGATCCATGGATTCTTTTCCCTTGATGCTATTGGTTATTTACGAAGAATGTACTTAACTCACGCAGGCATGGTGATCAGTGAACTTGTCGGGCAGTCTCCCAGCGATGCCATGCCACCAATGCCGACAAGCTCCATGACGAAGCTGAAACCTGCCACCGTGCCGCCACACTTTTCGATCAACGAAGCAGCCGCACGCGCTGTTCCTCCAGTGGCAATCAGATCATCAACGACAAGCACACGAGATCCCTCATGCACGATATTCGTCTCGATTTCGACGGTGGCCTGCCCATATTCAAGGTCATAGCTTTCGCTAACGGTTTCCGGAGGAAGCTTGCCAGCCTTGCGCACTGCGATGAAGCCCTTGCCCAGGCGCGCTGCCAACGCAGGACCAAAAAGGAATCCGCGGGCTTCCAAACCTGCGATGATATCGAATTCATCGGCAGCGACCGGCAACGCGGCTTCGAGTGCGTCAAGTAGCAATCCGAAGGCACGCGCATCTGCCAGAACAGGCATGAAATCACGAAAAAGAATACCTTCCTTGGGGAATCCCGGAATGGTGCGAATCTTTGAAACAAGGTACTCGGCGTTTTCGTTTCCAATCTTGCTAAGACCGGAAACGGTAATATCCGACGATGCCATGACTGTATTGTCCTTCTTTTGTAGTGCTACGGCACTTTGCATTATAGGTTTCCGTCAGGAATAAAATCGGCGAAAACCTCAAAAATGAGATTTTCGCCGATGCCTTAATGAGCTTGTCAGCTGTTCTTCTGCTCGGTCTCAGTCTGCGCCGCTTCGATTTCGCCTTCAATCGGCTCCTGAGCAGCCTGATCTTCGTCTGTGGAATCGGTGGAAAGAGGATTACCGTTTTCATCGACCTCATCGTCGTGTACGTACGCAGGACGCACGTATTCGCGGCTGATGGCGTTGAAACCGAAACGAATCTGAGAGCCTTCGGAATCGATGACGATCTCCTCGTATTCGGTATCGACGGAAACAACCTTGCCGATCACACCACCAATGGTGATGACCTCAGTGCCCGGCTGCAGGTTGGCACGGAAATCCTGACGCTCGGCCTGCTGCTGCTTAGCCTTCTTGGACTGCCAGAACATCATGCCAAACATGACGACAATGATGACGATAAGAAACATGTAATCCAAAGCACAACTCCTTGGGATGGACGCTCGAACAGGACTCTATGTCCAGAACACCGAGTCTAAGCTAGCTTGCTGACATCAACCTGAGATTCGTCAGAAGTCAAGCCGAGATGATCCCATGCCTTGCGCGTCGCCACACGCCCTTTCGGGGTGCGCACAAGGAATCCTTCTCGGACCAGATACGGCTCGCACACCGTTTCCACGGTCTCCGATTCCTCACCGACCATGGCCGACAGGTTGTTCAGACCGACCGGACCGCCGTTGAAATTGGTGACAATGGCTTTCAATACCGCAATATCCAAACGATCCAAGCCCTCGGTATCAATCTGGTACAGTGCCAACGCCTCCTTGACATCGTCCGGATGCACAGTTTCTAAATCGTGCACAATGGCCCAATCCCTTACGCGGCGAAGCAATCGGTTGGCGATACGCGGCGTGCCCCTTGAACGCATGGCAAGCTGATGGGCCGCTCCCTCTTCGAGACTGATGCCCAGCACCGAAGAGGATCGTTCGATGAGCTTTTCAAGCTCCTCATGCGGATAAAAGTCAAGATGCGCGGTAAAACCAAAACGAGCCCTCAACGGTGATGGCAGCATGCCTTCGCGAGTGGTGGCGCCAATCACCGTGAATCTCGGCAAAGTAAGGGGAATGGAGGAAGCACCCGGCCCTTTGCCCACCATCACATCAACACGGAAATCCTCCATGGCGATATACAGCAGCTCCTCGGCCGCTCGTGGAAGGCGGTGGATCTCGTCGATGAACAGCACCTCCCCTGCGTCAAGGGAGCTTAGAATCGAGGCCAAATCACCAGCATGCTGGATAGCAGGTCCGGAAGTGACTCGAATCGGCACTCCAAGCTCGTTGGCTACAATCATGGCCAACGTGGTTTTTCCCAAGCCCGGAGGCCCCGCCAGCAGGATGTGGTCAGGGGGAACGTCACGTTTACGGGCAGCATCCAAAAACAGCTGCAATTGCGCCTTGAGTCTTGGCTGTCCAATAAAACCATCGAGGACGTGAGGACGCAGTTCCTCATCGCTTACCGGCTCGTTGCCGACAGGCGACGCGGAAACCATGCGAAGCGATTCCTCATTGGCACCGGTATTCGACTGTTCGAATGCGACGTCGTTCGTCATGATGATGCGTTTCACCTACCTCGGTCAAGAGAAGCCAATGCAAGTTTGAGCACGCGGGGCACATCATCGTCCCTCAATGGAACATTGATATGATTGCTCTCGCAGACTGTCTGCACGGCATGCAAGGCATCCTGCTGACGCCACCCTAGTGACATCAGACCTTCCACGACCTGTTCCGAACCGGCATCTTCCGCAGAACGAACCTCTTTGGAAGCCCCCTCGATCTGACTGAGATCGATGGACCCCTTGAGTTCGAGAATAATCTTCTGCGCACCCTTCTTGCCTAGACCAGGCGCCTTCGCCAGCGCGGTGGCATCCCCGTCCGCCACAGCTTTCGCCAAACGTTCCGGAGGCAACGTCGAAAGCAAGGAAAGCGCGACTTTCGGACCAATTCCGCTGACCTTCTGTAATTGCAAAAACATGCGTTTCGAAGCAAGCGAGGAAAACCCATACAATGTAATCGCATCCTGCGAAACATTCAATGACGTGTATACCTTCACCGTCTGCCCAGCGTGCATGGACGCCAAATCCGCCGAAGGCATACGGGTCTCATATCCCACTCCCCCGACCTCAATAATCGCCGAAGCGGCGTCAATGAAATCGACCTGGCCATGCAACATGCCTATCATGCCGTCACCTCCCGCATACAACTGTAGAACATCTGTTCGATAGTCTACATTCCCCTACGGACGCCGCGTTGTCGCGCCGCCTTCTGTGAGGCCAGAGCCCATTGACGCTGTGCATCGGTCAAGTGTTGTTCACGCTCTCCCCCCTGTAACGCGCCTGCGGGGCGAAGCGCATGACAAATCGCTATAGCCAACGCATCGGCGGCATCGGCGGGCTTAGGCAAGGTATTGAGCCCCAGAATACGGGCGACCATGCGTTCCATCTGAATCTTTTCGGCCTTGCCGTTGCCGGTAATCGCCATTTTTGATTCAGTGGGCGTATGCAAGGCGACGGGAATGCCCCTCTGGGCCGCAGCCAGCATGGCCAGTCCGGCGGCCTGTGCAGTCCCCAGTACGGTGTTGCGATTCTCCTGTGCAAACACACGCTCGATGGACACCGTATCCGGTGCGAACCGTTCGATCTTTTCCACCAAACCGTTATAGATGGCTAACAGACGTAAGTCCTGCGACATTTTCGGATCGGAACGTACCACGTCCACATGAATAAAAGAAAGCCGGCGGTATGCGCCGGCTTCGATCACGCCGACCCCGCAGCGAGTCAGCCCGGGGTCGACGCCAAGAATAATCACGCTTGATTACTCCTCGTCAAGCTGAGCCATGACCTCGTCAGAGGCGGTCCAGTTGGAGTAGATGTTCTGCACGTCGTCCAGATCATCGAGGTTGTCGATCAGCTTGGACACCTTCTGGGCATCTTCGAGAGTCAATTCGACCTCGTTCTTCGGCATCATGACCAGATCAGCGGAATCATAATCGAATCCAGCGTCCTGAAGGGCCTTACGAACGTCGATCATCTCGGACGGACCGGTGACGACAGTGAACACGTCGCCGTCGTCCGTAACATCTTCAGCGCCAGCTTCTGCGGCCTTCTCAAACAGATCATCAAAATCGACGCCCTCGGCCGGAACGATGATCTGGCCCTTGCGCTCGAAGTTGAAGCTCACGGAACCGGAGGTAGCCAAAGAGCCATTGCCCTTGGTCAGGGTGGAACGCACTTCGGCGGCCGCACGGTTACGGTTATCGGTAAGGCATTCAATGATCAGACCGACGCCTGCGGGAGCGTAACCCTCATAGACGATATCTTCATAGTTGGCACCGCCGGCTTCTTCACCAGAGCCACGCTTAACTGCGCGCTTGATGTTATCGGCAGGCATGGAAGCCTTCTTGGCCTTGTAGATGGCGTCGTACAGGGACGGGTTGCCGTCAGGATCGCCACCACCCATACGTGCTGCGATCTCGATGTTCTTGATCAGCTTGGCGAACAGCTTGCCACGCTTTGCGTCGATGGCGGCCTTCTTGTGCTTGGTGGTCGCCCACTTGGAATGACCTGACATAATGCTCCTAGGCAGGTTGCGGATGTTTCAAACGAAACGATTCTAAAGCGGTTCTAAGACAAAGCGCCCGACATACGTATGTCAGGCGCGTCAACGGCCGTTTCATGCAGCCGGTTCACAACTGATACGTCTTATGACCGACGGCCATCTGGCAACGAGCCTCAAGAATGCGTTGGAATACGGTAATGAGTCCCAAAACCGCAAGCAATACCATGGCGATGGCCAGCCATAACCCTTGGTGCGTGAGCCCGGTAATCGCCATGCCCACCAGAATGATGACCAATCTGTCGGCACGCGTTGCAATGCCGTTTTTCACTTCGAAACCGACGGATTCGGCACGGGCGCGCGCATACGACGTCACGAACGACGTCATCATCGACACCATGGCTGCGGCGATACCAATCCAACTAATGCAATCCGGGCTTGACCGGTTGATGTCATACCACCAATCGGCATGCAGGATGAAGAAGATGACCACTCCGGCAAGCAATGCCCAATCAGCGATACGGTCCAATGTGGAATCCAAAAAAGCACCGAATTGGGTGCCTCCCGTGGTCAGTGCCGCAATTGAGCCATCCAGGGAATCGGCGAGCACCAGCAACGTCAGCACCACCGCTCCGGCGAACAACCATCCCGTAATGCCAGTGGCGAAAGCCACCACAATGGTTCCAATAGCGCCAATAACCGTCACCGCATTCGCTGTCAGGCCAAGGGATACCAGTGCCTTGGCGAATGGCTCGATAAGTCTTTTGAATGGTGCACGGAGATGTTCTAACATGCGAATTCCTGTTCTTCGGAAAGCAAAAGGGCGTGCAAGCGTCAGTATGTGATGCTTGCACGCCCCCATAATTCATAACCGTATGCGACCGAACGTGAACGAATCAGATCAGTCTGCGATGGCGGCCTTGAAATCGTCGACGTTGTTGACCTGAACGCGCTTCTTCAGCACGGTCATGATCTGCGCCTTGGCCTCATCGACCGGCACACCGTTGAGCTGGCTGCCGTCACGGAAGCGGAAGCTTACCGCGTTGTTGTTCATGTCTTCCTCGCCGACGATGAGGATGAACGGCACCTTCGACTTGGAAGCGTTACGGATCTTCTTGCCGAAACGATCATCGGACATGTCGATTTCGCAACGAACCGTCTCCTCTTCCAAGCTGGCAATGAACTGCTGCAGGTGTGGGGCGAATTCGTCGGCAACGGGCACGCCAAGCACCTGGACAGGAGCGAGCCACGCCGGGAAAGCACCGGCATAATGCTCCAGCAACACGGCGAAGAAACGCTCAATGGAGCCGAACAGTGCACGGTGAATCATCACCGGACGCTGGTGGGTGCCATCGGCAGCGATGTACTCCAAGCCGAAACGTTCCGGAAGGTTGAAGTCAAGCTGGATGGTGGACACCTGCCACGTACGGCCGATGGCATCGCGAGCCTGCACGGAGATCTTCGGACCATAGAAGGCTGCGCCGCATGGATCGTCAACCAGTTCAAGTCCGGATTCCTTGGCGACTTCAGCCAACGTATTGGTGGCCTCTTCCCAGATTTCGTCGGAGCCGACGTACTTGTGCGGATCCTTGGTGGACAGCTCCAGATAGAAGTCGTCCAAACCAAAGTCCTTCAACAGACCAAGCACGAAGGTCAGCAGGTTCTTCAGCTCGTCCTTCATCTGCTCGCGGGTGCAGTAGATGTGGGAATCGTCTTGAGTCAAGCCGCGCACACGGGTCAGACCATGCACTTCGCCGGACTTTTCGTAGCGGTACACCGTGCCGAATTCAAACAGACGCAACGGCAACTCACGGTAGGAACGCTGACGGGATTTGAAGATCAGATTGTGCATCGGGCAGTTCATCGGCTTCAGGTAGTAGTCGAAGCCCTGCTTGACGACGTTGCCGTTCTCATCCTTTTCCTCGTCCAAACGCATTGCCGGATACATGCCATCCTTGTACCAATGCAGGTGGCCGGAAGTCTCATACAGACCGCCCTTGGTGATGTGCGGAGTCTGCACGAAGCTGTAGTGGTGCTTGCGATGCATTTCGCGGGAGTAATCCTCCATCGCGTTGATCACAGCGGCGCCCTTCGGATGGAACACAGCCAAGCCCGGACCGATCTCGTCCGGGAAGGAGAACAGATCCATTTCCGCGCCGAGCTTGCGGTGGTCACGCTTGGCGGCCTCCTCAAGGCGGGTTTGATATGCCTTGAGGTCCTCCTTAGTGGCGAAAGCCGCGCCATAGATGCGCTGCAGCATCGGATTGGCTTCGCTTCCGCGCCAGTATGCGGCTGCAGAACGCTCGATCTTGAACGCCTTGATATAGCGAGTGTTCGGCAGGTGCGGTCCGCGGCACAGATCCTTCCACACCACATTGCCGTCACGGTCGACGTTGTCGTAGAAGCTCAGTTCCTTGCCGCTGATTTCGGTGGCGGCTTCTGGATCGAGGTGGGCTTCCTTGTCTTTGATGAGTTCAATCTTGTACGGCTGATCGGACTCTTCTGCCAGAGCCTCCTCTTCGGTCACCACGCGGCGGCGGAAGGACTGGGAGGACTTGATAATGCGCTGCATGCGCTTTTCGATCTCTTTAAGATCGTCAGGAGTGAACGGAGTCTCGACATCGAAATCGTAATAGAAACCGTCTTTGATGACCGGGCCGACGCCGAGCTTGGCATCAGGACGGATCTCCTGAACGGCCTGTGCCATAACGTGGGTTGCGGAGTGACGCATGATGGCCAGGCCATCTTCGCTGTCCAATGCAATCGGTTCCACGACGTCGCCGTCGTGCAGTTCGGTATACAGGTCGCGGGGTTCGCCGTTAAGACGCACTGCGATGATATTCTTGTCTTCCGCGAAGAGCTGGACGCCAGTCTGATCTGCTGCCACCTCCTTCGCTTCGCCGTTGAGTGTAATGGAGATGGTCTGTTCAGCCATGAGTTGTCCTTTGCTATCGGGGTCCGCGGTACTAATGTGCAGGCCTGGACTGTATGTCAACGATGAACAAGATAGGGTTGAGTGCAGACATCGGCACGCTGAAAGAGTGAACAGCATGCTACAGCGCGATTATATTTTAACGGATCGTATTTGATGCTATTCGACGACATGCGCGTACGTGTATTGTGGCGCGCTTCGTGTCGACGTGATCTCCACCTTATCGGATGGCACGATCGACACGGTGGCTCCGTATTTCACTTTCAAACGTGAACCGACGCCTCCAGCGAGATTGACCGCGTTCTGCAGATTGTCGCTGTCTCCAATCGCCCTGATGATGAACGGCGCCTTGATATTCGTACCGTCGCAATCGAGACCGTCCGCCGTATCGCTGATGTATGTACTGGTAATCACGCGAATATCGTTGATTTCAATGACTTCCGCGCCGCTATTGCGTAGTTCCTCAAGTAGGGTGAATAAAATCGACGCGTCAATATCTCGCTTTGATCCTTTAGAAATACGGATGACCACGCCTTCGCCGGATACTGGTAAACGCCCGGAAAGAATGCCATTCGATTCAGCGTTCTGCCTGGCGATTTCCGCTGCCTTCTCGTTCTTGTCGGCGGTATCCTTCAGAGAGTCAAGCTGATTGGATAGTTCGCTTTTACGCTGTTCGAGCTTTTGCACCTGCGTACTCGTTTCGCTAATAAGCTTGGTCAGCTCGTCCTCGCTCATCGTCTCATATGTGGAGGTCGTGTTGTTCAGCTGGATAGCGTAGCTGAAGCCCAGCAACGCGCAAAGCACGGTTACGAGCACGCTTGAATACAGGCGCGCGCGAGTGGCCTTCGCATTCAGCGAAACCCTCTTCGGTTTGCGCCTGACCACAGGAAACGATCCGGTTTGGGTGCTGTCGTTGTTTTGGTCTTTGACGATCTGCTCGTGGATCTTGGAGAGTACATCCTTGTTGGCATCGTTGCGTCTGCTCATACGCCGTCATCCCTTGAAGATGAAACGTCGGATGGATGACACATTGGTGAAGATTCGAATGCCGAGCACGACGATGACCGCAGTCTGCAGCTGGGAACCGACGCCAAGCTGGTTGCCTAGGAAAACCAACAATGTTGCCGTAATAACATTCGAGAAGAAGGAAATCACGAAGACCTTATCGGAAAAGCTACGCTGAAAATAGGCTCGGGCGGCACCGAGCAGCGCATCGAGCGCCGCCAGCACCATAATCGGCAGATACGGCTGAAGCGCAATGGGAATGTCCGGCCGGACGAACACGCCAATGACCACGCCTATGATAAGTCCCAAGACCGCTGCCATTACTTGACCTTCCTTGCATATGTCACTTCGCCGGTCACCGCCGCTTCCAGCGTAATCGATTTGCTTCTGCTCACCTGCGGATAGATACCGGCTTCTTTGAAATCATCGTACAAACGTTTTTGCGTTTTCTTGCTCACCGCATTGGCAAGCGCACTGGAATTGCCGATCGCCTCGATGCGATAGGGGCTTTGCACGGAATTGACGCCGATAAGGATCGTCGTCCCTGCCGTTCGTATGGAAGTCTGCACACCGAGACGATACCCGTTAATGGCGATCGCCTCCGCACCGGACTGCCAAAGCAGCGAGACAAGCACCTGCAGATCGGAATCCGTGACCACACGGACTTGGCTGCCGTTTTCCCTTGGCAGTGACGAATCCGCGTTGTCTCCGCTCACCGATATTGGATTGGCGATGGTGAGCGTGATGCCTTCGCCTTGCACAGGAAGTACGCCATTGACCATTTCGTCATCCTGTATGGTCTGGTTCAGAGACCAGTTCGACACGGATTTCGATTCCTCCTCAACCCGGGCTCGCAGCGCGTTCACGTCTTTGGTGAGGGTTTCGACGTTTTTCGTTTGATCAGATAACTGACTTGACAGTTGCTTGCGTACTTCCTTACGTGGATCGGTACTCAGCTGTCGGACGAACACGCTTCCCGCCGTGCCTACGGCAATGCAGATAAGGAATACCAAAACCCGGGTGAACCAGACCGAAAACAATGACGGAGTTTTGGTGGCCAACCTCGAGTCCGTGTACATCACGTCCATCGGACGATTGGTCAAATCGTCAATAAGCCGCAATGAGTCATCATCCAGATTCCGCCTTCTGCGCGAAGTGGATGTCACGATATCAGGCTGCACATGATGCGAAGTCAGCCCGGCGAAGGACGCCGAGAAAACGGCGCGCCGCTTCGTAGGCGTATTCTCCGGAGACACCGGGAACGACGCACGTTCCGGAGCATCATGCATCATGTGAGTCAATCCTTATCGTTCTTCAGAAGCTGGATTCCCTGACGTATGTAAATATAGCCGGCAAGCCAGTACAATCCCACACCCCATATGCCGGTGGCGAGACCACACAAATGCAAAGTATCCGTAGCCGAATTAGACCAGATATCTGCGAAAATCAAGGCGACAATGGCAATCATCAGCATGGCGGTGCCTGCTTTTCCAACGAAATGCACCGGCAGCGGACCGTAATCACGCTGCGCCAAAACCAGTACAAGAATCGCCATGATCAAATCTCGCAATCCGACGACGATCAGCATCCACCATGGAATGATGCCAGCGACTCCAAGCGCGAGAATACTGCAGAAAATCAATAATCTGTCTGCAATAGGATCGAGGATCTGCCCGATTTTGCTCACCTGATTGAACGAGCGTGCAATCAGACCATCCAAGCCATCGGACACCGCCGACAGCGCAAGCACAATCAATGCAAGCACCATCTCATGGCGAGAGACCAATACCGAGATGAAGGGAATCGAAATGATTCGCAACAGGCTGATAAGGTTCGGAACCGTGAAATAGATATCCCGCGGTTCCGGACTGTACTGTTTTTTGATAATCAGTTTGCTCATACTTCGAGCAATATTACATTCTCGAGGCCTGCAAAGCGGTGACGATTATGCCACGAGCACCAACTTCATACAACTGGTCCATGAGTTGGTTGACCTTGGCCTTCGGCACAACGACACGCACGGCCGCCCACTGCTTGTCATGAAGCGGGGAAACCGTCGGGCTTTCGAATCCAGGCGTGATGTCCACAGCCGCGGAAACCTTCTCGACTGGAATATCGTAATCCATGAGCACGTAACGCTGAGCAGTGAGCACGCCCTGCAGACGACGGCTAAGAATCGTCAAACGATCATCATCTTCAGCAAGACGCGGGGAACGAATGAGCACAGCTTCAGAATGCAACAGCGGTTCCGCGAAAATACGCAGGCCGGCGTTACGGAGCGTGGTGCCCGTGGATACCACGTCGGCGATCAAATCAGCCACACCGAGTTGCACTGACGATTCGACGGCACCATCAAGGTGTACGGTTTCAGCGTTGATGCCATGCTCAGCCAGATAATCATGCACAAGCTTGTCGAAACTGGTGGCGACGCGCTTGCCTTCGATATCTTCGAGCTTGCTAATCGGAGAATCATTGGGGGCTGCAAAACGGAACGTTGAAGCGCCAAAGCCAAGCTCCATATGCTCCTTGGCATCCGTACCGGAGTTGAGCAGCAGATCATGACCGGTAATGCCGACGTCGATGGT